>NZ_AP023180.1:1353658-2030487 GCF_013426915.1 Paraburkholderia sp. PGU19
CTTTATGACTTGTGTTACCGGCAGTTGCAGGCGGCGGGTGTCGAACTGAGGCCGCTTGGGGTTGGGTATGCGCCTTCGTCTTCGCCTTCGCCTTCGCTGGCGCAGCAGACCGATCCGCGCGTTGCGCTGCTGCGGCGCGTGGAGATATTCGCCGCGTTGACGGCGGATGAATTGCAGCGTCTTGCGCCTATGCTTTCACGTCGCTCGTATGAGCGTGGTGACACGGTGGTCACGCCGGACAAGGTGCTCGACCATTTGACCATCGTCGATTCGGGTGTGCTTTCTGTCGTGGCTGAAGATGCGTCTGGGCCCGTCGAAGTGATTCGTCTTGGGCCGGGTGATGCCTTGGGCGAATCCGGTCTGCTGGCAGGCATGCCGGCGCGTGTGACCATCTCGGCGCTTACTTCGGCGACTGTTTATCAGTTGAAGAAGGAAGACTTGACGCCGCTGCTCAAGGACAAGCCCGACGTCGCCAGGGAGATGTGTCAGATGCTGTCGCGGAGGCAGGATACTTTGGGTAAGCTCGGGACGCCGACGCCTGTTGCTCAGTCGGAGCAGTCGATTTTTCAATGGCTGCTGGATGGGATGAAGAAGTTGCACGATCTGACTTTTTGATTTTTTTTGTCTGCGACGCTGGGTGGTGGTTTGGGGTTTGTGGTGGCATTGGCGGTTTGGTTGTTCTAGTCTTTGCGCTGCGCTGGCATCCGCGATGCGTTAGCGTGCTTCACGCGTCGCCCCTGTGCGGGGCGGCACCTACTTTTCTTTGCCGCCGCAAAGAAAAGTAGGCAAAAGAAAGCGGCTAACACCGCCAGCTTTTGTTTTTGCCTGAGGGCCCCCAAAGGGTCTTACGGTTCAAACGGCAACGCACCTGTTCACGTGCGTTGCCAACGCGCTGAATGAGCGCCTCACCCGCTTCGCATTCCCATATTTGGGCGAGCGGCAGCGAATGGTTTGCGCCGCCCAGGTGGCAAACTGTGTGTAGGTTGTCGCGTCGTACAGGGTAGCGCTCTTACATGGTGGCACGCATGCGCTATCGGTCCGAAGTGAGGCATGTGGAGCACCTGGGGCCTACACACAGTTTGCCACCTTGGCGGCGGTGGCATACCTGGCACGGCATGCTGTAACGCGGGGGTGTGAAGCGGGTGATGAGCCCTGTAAGAGCGCTGGCAACTAACATGGGTCACGTGATTGCCGCGTGAAGTGTAAGACCCGTTGGGGGCCCTCAGGCAAAAACTAGCGCTGGCGGTGTTAGCCGCTTTCTTTTGCCTACTTTTCTTTGCGGCGGCAAAGAAAAGTAGGTGCCGCCCCGCACAGGGGCGACGCTTGAAGCAAGCTAACAAAGCGCGGATGCCAGCGGAAAGGCTAGAACAACCAAACCAAACCGCAAACCCCAGCAAAAAACCCAAACCACCACCCAGCGTCGCAGACAAAAAAAGCACACACCTCAAGGACCCAAATGCCGCCCCCGGCCCCCCGCCCTGCCCTCGAATGCCGCTCACTGAGCAAAGCCTACGCAACAACCCGCGTAGTCCTGGCCAACCTGGACTTCAAACTGGAAGCAGGCGAATTCATCGCCATCATGGGCGACTCAGGCGTAGGCAAATCAACGCTACTCAACCTGATAGCGGGCCTGGACCGCGCCGACAGCGGTGAGGTGCTAATCGACGGCACGCCCGTCTCAACGCTGAACGACGACACCGCCACCCGCCTGCGCCGCGAGAAACTCGGCTTCGTCTTCCAGGCGTTCCACGTGCTGCCACATCTGACGCTCGCGCAAAACGTCGCGCTACCGTTACTGCTGAACGGCATCGCGCCCCAACGCGCACTCGACATGCTCGCCGCCGTCGGTCTGGAAGGACGCGGAAACGACATGCCGCGCCAGCTATCAGGCGGCGAACTGCAGCGCGTCGCCATCGCTCGCGCCCTCGTGCATCGTCCGACACTGATCCTCGCCGACGAACCCACGGGCAATCTCGACCCCGACACCGCGCATGAAGTGCTCGCGCTGCTGCGCGAAGAAACCAAGGCAAATGGCGCAGCGACAATGATGGTCACGCATTCGCAAGCGGCCGCCGCCGTCGCCGATCGCGTGCTCATCCTGAGCGAAGGCAAGCTGCACGCGATGCACGCAACATCGCCCCACGCATCGCGCCAAAACCATGAATGACACAGCGCTAAACGCAACCGCGCACCGCGCGCATCCCACGCACCACGGACTGCGCACGCTCACGCGCTGGCTGCTCGCTGCCGAATGGCACAGCCACAAAGGCCGCGCGCTGATCGCGATTGCAACCATCGCGCTCGGTGTCGCACTCGGCTACGCCGTGCAACTGATCAACAGCGCCGCGTTCAACGAATTCTCAGCGGCGACGCGCAGCCTGTCGGGCCAGGCAGACTTGCAGGTGCGCGGCGCGCAGCCCACGTTCGATGAAAGCGCCTATCCACGACTCGCAGCACAACCCGGCGTCGTGCTCGCCAGCCCCGTGCTCGAACTCGACGTGACCGTGCCGGACCGCACCGCGCCGCTGAAAGTACTCGGCATCGACATGTTCCGCGCGAGCCGCATCGCGCCCGATCTGACGGGCGTAACAGACAACGACCGCCCGCTCGACGCCCTCGCCAGCGACGCCATCTTCCTCTCGCCCGCCGCGCAGCAGTGGCTCGGCGTGCGCGTCGGCGAGACCGTGACGTTGCGCAGCGGCACGTCCGATGTGCATCTGCGCGTGGCGGGCGGCATCGTCAGGGCGCGGCCCGGCCAGCGCATCGCGGTGATGGACATCGCAGCTGCGCAATGGCGCTTCGGGCGCATCGGCAAGCTGTCGCGTGTCGATCTGCAACTCGAACGCGGCATCGATCGCGAACGGTTCAGACGCGCGCTGCAGGACCAGCTCGGCAGCCGCTTCGCCGTGGGCGAAACGCGTGATGTCGAAAGCCGCACCGACCGGCTGTCGCGCGCCTACCGCATCAACATGAACGTGCTTGCGCTCGTCGCGCTGTTCACGGGCGCGTTTCTCGTGTTCTCGACTCAGGCGCTCGGCGTGGTGCGCCGGCGCGCCCAGTTCGCGATGCTGCGCGTGCTTGGCCTCACGCGTGCGCAGTTGTTGCGGCAGATTCTGCTCGAAGGCGCGTTGCTCGGCACGCTCGGCTCGGTGGCGGGCATCGCGCTCGGCTTCGCGCTCGCATATGTCGTGCTGCGCTTTTTCGGCAGCGATCTGGGCGGCGGCTATTTCCCCGGCGTTCAACCGACGGTCGGCTTCGAGCCCATCGCCAGCGCGATTTTCGTCGTGCTGGGTATCGGCGTGGCGCTGCTCGGCAGTCTCGTGCCCGCGCTCGAAGCGGCGCGCGCGCATCCCGCTCCCGCGCTGAAAGCAGGCGGCGAGGAAACCGCGCTCGGCAAGCTGTCGACACCGTGGCCCGCGCTGATCTGCATCGCCCTCGGCGTGGCGCTGACGCAGACACCGCCCGTGTTCGATGTGCCGATTGCGGGCTATCTCGCCGTCGCGCTGCTGCTGATCGGCGGCATTGCGCTGATGCCGCGCGTCACGTCGCTGCTGTTTCGCATGCTGAGCCGTACGCTCGACGGGAACAAAAGACAGCGCCCCGCCACGCCCGTCGTCACGCTTGCGCTCGCGCGCCTCGCGAATGCGCCGGGCCAGGCATCGATTGCAATGGGCGGCGTGCTGTCGAGCTTCACGCTGATCGTCGCGATGGCGATCATGGTGTCGAGCTTTCGCGTCTCGGTCGAAGACTGGCTCGCGCATCTGCTGTCCGCCGACGTCTATGTGCGCGTCGCGCCGAACGGCGACACGGGCGGGCTGAACCCGCAGCAACAGGCGATGCTCGCCGCCACGCACGGCATCCGGCACGCAGCGTTCGCGCGCACCTCGCAACTGACGCTCGACGCATCGCGACCGTCCGTCGCCTTGCTGGCACGCGAAATCGATGCCGCCGATCCCGGCGCGAACCTGCAGATCACGGGCGAGATTTTGCCGCCGTCCGCGTTGCGCGCTGGCGAGACGCCCGTGTGGGCGTCGGAAGCGATGGTCGATCTGTATGGCTATCGCGTCGGCCAGCGGCTGACGCTGCCGATCGGCGAGCACGGCGCAGTGTTCGTCGTCGCGGGCATCTGGCGCGACTACGTGCGGCAAACGGGCGCGCTGCAAATCCGTCTCGCCGACTACCGGCGCCTCACGGGCGACACGGGCGCCACCGACGCCGCCCTCACCCTGGAACGCGGCGTGAGCGCCGCGCAAGCCATCGCTGCGATGCGCGCATTGCCGTTCGCCAGCGCGCTCGACTTCGCGCAACCCGGCGAGATCCGCGCGCGCACGCTGACGATCTTCGACCGCAGCTTCGCCGTCACGTATCTGCTGGAAGCCGTCGCGATCGTGATCGGACTGTTCGGCGTCGCGGCGACGTTTTCGGCGCAGACGCTGTCGCGCTCGCGCGAGTTCGGCATGCTGCGACATGTGGGCGTGACGCGCGGACAGATCCTCGCGCTGCTCGCGACGGAAGGCGGACTGCTGACCGCGCTCGGCATCGCGATGGGCTGCGTGCTCGGCTTCGCGATCAGCCTGATCCTCGTGTTCGTCGTCAATCCGCAGTCGTTTCACTGGAGCATGTCGCTGCATGTGCCGTGGACGCTGCTATCCGTGCTGGCAGTCGTGATGCTCGCATCGTCGTGCACGACGGCCGTCGCGGCGGGCCGCCGCGCGGTCTCCGTCGATGCCGTGCGCGCCGTCAGGGAGGATTGGTGATGCGTGCCGCCCGTAGCCTGTTGCTCGTGTTTGCGTGCCTGCTTCGCGCAGCGTTTGTGTTCGCGGCCGAACCGCAGTTCGCGGTCGTCTTGCCCGGCAAATCGATCGAACTGCCTCGCGACACGGGCGCGCATCCCGCGTTTCGCACCGAATGGTGGTACGCGACGGGCTGGCTGGAGACGCCCGATCATCAACCGCTCGGCTTCCAGATCACCTTCTTCCGCTCGGCGACGGGCCACCCGGCCAGCGATCCGAGCGCGTTCGCGCCGACGCAGTTGATCATCGCGCACGCCGCGCTCAGCGATCCGAAGCGAGGCCGCCTCGTGCACGACCAGAAAATCGCGCGACAAGGCTTCGGCCTCGCATACGCAAAGCCCGACAACACCGACGTTCGGCTCGATACCTGGCGCATGGTCCGCGCGCCGGACGGTCACTACGACGTGAGCGCCGACGCTGCCGGCTTCGCGCTGCATCTGACGTTCACGCCGAGCCAGGCGCCGCTGCTTCAGGGCGACAACGGTTTCTCGCGCAAAGGACCGCTGCCGGAGCAGGCGAGCTACTACTACAGCGAGCCGCAGCTGCGCGTGACGGGCAGCGTCACGCGTCCATCCGCCGATGGCGCGAGCCGCGCGCCAACGCCAACGCCCGTCACGGGCAGCGCGTGGCTGGATCACGAATGGTCGAGCACGCTGCTCGCGTCCGATGCCGTCGGCTGGGACTGGCTCGGCGCGAACCTGACTGACGGCGCCGCGCTGATGGCGTTCAAGGTGCGCGCCGCCGATGGGCGCGCAGTCTGGGCACACGCCGCGCTGCGCACGGCCGACGGACACGTCACGCAGTACGGCCCCGGCGACGTCGACTTTTCGCCGACCCGCCACTGGCGTTCGCCGCGCACGAACACGCAATATCCCGTAGCGACCGTCGTCCGCACGGGCGATACCCGCTGGCAACTGACGCCCTTGCTCGACGATCAGGAACTGGATTCGAGCGAATCGACGGGCGCGCTCTATTGGGAAGGCGCCGTCACCATCAGCCGCGACGGGCAGCCTGCGGGGCGCGGCTACCTCGAACTCACCGGCTACGGAAAAAAGCTGAAGCTCGGACGGAACTGACGCTCGCCCAGCGGGCGTTCAAGGGTAAACCCTGAAATCTGGAAAAGTCACTTCCACCGGATGGCCTTAATCTTAAGCGACTACTTACCTACACTTGCTTCAACTGATTGCGAACAGGGCTGTTCGCAAAGTCGAAATCAAAGTTGGAGGTTCATCATGAAGTCGCTGATCAAGGCTGTTGCCGTCGCTGCTGTGCTCGCTATCCCCGCTGTGTCGTTCGCTCAGTCGAACCAGCCCGTGACTCGCGCTCAGGTCCGCGCCGAACTGGTTCAGCTGGAACAGGCCGGCTATCGCCCGGGCGCAGGCACGGAAGCGCACTACCCCGATGAAATCCAGGCCGCGCAAGCGCGCGTGAACGCACAGAACGGCGCAGCAAGCGGTTACGGCGGTGTCGCGAACGCGTCGCAGTCGGGCCGTCCTGGCGTGTCGGCTGCGGACTGGAATGCGATGTACAGCCGTCCGTAAGTCGCTTGATGCCCGCTTCACTCTGACGTCTGGCTGGCGTCTATTTCGCGCCCGCCGTTCCTGTCGCGGGCGCGATTCGCCACACCGCGTTGCCGACATCGTCGGCAACCAGCAGCGCACCGCGCGCATCCAGCGTGACGCCGACGGGCCGCCCAACCGCGTGCCCGTCCGGCGTCAGGAATCCCGTCAGAAAATCTTCCGGTCCGCCCGATGGCTTGCCATTCGCGAACGGCACGAAGATCACCTTGTAGCCCGCAAACGGCTTTCTGTTCCACGAGCCGTGCTGGCCGATGAACGCGCCGCCCCGGTAGCGATCCGGAAACAGCCTGCCGTCATAGAACGCCAACCCGAGCGATGCCGTGTGATTGCCGAGCGCGTAGTCCGGCGCGATGGCTCGCGCGACCATGTCCGGGTTCTGCGGCTTCACTCGCGAATCGATATGTTGGCCGTAGTAGCTGAACGGGAAGCCATAGAACGCGCCGTCTTTCACCGACGTCATGTAGTCGGGCACGAGGTTGTTGCCCAGTTCGTCGCGTTCGTTCACGGTCGTCCACAGCGTGCCCGTTTGAGGTTGCCACGCCAGGCCGTTCGGATTGCGCAGACCCGTTGCGTAAGGCCGCATCGTGCCGCTCGCGATATCGAATTCGACGATCCGCGCGCGGTCCGCTTCCGCTTCGACGCCGTTCTCCGCTGCATTGCTGTTCGAGCCGACCGTGATGTAGAGCCGCTTGCCGTCGCGGCTCGCAAGAATATTTTTCGTCCAGTGATGATTGATCGGACCGGCGGGTAGATCGGCAACCTTCACGCCTTGCGATGCAATCTTCGTTTCGCCCGTAACGTAATCGAAGCGCAGCAGCGCGTCGGTATCGGCGACATACAGTTGGTTGCCGATCAGCGCCATGCCGAACGGCGAATGCAGTTTGTCGATGAACACGCTTTGCGTTTCAGCGGTGCCGTCGCCGTCTGCGTCGCGCAGCAGCACGATCCGGTCGGGACTCGGCACGCCCGCGCCCGCGCGCTTCTGGAACTGCTTCGTGATCCACCCGACCACACCGCCGTTTTCGTCGTGCGGCTGCGGCGTGTTGGTCTCGGCGACCAGCACGTCGCCGTTCGGCAGCGTGTAGAGCCAGCGCGGATGCTGGAGATTCACGGCAAACGGCGTCACCGCAAAACCGGGCGGCGCGGTCGGATGCGTGCCGGCGGCACGCGTTTCGACAGGCGCGATGTGGACCGTCGGCACGAGTGATTGAGTGGGTGCAGGTAGTGTCGGCGAAGGGCCGAAGCTCGCTTCTTCCGGCGTCGTGGATGGCGCCGCGCAAGCGGCCAGCGGAACGACGACACTCGCGATCAGAAAGGGACGAACGCGCATGGAACCTCCAGCGTCAGCGCAACCGGGAGCGGCGCGATCGATGACTGCGCAGCAAATGTCTTGCCCGGTGCTCGCGATCGGCAGCTTGAGAGACGTTCAGATGGCAGCGGCGTGCTGACTTCTCCACAGATTTTGTTCACAAGGCTGTGGGTAACCTGGGCAAGACCCGCGCAACTCATTGACGCCATTCAGATTGCGCACGCTGCATCCGCCTCGCGTCACTCGCGCACGCTTCTTCTACGCGCAGACATGCCGCGAGGTTGTCCACAGTTTCCGTTGACAAGCCTGTGAGTATCCTGCGCAAGACTCACGTAACTCATTGATGCGACTCAGATTGCACGCAATGCACCGGTGATCGCTCGATACACGGCCTCGACGTTATCCACAGTTTTCGTGCACAACCCTGTGGACAACACCTGGACTCGCGCCTTATCCCACTGACGCATCACGACTTTTCTTCGCGACGTCATCAAGCAGCACGGCACGCATCACATCCCGCTACTGCCGCGCATGCGCGCGCTCCCGCACGCCTTCCAGCCGCTCTCGCACGAACCGCACATGCTCGCGCAGCACGTAGAACCCATCGGCATACGCAAGCGGCATCCGCAGCGTATTCAGCGACGCCTCGATGCCATCCAGTTCCGCGACCAGCTTCGCGCGCTCTTCCTCCGATGAACTGCGCATCGCGTCGCGTTCGATCGCGATCAGCGCGCCGTAGTACCGGTAAATCCGCGAGCGCACGCGCCAGGTGAACAGCGCGGGAATCAGCCGCAACGCGGGAATCAGCAGCACGGCGATCGGCAGCAGCAACACCAGCAACCTGTCGACCACCGTAGCGAGCCAGAACGGCAGCGTCCGGTACAGAAAGCTCTTGCCCGATTTGTAATACCGCGTCGCGTCCTCGCTGATGCGGAATTCGCGTGCGACGGAATTCGGAAACTGCCCAGCCTTCTGCAGCAGTCCCGCCGGCCCGTTCACTTCCTGCGCGGCTTCGATCAACAGATCGGATATCGCCGGATGCAGATTCGAGCGCGCCACCAGTTCGACGGTCGGGCTGATCAGATGAAGCGGTTCGGGCGGAATGCGGCGCCTCAGATCCAGCAGACCAATGGGGAGATCGAGGTTGTCGAGATAAGGAAAGATCCGCGTATAGGCATCCGCTTCGTTGAAATTCATCACCGAGACGCCAGGAATGGTCAGCAGGCGCAGGATCAACGCGCGCGTGGTCGAGTCGCCGCTCAGCAGCGCCGCGTCGACCTGGTTGGACACGAGTGCTTTGGCGGCGTCGAGCCCGTCGAGCGGCAAGAGTGTCGTATCGCCGCCCGGCAGAATGCCGTTCGCCCCGAGCAGTTCGAGCGACAGCATCCGCGTGCCGCTGCCTTCGCGGCCAATCGCGACCCGCTTGCCCTCCAGATCGGACAATTGCGACAGTCCCTTGCCGCGATACACGACGATCAGCGGCACATACGACACCGTGCCGAGCGACATCAGCGACGTCGTATCCCGGCCCGCCGAGACGCCGCCCTGCACGAGCGCGACATCCACCCTCTGCTTCGGGTCGAGCAACCGGTTGAGATTCTGCACGGAGCCATCGGACTCCAGCACGTTGAGCGTCACGCCATTGCGCCCGAGTATCTTTCGATATTCCTGCGCGTACTGCATGAACGAGCTGTCGTGCGGACCGGCGCTGATCGTAATCGTATGCGGCGGCGCGGGATCGACCAGCCATATCACGAGCCAGGCGAGCACGGCGAACAGCACCACGAACGGCAGAAACGACACGGCGAGATCGCGCCACATCGCATGCGTGTGGTCGCGAACGACTCGCGGAAAATGCTGACGAACATTTTTCTTCATGGCCCGGCTCGCCTCCGAGATGCATCATCGCCCATCGTAGCCGTCTCGCGCCGCTCTGTGGAGCACCTTGCGCGCGCCCGTCCTGGCCCGCTTCTCCGCACCCACGAACCGCAGATTCCGTCATCGACAACAAAATCGCCCCGAGCACTTGCGCGATCGAAAGTGTGTCTCTATAATTCGCGCTCTTCGCTAGGCTCGTAGCTCAGCTGGTTAGAGCACCACCTTGACATGGTGGGGGTCGTTGGTTCGAGTCCAATCGAGCCTACCAACGAATATACGCAGTAAATGGAAGCGGCAAGCATCGTATGCTTGCCGCTTTTTTTTTGCGTTCCGCGTCGACGAAAAAAAGCCGAAGGACATATCTGTCCTTCGGCTTCGTTCACCGGGCATCGCGCTGACGCGCCATGCCCGGATGCATGTGCAACGGCTTCAGCGCGACATCATGTTCATGCTGACGTTGTGCATCACCCACACCGTCCCGAACACCAGGAACATCGCGGCCAGCACCGTGTAGGCGAGCGCAAGTGTGTTCCAGCGCTGCCCGGACGTCGACACGCTCATGTGCAGGAAGAACACCAGGTGTACGACGATCTGCACGACAGCGAGCGCGGCCAGCGCGAATGGCGCCGATGCAGCCGGCAGCCAGCCTTCCAGCACGATGCCGAACGCCGCAGCCGTCAACACCACGGCCAGCACGAAGCCAACCACATATCCGCCGATACCGCCGTGCCCCGCTTCGCCATGAAGCGCATGGGAATTCGAGTGAGCCATTTAGATCGCGCTCCCGAGATAGACAAAAGTGAACACGCAAATCCACACGACATCGAGGAAGTGCCAGAAAAGACTCAGGCACGTCAGCCGCGTGATTTCACGCTGCGTCAGTTGCGGCGCGCGCGCCACCTGCACGGCGAGCACGGCCATCCAGATCAGCCCCGTCGCGACGTGCAGGCCGTGCGTACCGACCAGCACGAAGAACGACGACAGGAACGCGCTGCGCGACGGACCTGCGCCTTGCGCGAGCAGATGCGAAAACTCGCCCAGTTCGAGCTTCAGGAACACAAGGCCAAGCACGAACGTAACGGCCAGCCAGCCGAGCACGGCACGCGTGTTCTGCCCGCGCGCGGCGACCATCGCGAAGCCGTACGTGATGCTGCTAAACAGCAGCGCAGCCGTTTCGACAGCGACGCCGGGAAGGTCGAACAGGTCCTTCCCCGTCGGCCCGGCGTTGAACTGATGCGCCATCACGGCGAACACCGCGAATAGCGACGCGAACAGCACGCAGTCGGTCATCAGGTACAGCCAGAAGCCGAACACCGAATGCGATTCGCCATGATGGCCGTGACCATCGATCCCGTTCAGGGTTGCGGTATGGACTTTTTGCAGCATCACTCGACCTCCGCGAGCACCGGCGACACTTCCACATGCTTCGGAAGCGGCGTGCGGCCTTTGTTTTCGATTGCCCGCACGACGTCGGACGGGATGAAGTAGCCGTCGTCGCGACCGAAGCTGCGGCCGATCACGGTCACGGCAATCGCCAGCAGCGAGACGATCGCGAGCCACCAGATGTGCCACACGGCAGCGAAACCGAACGCTAGGCTGAACACGCCGATGAAGAAACCCGCACTCGTGTTCGACGGCATGTGGATGTCCTGATACGCCGCCTGGATGCCAAGCCCCCTGCCCGTTTCCTTCATGTGCGCGAACGCATCCAGTTCCTCGACGACGGGAATCGTCGCGAAGTTATAGACGGGCGGCGGCGACGAGATCGACCATTCGAGCGTACGGCCGCCCCACGGATCGCCCGTGACGTCGCGATACGCCGGCTTGTTGCGATTGATGATGCTGACCACCACCTGCGCGACCTGGAACACGACGCCGACCGCGATCAGCGCGACGCCGCATGCTGCGACGATCATGTACGGCTGCCAGGCGGGGTTGTCGTAGTGATTCAGACGGCGCGTCGCGCCCATGAAACCGAGCACGTACAGCGGCGTGAACGCAACAAAGAAACCAACGAACCAGCACCAGAACGCGCTCTTGCCGAGCTTGTCGTTGAGCTTGAAGCCGAACACCTTCGGGAACCAGTAGCTGAACCCGGCCAGATAGCCGAACACCACGCCACCGATAATCGTGTTGTGGAAGTGCGCGACGAGGAACAGCGAGTTATGCAGCACGAAGTCCGCGCCCGGGATCGCGAGCATCACGCCCGTCATCCCGCCGATCGTGAACGTGACCATGAAGCCGATTGTCCACAGCACGGGCGCCGTGAATTCGAGGCGGCCTCGATACATCGTGAACAGCCAGTTGAAAATTTTCACGCCCGTCGGAATGGCGATGATCATCGTCGCGATGCCGAAGAACGCGTTGACGTCGGCGCCCGAGCCCATCGTGAAGAAGTGGTGCGCCCACACGAGGAACGCCAGCACCATGATCGCGCACGACGCGTAGACCATCGTCTTGTAGCCGAACAGCGGCTTCTTCGCGAACGTCGAGATCACTTCCGAGTAGATGCCGAACGCGGGCAGAACCAGGATGTAGACCTCCGGGTGTCCCCAGGCCCAGATCAGGTTCAGATACAGCATGGCGTTGCCGCCGGCTTCGTTCGTGAAGAAATGCATGTCCGCGTAGCGGTCGAGGCCGAGCAGCGCGAGCGCCACCGTCAGGATCGGGAACGTCGCCATGATCAGCACGTTCGAGCACAGCGCCGTCCACGTGAACACAGGCATCTTCATCAGCGTCATGCCGGGCGCGCGCATCTTGATGATCGTCACGAAGAAGTTGATCGCCGTGATCAGCGTGCCGACGCCTGAGAGTTCCAGTGCCCAGATGTAGTAATCGACACCCACGCCCGGGCTGAACTGCAACTCCGACAGCGGCGGATACGCAAGCCAGCCGACCTGCGCGAACTCGCCGATCACCAGCGAAATGTTCATCAGGATCGCACTGATCGCCGTCATCCAGAAGCTCAATGAGTTCAGGAACGGGAACGCGACGTCGCGCGCGCCGATCTGCAACGGCACGACGATATTGAAGAGCCCCACCATCAGCGCCATCGCCATGAAGAAGATCATGATGACGCCGTGCGCGGTGAAGATCTGGTCGTAGTGATGCGGCGGCAGATAGCCGGCAGCGCCGCCGCTCGCGAGCGCGAGTTGCAGTCGCATCATTACGGCGTCGGCGAAACCGCGCAGCAGCATCAGCACGGCGACGACGATATACATCACGCCGATGCGCTTGTGATCGACGGACGTGAGCCATTCCGTCCACAGCCAGCGCCATTTTTTCAGGTGCGTCACGAGCACGACGACGGCCAGCACGATCAGCCCCATCAGGGCGGCCGCGCCCATGATGATCGGCTGATCGAACGGAATCGCCTCTAAAGTCAGATTGCCGAACATGGGTTACTCCTTCGCAGTATTCGTGATGCAGTTGGCGTCACGGAAATCGACGACATGCCCGCTGTTGTATTTCGCGATGACGTTGCGGAACAGCTTCGGGTCGACCGCGGAGAAATAGCGCACCGGGTTTTTCTCGCTCGGTTTCGCGACCGCGTAGTAGCCGTCCATATCGAGCCGTTCCGGCGACGCCTTCACCTTCTGCACCCAGGCGTTGAAATCCGCGGCGCTCACGGCGAGCGTGCGGAACTTCATGTCCGAGAAACCCTTGCCGCTGAAATTCGCCGACACGCCCGCGTAGTCGCCCGGTTCATCCGCGATCAGATGCACGCGCGTCTGCATGCCCGCCATCGCGTAGACCTGCGTGCCGAGTTGCGGGATGAAGAACGAGTTCATCACCGAGTCCGACGTGATGTGGAAGTTGACGGGCGTGCCGACGGGCATCGCCAGCTGGTTCACCGACGCAATGCCGAGATCGGGATAGATGAACAGCCACTTCCAGTCCAGCGCGACGACTTCGACGTCGATCGGCTTCACGTTCGATTCGAGCGGCTTGTACGGATCGAGCTCGTGCGTGGTTCGCCACGTCAGGATGCCGAGGAACAGGATGATCAGCGCGGGGATCGTCCACACGACCACTTCGATTGCCGTGGAGTGCGCCCACTTCGGCGCGTAGACCGCGCTTTTGTTCGACGCGCGGTAGCGCCACGCAAAAAACAACGTCAACAGAATGACGGGCACGACGACCAGCAGCATCGTCCACGTCGCTGTCGCGATCAGCGACTTCTCGGCGACGCCGACGCTGCCCTTTGGGTCGAGCACTTCAAGTTGACATCCCGTGAGAAACGCGGTCAGACCGATGCTGACCGGTAAGAGGCAAGCTCTTAAGGTTTTTCTGGCTAACATGTTTGCCCAATAATCGTTGAACCACGCTGAACACGTGTGGGGTTTGCAAGGCAAAGCGCACAAGGTCCTATGTGCCCGGCGATTCTATGGACGCGTTGCGTTCGAAGTCCTGATCCGCGTCAAGGACACGACGCTAAGGTGTGTGATGGATGTGCGACCGGATGTCACACGGTCGGAGCGCGGCGGGCGCGTCTGATTTTTCTTGTGCCGCCCCGTTCGCGTTTGATGCACGGCGAGGGTAGGGAGAAACCGCCCGAACATCGAATGGATGTGGGCGGCTGCGTGAGCGACGGTTAGTTCGTCAGACCTTCGGGCAGCTTGCCGCCATTCGCGGCGAGCGCCGTCATCAGCTGCTTGTGCAGCCAGATGTTCATCGACGCCGAATCGTTCGTGTCACCGCTGTACTTCAGTTCGCCCGCCAACTGCTTGCGGTGCTCGAGACTGCTGTCGACGTCGAGCAGCTTCATCAGATCGACGATCGAACGACGCCAGTCGAGCTTTTGCGGGTTCGCCGCGGCCAGCTGGTCCATCACGGCCGCGACATCGATGTCCGCGAGCGCCGTCGAGACAGGTGCACCAGCCGACGCGTCCGCAGGCGCCGGCGCGATGGGTTCGGCGGGCAGCGCCTCCGCCGGCTTGGCCTTGCCAAAAATCTTGCTGACGACGGTTCCAAAGATGCTCATGGTGTGGGCTCTTCCTTTTCAAGTGGATAACGAGAGACTGCGCAACGGCATCCGCCTTCCGTTTGTCTGGACTCGCGGCGACGCTGCTTGCGACTAACGCCATTTGATCCGAACTGTTGACCTTTGCGTGCGGTCGGCCGCAAGTTTCACGTTTGTTCGCACTTCGGTGCGTCCACGCGACACCTTCGTGTCAAATTTTGAAAAACTTTGCATGCCTTATCAAACTTTCTCCTGGTTTGATGAAAAATCCTGGCCTGACGCGAATTTCCTTCCCTTCTCTCCCACAACGCCATCACAACCATGAAAAAACTGTTGACCATCGCAGCCTGCGCCCTTTCCCTGTCGATGTTCGCCGCGTGCAGCGGCCTCGATCGCAGCAAAGAAGAAGCGCTGAACCAGCAAGCCGGTATCGAAGTCACGCAGACCAGGGAAGGCGTGCAGGTTCGCCTGCCTGAGAAGGTCCTGTTCAACTTCAACGAATCGAGCTTGCGTCCTGACGCAGGCTCTGCGATTGCCCGCGTGGTCGTCGTACTGAGCCGCACGCAAAAGCCGATAATCGTCGAAGGCCATACGGATAACGTTGGCACGCGCGAGTACAACCAGCAGTTGTCCGAAGCGCGCGCGAAGTCGGTCGCGGATGAACTCGAACGCCGAGGCATCAGCGCGTCGCGCATCACGCTGGTCGGCTACGCGTTCGATCGCCCCGTGGCGGACAACGACACGCCCGATGGCCGCGCACGAAACCGGCGTACGGAGATCGTCGTGAAGGGCGAATCCCTCGAAGCGGTGATGGGCAAGTAACCGTTCGCCGTGCACAGTCAGGCGCCGTTCGGTGGCGCCTGACTGTCGCCCGATCGGCTTCGCGAGCGCGTAAAGATTTGTCAAAACATCACAGCAACTGTCGCATGCCGTCAACGCGAAAATATTGAGACCGTTAGACCCGCTTCTCTTGCTGATTCGTGGTCTGTGATGTCAACCGTTCGTCTTTTTGGATTACTAGGAATTTTCGGATTATTTGCCGGTTGCGCGCAGATCCCGTCCGAGCATCAGGCGGCGAGCACGACAGGAATCGTGTCGACGCCGATCACGCCTGCCAACCCGGATAGCGTCTCAAATGACGCGAAGATTCAATCTGAAGTCATCGCACTCCAGCCGGCCGGCGCCGCGCTGCAAATGGGCCACGCGTCATGGTATGCGCGCAAGATCGAGGGACGCCGCACTGCAAACGGAGAACGCTACAACGGTCACGCGTTGACGGCTGCCCATCGCACGCTGCCGTTCGGCACTTATGTGCGCGTGACGTCGCTGTCCACTACGAGGTCAGTGGTGGTTCGCATCAACGATCGCGGCCCGTTCGTCCGGGGACGCATCATCGATTTGTCTTATGCGGCGGCAAGTGCACTCGGCCTGACTCGAGCGTCGTCGATGGACGTGCGGATTGAGCGCGTCGAAGAGCAAGCAGACACTCGAACGGCATCCGGTGGATCAGAATCTTGAACCGCAAGACGGTGATATCTCACGCACATGCGGCGAAACGGAAGACAATCAGCGTAGTAGCGCGGCATGTCGCATTTGCGGCGTGCATCGTCGCGTGGTGTGCTTCCGATGCGCTCGCTGCACGCCGTAAGCCCGAAGCACTCGTAGCAGATAGCGCGGCGCGCAGCCCGGCGACGCAGGCCCTCAAAAAGCCCAAAGCAGGCAAGAAGCTCGTAAAGGCTTCACGCAAAACCCACCGTAAAGCCAAAGCGGCTCGTCGCCCAGACGTGTTTTACCGCTGGTCGGACGAACAGCTGATGTTGGGCGGCGTCAGCCCTTCGCAAATCGGCAAGCGCGACGGGGACGCATACGGTAAGCAGACAAGCAAAGGCGCAGCCTCTTCAAAATAGAAGCCACGCCCGACACCCAGTATTAAATAGACCCGCCGCTGTACCGCACGACATCGAGCAGCGTCTTCTTTTTGTCCTGATAGTGATACAGGGTGATCGCGCCTTCCTTCATGTCGCCGTGGGCGTCGAAGGCGATATGTCCGATCACGCCGTTGTAGTCGGACATGGGCATCGCGGCGAGCACCTTCGCGGCGTCTGTGGTGTTGGCACGCTTCATTGCATCGACGACAACGTACACGGCGTCGTAGGCGAACGGAGCATTGAAGAGAATCGGACCGTTGAAACGCGCCTCGAAGCGCTTTTCGAACTCGGCGCCCTGCGGCATGCGCGATACCGCAAGGCTTGCTTCGGAACAAACGAGATTGTTGACAGCGTCGCCTGCAAGCGCCGCTACTTTTTCCGTGCACGCGCCGTCGCCGCTCAGAACTTTCGCAGTCAAGCCAAGCGCCGCCGCCTGACGAATGAACGGACCGACCGTCGAATCCATCCCGCCGAACATGATGACATCCGGACGCGCGCTCTTGATGGTGGTGAGAATGGCGCGGAAGTCGGTGGACTTGTCGGTCGTGGCCTCGCGCGCGACGATGCGCCCGCCACCCGTCTGCGCCGCCTTCGCGAACTCGTCGGCGAGGCCTTTGCCGTAGGCCGTTGCGTCGTCGACGACGGCAATGGTCTTCGCGTTCAACGACTTCAGCGCGTAATCGCCGAGCGCGGGGCCTTGCTGCGCATCCGTCGCGACCACGCGATACGCACTCTTATAGCCCTGCTTCGTGTAGTCGGGATTGGTCGACGACGGCGAAATCTCCGCGATGTTCGCGTCGTTATAGATGCGCGACGCGGGAATCGACACGCCCGAGTTCAGGTGGCCGATCACCGCGACCACATGCTCGTCGACGAACTTCTGCGCGATCTGCGTGCCCGTCTTCGGATCGGCCGCGTCGTCTTCGCCGTCGAGTTCGAGACGCACCTTCTGCCCTGCGATCACGAGTCCCGTGTTGTTGACTTCCTCGACGGCGAGCCGCGCGCCGTTCTCGTTGTCCTTGCCGAGATGGCTGCTGCCGCCCGTGAGCGGCCCCGCGTGGCCGATCGTCACCACCTGCTCGGCTGCACTGTCGTTGCCTTGCGCGGCCTCGTGCGATGGCGGCTCCTTCTTGTCGCAACCCATCAGCGTCAAGCTGGCCAGCGAGATGCCGACCGCTGTCAGTTTTACCAGATTGTTCACAGCTTTCTCCTCCATGATTGTTTGTATTTTCAATCTACCGCCGTTCGATTCGCATTCCGAATGGATGCTCAAAAACGGTAGCACAGGGGAAAAGCCGGGACTGCAAAGATTGGGCAAGCAGACAGCTCAAGAACTGACGGGAGGCTGCACAACGACAAACGGGCTAGCCGAAGCTAGCCCGTTTGCTTTTACAGCGAACACAAAACCCGTCGATCAGGCCTCAGCCAGTTCCGCTGCCTGCGCATCTTCAAGATCTTCAAGATCTTCAACGCTCGTACGGATCAGATGATCGAACGCGGCCAGCGATGCCTTCGCGCCCTCGCCCACGGCGATCACGATCTGCTTGAACGGCACCGTCGTCACGTCGCCGGCGGCGAAAACGCCAGGCACCGACGTCGCGCCCTTCGCGTCGACGACAATCTCGCCGTGTTTCGACAGCTCGACCGTGCCCTTCAGCCATTCGGTGTTCGGCACCAGACCGATCTGCACGAACACGCCTTCCAGTTCGACATGCTTCGACTCGCCCGACGCACGGTCCGTGTAGGTCAGACCGTTGACCTTCTTGCCGTCGCCCGTGATTTCCGTCGTCTGTGCCTGCGTGATGACCGTCACGTTCGCGAGGCTGCGCAGCTTGCGTTGCAGCACTTCATCAGCGCGCAGCGTCGCGCCGAATTCGATCAGCGTCACGTGGCTAACGAGACCCGCCAGATCGATCGCCGCTTCGACGCCCGAGTTACCACCACCGACCACCGCGACGCGCTTGCCCTTGAACAGTGGACCATCGCAGTGCGGGCAATACGCGACACCATGATTGCGGTACTCGCGCTCGCCCGGCACGTTGATCTCGCGCCAACGCGCGCCCGTCGCCAGAACGATCGTCTTTGCCTTCAGCACCGCGCCGCTCGCGAGGCGCACTTCGTTGATCTTGCCGGGAATCAGCGCTTCGGCGCGCTGCACGTCCATCACATCGACTTCGTAGCTCTTCACGTGCTGCTCGAGCGCCGTGGCGAACTTCGGCCCTTCCGTTTCCTGCACCGACACGAAGTTTTCGATCGCGAGTGTGTCCAGCACCTGGCCGCCGAAGCGTTCCGCGACGACGCCCGTCGCAATGCCCTTACGCGCCGCGTAGATCGCAGCCGCCGCGCCAGCAGGACCGCCGCCGACGATCAGCACGTCGAACACCGGCTTCTTCTCCAGTTCTTTCGCGGCACGCGCGCCGGCATTGGTGTCGAGCTTCGCGAGGATTTCCTTCACGCCGCTGCGGCCCTGGCCGAACACTTCGCCGTTCAGGAACATCGTCGGCACGGCCATGATCTGGCGCGACTCGACTTCGTTCTGGAACAGCGCGCCGTCGATCGCCACGTGCTGGATGCGCGGGTTGATCAGCGCCATGATGTTGAGCGCCTGCACGACTTCCGGGCAGTTCTGGCACGACAGCGAGAAATACGTCTCGAACGCGAAGTCGCCGTCGAGTTCGCGGATCTGCTGGATCACGGCGTCGTCGAGCTTGATGGGGTGGCCGCCCGTTTGCAGCAGCGCCAGCACCAGCGACGTGAACTCATGACCCATCGGAATGCCGGCGAAGCGGATGCCTGCCGCCTTGCCCGGCTCGCCGATCGAAAATGACGGCTTGCGCTCGTCGTCGCCGCGGCGCTCGATCACGCTGACGCGCTCCGACAGCGTGGCGATGTCGTTCAGCAGCGCGAGCATTTCCTGCGACTTCGCGCTGTCGTCGACGGAGGCGACGATCTCGATGGGACGGCCGACTTTCTCGAGGTAGGCTTTGAGTTGGGTCTTCAGATTCGCGTCGAGCATGGTTTTTCGAGTCCGTGGCGAGATGGGAATGAGAGGTTCGATTCGCGCCAATGCGTTACGGCGAACGCGACGCGTAAGGCAGTTCGCAAGGCTTGTGACCTTGCGGACTGCCTCACAACGGCGCCCCGCGAGGCGGCGCCGCTCAAGGCAGGGGTTACAGCGGATAGCGTGTGGCTTCTAGCGAGCCGGTAAAACTTAGATCTTGCCGATCAGGTCCAGCGACGGCGTCAGCGTTTCAGCGCCCGGCGTCCACTTGGCGGGGCAAACTTCACCCGGGTGTGCCGCGATGTATTGCGCAGCCTGCACCTTGCGCAGCAGTTCGCCAGCGTCACGGCCGATGCCGTTGTCGTGGATTTCGCACAGCTTGATCTCGCCTTCCGGGTTGATCACGAACGTGCCACGCAGCGCCAGGCCTTCTTCTTCGATCAGAACGTCGAAGTTGCGCGAGATGGCCAGCGTCGGGTCAGCGATCATCGGGTACTTGATCTTTTGGATCGTGTCCGACGTGTCGTGCCATGCCTTGTGCGTGAAGTGCGTATCCGTCGACACGCTGTAGATTTCGACGCCGATTTTCTTGAATTCTGCGTAACGGTCGGCCAGATCGCCCAATTCGGTCGGGCACACGAACGTGAAGTCGGCCGGGTAGAACACGACGACGGACCACTTGCCCTTCAGGCTTTCGTCGGTGACGGTCACGAAATCGCCATTGTGGTATGCGGTTGCCTTGAACGGTTTGACCTGGCTGTTGATGATCGGCATCTGATGCGTCCTCTTCGGTTGAGTGGGTTTGGGTACTGCGATGGAATGGATTATGAAGAAGTCGCAGAATTTGATAAATTTGATTGTTGCGATGCACCCTATTTAAATTTCCTATCGACAAGCCCAAACCCTTGCCCGACAAGGGAAAGCGCCCCGGGCGCGCCGTTTCGGGCACGCGTAGAATTGCCGAAAAAAGTGTCGGCGGCGAGCGTTTTCAGCAGAGGTTTTCGTTTGAGTGAGCTTCAACAGGGGTTTCTTCTCACCCGTCATTGGCGCGATACGGCCGCCGGAACGGAGGTCGAGTTCTGGCTCGCGACCAACGACGGTCCGCGCCACATCCGCCTGCGCCCGCAGCCGAACGTCGCGTTCATCCCCGCCGCGCATCGCGAGCGCGCGGAAGACGTGCTGCACCGGGAGAAGAACGCCCAGTCGCGCGGTGTCGAACTGCGCCCGCTCGATTTGTGCGACTTCCAGCATCGGCCGGTGCTGGGGCTGTATTGCCCCCAGTACCGGCAGCTGACCGGGATCGAAAAGCGTCTGAAACAGGGTGGCGTCGACGTCTACGAAGCCGACGTGTTCCCGCCCGAACGCTACATGATGGAGCGTTTCATCACTGCGCCCGTGCTGTTCGGTGGCGAGGCGAATCCCGCCGGTCATGGCCCGCTGATGAACGCCGACATGAAGCCCGCGAGCGGCTATCGTCCGAAGCTCAAGCTGGTATCGCTCGATATCGAAACCAGCGCGCACGCCGAGTTGTACTCGATCGCGCTGGAAGGCTGCGGGCAGCGTCAGGTGTACATGCTCGGACCGCAGAACGGCGACGCGACGGACCTCGACTTCGCGCTGGAGTATTGCGACACCCGGGCGCAACTGATCGAGCGGCTGATCGGATGGCTGGAGACGCACGATCCCGACGCGATCATCGGCTGGAATGTCGTGCAGTTCGATCTGAAAGTGCTACATGAAACCGCGCAGAAGTGCGGCGTGCCACTGCGCATCGGGCGCGGCGGCGCGGTGATGGAATGGCGCGAGCATGGCCTGAAGCAGAACCATTTCTTTGCGGGCGCGGCGGGGAGGCTGATCATCGACGGCATCGAGGCGTTGCGCTCGGCCACATGGAGCTTTCCGTCGTTCAGCCTCGAATACGTCGCGCAGGCGGTGCTGGGCGAAGGCAAGTCGATCGACAACCCGTATCAGCGGATGGACGAGATCCAGCGCCGCTTCGACGAAGACAAGCCCGCGCTCGCCCGCTACAACCTGAAAGACTGCGAACTCGTCACGCGAGTCTTCGGCAAGACGGACCTGCTGTCGTTCCTGCTCGAACGCGCGACCGTCACGGGACTGCCTGCCGACCGCAGCGGCGGGTCAGTGGCGGCGTTCACGCATCTATACATGCCGCGCATGCACCGGCTCGGCTACGTCGCGCCGAATCTCGGCGACGTTGCGGGCGCGGCCAGCCCTGGCGGCTTCGTGATGGACTCGAAGCCGGGCCTCTACGATTCCGTGCTGGTGCTCGACTACAAGAGCCTGTATCCGTCGATCATCCGCACGTTTCTGATCGATCCCGTGGGGCTGGTCGACGGCGTGCGTCACCCCGACGATGAGCATTCCGTGCCCGGCTTCCTCGGCGCGCGGTTTTCGCGGGCACACCACTGCCTGCCATCGATCGTCGCGCAGGTGTGGGAAGGACGCGAAGCCGCGAAGCGCGAGCAGAACAAGCCGTTGTCGCAGGCGCTGAAAATCATCATGAACGCGTTCTACGGCGTGCTCGGCTCGACAGGCTGCCGGTTCTTCGATCCGCGCCTTGCATCGTCGATCACGATGCGCGGCCACGAGATCATGCACCGCACGCGTGAGCTGATCGAAGCGCGCGGGTACGCGGTGATTTACGGCGACACCGATTCGACTTTTGTGTGGCTGCGCCGCGCGCATGACGAGGAAGACGCGGCGCGCATCGGACGAGAGCTGGTTAGCGGAATCAATGCGTGGTGGCGTGAGCATTTGCGCGAGCGCTTCGGGCTGGAGAGCGCGCTGGAGTTGCAGTTCGAGCGGCATTACAAGCGCTTTTTCATGCCGACCGTGCGCGGCGCGGAGGAAGGCAGCAAGAAGCGCTACGCGGGATTGACCGTGCTTGCCGATGGAAGCGAAGACGTCGTCTACAAGGGTCTCGAAACGGTGCGCACCGATTGGACACCGCTAGCGCAGCGCTTTCAGCAGGAACTGTATCTGCGCATTTTCAAACAGCAGCCGTATCGGGATTATGTGCGCGATTATGTGCGGCGCACGCTGGCGGGCGAGTTCGATGATCTGCTCGTGTATCGCAAGCGGCTGCGTCGGCCGCTGTCCGAGTATGAGCGCAATGTGCCGCCGCATGTGCGTGCCGCACGTTCCGCCGATGAGTTCAACCGGCAGCGCGGTCGGCCGCTTCAATATCAGAATGGCGGATGGATCAGTTATGTGATGACTGGCAGCGGGCCTGAGCCGCTCGAAACGCTGCGCTCGGAAATCGACTACGAGCATTATCTGACGCGGCAGCTTCAGCCTGTAGCGGATGCGATTTTGCCTTTGCTCAAGGATGATTTTGCTACGTTGGCTTCGGGGCAGAAGCAGTTGTTTTGAGGGGTTTTTTCTGTCTGCGACGCTGGGTGGGTTTTTGATTCTGCTTTGGTATCCGTGAGGCGATGTTTTTTTTGCGGCGCAAGCCGGTTTGGTTTATTTGCCTCGGCGCTGGCATCCGCGGTTGCGTTTTCTCGGCGCGGGTGCGTTGGGTGTGCTGGTCTTTTCGCTGGCATCCGCGATGCGCTAGCTTACTTCAAGCGTCGCCCCGCACAGGGGGCAACGCCTGAAGCACGAAGGCAAAGCGCGGATGCCAGCGCGAAGGCAAAAAAACCGAACTGCGACGCATAAAGCACAAAGGCATAACGCGGATGCCAGCGAAAAAGCCCCCCGGCGTCGCAGACAAAACCAAAACCAAAACCAAACCCTAAGCACTCTGCTCAACAGGCACAACAACCACCTCAACCCGCTGCGCCCCGCGCAAAACCGTAACGCTCACAGAGCGCCCAATCCTGGACCCATCGAGCACGCGCTGCAGCGCATCGACACCCTCAACAACCTGCCCATCAACCGCAACGATCGTATCATCCGTCCGCAGCCCGCCGAGCGCGGCAGGACTCTCCTTAACGATCTCCATCACCCGCACGCCGCTTTCCGACTCCAGCGCGAAATACCGCTGCACACGCCGCGGCAACGCGAAAGTCGTACCCGCCACGCCGATATAAGCCCGCCGCACGCGCCCGTGCGCAAAAATCTGCATGATGACCCACTTCGCAGTATCGATCGCGGTCGCAAAGCTGATCGACTGCGCGCCCGGAATGATCGCGGTATTCACACCGATCACATGGCCCGCCGAGTTGATCAACGGCCCGCCCGAATTGCCTGGATTGAGCGCGGCATCCGTCTGGATCACGTCATAGATCATGCGGCCCGAGTTCGACCTCAGCGAGCGCCCGAGCGCGGAAACCACGCCCGCCGTCACCGTCTGCTCGAGCCCAAGCGGATTACCCACCGCGACCGCAATCTGCCCGACGCGCAACTTGCCGGATTCGCCCAGTACGACATGCGGCAGCGGCTCGGGCGAACCGATACGCAACACAGCCAGGTCGCTGTGCGGATCGTCGCCGACCAGATCGGCGTCGAACTTCGTGCCGTCGGCGAGTTGCACACGGATATGCGTCGCGCCGTGCACGACGTGGCTGTTGGTCAGAAGATAACCATCGGGCGTGAAGATGAAACCCGAGCCGGTGCCCGCGCGCGCATGGCGCTCCGGCGCGCCCGGCACGCGGCGCTCGACAGTGATGAAGACGACGGCCGCCCGCACCCGTTCTAGCGCATCGATGACGGTGCGCGAATAGGCGTCGAGGAGTGCGTCGTCTTCGGACGACCCGGCGGCCGCGGCGCTTGGCAGCGCACCCGACAGATCGTCGACAAAACGGGGACGGCTTCCCATGACAAGGCTCCGTATAAGCGAGAGCCGAACATGCAGGGCAGGCAAGCCATTTTCAAGCGCGGCGGCTGGGGGGAAAGAACGACGAAACCAGCCGCCGATAGAGAGGCGTCAGATGAGCCTTAGATTGCGGATGCGGCCGATACGCGGAGAACGTTCGAGTATCAGCTTCTCGATTGCTTCGGGCAGCAGCGCCTTGGGAATGTTCGACGGCACGTCCGACACCAGTTGCGACGGCACATTCACGATGAAGTCGTCGGGGGCGGTGGCGAGGCTGTGCTCGTAGGTAACGCGGTAGTCCATGCTGGGTGCGAAAACGTAGATGATGTTGCGGAATCGTGGCGTCGGAAGGCGCGCCGCTAACGCGCGGGCGCATTCTTTCCGAGATCGTACAGCAACCCGCAGCGCGCGCGGCACAGCATGCGCCCGCAATGTGCTCCGCCTAACGCCGAAAGCCGAATGTCGAAAGCCAGCCACCGGGCTGCCCACATGCCGCGCCGCCTAAAAAAAGCCGGACGGGACGCTCACGCATCCACATCCGGCTTCTTTGGGTCTCGATCACGGGATCGCTCTGGATGATTCGCCGCCAGCCAGCCCGAGTTCACCCTGCCGTGGCCGCGCGCTTACCGATGCCAGCCGCCATGGCCCCAGCAACAGCTATAGCCGATGCCGACGTTCACTGACGGCCCCGCGTAATACCCCGGCGCGTAGCCATAGGCCGGCGCGTATCCATAGCCATACGGCGG
This sequence comes from Paraburkholderia sp. PGU19, assembly GCF_013426915.1. Classification (GTDB taxonomy): domain Bacteria; phylum Pseudomonadota; class Gammaproteobacteria; order Burkholderiales; family Burkholderiaceae; genus Paraburkholderia. The sequence goes on from NZ_AP023180.1 coordinate 1,378,637, forward strand.
CGCGACGACGCAGCCTCCCAAACCGATCGTCGCCATCGCGACGGCTGCCAGCGTCAGAAGCTTTTTCATGATCGTTCTCCCTTCTCTTCTGCTATTTGAGCAGACGCTACAGAAGGTGTGCGTGACCACTTGTGACGGAGCATTACGGCTCGATACGAACGGACGGCCGCCGCGCCCCACACTCGACCCGCGCAAGAAAGGAGCCCGCGCAACCCAGGGCCTCTACGTGCAGACCGCGCACTAACAGTTGCTTACCATTCGCCGGGACGTGGACAGGAAGCGGGCGTTCCCGTCGTTCGCAGGCAGGCACATTTCGATGACGGCGGTATGAATCCGAAATCGGCCTCTGTTCGACCGATTGAACGCAGGGGCCGCAGCGCACACTGCAGTCATGCCAGTGCACTGAGGAGCCTGAAATGTCTTCCCGTCATGACAGTAGCAACCCGTTCGAGCCCGACGCGCTCAACGCGCCGGAATGGAATAACCTGCGGGATTACCCGGAGTCCGATCTGATGCGCGGCTTGCAACTCGCGTCCGACACGGTGCTGCGCCTCGCCACCAAGACACACGCCGCCGTCGCACGTGGCGACGCGGTGAGCGCGGAACTGGCGCGCGTGTCGCTGGAGAAGCAGCTTGCACTGACCACGCGGCTGATCGACGAGCTTCTGTTCGACGGCGAGACGCAGCACACCACGCATTGACCGGCCGCCGCACGCGACCGTGAGAACTGAACCTGACGGTAGCAACCCGGCAACAATTGCACCAACGGCAGCGCCGACTGACTGAGACTGGAACTGGAAATGAACGTCTTGACCGTACTTCTTTGCATCTGGGCCATGGTGGCGTTGTGCGCAGTGCTGTTCATCCGTGGCGCGAGCCCGCGTGTCAAGCGTCCCAGCAAGGCGAAGCAGACGCGGTCGTCGCGCTTTTCGATCGCCGAGTAATCCTTCCGCCGATACGGCGAGAAAGCGCTGACCATCAGCGCCCTCGCCTTCCGGCCAGCGCTTTCTAGAACTGCTGTTTCAATAGACCGATAAGTCCGATAACGCGCCGCCGCGCGCTATCGCGCCCTTTTTACGGGTCAGCCGGCCGTCGCACCTAGCGACGGCAGTGCCGCCCGCCCTTCCTGAGCCGCCGGCTCCGGCCAGCGCATACGCTCGACGGTGATCTGCCGCTGCGCCGCCTCGCTCACGAACGCATCGAGCGTGTCGCGGATATCCCGGTCGATGAAATCAGCACGCTCCGCGTCGATCAGCACCGTCGCACGGTCCGGAATCTGCGCGAGGCAGCGCGTGAGCATCGGCTTCGACAGGAACGTCGCGTCTTTGCGCAGCACCAGCAAATAGTGATCGTCGTGACGCGTCAGCGTGAACGTGCGCGACAGGTTCGCGCGCAGCGCGAGCACCGCGCTCGTCGCAATGCCGATGCCAATGCCGATCAGCAGATCCGTCGCCAGCACGCCCGCAATCGTCGCCACGAACGGCACGAAGCGGTCGACGCCTTCGCGCGCCATTGCCGTGAACAGCGCCGGCTTCGCAAGCTTGTAGCCCGTGTGAATCAGGATCGCCGCGAGACACGCGAGCGGAATCAGGTTCAGCACGGCCGTCAGCGCGAACACGCTCGCCAGCAGCAGCACGCCGTGAATCACGGCCGACATGCGCGTCTGCGCGCCCGCATTCACGTTCGCCGAGCTGCGCACGATTACGGCCGTCAGCGGCAGACCGCCAAGCACGGCCGCCACCATATTGCCCACGCCCTGCGCCTTCAACTCACGGTCCGGCGACGCGCGGCGGCGCTTCGGATCGATCTGTTCGACGGCTTCGAGGCTCAGCAGCGTTTCCAGACTCGCGACGATGGCGAGCGTCAAGCCGACGCGCCAGACGTGGCCATCCACGAGCTGGCTGAAGTCGGGCATCGAGAGCGCGCCTGTCAGCGCCGCGAACGAATCCAGCGACACCAGCGACACCCGATGCTCAGCCGGTACCGCGAGTACGGGCGCCAGCACATCGAGCGCAAGCGTCACGCCGATGCCGAGCGCGACGACGGCGAGCGGCCCCGGCAGCATGCGCACGATCGCGTAGCGCTTCGCGCGCGGCGTCTCCCACGCGAACAGCATCACCACCGAGATGAGCGCGAGCGCGGTCGTCACCATCGACAGATCGCCGAACGGCGTCGCCAGCATGGCCGCGTGCGCGTTGTTGGCATCCGCGCCGCTCACGAGCCCGACGCTGAGCGGAATCTGCTTGATGATCAGGATGATGCCGATCGAAGCCAGCATGCCCTTGATGACGGCGACGGGCACGAAGCTGGCGAGCTGTCCCGCGCGCAACAGGCCGAAGCCGATTTGCAACGCGCCCGCGATCAGCACGGCGGCGAGAAACGCGGAGAAACTGCCGAGCGACGCGATCGCCGACACGACGATCACGACGAGGCCCGCAGCCGGCCCGCTCACGCTCAGATGCGAGCCGCTCAACAGCGCGACGACCAGTCCGCCGACGATGCCGGACACCAGCCCGGCAAACGGATCGACCCCGGACGCGGTGGCGATGCCCAGACACAGTGGCAGCGCGACGAGAAACACGACGATCCCCGCGAAGACATCGCTGCGCAGGTTCGATAAACGGGAAACAGGTGGAGTGTGCATGGTATCCGTAAGGTCGAGTTGAGCCACGCCGCCCGGCGACGCGCGCCGGCGGCTCGATGGACAGGAACGTGTAAAGGCGTGAGTGAGTGTGTGAAAAGGGGCGCGGCCCGAACGTCGCTACGCGGCGTCGCGCACAGCGATGGATGGGGGCGGCTCGGCGTGCATAACGGCGATGTCGCGGGCTTCATCCATATCGGTCAGTTGCGTGATGAGCCCTGCGCGCAGCCCGAAAATCCAGCCGTGCACCTGCGGCGGACGCGGCGCGCGGCGCACGATGGGCGACTCCCGCAACAGCCGCACCTGCTCGATCACGTTCAACTCCGCAAAGCGGTCGACGCGTTCGTCGAAATCCGCAACCGCATGCAGTTCGTCGCGATGACGTTCGGCGAGCTCGCGCAAACCGGCAATGCGTCGGTTCACGATGGGCAGCGCATCCGAAGGCGTCGACAGCGCCGCGCGTACGCCGCCGCAATGATGATGTCCGCAGATGATCACGTGCTCGACCTTCAGCGCATGCACGGCGTATTCGATTACGCTCGATGTGTTGCCGTCGTCGGAGGTGTAGAGGTTCGCGATGTTCCGATGGACGAACAGCTCGCCCGGCTGCGCGTTGGTGATGCGCTCGGCGGGCACGCGGCTATCGGAGCAACCGATCCACAGAAAGCGCGGCTGCTGGCCGCGCGCGAGTTCCGTGAAGAACTCGGGCTCGCGCGCCGAGACCTCTTGCGACCACGCCAGATTGGACAGCAATAAGCGTTTTGGATGATTCATCGATCGGGCTCCTGCCGGATTCTGAATTGAACGGAGTCAGTCCATCACAGACCAACGTGATGGTGTTTACGAAAAGCTTACGGCAAGAAGGTTCCGAAAATAAATCAACAAAAAATCATTTGATGCCAGCTGCATCCGATGCCCCGAAAGCGTGCATACATGCGGCTTTCGGGCGTTTTATGTTGTTTGCGTGACTGGCTGCGCCGTGAGTAGACGGAGCGTTCCGGAGATGAATTTTTTTGTCATTGTTTTTTATCAATCATGTCAAGTTTGATTGCACTTGCGCGCGATTGACAGCGGTGTCAATGACTGAAAAACGGCGGAGAACCGGCGACGACGCGTCGCGATTCGATGGAAGAAGGAAGGTTTTGAAGCCCTCGAACGAGGGCTTCGATGTCACCGCAACGGGCCCGACACTAGCCGCCCGTTCGCGTCCTCATTGCGTCCTCATTGCGTACTTATTGGGTACTTATTGCGCGCTGACCTCGATGGCGTCCACGCGGTCGCGATAGAACGCCACATGTTCGCGGATCGACTCGACGGCTTCGTACGGGCTTTCGTAACTCCACACCGCATTGACGGAACGCTCGCCGCCAGCGGGAATGCTGTAGTAGCTGCACTCGCCCTTGTACGGGCAATACGTCGAATGACCGGTGCGTTCGAGCAGCGACATGTCGACGTCCTTGCGCGGAATGTAGAGGACTTCCGGATACGAGGCTTCATGGAAGGACAGCGCGTTGGTGCTGTCAGCGATCTTGTGGCCTGCCACGGACACGACTACGCGCGATCCGCTTTTTGCAATCGTGATGGGATGATCGGGTCCGGGAATCTTCACTGTCTTGTGCATGACGGCGTGTCCTTGCGGTGGAAACAGGTTGTGGCCGGGCGGCGAAGTACCGTCCGAGTATGGTCGCCCGTCTTGCGATGTCAAGACAAGACCTTGCGCCGCGTAGCGGCTATCGGGCGGTTACGCGCGGGATCTGTGTGCATATGCATCGCCGGACAGCCTGATGCGGCAAGCGATTGCCGTCATTTGACATATCCATGCCGTCCCATTGTTTGAATTAGATAAATTGAGTGTTCATTTAGCTGGCATTTATCTGCCAATGGCAAGCCGTTAGGATGCACGCCATGCGACCGGTCATCCGTGCCGGCCGCGAAAGCCGATTGCAACGCTGTGATGCAGCATGAAGCCGCTCCGATCGTTCGCCGTGAGGGCGCAGCGACGCGCGGCGCATGCGTTTTCGCCCGCGCGCAAGTGGCCGCAAGTGCGGCTGCCGGGCGGCCATCAAAAGCAGAACGTAAGGTTCTGCGTGGATGAATGAGCCGCCTCGATGGGCCACGCTTTAACGAGGAGTCGACGTGAGCAGGATTGGAACTGCAACAGGCACTACGCCTGAACCCAGGCCTCGCGCCCACGCAAACCGGCGCGCGAACGGTGAGCCGGAACTGCGTCGCAAGGAAACGCTGTACACCGACCTCCGGTCCGAGCCCGCTGGCGGCGGCATGGCGCCTGTCACGCCCGCCCTGCACGACCCATGGACCGCGACGATCTCGCGGCTCGGCAAGTCGCCCGCCCAGGACAGCAAGCTCGCATCTTCCGACAAATGCGACAAGGGCGCTTGCGCCGCGCGTCCGGCGCGCCGCAACGCCACCGCCGAACGCGCGCAAGCGGCGGCGAGCCAGCATAGCGACGCGGTGATCACATTCGTTGAACGCTTCGGCGCGAAGTCGATTTCGATCACGTGGCGCGATTCGACGGCCGGACGCTATACCGAGCAGTTGTGGGTGCGCCGCATTGCCCGCTCGCGTGGCGTGTGCGCGCTGACGGGTGCCAGCATCGTGCGCGGCGATGCCGTTTATGGACCGTTCAGCCGTCCGTCGAGCCGCCCGCGCAACATGTCGCAGATGATCCTCGCGGATCAGCTCGACGACCTCGAATGATCGACACAGCGCGCACGCGCTACACTTCGGACGCGCACGGCTAGCGTGCGACGCGCCGCCCGCGTTAACACGCCGGGCGGCGCTTTCAGCTCCGGAGACCTGCCATGGCTACACAAGCCGATGTGGCGCGCACGGCGCCCGTCACGCTGCACTCCGCGTCGTCGGCGACGATCGACGGCACGACGAGCACGGGCGCAATGGACCGCTTCGGCTCGCTCAACATCTTCGTGCGCGCCGCCGAAACCCGCAGTTTCACCGAGGCGGGCCGCCAGCTCGGCATCTCGGCCTCCGCAGTCGGCAAGGCCATTTCACGGCTGGAAATGCGGCTCGGCGCGCGGCTCTTTCATCGCAGCACACGCAGCATCACGCTCACGCCCGAAGGCGCGCTGTTTCTCACGCGCTGCCAACGCATCTTTGAGGAGATCGAGGCCGCGGAGAGCGAACTCGCGCTCGCTCACGCAGCGCCGCGCGGCAAACTGCGCGTGAGCATGCCGATGGTCACGAAGCTGCTGATGCCCGTGATCGGCGAGTTCATGAAGGCGTATCCCGAGATCATGCTGGATATCGACTTCAGCGACCGCGTCGTCGATGTGATCGAAGAAGGCTTCGACGTCGTGATGCGCACGGGCGACGTCAACGACTCGCAACTGATCACGCGGACCATGGGCACGTATGTGCATCTGATCGTCGCGTCGCCGGCGTACCTCGCGAAACATCCGCCGCTCATGACACCCGAGGCGCTCGTCCATCATGCGTGTCTTCAGCATCGTTTTCCGACGACGGGGAAACTGCGCCGCTGGCCGCTCGAACGCAATGGTGAGTCGATCGATATCGACTTGCCCACGACCGCCATCGCCACGGCCGTCGAGCCGCTGATCGCGATGGCCGAGCAGGATCTCGGCCTGGCCTGCGTGCCGGATTTCACGGTGCGCGCGCAGGTGGAAAACGGCACGCTCGTCCCCGTGCTGCGCGAATACTCCGGCGCGCTCAGCGTGTTTCGCGCGCTGTGGCCTTCGGGCGGGCAATTGACGCCGAAAATGCGGGCCTTCGTGGACTTCATGAGCGTGCATCTTTTTCCCGTGGAAGCCAGCGCGCGACACCACTCGCGCAGCGACTGACGGCATGCGCGCAATGCGGCCGCAGATCAGCCGTGAATCGTACAATGTGTGCGCGTTGTTTTCGTCCGCTCACTGCTCACAGGTCACCATGCTTTCGCACGAACCGCTTCAGAAGCTCGACATCATCTCGCCTGACAGCATCGGCGCGCATCTTCCCGCGCACGTCGCCGCGTCCATCGAAGGCCGCGACATCGTCGTGTTCGCCGTCACCGACGACGCATCGGACACCGCCGACTTCAGCGCGCGATACGGCTTTCCGATGGAAGACTGCGCGAACACGATCGTCGTCAAGTACAAGAAGGATGGCGGCGAGCATCTGGCCGCGATCGTGACGCTCGGCTCGCTGCGGCTCGACGTCAATGGCGCAGTGAAAGCCGTGCTGGGCGCAAAGCGCATTTCGTTCGCGCAGCGCGAGATCGCGACGCAACAGAGCGCGATGGAGTTCGGCGGCATCACGGCGTTCGGCCTGCCCGCGAACTGGCGCGTGCTCGTCGATGCCGGCGTGATGGAACGCCGGCAGGTGGTGATGGGCGCGGGCGTTCGCAAGGCGAAGCTGTTGCTCGCGCCGTCCGTGCTCGAACAGCTCGACAACGTCGAAGTCGCGCAACTGACGTTGCCGCCGGACGCACCCGCAGCGGCCTGAACGACGGCGCATTGAACGCGCGCGAGTTCTCGTGCGCTCGCGCGCATTCAGTGCGTCCGGCGCGCCGAAGTCAACCAACAAAAAACCTCAGCCAAACAGCTTCGCCGCCGTCTTCGCGACCAGTTCGCCCTGATGCCGCGCGCCTTCCAGATCGATTGCGCTCGGCTGACGCGAGCCGTCTGCGGCTGCGATCGTCGTGGCGCCATAAGGCGCGCCGCCGACGATCTCCGTCATGTTCATCATCCCCTGATGGCTATACGGCAAGCCCACGATGATCATCCCCAGATGCATCAGATTCGTGATGATCGAGAACAGTGTGGTCTCCTGGCCGCCATGCTGCGTTCCCGTCGATGCGAACGCCGCGCCGACCTTGCCGTTCAGCGCGCCGCGCATCCAGAGTCCGCCCGTCTGATCGAGAAACGCGGCCATCTGCGACGACATGCGCCCATAGCGTGTGCCCGTGCCAACCACGAATGCATCGTATTGCTCGAGGTCGGCGACCGTCGCAACAGGCGCCTGCTGGTCGAGCTTGAAGTTCGACTTCTTCGCGATCTCTTCGGGCACGGTCTCCGGCACGCGCTTGATATCGACCTGTGCGCCCGCGGCACGCGCGCCTTCCGCGATGGCTTCCGCCATCTTTTCGACATGCCCATACGACGAGTAATAGAGAACGAGAACCTTGGCCATTGCGATCTCCTGACGAGTGTGCGAAGCCGGCACCGTTTGCCGTGGCACTCACGATACTCCAGACGCGCGGCACATGTCTTCGCAGATGGTCGCGTCGCGCGACCGTATTGCATCGCAGCGCGCTGCGCGCCACAAGCTTTACGCCCCGTTACACAAGCGACATCGTCGTTTCACCTGCACGCGAGACCGGCCCCTAGAATGCCTTCGGCTGATTTCTAGCTCATACCCAGTTCACTGAAGGAGAACACATGATCCGTTTGCCCATCGCTTCCATCTTCTGTGCATCCACGACCAGTCTGTTGCTGTTCGCATCGGCGGTGAACGCGCAAACCACGCAACCGGCACAGGCCGCGCCCGCGGATTCCGTGCGGCTGCACGCAGCCGACCAGACCTTCGTCAACGACGGCACGCAAGCCGTCGCCACGCAGCGCGATGCCGCGCGCATCGCGACGTCGCGTTCGACGGACCGCGAGGTGAAGGCATTCGCCGAAAAGGCCGCCGCCGACAACCTCACGATCGCCAATGCGCTGCGCGCAGCGAGCCCGCGCGGTGTCGACGTGCCGCACAACAACCCGGATATGGCGACGCTCGACAGCATCAAGAATCTGCGCGGCGCGGAATTCGACAAGGCGTATATCGAGCAGATCGCATTGAGCGGCCAGCAGAAGACGCTGTCGGCATTCCAGGCGGAGATCGCATCGGGACGTGACGGGCAGTTGAAGGCAGCCGCGCAGAAGGCGCTGCCCACCATCCAGGCGCAGTACGCAGCCGCGCAGGAACTCGCGAAGCGCAAGCATCTCACGACGCAGTAAGCACGCGGCTCGACTAGCAGTCGGTGTTCAGTCAAGCGCATCGCGGCATCGCCGCGCGATGCGCTTTTTTTATTCAGGCGTCGGCTCCACTTCCTTCGCGGACCAGCTGACGCTCGACACGCTCTTCTCCATGCTGATCCGGCTTGCCATCAATTCGAGCTTGGCCTGATCCTTCGGGTGCATGCGCAACGTCGCCGTCACCTGGATACGCGACGGTTCGCCTTCGACGTCCTCGCTCGTCAGACTCTGAAACGACAGCGGTTGTGAATACATCGAGTTCGACAACACCGTGCGAATGTGGATTTCGTCGTGCTCGCGGCACACGACGGTCAACACATATTCGCGCACGAGGTCCGCGCTCGACACCGGCGTCGCGTTGATCGCGCGGCTCACTTCGCGCAGCACCGTGTTGGTCACGAGCACGACGACCGTACCGGCGAGCGCCGGTCCGTAATGTCCCGCGCCGCACAGCACGCCGACGGCCGCCGAACACCAGAGCGTCGCGGCCGTATTGATGCCCTGGATCGAGCCCTTGTCGCGCATGATCACGCCGCCGCCCAGAAAGCCCACGCCCGACACCACATACGCGGCGATCTGCGTGACGCCCGCGACGCCATTGCCCGTCAGCATGCCGAGCGTGACGAACAGGCAAGCGCCGCTCGCGACGAGCGTGATCGTGCGCAGCCCCGCCGTGCGCTGCCGCATCTGACGTTCGAGACCAATTGCGACGCCGCACGCGAACGCGGCGAGCAGCCTCCAGATGAAATCCGCTGACATTTCGTTTGACTAGTTGATGCAGGACCGATGTGGAATGAAAGCCGGTTGCTCGGGCCGGCGCATGGGGACGATATCCTGAGGCGGCTGTTTATCAGGTTTGTGTTACGGGTTCATGTTGGTCGCCAAATGAGTGCGATTGCCGCGACGTTCCTGGCGATCGGCAAGCGGGAATGCCATCCGCATGAAACCGGTTGCGTGCTCAAACATGCCCCGTTGCGCCACCAACCCCTGAGGCAACCTCACCGCTTTTCTGAACCCTCCACGGTCAGAGTTTCCGAACGACCGCCGTTCTTGAGTCAAGTTTCCCGATTTGGCAAACGTTTGCGGTTTGCATATCAAGTTCGACGCAATCCTGCCGACAAATCCGAAATAGCGTCAACGACTTCTGGGAGCAGCTCGTGAAGCAGCTTGCGTTTTGTATGGTTTTCGCCGCACTGGCCGGTTGCGCGCAATTGCCGGCCAATACGGCGCAGCAGGCGGACAAGCCGCCCGTGTCGAACGATGTCATCAGTTTCACGATTCCGCCCGACGCGCTCGGCGCACGCGATCCGCAGCTGTCGGCGGTGCTCGCCAAAGCGGGCGCACTGGCCGCTGCGCAGAAGCAGCCGACCACGATTCTCGTCACCGCCCTCGGCCAGGATCTGCCGTACCTGAACCAGGCGATCTGGCGCGGCGTGCCGTCGCAGCATCCGGCGAAGCTCAGCCTCGAGAACCTGACGGCGGGCGCGAACCAGCCATATAGCGTGTCGGTCCGGCCGACAGCGGCGACGCCATGAGGAGAGGCCACGTCATGTTCCGCATTGTCATCTGCGCGGCGAGCCTCGTTGCGCTCACCACGTTCATGAGCGAGGCCGCGCGAGCGGGTCAGCCGGCCGTCGCAGGCACGCTGTCCGCGAACGGCGCCGCGGCCTCAAATGGCGCCAATGGCGCGACCGCCGCAACAGCCTCCGCCGACAAGGTCTATCCGCCTCTGCCGACGCTCGCGATGCTGCCGCCCACGACCGACGACGACGAGCCGGTCGCGCCGAAGCCCGCCGCGAAAAAACGCAAGGTGCGCGCCGCCGTCGACGTGCGGCCCACCGCGCCCGCCGCGCGTCTCGTCGTGTCGGACGCTTCGCGCACCTATCTGCGCTCGGTCGACAAGCAGCTTGACCTCGCACTGGCGAAATAACCGCTGATTCGCACACTCAACGGAGCGTCCCACGTGTTCAACCATCGACTCCGCGCCGCGCCCCGCTCGCTGCGCCCGCTCAGATGCGCGCTCGGCGCGCTCGCGCTTTCGCTTGCCTCGTTGACGTGCGGCGCCGCCCGCGCCGACGACTGCTTCGAGCAGGCTGCCGTCTATCAGGGCGTCAATCCGCTGATCCTGCGCGCCGTCGCGTGGCATGAATCGAAAGGCGACCCCGCTGCCGTCAACCGCAACGCAAATGGTTCGATCGACGTCGGCCAGTTGCAGATCAACTCCGTGCACTTCAGCGATCTGAAGCGCCTCGGCATTCCGCATCGCGCGCTCACGGATGCTTGCGTGAACATCTATGTCGCCGCGTGGCTGATGAAGCAGAAGATGGTGAAGTACGGCAACACGTGGCGCGCGATCGGCGCCTACCACTCGGAGTCGCCGAAAGAGCGCGACGCTTACGCGCGCAGCATCCAGAAAATTCTCGTCGCCTGGGGCGAGCTGCTGCCTGCGTCGCGCTGAGGACAATGGCACGCGCTTACTTGTCCGCTCCCCTGCCCCCTCACTTGCGGGATTTGGTGAGCCGGTGCCCGAGGCCGAGGTTAGTGGCGATCTGCCATGTGTAGACACGCGAGTAGCTGACGCCGAACCGGGCGCGTATCAACTCGCGCAGACGGTTGCTCGTCCATGCATCGGACGGAAAGCCGTGAATGCCCGCAGGCCCGCTCAGCGCAGCCGCGATCCACTGCATCGCGTCTGCGTCGAGCACCGACGAACGTCCACCCACGCTCATCTGCCGTAACGACTCCAGCCCGCCCTCGTTCACCAGCGCGCGATATTTGCGCACGGTGTTCTCGGAGATATGCAGCTGCGCGGCGATGTCGCTGACGGACGCGCCTTCCATCAGCATCTTGCCCGCCGCGAGCCTGCGCATGACAGTCGGCAATGCTTCGTTTCGTGAAGGCATGAGCAGTCTCGCTGGCGGTCGGAAGACGAAAGCCCGAGGTGCCGCATGACGGGCCTGCGTGGCGCGTGACATGACACAAGACAAAAACCAATATATGTTCCCGGCCTGTTTGTGTCGGCTGTCCGTAAAATTTCATGAATATCGAAAAATCATTTGCGGATTTTATTGCGTTTCGTTTAACGGCAATAAACAGACAAACCATTTCGATCAACAATAAAAGTCCTCATGTTTTTTCAGAAGCATTACATTGCGCCTTGAACTTACCGAAATCGTTTGCTAGCATGCTGTAACCGTTACTCGCATCGAGTGCACTCCGGCTTGACAACCCGCACTTTGGTCCGTGCGCCTGCCACGTTTTCATGGGAACGTTGTATGGCAAGATCCGGCTACAAGAATCGAACATCTCGATTGCATCGAAAATAGTATTTATTCATGCCTTGTTCGCCGTTCTAATATGCGGCGTGTATATGCATGCTCAAAGAAAATGCGTTTGCGTAATTGAGTTAAATCAATATTTCAGCGGCGCGAAACAACTTCGCCTATAAACGGCATAACCGATTAATCGCAATAGCCTGTCGCGCAGCATGCGTATTGCTCGCGCGAAGGCGCATCACGCGCGGAGGTCAAGATGGAAGTCGAACGGGTCGAGCGGATCGTGCTCGCATTGCGACGCGCCGCGGAACATGAGCGTCTTCTCAGTTATCAGCGCTTTCACGCCATGTTCGGCGCGGGTGATCCGCTCACCGCCCGCTACGATGCACTCGAGCGCGCCATCGCGTCGCTCGGCGAGGTGTCGGCCATCGACTATGGCGTGCTGCTCGCGCTGAGCAACGGCTTACCCGGCCCGGACTTTTTCCGCCGCTACCAGAAGCACCGCTATGCCGACTACGTCGCGGTGATGGGACCGCCCATTCATCGCCAGTCGGTCAAGCGCAAGCGCCTGCTGGTCGAGGCGGAACGACGCCGCGTCTATGAAGATGCAAGAAGAAAAGCGGCCAGCCACGTCGCTGAACCCGCCTGAACCCGATGGCCGGTTTCGCGCCCAGCTTCTTCGCGACTGATCGGCCCACGGACCACAGGCCCATTCCACCGAGGAGTCTCCCATGCAACTTGCAGCTCGCCGTCCGGTTCGCATCCTGGCCATCGCAGCCGCATGTGCTGCACTCGCCGCGCCCGCCATCGACGCTACCGCGCAGGACAATCCGGCGTCCTCGCCCGCCCCCAATGCCGTCGGCACGGCCGCCGTCGCCGACGTGACGGCGCACATCGTCAAGATCGACGCCGACAACAATGAAGTGACGATCCGTGGGCCGCGCGGCGGCACGATGATCGTCGACGTCGATCCCGACGTCGGCGACGTGAAGAAGCTGAAAGTCGGCGACGAGGTGCATATCTCGTACAAAGGCGCGCTGCTGCTGACAGCGGACAAGGTCGACTCCAAGGGCGTGCGCTCGCGCGTCGAATCGCAAACGACCACACCCGCGCAAGGCGGCGCGTCGACGCAGACGCGTCACGTCGAGGTGGTCGCGACCGTGCAGAAGATCGACCGCAAGAAGCGCGAGGTAACGCTGCGCGGCCCTCAGCACACCGTGGTCCTGCAAGTGTCAGAGGACGTGCCGCTGACCAAAATCAAGGTTGGCGACAGCATTCGCGCGACCTATGTGTCCGCAACGGCCGTACAGATTACGCGCAACGGTACACCGATCAAGTAAGCGCGCGTTTGCGCGACTGCCGTCTCGCCATGCCGGCGAGATGGCAGTCGTCGATCATCTCGCAGTCCCGCATAGTCAACCCGATGCCTATTGAACCCTGGAATTCCCCGAAGCGCCGCGCACGCCGCAAAATGATCTGGAGTAAGGCCCACGTCGTGCTGGCTGCGATCGGCACGTTGTCGGCCGTTGCCGGCATTGCCGTCGCGATCAAGGGCGGCCTCGAATTCAACCGCACGAAAGTATTCGTCGGCGCGGGGATCATCGTCGTGTCGACGATCCTCTACGTGTCGATGCTGTTCGTCGACGACTAGCGCAGCGGCGCTTGCACGACGAGCGTCGCAACCCGATTGCGTCCGTCGCTCTTCGCCTTGTACATCGCGCGGTCCGCTTCGTCGACGAGCGTACGTCCGAGGCCGTCGAGATCGGCGCCTTGCTGCATGGCATGCGCGGATACGCCGATCGACACCGTCAATGGGATGCGCGTGCCATCGTTCGCGCCGTCGTTCGCATTGTCGCTGTCACGCAGCTCGAGTTGCGCGACGGCTGCGCGCATGCGCTCCGCCACCACCAGCGAATCCTTCAGGTCGCCTTGCAGCAGCACGGCAAATTCTTCGCCGCCGTAGCGCGCAATCGTGTCGCCGAGGCGCGTCTGCTTGCGCAGGCAGGCGCCGACCATCGCCAGCGCGCGGTCGCCGACGGTGTGACCGTACGCATCGTTGATCTGCTTGAAGCCGTCGATATCGATGAACAGGCAGCCAAGCGGCAGCCGGTAGCGCGACGCGCGCGTCGTTTCTTCGCGCAGGCGTTCGTCGAAATAGCGGCGGTTGGGCAGACCCGTGAGCGCATCGGTTGCGCCCAGGCGTTCAAGCTGCTCGCGATGCGCGATGTTATCGAGGCTTGCCGCGACGATCACGGCAAAACGCTCCAGCATGTCGGTCGCCATGCCGGGCGCGAAGCGACTTTCGTTGTCGCTCGCGAGAAAGAGAAAACCGCTCGGCTGTCCGTTCGTCGCGAGCGGCAACAGCGCGATGCTGGCAGGCCGCGGGTCGCTGCCGAAGCAGGCATTGCGCGCCGCGTCGTCCATCGCCGCCGGCGTGCCGAGCCACGGACGGCCCTGAGAACACAGCCGCGCGGCGGCCTCGCCCATCTCGCGCGAGGTCTTCAGCGACGAGGCGGCCACGCCGTTGTTCTCGTTGCTTCGCCTGTTCGCGCTGCTCGCGTGCCGCAACGCCAGTTCGTGCAGCAGCGGCAGCGTGTCGTTGAGCCACAGCGTCACGCGCTCCAGTCCGAATTCGCGCGGCAGATAGTCGAGCAGGACACGACACAGCGACAGGAAATCCTGCGCACGAATCAGCTGAAGCTCGACATCCTGGAAGCGACGCAACGTGCGTTCGTTGCGTTGCACCGTATCGACGAGTGCGCGAAGGCGGACGGACGGGGGCGTGTGTGTTGTGCTCATCTGGGCCGTGGCATTGGGGCCGCGACAGGGGCCCAACGTCTGGTTATCGGCCTCGAAGCGCGTTTGCTTGAGGCCGATGCGTGCAACCAGGCCGGTTCAGATGTGTTTGCAACGAATGCGCTTAGGAGCGCCGGCCGAGCGCTTCGTCGATCTTGCGGTCGGTGTTGTACTGGCTGAGCGCATACACGGACCAGATGGCGGCCGGCAGCCAGCCGATGATCGTGAGTTGCAGCACCAGGCAGATGATCCCGGCGAACGGCCGGCCAATCGTGAAGAACTGGAACCATGGCAAAAGCAGAGCAAGCAACAGACGCATTGACGTTTCCTTCTGGTTGAAAAACTCGGTTACACGTTGCGGCGCACGTGTACGGCTGTCCCATAGCACAGCACTTCCGTCACGCCCGCGCCGATCTCCGTTGCATCGTAACGCATGCCGATGACGGCATTCGCGCCGAGCGTCGCCGCTTCCGCCACCATGCGCTCGTAGGCATCCTGCCGGGCGCGCTCGCACAGCGACGTGTACAGCGAGATATTGCCGCCGAAGATGGTCTGCAGTCCCGCGCCGATCGCGCCCACCACCGAGCGCGAACGCACGATGATGCCGCGCGCGATGCCAAGTGACGCGTCGACGGTATAGCCTGGCAAATCGAAGGCCGTGGAGACCATGTTTCGTTCGATCATGTCGTTCCCTTCCCTGTTGTAGCGTGTTCGATCACCGTCCCGCCGCCCACAGCAGCGACAGACCGGACGACAGCATCAGCCCGTCCACGACCAGCCTGAACGTGCCGGGACTCATGCGCACGACGATGCGCCGCGCGCAGAACGCGCCCGCCATCAGCGCGGAACCCGTGATCAGGCCATCCAGCACGACGTGCAGCGGCAGCGCGCCGAAGTGGTTGAAGGTCGCGACCTTCGCGGCATAGACGGCGAGCGAGCCGGCCGCTTCCGTCGCGAGGAACGCGCCTTTCACGAGGCCGTAGCCCATGAACACGGGCACCGTGATCGGCCCCGTCGACACCACGATGCCCGTCAGAAACCCGACGGGCGCGCCGATCGCCGCCAGGTGCCACGGCGAGAAGCGCACCGAGCGCCGCGCAAGCCAGCGGCGCACCGGCACCATCGCGACGAAGAAGAGACCGAGCGCGATCTCGACGGCATGCGGCGGCAGCGCGAGCAGCGTGCGCACGCCGAGCGCCGCGCCCGGCACGGCCGTCGAGCAATAGGCGCCGCAGGCGCGCCAGTCGATCTCGCGCCACCACGCGAGCACCTTGCCGAAATTGCCCATGATCGCCGCGATCGCCATGATGGGCACCGCCTGCTGCGGACCGAACAGCATCACGAGCACGGGCATCAGCATCATCGACGAGCCCGTGCCGATCACGCCGCTCAGCGTACCCGCCGCCAGGCCGACGGCGAGAACCAACAGATAACCCATGCGCATCCCCGAAAAACGCGTTGGCGCCATGCTACTGGAAAATGGCGGCACAACAGCCAAACCTGTGACGAATCCCGCTCGCCAGATTTTATTTGCCCGCGTGACTGCATCCAATTGCTGCTACAACTCGTATTGCATACGAGCGCAGCTCGCGCTTTTTTTGTCTGCGGAATGCGCGTGAAGCGGCGCGCGTATCGACGTGTGCGGTATCGACCCGAAGGGATGCGCGATGTTGAGTGAATCCAACAGAATGTTCGTCGCGGGCGGCCTGCTGATCGGCGCGCTGGTGCTTGCGACGCTGGGGCTTCGGTTCGGCAATCGCGAGTCGGCGGCGAAGGATACGGACGGCCGCGTCGATAGCGCCCTGTCGTCCGCCGCGCGCCCCGTGACGCCCGACGCGCCTGTCGACGATCCGCGCAACGCGGGTATCGCGCGCGTATTGCAGGCGGTGCACGACAGCCTGCAACGCGGCGACCTCGCGTCCGCGCGCGTGCTGCTCGACGCGGTGCTGACGATGCGCAGCGACGAACCGCAAGCGCTGCTGCTGCAAAAGGAACTGGCCGCGCGCGAAGCGCAGGCGCGCGAAATGCGGTCGGCCACGTTGAATGAGCCAGGCGCTGCGCAGCCGCTTGCACGCGCGCATGCTTCGGCGAAGACCACGCATGCGCGATCGGCAACGTCACGTCATGCGACGGACACTTCGGACCCTGACCAACCCACAATCGACGTAACGCCGCCCGTCGATATCCGCTCCGACAGCGTGAAGGACGATGCAACCGCAAGCGATCACGCGGCCGACACGGCTGCGCTTCCATCGCATGCGCAGCCTGAACCGGTGATCGCATCCGCGGTGCAAACTGCCGCGACGGTCGCCGAACCCGTTGAGCAGCCGCCTGCACCCGCTGCGCCACCGACGGTGCAAACGCACGACCCAGTTGCCCCGCCGCCCGCCGCCGCACCCAGCGACGCACCGAAGACACGCGCCCAGGTGCGTGACGAACTCAGCCGCGCGCGCACGAACGGAACGATGTCGCGCTTCGGCAATCCCGATCCCTATGGTCCAGGCGGTTCGCCGAGGGACAACACGCAGCCTTCGATCCGGACCTGGTAGCCCCAGAAGTCTGGTCCGCATTGCGAACCATCAACATTGGCTAGCCGGCTCGCGTGCGCGGTTTTTCTCCCACTGATGCCTCACGCAACCTTTAGTGGTTAACCCCGTCATCTTCCCTTCGAAAGCCATCGCACAATAGACACAAACCCCGCGTCAGATCGCCAGTCCAGACCAATTGGCGAATCCATCAAGCTGCCGCTACAATGGTCCGCTATGCGAACCAACACTCCACAGCCGATTGACACGAAGTCGAGCGACATGACAGCATTCGCTCCAAGCACCAAGACGGGAGACAAGCGCGACATGCGTCCGAACCAGCCGCCCGAGCACCGCGACATCGCGCGTTTCGACGATGAACCGTTCGAAACCGATCGCCAGTTCGTCACGGCGCTCGCGCGCGGCCTCGAATTGCTGCGCTGTTTCGGCCTGAAGGAACGGCATCTCGGCCTGACCGAGCTGGCGCGCCGAACGGGCTTGCCGAAAGGCACCGTCGCGCGGCTCGCCGGCACGCTCGCGAAGCTCGGCTATTTGCGCTACGACGAACCGCTCGGCAAGTACAGCCTCGGCACGGGCGTGCTCTCGCTCGGCTACGCGATGTTGTCGAACCTCGACATTCGCGACCTCGCGCGGCCGCTGATGCAGGAGCTTGCCGAATACGCGGGATGCTCGGTGGCGATCGGCGTGCGCGACCGTCTGTCGATGATGTACGTCGAATGGGTGCGCAGCAGCGCCCCGATCACCGTGATGCGCAGCATCGGCACGCGTCTGCCGATTGCGACGACATCGATGGGCCGCGCGTATCTCGCCGCCGCCACCGATGCCGAACGCAACGCGGTGCTCGACCAGGTGCGCGCGCAGGACGAAGCCGCCTGGACGCGCATCGAAAGCGGTATCGGCGAAGCGATAAAGGATTACGCCACACGCGGCTTCTGCCTGTCGTATGGCGACTGGGATGCGGACATCGCAAGCGTCGGCGTGCCGTTCATGGCGCCCGACGGCACGCAGATGGCCTTCAATTGCGGCGGCCCCGCCTTCGTGCTGAGCCGCGACAAACTGGAGAACGACATCGGCCCGCGCCTCGTGGCCCTTGTCAAACGAGTGGAGGCCGCCATCGGGCGGCGATGAAGAAGACCGGCGCGGCGCGCCTCACGCGTTCATGCGAGCGCAACAGGCGAGCCGCGTCATAGCACACAAGGTAAAACGATGATTCGCGATCAGGAAACACTGTCCATTCTTCTCGACTCGCTGTCGCGCTTCGTGCGCGAGCGTCTCGTGCCCGCCGAAAACGAAGTCGCCGAAACGGATGAAATCCCCGCCGGCATCGTCGGCGAGATGCGTGAACTCGGTCTCTTCGGGCTGTCGATTCCCGAGGAATACGGCGGCCTCGGACTGACGATGGAAGAGGAAGTGCTCGCCGCGTTCGAGATCGCGAAGACCTCGCCCGCGTTCCGCTCGCTGATCGGCACGAACAACGGCATCGGCTCACAGGGGCTCATCATCGACGGCACCGATGAGCAGAAGCACTACTATCTGCCGAAGCTCGCGTCGGGCGAACTGATTGCGTCGTTCGCATTGACGGAGCCGGGTTCGGGCTCGGATGCCGCATCGCTGCGCACGACGGCTGTGCGCGACGGTGACCACTACGTGATCAACGGCACCAAGCGGTTCATTACCAACGCGCCCGAAGCGGGCATCTACACGGTGATGGCGCGCACCAACGCTGAAATCAAAGGTGCGAGCGGCATCTCGGCGTTCATCGTCGAGAAAGGCACGCCTGGACTTTCGCTCGGCAAGATCGACAAGAAGATGGGCCAGAAAGGCGCGCATACCTGCGACGTGATCTTCGAGAACTGCCGTGTGCCGGCGGCGAATATCATCGGCGGCAAGGAGGGCGTCGGCTTCAAGACGGCGATGAAGGTGCTCGACAAAGGCCGCCTGCATATCTCTGCGATCTGCGTCGGCGCGGCCGAGCGCATGCTCGACGATGCGCTGCGCTATGCAATGGAGCGCAAGCAGTTCGGCCAGCCGATCGCCGAGTTCCAGCTCGTGCAGGCCATGCTCGCCGACAGCCGCGCGGAAATCTACGCCGCGCGCTCGATGGTGCTCGATGCCGCGCGCCGTCGCGACGACAAACAGGACGTATCGACGGAAGCATCGTGCTGCAAGCTGTTCGCGTCGGAGATGTGCGGCCGCGTCGCGGATCGCGCGGTGCAGATACATGGCGGCGCGGGTTATGTGTCCGAGTACGCCGTCGAGCGCTTCTATCGCGACGTGCGCCTGTTCCGCATTTACGAAGGCACGACGCAGATCCAGCAACTGGTGATCGCGCGCAATATGATTCGCGACGCAAGCCGCTAGGTTGAACAGAACGTCGATCAAGGCGGACGATTGCTATCGCCTTGATCGACGTCAACGCATCACTTCCGCACATCCTCACTGGCATATTTCAGATTGCCAGAAAAATCATCCCGTCCTAAACTGGGTTGTTGACGCAACGCAACAAGCACCGGATCACGCAACATGCGTGTCCGATGTTCGCATTCATCAAAGCGTCATGTTTCTGCCATTTTTATCGCTGATCTTGATCGAAGCCGCGCCTCGTCGAGGCGCGTAGAAGTCTCGCCCTGGTTTCAGGCCGCGCGACTCATTGCAACGTTGCTCGCGCGTCGGGTAAGCGCTTCATGCGTGCATCACGCGTGCATGTGAACGTTGCGCGAGACCGCGGCGCCGACCCTTTGAGGGAGCAGATGCGACCATGAATCAGTCTCAACCGAACGCCGCTACACCTGACACATTCGCGCCTTCGATGCCCTTCGCATCGATGCCGGGCAATCTGCTCGCGCAAGGCTACGCCTACGCTGTCGACGCATGGCAGCGCAGCGTGCTGTTCGCCGACGTGATGCGCGAACGAGGCAATCAGTATCACGCGCACATGCAGGAGCGCGTGCCCAATGTGCTCGACTTCGACACCGAACTCATCGTCGATGGGCGCACGCTGCCGCGCCCCGTCAACTACGGTCTCGTGCGCATCACCGCGCCGGATGATCTGAAGCCCGACCGCGACCTTGCGGAAGGGCATGATCCCGGACGCCTGCGTCCGTTCGTGGTGGTCGATCCGCGCGCCGGACACGGGCCCGGCATCGGCGGATTCAAGCGCGACAGCGAAATCGGCGCGGCGTTGCGGGCGGGCCATCCCTGCTACTTCATCGGCTTTCTGCCCGACCCCGTGCCGGGACAAACCGTCGAAGACGTGATGCACGCGGAAGCCGCCTTCCTCGAAAAAGTCATCGAACTGCACCCGAACAGCCCCGGCAAACCCGCCGTGATCGGCAATTGCCAGGCGGGCTGGCAAGTGCTGATGACAGCGTCGATGCGCCCTGACCTGTTCGGCCCGATCGTCGTCGCGGGCGCACCCGTCTCGTACTGGGCCGGCTGGCGCGGCAAGAACCCGATGCGCTATTCGGGCGGCATGCTCGGCGGCTCGTGGCTCACGGCGCTCACCGGCGATCTCGGCGATGGCCGCTTCGACGGCGCGTGGCTCGTGCAGAACTTCGAGAACCTGAACCCGGCGAACACGTTGTGGACCAAGCAGTACAACCTGTACGCGAACATCGACACGGAAGGTCCGCGCTATCTCGGCTTCGAAAAGTATTGGGGCGGCCACGTGTTTCTGAACGCGGGCGAAATGCAGTACATCGTCGATAATCTCTTTGTCGGCAACCGCTTCGTCAGCGGGGAGATCGTGACGTCGGAAGGTGTGCGGCTCGATCTGCGCAATATTCGCTCGCCCATCGTCGTGTTCTGCTCGTATGGCGACAACATCACGCCACCGCCGCAAGCGCTCGGCTGGATCACCGACCTCTATCGCGACGACGCCGATCTGCTCGGCCACGACCAGACCATCGTCTACGCGACGCACGACAGCATCGGCCATCTTGGCATCTTCGTGTCGAGCAGCACGGGGAAGAAGGAACATCGCGAGTTCGTCAGCAATATCGATCTGATCGACCTGCTGCCGTCGGGCCTGTACGAAGCGCACATGGGCGCGAAGACGGACGCGACGCCTTATGCGGAACTCGCGCAAGGCCAGTATGTGATGTCGATTTCTTCGCGCACCATCGCCGACGTGCGCAAGATCGTGCAGCCCGATCCCGAAAGCGACCGGCGCTTCGCCACGGCAGCGTATCTGTCGCGCGTCAATCTCGGCCTGTATCGCAGCTTCATGCAGCCGTGGGTGCGCGCATGCACGACACCGTTGACTACGGATCTTTCGAGCAAGCTGCATCCGCTGCGCGTCACGTACGAACTGTGGTCCGATCGCAATCCGCTTGCGTCGTCCGTCGCGCAGGCTGCTGAAAGCGTGAAGGAAGCGCGCGCGCCCGTCGCGGCCGACAACCCGTTCCTGCAGATGCAGACGGTCATGTCGGATGCCGTCATCGCGTCGTTCGATTTCTATCGCGACATGCGCGATGCCGCCGTCGAGCAGATTTTCGAAACCGTCTATGGCGCGCCCTGGCTGCAAGCCTTCGCGGGCCTTCCGCCGCGAACCGACAGTGAAGCAAACGCCGCGTTGACGGAACCGGGCGACACCGAAGAGCGCGAGGCGTCGATCGTCGCGGAGCATGAACGTCTGCGCCACGACATGACGGAAGGCGGTCTCGTCGAAGCGAGCGTGCGCGCGCTGCTATACGTGCGGCGCACGCATGGCGAAGCGGACGAGCGCCGCTTCAATCTCGCGCGCGAAATGCTGAGCAAGCTGTCGGATCAAGGCATTCTGGCGTTCAAGCATGTCGTGCGCGAACAGGCCGCGCTGCTGCGCCTCGACAGCGAGGCTGCAATCGACGCCATGCCGGGCCTGCTCGCGAGCGCGCCGCCCGACAACATCCGCAACGCCGCGCGCGACATCGACAAGCTCAGCACGGTGCTGACGCTCGACGACCACGAGCGCGCCGCTCTTGCACGCGTGCTGACCATTTTCGAGTCGGCATCGAAGAAGAAAACGTCGCGACGCGCGGAGCCCGCGCGCCAGCAGGTCGAATGACAGATGGTCTCCCGGTGCGCGAGTGGACGGTCACAGTCCACCGCGCACGACAGGCCACTCCGATCGCCTCACCTACGAGGGCACTGAAGATGGAACACAAACGCGAGAAATACGAGCGTCTGGTTGCCTTTGCAGCCACGCTTCCGCCGACGCCTACGGCCGTTGCGCATCCTTGCGACCATGATTCCCTGTCGGCCGTCGTCGAAGCCGCGCGGCTGAAATTGAT
This sequence comes from Paraburkholderia sp. PGU19, assembly GCF_013426915.1. GTDB lineage: Bacteria > Pseudomonadota > Gammaproteobacteria > Burkholderiales > Burkholderiaceae > Paraburkholderia. Next base: position 1,401,161 of record NZ_AP023180.1, read on the forward strand.
CGCGCCGATACTGGTCGGTCCTCGCGCGAAGATCGAAGCGGCCGCGAAAGAAGGCAATCTCGATCTCGGTGATCTGCCCATCGTCGACGCCGCGCATAGCCACGCCGCTGCCGAATGCGCGGTGCAACTGGTGCACGAAGGCCGAGCGCAGGCACTGATGAAAGGCTCGTTGCACACGGACGAACTGATGGCCGCCGTGGTCGCGCGCGCCACCGGCCTGCGCACCGAGCGGCGCGTGAGCCATTGCTTCATCATGGACGTGCCGGGCCGCGCCGAAGCGCTGATCATCACCGACGCCGCCGTCAACATCGCGCCCACGCTCGATGAAAAACGCGACATCGTGCAGAACGCAATCGACCTCGCGCATGCGCTGCGTTTTCCCGTTGCGCGCGTCGCGATCCTGTCGGCAATGGAAACCGTCAACTCCAAGGTCCCATCGACACTCGAAGCCGCCGCGCTGTGCAAGATGGCCGACCGCGGCCAGATCACGGGCGGCATACTCGACGGCCCGCTTGCGCTCGACAACGCCATCAACGAGGACGCCGCGAAGATCAAGGGCATCGATTCGCCCGTCGCGGGCCATGCGAACGTGCTCGTCGTGCCCGATCTCGAAGCGGGCAACATGCTCGCGAAGAGCCTGACGTTTCTCGCGGGCGCCGATGCCGCCGGCATCGTGCTCGGCGCGAAGGTGCCCATCATTCTCACGAGCCGCGCGGATTCTGTCATCACGCGGCTTGCTTCGTGCGCCGTTGCGTCGATGGTCGCGCTCGCGCGGCGCGAGCAACCCTCTTCCGCCATCGTTTGACACGTCTTGAGGGAGTGGCATGGACGTCATCCTCGTCATCAACGCGGGCTCGTCGAGCATCAAGTTTCACGTGTTTGAAGCGAAAGGCACGCAGCTCGAACCCTTTGCGGGCGGCAAGATCGAAGAGATCTATACCAACCCGCGCTTCACCGCGAAGCGGCAAAACGGCGAAGTCATCGAAGACAAACGTTGGCCCGAAGGCGAACGCCTCGGGCACGACAACGCGACGGCATTTCTGCTCGACTGGCTGCGCAGCCATGGCGAGGGACGCGCAACCCTCCTCGCGGTCGGCCATCGCGTCGTGCACGGCGGCGACAAGTATTCGAAGCCCGTGCGCGTCGATGCGCAGGTGATGCAGGATCTCGAAGCGCTCGTGCCGCTTGCGCCGCTGCATCAGCCGCACAATCTCGCCGTCATCCGTTCGATCATGGCGCGCAATGCGCAGGTGCCGCAGATCGCATGCTTCGATACGGCGTTTCATCACACGCAGCCCGCTGTCGCAACGCGCTTCGCGTTGCCGCCCGATATTACGGAGCGCGGCGTGCGGCGCTATGGTTTTCACGGGCTGTCGTACGAATACATCGCGAGCGTGTTGCCGCAAATCGACGAGCGCGCCGCGAAAGGCAAAACCGTCGTGCTGCATCTGGGCAACGGCGCGAGCATGACGGCCTTCGACCAGTGCAAAAGCGTCGCGAGCACGATGGGCTTCACCGCCGTCGAAGGACTCGTGATGGGCACGCGCTCTGGCAGTCTCGATCCCGGCGTCGTGCTGTGGATGCTCGAAGAAGCGAACATGGATGCGCGCGCGATCGAATCGCTGCTCTACAAGCGCTCTGGTCTGCTCGGCGTGTCCGGCATTTCCAGCGACATGCGCACGCTGCTCGCCAGCGACGATCCGAAAGCCACCGAAGCCGTCGAGCTGTTCTGCTATCGCATTTCGCGCGAGCTCGGCTCGCTCGCGGCCGCGCTCGGCGGGCTTGACGCGATCGTCTTCACTGCAGGCATCGGCGAACGCGCGGACCCGGTGCGCAAGCGCGTGGCCGAGCTAGCGGCGTGGCTCGGCGTCTCGCTCGATGATGCGGCGAATCAACGGCACGGTCCGCGCATCAGCAGTTCGAAAAGTGCCGTCGACGTATGGGTGATTCCGACCAACGAAGAACTGATGATCGCCCGGCACGCGCTCGGCCGACTGGAGGGGTAAGCATGAACACGCCAACGAGTCAGGTGATGGCGCAACACAAGGTGCTGGTCGTCGGGATCGCGAACGAGCATTCGATCGCGTACGGCTGCGCGCGCGCGTTCCGCGAGCTTGGCGCCGAACTCGCGATCACCTATCTGAATGAGAAGGCGAAGGCATACGTCGAGCCGCTCGCGAAGGAACTCGGCGCGTCGCTGCTGCTGCCACTCGACGTGTCGAAGCCCGGCGAACTCGAAGCCGTGTTCGATGAAATCCGCGCGACGTGGGGACGGCTCGACGTTGCCGTGCATTCGATCGCGTTCGCGCCGAAAGCCGATCTGCAAGGCGGCCTGCTCAACAGTTCGGCGGAAGGCTTTTCGGTGGCGATGGATATTTCGTGTCATTCGTTCATCCGCATGGCGCGCCTCGCCGCGCCGCTGATGGACGAAGGCGGTTCGCTGTTCGCGATGAGCTATCTGGGCGCGACGCGCGTCGTGCCGAACTACGATCTGATGGGGCCTGTGAAGGCCGCGCTCGAAGCGTCGTGCCGCTATCTGGCGCATGAACTCGGACCGAAGCGCATCCGCGTGCATCCCATTTCGCCGGGACCGCTGAAGACGCGCGCCGCGTCGGGACTGAAGGACTTCGATCTGCTGCTCACCGAAGCGGCCGAGCGCGCGCCCATCGGCGAACTCGTCGACATCATGGACGTCGGCTACACCTGCGCGTTCCTTGCGACGCCCTTCGCGCGCCGCATGACGGGCAACACGGTGTTCGTCGACGGCGGCGTGAGCATCATCGGCTGAGCGGGACAAGGGCATGAAACTGTTGATTACCGGCCTGCCGCAAAAAGCCTCGCTCGATGATGTGAAAGCGCTCGTGTTCCGCTATTCGCACGCGGACTGCCGTGACATCGAACTGGTCGGCGAAGCCGACGCGCACCCCGCCGCGCTCATCGCCATCAAGGGTGCGAACTGGACGACGCTGAACTACATCCGGCGCCGCCTGCACGGCATGTACTGGCATCGCTGCCGGCTGTCGGTGCAGGTGCTGTCGTTCTGGGACGTCAGCGAAGCGGCCGAGACACGCCGTCAGACTCGGACCGCGTTGCCGGGGCCCGTCTTCTAGATTGCGGATTCAGACCGCGGGCGGATTGATCGTCGAAAAGCTATAACGCGCGACACGCCAGATGCCGTCCGCCCCGCGATGCAGGATGAACAACTCCTGATTGGCTTCGGGCTGCGTTGCGTGCTTACCTGTCAGCGTTTCGATCGTGCCCGTCGAGCGCGTGCGTGCGAACGCCCAGTCGGGCGACATCGGCTTGATCTCATCGATCGAAAAACGCACGTTCAGCCTGACCGCGCTGAAAGCGTGCGTGTACGCGTCGCGCACGGCTTCACGCCCTTCTGCCGGCGGCGCGTACTGTGCCATGACAACGGGTGCGTCGTCGTATAGGCTCATGATCGCGTCGGTGTCCGACGCGTTCAGCCCCTGCTCGTAGCGATGCAGTTGTTGCGTGATCGCGCGGTCCGTGTCGGTCAAGGGCGCGGCAGACGCAGCGCCCGGCAGCGCGACGCTGGCCGCAAACAGCACGGGAGCGAACAATGTCCTGAATGTCATGTTGACGGCCCTCTCACATGCCGCGTTCATAGCCGCACCACGATCTTGCCGAGCGCACGATTACTCTCGATCAGACGATGCGCGTCCTGCAGTTCGTCGAATGCAAATGCCTGTACGAGGTGCGACGGGATACGCCTGTTCTCCACATCGAGTGCAAGCGACTTCAGCGGCGTGTTGATGAGCGGCAAAGCCTCCGTGCCGAACAACTGGCTCGGAAAGAAGCTCAGTCGCGCGGCAGGCGGCAGATCGGCGATCAGATTGAACTGATCGAGCACGGGCGGGCCGCCGAGCATGCCGATCACCGTGATCGCGCCAAACGGGCGCACCGTTTTCATGGTGTCGCGAAGTGTCGCGGCGCCGACAATTTCGAGCGCGGCATCGACGCCGGCCGGTTGTGCATCAAGCACCTGTTCTGCGATCGTCCCGACGTCGACGATGACCGCGTCGGCGCCTGCGCGATACAGCCGCCCGGCGTGCTCCGTGGAGCGGGTCGAAGCGAGCACGCGCGCGCCCGAGGCCTTCGCATAGGTGACGGCAGCAAGGCCGACCGACGATGTGGCGCCCCGCACCAGCAGCGTTTGCCCCGCTTCGATCTTCAGGCTTTTGCGCAGCGCGCCCCACGCGGTCAGATACGCTTGCGGCAGCGCGGCCAGTTCTTCCCACGGCAACGCGCTGCCCTGAAGCGACACGACGTTACGCGCGAGCACGGTGATTTCCTCCGCATAGCTTCCCGCCCGCGTGAACTGCAGTCCGCCCATCGCGGTTGCAACCCGCTCGCCGGCGTGAAACGCGCCAGACGGATCTTCGAGTATTTCGCCGACCGCTTCGATGCCGGGCACGCGGGGCGCGTCGATCGGCCCGAGTTTGCCGGCGCGCAGATACGCTTCAGCGCGGTTGATACCGAAGGCGCGCACGCGAATGCGCACTTCATCGGACTTCGGCGGGACAGACGGCATGTCGCGCAGTTCGAGCACTTCCGGGCCGCCGGCCCGTTCGATCACATAGGCTTTCATCGTGGACTCCTGATTAATTGGATAATTGTTCCGCTTTCATCTGAACGCGCCGGTATCAGGCGAACAGCAATACGTCGGCAACGGGCCTGCGTGGCTTTTGCGGCCAGTTGCCCGGTGCGGGATAGCCAACGGTGACGAGCATCGCGGGCACATCGGTCGACGCCAGTCCGAACTCGCGCGCGACGCCGGCCGGATCGAAGCCGATCATCGGGCCGGACGCGAGGCCCTTCCCCTGCGCCGCGAGCATCAACGTCATCGCGGCAAGCGACGCCGAACGGATCGCTTCGTCACGCTGGAACGCCGGGTTGTCCTGATACATCGAGCGCGCGGCGCCGACCCAGCCGTCGTAGGTCGCGCGATCCAGCAGACCGGCGTCCACGGATGGCTGAAGCGCAACCGGCAGCGTCCGGTGCGGTTCGAGCGTGCCGCAAACGATGAACGTGACCGCCGCGTCGACGACCTTCCGTTGCCCGTACGCGTGCGGCAACAGACGCGCCTTCGCGTCGGCAGTGCGAACCGCGACAAACTTCCAGTTCTGCAGGTTGAACGCCGAAGGCGCCTTCGTCGCGAGGCGAATCAGGTCTTCGATTTCGTGGTCGGCCACATGGCGCGCGACATCGAAATGATTTGCAGAGGTGCGCGATTCGATGTGGCTTTCAACCGGGTTCTCAACGGCAGACATCTTGTTCTCCTTGTTGATCGGGACGATGTGATGCTACTTTGGCCTATCGGAATGAAAAGCGGAACTCGCAAAACTGGCACGCTCCCTCTCAAATGTGGAAGGACGAACGATGGATCTGAACGCGGTCGAAATGTTCGTCAACGTCGTGCAGACGGGGAGTCTGTCGGCGGCGGCGCAGCGGCTCGGCGTACCGCTGCCCACACTGAGCCGCAAGATGCGCGAACTGGAGCAGCAACTGTCGGTGCAACTGCTGGAACGCACGGCGCGCGGCACGAAGCTGACGGACGCCGGCACCCGGCTGTACGAACACGCAAGCCGTGGCATCGAGTCGCTCGTCGACGCACGGGAAGCCGTGCTCAGTTCGCAGGCGCAACTGAAGGGTTATCTGCGGCTGTCGCTGCCGCCGTCCTTCGAACCGTGGTGGGCCGTGCTCGACGCGTTCCAGCAGCGCTATCCGGGCATTCGCGTGTTCGTCTACTCGACCGAGCGCCGCGTCGATCTGACGGCTGACGGCATCGATGTCGCGCTGCGCGTCGGCGCGATCGATCACGAACTGATGGTCGCGCGCAAGATGTTCGCGTACCGGCACGTGCTGGTCGCGAGCCGCGCACTCGTCGAACGGCTGGGTCCGCCCGTCACACCGGACGACCTCAATCGTTATCCTTGCGCAGCGTGGATGCAGAACAGCTACGCCCGGCCGCTATGGCGGCTCGGCAACGCGACCTTCCAGCCGAAGCCGCTCATATCGACGAACGACTACGCGCATTTGCGGTTTCGCGTGCTGCGCGGCGAGGCCGCGACGGAACTGCCGCCGTACCTGGTCGCCGACGATGTGAAAGCAGGCCACGTCGTCGCGCTGCTGCCCGATTACCCGTTGCCGTTGCAAGAGATCAATCTGCTGTATCCGTCGCACCGGCATCCGTCGTCGATCGTTCGCGCGTATCTGGATTTTTGTCAGGAACGCCTGCGCGGCGACGCCGCGGACGATGGCCCGTTACCTTGACGTTGTACTTCTGCACATCCCACGCGTTGCCCGCTGACGCCGTTCCCGTTATGTCATAACATGATGGACCTCGCAGCGCGGCTGCCGGCCACGGCCTACGCCCATCCTGTCCAGTTACCGGTTCGAAAGAAACACGTTGTCGAAATGAACGATGCGTCGCATAAGATAGGTTCTATCTCTTCGTCGTCTAAAGCTTCCGCCGTGACCACACCGTCTACCGTTCCCGATCCCGAACGCTCGCAGGACACGACCTGCGTCCCGAAAGATGCCGCGAAGCACGGCGGCGCGCCGTGGGCGATGTTCGCGCTGTCGGCCGTCGGGCTGCTGGTCGGCGCGTTCGCGGTGATCGGGCCCGAGCATGTGTCCGTGGCCGTCGCCAAGACGCTGCTGACGGTCGGCTGCCTGCTGGTCGCGGCGCTCGCGGGCATCGTCGCGTCTGACCTGTCGCGCAATCGGCGGTGACGGGCATGCACCAGCACGGGGCATCAACAGCTGCATAAAACTGGTGCACTGCACCACCTTTTCTGCTACACTCGCAGATTCACTTTTCAGCACGCGTCGAATTGCGTCCTAACTGGAAGGCACTGCGCGGAAGTCCGGGTGAACGTGCTGGCATGCCAGCGCATCGCCAGTGACTTCGAGCACACCGTTCCGCGTCAATCGATTCGTGCAACACCCCGCCCACATCTCACGATCCGACAGGTCAGCCCGCCTGCCGCGTGTGCGCGCGCGGGGATGCGAAACAGCCTGCCGAGGAGAACGTATTGGCAAAGCTTGACCGGGACAACTCCCAGTTCGAAACCATCACTGCAACGAAGGCGCCCAAGCGCGCAGCAAAAGCGAAGGCGCAACCCGCCGCCGCGCCGCAAGATGCGGCCTTGCTGGAATCCCTCGTTGAAGAGCGTCAACGTCAGATGCGCGCGCTGATCGCGCTGGGCCGCGAGCGCGGCTATTTGACGCACGCCGACATCAACGACCACTTGCCCGACAATTTCACCGAAACGGCCGCGATGGAAACCATCGTCAGTACGTTCGGCGAAATGGGCGTGTCCGTGTACGAAACGGCGCCCGACGCGGAAACACTGCTTCTGAACGATGGCCCGTCGGCTGCCGCATCGGACGATCAGGCCGATGAGGAAGCGGAAGTCGCGCTGTCCACGGTCGACTCCGAATTTGGCCGCACCACCGACCCGGTCCGCATGTATATGCGTGAAATGGGTGCGAGCGAGCTGCTCACGCGCGCCGGCGAAATCGAAATCGCCAAGCGCATCGAAGGCGGCCTGCAGGACATGGTGCAAGCCATCGCAATGTGCCCGTCAATCATCTCGACGATCCTCTCGGACGTGGACCGCGTCGTCGCGGGTGAAATCCGCATCGACGAACTGGTCGACGGCATCAGCGACACGAGCGAAGCCGCCGAACTCGACGAGGACGCAGCGGACGTCGCCGCGGAAGAAGAGCTGGAAGCAAGCGCCTCGGACGAAGATTCGGACGAAGACGACGGCGACCTGTCGGATGACGGCGGCGAAAAAGCCAACGCCGCACGCCTCGAGCAACTGACGGCGGACAGCCTCGCGATCTTCCAGCGCGTGCGCGACCTCTTCGCCAGCGTGCCCGACATGCCCGTCACGGACAAGCGCCGCGCGACGGCCATCGCCAACCTGCGCGAGTCGATCCAGCAGGAACTCACGCCGATCCGCTTCACGGCAAAGACCATCGACCGCCTGTGCGCGGAAGTGCAGGCGCAGGTCGCGCAGGTTCGCGCGATCGAACGCAACATCCTGCAGATCGCCGTGGATCGCTGCGACATGCCGCGTGAAGCGTTCGTCGAATCGTTCCCCGGCAACGAAACCGATCTCGACTGGACGACGCGCGTCGCCGCGAAGTCGAAGTCGTACGGTCCGGCGCTCGAGCGTCACCTGCCTGCCATCCAGTCAGAACAGCAGAAGCTGGTCGACATCGAAGCGTCGATCGCGCTGCCGCTGCAGCAGCTCAAGCAGATCAACAAGCAGCTCGGCTCGGCGGAAGGCAAGATGCGTCAGGCCAAGCGCGAGATGATCGAAGCGAACCTGCGTCTCGTCATTTCGATCGCGAAGAAGTACGTCAACCGCGGCATGCACTTCCTCGACCTGATCCAGGAAGGCAACATCGGCCTGATGAAGGCAGTGGACAAGTTCGAATACCGTCGCGGCTGGAAGTTCTCGACGTACGCAACGTGGTGGGTCCGTCAGGCCATCACACGCGCGATCGCCGACCAGGCGCGCACCATTCGTGTGCCGGTTCACATGATCGAATCGATCAACAAGCTGAATCGCATTCAGCGCGAGATCGTTCAGCAGACGGGCCAGGAGCCGCATCCGTCGGTACTCGCCGAGCGCATGGACATGCCTGAGGCGAAGATCCGCAGCATCCTGAAGATCGCGAAGAATCCGGCATCGCTGGATTCGCCCGTGGGTGAAGATGCCGACACGACGCTCGGCGACATGATCGAAGACACGTCCGCAACGTCGCCCGCCGACGCCGCCGTGCACGCGAACATGCGCCGCGCGATCGACGAAGCACTCGACGCTCTCACGCCGCGTGAAGCGAAGGTGCTGCGCATGCGCTACGGCATCGACACGGCGTCGGAACTGACGCTCGAAGAAGTGGGCCGCCAGTTCGACGTGACGCGCGAGCGTATCCGCCAGATCGAAGGCAAGGCGATCCGCAAGCTCAACCACCCGAGCCGCGCGGACAAGCTGCGCCCGTTCCTCGAACGCAGCTGATCGCTATCGCCGCCGCCTGATAAGGGCGCGGCAGAGCCTCAAACGAAACGCGGCAGCCTAAAGGCTGCCGCGTTTTTTTATGCTTGCGGTTCGCTCGAACTCGATGCGAACCGCATGACACGCTTAGTGATGCTCGCTGTATTCCTTGCGAGCGATCGGCGTTGCGCGGACCTTCGCGTACTCGAAGGCCGGAATGGCCTTCACAGCGTCCTTGGTCGCGCCTGCCCACACCAGCTTGCCGCCCGTAAAGTCGATCTGCGAGAACGGCACGGCGACGTCATGCTGCGACACGCCGAGGAACTGATGCGCAGCAACGATCGCGAACGAAGCCGCATTGTCCGGCGCGATGATGATGTCGTGCAGCACGCCGACCTTCTGGCCTTGCTCGTTGTAGATTGGCTTGCCAAGCAGGCTCTTCTTCGCGCTCCAGCCGTTGACGATGATCGATTCCTGCTCGACGCTCACGCCGATAGTCTGCGAGCCTGCCACTTGCGCGCTTGCCTGGCCTGCCATCAAGCCGAACGTCGATGCCGCGATCAGAACCGCTGCCCACTTTGCCTTCATAGCTTATTCTCCGATGTGAAATGTTGCGAAGGACTGCCGCTACTGTAAGAGGAAGCGTCATACCTTACCGCATCAGAAAGAAAAAGTCGCAGAAGGGTACGTAGGTTTTTTCCGAGAATGCGTGCGCCGTTTCCTACGCGCACGGCGACGTGCATCGCGTCTATATGCACCGCTACTTGGCGAGCCGCAGCCCTTTGCCAATCACCGTGCCGTCTTTCTGGTTCACCAGCCAGATGGCATGAACGTTCGCGTGCAGTGTCGAGGTGCGGCGCGTGATGTCGGTGGGTTCTTCGTCGGTGGGATCGGTGTGCTCTCGCGTCTCCGTCAGATACGGCGATTCGAGCGTGCAGACCAGCACGATCGCAAAGTTGTTGTCGGCCTGCTCGAAGGCTGCTTGCGGGACGGTCAGACGCCCGCGTGCCGTCGTCTTCGCCTTGCCTTCCGTCGCCAGTTCGATCGAATCGATCGTCTGGATAAAACCCTTGGCCTTCGCATCGGGCGCGATCACGAGGCCGCGCCCGCTCGGGCCGACGATGCTCTGGTAGAGCTGGATCGCGTCGGGATCGTCGTCGCTGGCAAGCGGCACGTTCACGCTCAGCACATGCGTATTCGAGCGATACAGAATGCCGTGCGGCGCCGGAATCATGAACAGGAAAGTGCGCTGCCCATTTTCGGCCGCCTCCGCATGACCGCGCACGATGCGGTCGTAGGGTTCGCGCGCGAACTTGCGGATGCGAGTGGTCAGCGAATCCGACGCGGCCGGGGGCATCTGGCTCGCGAGCATGTCGCGCACCTTGACGGGGTCGTCGGCGGTGAAGCGGTCAGGCGTTGCAGGGGTGCTTGCCTCATGCGCCACGTTGCCCGTGGGCGCGGCCGGCGTGGCGTTCGCCGCGCCGGCGCACAACGTCAGCGCAACACACAGCATTGGCAGCACGCGATTAGCCGAAGCAACCGTGCGATTCAGAAATTGCACAACATCCTCTCCGTTGAAAACGGCGCTATCGATGCGCCTCGCTGCGTTAAACGCAGTCCATTTCAGCACGCATTCTAAGCGTATTCGATCGACGGGATATGGCATGCACGCGTTTGCCCGAATGGGTTGGCGAAAAAAAAGCCAGGCGCAAGCGCCTGGCGTACATCGACATCGAACTGCACGGCGCGAAGCGCCTTCGTTCTTCTTGGTTATTTGATTGCGAGCACACTGCTCACCAGTTGGCTCCACCAGGTGGGCAGGTTCTTGTACGGATTCGGCAAGCCCGTTGATGTGACGAACACGCTGCCTGCGCCATGCATCGCCGCGTACGACACGATGCCCGGCATCTGCGCCTCTGTCGCGCCGTACACGATGTGCACGAAACGCTTCGCCGGATAGTTGGCTTGCCACTTCGCCGCAGCGTAGTTTGCGTAGCGCTTCGCAGAATCTTCGAATACAACGAATTGATCGGCCGTGGGCAGGCTTGCGTAGAGTTCGGGGATGTTCGTGCCCGGATTGCCCATCACCGAATACGCGGACGAAAGCCCTTTGATGTAGTTGTAGACCGACTGATAGAACTGGACATGCGACGTCACGCTGTCCGACGTCATCTCGTCGATGAAGAAGCCGTCGATCTTATAGAGCGCGACATAGCGATTGATGTCCGTCACGACAGCCGACAACGAACGCTTCGCATACGATGTCGACACGTAGCCGATCACGCGGCCGCCTGCTGCATGCACTTTCGCGATTGCCGCGATATACGTGGCGTCTGCATTCGTGCCGGGACCGCTGTTGGGATTCAGAATGACCGTGGTCGGCACTTTGGCCGCCGTCGTCGCGAGATCGTTCCAGTAACCGGCGCCCTTGCCGACGGGATCGAAATACGCGGGGACGGTCAGCGGCAGCACAGTTGCCGCATAAGCATTCGCATGAACGGCAATGGCCAACGGCGCCACTGCAAGCAACGCCACACGTCGCAACCACTGAATAGCGCGAAACCCTGAAACGGGTGTGCGAGCGTTGAACATCTCAATGCCTCCTGACGACGGTCTTTATCACCGTCCATCGCTTGGCCCGCTGCGGATGCAGAGGGCAACTGGCTGACTCCTGCACGGAGTCCCTATAGCTTTGCGTCGCCGGATCGCTCCGGTTTTGCCTTTACGTGTATATCGACGCCCAGTGGCCCTTCTTTAGGCTTTAATGCGGAATTTTTAATGGGGAAAGAATGCAGAGATATTCGATGATTTTGTGATCCTGATCGTTTTAACGTTTGCGAGTTGCAATAACGCGATTCGCAAACGTTGCCTTTCCCCTGTTCACGGCACCGTGCCCGTGAAAAAAATTATTGCACGCTCGACCCGAGAAGTCCGCGCGCCGCGAGATTTGCGTACAGCGCACGCACGCCGAAGGTCCACGGCGTGATCTCCGTGCACAGTTGCACCGTGTTGCGCAACGCGCCGAGTTGCGGCGTCGAGATCGTCACGATATCGCCGAGGTGATGCGTGAAGCCGCCGCCTTTCGCGTCGCGGTCCTTGATCGGCGAAAACATCGTGCCGAGGAACAGCATGAAGCCATCCGGATACTGATGATGCTTGCCGCAAGTCTGCGCGACGAGATCGGCGGGATCGCGGCTGATCTCCGACATATGGCTCACGCCTTCGAGCAGAAAGCCATCGTCGATGCCTTCCACGCGCAGCGACACGCTCGTGCGCCGTACGGTATCCAGCGTGAAGTCGCCGTCGAAGAGCCGTATGAACGGCCCGATCGAACACGAGCCGTTGTTGTCCTTGCACTTGCCGAGCAGCAATGCCGAGCGCCCTTCGATATCGCGCAGGTTCACATCGTTGCCGAGCGTCGCACCGACGATCACGGCCTTGCTGTTGACGGCCAGCACGATTTCCGGCTCGGGGTTGTTCCATTTCGATGCCGCGAGCAGACCGACATCCGCGCCGAAGCCCACGGACGACATCGGCTGCGACTTCGAAAACACTTCCGCGTCCGGGCCGATGCCAACCTCCATGTATTGCGACCACGCGCCGCGACGTTCGAGCTCCGCCTTCAGACGCGCCGCCGCCTCCGAGCCGGGCTTGATCTTCGACAGGTCGGTGCCGATCAACGTTGCGATCGTCTGCCGCACTTCTTCGGCCTTCGCCGGATCGCCGCCCGCCTGCTCTTCGATCACGCGCTCGATCAGGCTCACGGCGAACGTGACGCCACATGCCTTGATCGGCTGCACGTCGCAGGGCGCGAGCAGTTGCAGGTTCGCCGACGCGTCGTTCGCGAGACTCGCGGCGATCAGATCGGCGGCGCTGCCGAGCCGCTCGCCGGGCGCGTTGCGTGCGATCTCGACGGCATCGTCGCGTTCGAACAGATCGGCCGTGGTCGGCGCGCTCGACGTGATGTCGAACACGTCGCCATTGCGCACGGCCACGACGCTCGGCCCTTCATGGCGATCCGTCTTGCGCCACACGCGACCAATCAGCAGCGCGCGGTCGAGGTCGTCGGGAAGATAGTTCGTTTCGTTCGATGCAGTCATGAAGCGAGTCTCCAATCATTGTTGGTCAATGCGAATGCCGCGGGTTCCCGCGCTCGGCGATCACTTTCAGATAGAGCGTCGCGGGCTCGAGGCAGCCACCTGTCGAAAGCTGCCCGACCGTCTGACGATACAACGCCTGCCACGGCGTTTGCGCAGGTGGAATGTCGAACTTCATGCTTGCGCGGCGGCGCGCCAACTCGTCTTCATCGACGAGCAACTGCACGCTGCGCGCGTTGAGATCGACGCGAATGCGGTCGTTCGTGCGCAATAGCGCGAGGCCGCCGCCGACGGCCGCTTCCGGCGACATGTTGAGAATAGATGGACTCGCCGACGTGCCGCTCTGCCGTCCGTCGCCCATGCACGGCAGTGACGTGATGCCCTGGCGCACGAGTTCCGCAGGCGGCGCCATGTTGACCACTTCCGCGCTGCCCGGATAACCGACTGTGCCCGCGCCGCGAATGACGAGCATGCAGTGCTCATCGATTTCGAGCGACGGGTCGTTGATGCACGCGTGATAGTCCTCGGGACCGTCGAACACGATCGCGCGTGTTTCGAACGTATTCTCGTGGCCCGGCTCGCTCAGATAGGTTTGCCGAAACGCCTCGCCGACCACCGACATCTTCATGATCGCGCTATCGAAGAAGTTGCCCGACAGCACGATAAAGCCCGCGCCATGTTTGAGCGGCTCGGCGGTGGTGCGAATCACGTCGCGATCGCCTGTCACCGAACGCGCTGCGATATCGCCGATGCTGCGGCCCGATACCGTCATGCACGATTCGTGTATAAGGCCCGCTTCGTTCAGTTCGTGCATGACGGCAGGCACGCCGCCCGCACGATGAAAGCTCTCGCCGAGATACTCGCCCGCAGGCATGCAATTGACGAGCAACGGCACCTGTTCGCCGACACGCTGCCAGTCCGCGAGACTCAATTCGACGCCCATATGCCGCGCAATCGCGATCAGATGCGGCGGGCAATTGCTCGACGCGCCCAGCGCGGATGCCACGACGATCGCGTTCTCGAACGCCTCTTTCGTCATGATGCGCGAGGGCTTCAGATCTTCGCGAACCATCTCGACGATCCGCTTGCCCGTCGCATACGCCATCTGTCCTCGCTCGCGGTATGCAGCGGGAATGCTCGCGCAGCCGGGCAGCGACATGCCGAGCGCTTCCGCGAGACTGTTCATCGACAGCGCCGTGCCCATCGTGTTGCAGTGTCCGATGGAAGGCGACGAGGCCGTCGTCAGTTCCATGAAGCCTTCATAGTCGATCTCGCCCGCCGCGAGCAGATTGCGCGCGTGCCAGATCACGGTGCCGGAACCGACGCGCTTGCCTTGATGCCAGCCGTCGAGCATCGGGCCACCCGACAGCACGATAGCGGGCATGTCGACGGTCGCGGCCGCCATCAGGCACGCGGGCGTGGTCTTGTCGCAGCCCGTGGTGAGCACCACGCCGTCGAGCGGAAAACCATGCAGGATTTCAACGAGGCCGAGATACGCGAGATTGCGGTCGAGCGCGGCCGTCGGGCGGCGGCTCTGTTCGGCAAGCGGATGCACGGGAAATTCCATCGGAATGCCGCCCGCGTCGCGGATGCCCGCCTTCGTGCGCGCGGCCAGTTCGATGTGGTGACGATTGCAGGGCGCGAGATCGCTGCCCGTCTGCGCGATGCCGATGATCGGCCGGCCCGACTGTAGCTCTTCGCGCGTGAGACCGTAATTCATGAAGCGCTCGACATAGAGCGCGGTCATGTCCGCGTGCGAAGGATCGTCGAACCATTCCTGGCTGCGCAGACGACGTGCTTGCGTGTTCTCTGTCATCTCGTGTCTCCATCTTTGCTTGTGCCGTCGTTGCTTCGCTCGCGTCGCGCGTCAAGAGCGCATCACGTACGGCACGTTATCGGTAACATCAGACCATGGTAGCACGGCCTACGCGCGACACGAAAGGCCGCGATGACGCGGGTCAGGCGCTTTCGCGCGCGATCACCGCGTAGTCGATTTTCACGCTTTTGCGCGTCGACGCGCGAGCCGATGCATGACGCGCCGCACCGTCGTTTTCGGCAAGCGCGGCCAGCAGCGTTTCGCCCGTGCGCGTGCCGATGCCGTAAGCGTCGACGGAAACTGTCGTGATGGTGGGCGAGCAGCACGCGGCCATTTCGAAGTTGCCGAAGCCCGCAATTGCGATATCGCCGGGCACCGACAGGCCGCGCCGGTGGCACTGCATGATCGCGCCAAACGCGGACATGTCGCTCACGCACATGACGGCATCCGTGTCGGGCCATTGCTGCAACAGCGCTTCGAGCGCGGGCGCGCCGTGGCTCATCGTGATGGGCGACTCGCCCAATCGTACGACGCGCGGCTCGCCCATACCCTGCGCCTTCACTTCCTGCAGATAGCCCTTCAGCCGTTCCATGCCGCGTCGGTCGAGTTCGCTCGCGCCGCCCAGAAAGCCGATCCGCCGATAGCCGCGCCCGGCCAGATAGCGCACCATTTCGCGTGCCGCTTTTGCGTTGGAGAAACCTACGGCCGCGTCGATCGGCGTCGCGGGCAAGTCCCACATCTCGACGACGGGCACGCCCGAGCGCACCAGCAGTTCGCGCGTCGCGGGCGTGTGCTGCGCGCCCGTCAACGCGATGCAGCGCGGCTGATGCCGCAGCATCGAACGCACGAGCCGCTCTTCGCGTTCGAGGTCGTAGTCGGTGTCGCCGATCAGCAGTTGCAGGCCGTGCGGTTCGAGCGCGGCCGTCAGTCCGCGCACGGTGTCGGAAAAGTTGGAACTGGCGAGCGACGGCACGAGCACTGCCGCGAACGCGGAGCGCCCTGACGACAGCGCGCCTGCCGCCGCGTCCGCGACGTAGCCGAGTTCGTCGATCGCAAGCTGTACGCGCTCGCGTGTCGCGGGCGCGACGCCGCGGCCGGCCAGCACGCGCGACACGGTCATCTTCGATACGCCCGCCAGCGCCGCGACATCGGACATGCGCGGCGGTCCCGCGAGCGTGCTGCGTGTTGCGGAGACGCGCCTGGTGATGCGTGGGGTGCTCGACATGCTGATGGGTGCGGTCGCGTTCGTGGACAGGCGCATATGATAACGGCAGCGCCGTACGCCCCACTCATCCGCGACGGATGCAACGCCGCGCGCTTACTCCGTCACGCGTAGCGCGCTGCGCTTCTCGATCAGACCCGGCACCGATACGCGCATCGCGAATACTCCGCCCGATTGCGGAAATTTTTCGATCTCTTCCGCGGGACGCCCGCCACGCGCCGTCGTCACGTAGAGCGTACGCAGATCGTCGCCGCCGAACGTGCACATCGTCGGGCAGCGCGCAGGCAGCGGATGTTCTTCGACCACCTTGCCCTCGGGCGAAATGCGCACGACGCGCCCGCCCTCATACAACGCCGACCAGTAGTAGCCTTCGCTATCCACCGACGCGCCATCGGGACGCCCGCGATCCGTCGGCGTCGGCTGGAACTTCACCCAGTCCTCGCGCGGCCCGACCTCGCCGCTGTCGATGTCGTACGGATGACGGTAGATCGTGAAGCGCGGCGTATCCGAGTGATAACACCAGCGATAGTCAGGGCTGAACCCCATGCCATTCGACGTGAGCAGGCCTGCGTCGATCTTCGTCAAGGCGCCGTTCGCGTAGCGATACAGCGCCGCCGCATCGCCCGCCTTCGGCTCGTCGAGCGTGCCGAGCCAGAAGCGTCCGCGCGCGTCGCAACGGCCGTCGTTGAAGCGGCTCGTCGCGGGGTTCTCGGCGTTCGCGCATAGCTTGCGCACAACCTGTCCTTTCGCATCGAGCAAAAAGATGCCTGTGCGCATGCCCGCGATGAAACCATCGTCCTCGGTCAGCGAGAAGCAGCCAATGTTCTCAGGCATCGGAATCGCGATGTTCTCGCCCGTCTTCGGATCGAAACAGTTCAGCGCGGGCGCGTTGATATCGACCCACCACAGCTTCGCGCGGCGCTCGTCCCAGCGCGGACATTCGCCGAGCGCGGCGGCGGCGGGCAACACACATTCCAATGTCTGCATGATGACGATCCTCTGCGAAAAACGATGGGCCGCGCGCGGGACACGACGCGTCGGCGAATCAGTCAACAGTAGCAGACATTCCCGCGTGTTTCGAGTCCGACGATGCCGGCGCTCACGCGCACAGTAGCTTCAGCGCGCGCTCCAGTTCGCGCGCCAGCACGATACGTTCGCCCGCCTCACCGCTTTCACCCGCCGGATGCGAAACGGTCAACGCGCCCTCCTCGACCGCTTTCGACAGTATTCCAAGCAGGTCCGCCTCGTTGCGGCTGCCATCGATATGAGGCAACAGCAACTGCGTAACCGCATCCATCTGGACGGGTTGATGCCAGGGATTGAACGTGTGCGCCATTTGCCCTCGCGGAAGCCCTGCGGGATAGTTGCGCACGGCGGCATGCAGACGCGCATTGCCTGCGCTTCGCGTCAACGGATGAAGCCGGAAACGGCCCAGCCCTCTGACGACGATTGCGTTGAAGAGCACGCCGAGCCGCGCTTCGATGTCGCTATCGGGCAGCGCTGCATCGTTGCCCAGATGTGTCTGCACATTGCGTTTCAACGCGTCGAAGCTCATCGTGAATGGCCACGCCCGTTCGAGTTCGATCGCGGCCGCCTTGTCGATGGCGTGGTTCAATATGATCGAGCGGTCGTTCTCCGCGTCGAAACGCTGCGGAGAATCGTCCATGCGGACGTGGCCGTCCGCGCACTTCAACGACGCCGCGAGATGTAACGTGCGCAGACGCTCATGTTCGACGCGATACTGGATGCCGCCCGCGCGTTCCTGATGCACGATCAGCGAAGTCCGGAACGCCCGGTCGCTCACGAAGTCCAGATACTGTTCGGTCAGCACCTGGCTGTGACCGCATTCCGCCAGCAGCAGCCGCCCAATCTCATCGCCGTAGTTGGACGCGAACATCGAAGGCAGGTTCGCATCGGCGAGATACGCGAGCCCGTGTTCGCCGATCCGTTTCGTGAAGTCCTGGAAGTAACACGGCGCGTTCGACAACGCCAGATAGTCGTGATTCACATAGGCGGAGAAGCCCGCGTCGTTGTTGTTGATCATCTCGTGATCCTGCTCGACCGCACGCGCCACCACGCTGTCCTTCCTCGCATACTCGCGCAGAAAATCGATCATGCCGCGTCCATGTGCGAGACGTTCGCCAGCGCGTTTCAGTTCGCCGGCGCGCAACAGCATCGCATCGCGCACGATCTCGCGCGACTTCCATCCCGGATACGTCTTGTAGCCGACGTAAGCAATGCCGTCCGCCGACAGGTTCTCGCTACAGATGCGCAAGATAGCCTGCTGCACGGCTTGCGGCACCCAGCTGTACACGCCGTGACAGATGATGTAGTCGAACTTCCCGTCCACCTCGCCCAGCGTCGCGAGATCCTGCTGTCGCAACTCGACGTTCTTCAGCTTCAACCGTTTGATGTTTTGGCGCCCTTCCTTGACCTGCACGCCGGAGAGATCGACGCCGATCACACGCGCGCCGGGATTGCGCACGGCGAACGGAATGAGATTCCTGCCTGCCGCGCAACCCAGTTCGAGCACGCGCGCCTTGCTCACATCGGGCGCGAGCAGCCCGAACACATGCGCGACGGCCGCAAGGTGTTCCGGCGCGGACTGCTCATAGGAGAATGAGTAGTAAGGGTTATCGTCGTAGTCCTGCTCGATCTCGTTCGTGTGCTGTGTGGTGTCCATTGTGTGTGATCCGAAGATGTTCCTGGATTGCAAAAAAACACAATGTATTCACAGCGCGAATTCGAAATGTCGATTTGTGTCAACGTCCATTCCGGGTCAGAGATCAGTCCCAGCGACCGGCGGGTCTATCAGCCGCAACTTGCCGTCGCTGTCTGCCTGTGCGCCATGGCGCGGGGCATCCGCGCACGCGATCCGCGACGCCCTCTGAGCCGTTCGGGACGAATGCAGGCACCCTGCCGCTGCCGCGCTTCGTCGTCCGTCGCAAGCGAGACCATTGACACCGTTACTCCGGCGAAGAATTCGATCAACGTCGAGATGCGCTGCTTCATTTTGTCTCCAGATGTCTCGGGCAATGCGACGCGAAGAACGCGCGCGATTAAATGCAAACGGCGTCCCGACCGTCCGGTGCGAAAACCGGATAGAAGGGACGCCGTTGTCCAATTCGAAGCCTGAAAAAATCGATGCGACGCGGGTCGTCGTCGACACCGCGGCAGTTTGATGACGCAAGCTGTGTGCCATGCACGTGCGAGCATTGCCGTCGCGATGCGGGGCAAGCGCCAGACGATGTTTGCCATGTTCAGCGGAGCGACGAGCAGCGATTCATCGTGATGCCTCACGGCACGTTCGTGGTGCGTCGCAGCACTGCGCGGGTGCGCGCCCGCTCTCGCCCGCGCAGCCTGCCCGGCCTCATATCCGTAGGGAAGCTGGGAATGCGAACACTGGCCTCGTTCTTGCAATAACTGCTACACCGGCAAAGGCGCCGGCATCGAATTGCTTGACAGCAGGATCACACAGGACAGCGGCGTCCCCTTCGTGCATGCACGGACGGGACGCCGTTTTGCATTGGCGGCCAAAGATCGACGATCACGCGATGGAGAACAGAATGAACACGGGCAAAGTCACACTCGTCAGCGCAGGACCCGGCGACCTCGATCTGCTGACCTTCAGGGCGGCCAAGGCGATCGCTGCCGCCGACGTGCTGTTGATCGACGACCTCGTGAACGACGAGATCGCGACGCTGAAAGCGCCGCATGCCCGCGTCGTCAAGGTCGGCAAACGCGGCGGCTGCAAGTCCACGCCGCAAGCGTTCATTCAACGCCTGATGCGCCGCTATGCGCTGCAAGGCAAGCACGTGGTACGCATCAAGGGCGGCGACGCGCTGCTGTTCGGCCGCGCCGGCGAAGAGATCGCGGACCTGCGGCGCGCAGGGATCGACGTCGAGATCGTCAACGGCATCTCGTCGGGCTTCGCGGCAGCGGCCTCGATCGGCGTGTCGCTGACGCACCGCGATCACTGCCAGGGCGTGATCTTCGTGACGGCGCATCTGCGCGACGGCACCGAGCCCGACTGGGCGATGCTCGCGGCGACGGGCATGACGCTCGCGATCTACATGGGCGCGAGCCGCATCGACAGCATCACAGAGGCATTGAGCGAGACGCTAGCCCCCGATACGCCCGCTGCCGTCGTGCAGTGGGCAGGCACAGCGCGCGAGAAGCGGGTTTGCGCACCGCTCGGCGAAATCGCGGCGAGCGCGGCGGCGCAACAGATTGCCAGTCCGGCTGTGATCCTGATTGGTGGCGCGATCGGCGAGGCGATGGCGGAACTGGCCGCGCGCGGCGAACCGCTGCGCCGGCTGAGCGCGTGACGTCCAACAGACGGCGCGCTTACACGCCGCCCGGATGGCCGTACATGATCTTCATGATATCGGCCTGAGTCAGCATGCCGACGACGCGCCCATCCTCATCCGCAACAGGCAGATGATGATGGCCGTTCTTCGTGAAGAGCGGGATGACTTCCGTGAGCGGCGCCGTCGCGTCGACGTACTGCGCGTGGCTCGACATCACCGTCGTGACAGGCCATTCGCGCCGTTCGCTCTCGGGTGCGACGGTGTCGGAAGCGAGCTTGAGAAAAGGCAGCACTTCGTCCAGCGGCTGCAGATCGACGTGCGTGACGACGCCTTTGAGGCGCCCTTCCGCATCGACGACGGGCAGCAGCTTGATGTGGTGCGCGTCCAGCGTCGCCAGCGCGCCGCCGATGGTTTCATTGACGGACACCGTGACGGGCGGTTTGCGCATCACATCCGCGCACGTGAGCCGCAGCAGATCGCGCAGATACGCCTGCCGACGCAGTTCGTCGAGCAGCACCTGCCGTTCGTCCTGCCGCTCCGGCGAACGCCGCTCGCCGTCGCCCGATTCCCCGTTGCCGTGGTCGAGTCCCATATGATGCCGCTGGGTTCCGAAACACCAGTGCAATACCGACGAAATCGACATGTTGCGCCTCCACACCGTCAGCTTACATCGCTTTCCGTCACTTTACATCATAACGTGAGATATTTGCACGCGCGCGCCGCTCGCGGGCGCGAACGGGAGAAACAGCCCGGCATGCGATAATTCATCGATACGCCGCGCCGCGGCGGCCTTTGGCTTCAGTCCTTGAACTCGCTTCTCGTCCCGCTTGACCAGATCGCGGACTTCGATGAAATCGTCGACGTCCGCACGCCGCTCGAATTCGCCGAGGACCACATTCCCGGCGCGATCAACGCGCCCGTGCTGTCCAACGAGGAGCGCGTGATCATCGGCACGATGTACGCGCAGGTGTCGCCGTTCGAGGCGACGCGGCAAGGTGCCGCAATGGTGTCGCGCAACATCGCCGCGCATCTGGAGACGACCTTCGCCGACCGTCCGCGCAACTGGCGTCCGCTGATTTACTGCTGGCGCGGCGGCAAGCGTTCCGGGTCGATGGCGACGTGGTTCAATCTGATCGGCTGGCGCGCGCGGCAACTGGACGGCGGCTACAAGACCTACCGCCGCAACGTCGTCGCACTGCTCGACACGCTGCCACGGCAATTTCGGTACATCGTGCTCGCGGGCCACACGGGCAGCGGCAAGACGCGTCTGCTGAACGCGCTTGCAGGGGCCGACGCGCAGACCCTCGACCTCGAAGCACTGGCCGCGCATCGTGGCTCGATACTCGGCATGCTGCCCAACGAGCCGCAACCCTCGCAGAAAGCGTTCGATACCGCACTCGTCGGCACCTTGCATGGGTTCGACGCGAACCAGCCCGTGTTCGTCGAAGCGGAAAGCCGCCGTATCGGGTCCATTTCGTTGCCCGCTTCGTTGACGGAACAGATTCGTCGCGGCTCGTGCGTCGCGGTGGTCACGGAGCGCGACGAGCGCATCCGCCTGCTGCTGCAGGACTACGCGCACCTGTTCGACGACCGCGGCCTCTTCAAGTCGCAACTCGCGCGGCTCGTCGAATTGCATGGACGAGCGCGAATCGGTGAATGGCACAACATGATCGACGAAGACCGCCGTGTCGAGCTATTCGAGCAGTTGATCGATCTGCATTACGACCCCGCGTATGCGCGCAGCACAGGCAAGCACTTTGCGCGGCTGCCCGAGTCGACACGTTTCGCGCTTCGTCCCACGGCTGCCGATCTCCACGAGCAGGCTTGCGCGCTGCTCGCGCAACTGCATTCATCGAGCGACGAACCGGCCTTCCGATAAGCCGCGCATCACCAATGCTCGGCCGTCGGCCACGGCAGACGCTGCAGCGACCAATCCAGCTCCGCGCCGACCACGCAACGTCCCACAGCCGACTGCAACGCGACCGTCACCGCAATGCACGGCCTGCCGCTCGCCAGCGACAGATACGGGCTGCTCGTGATGGGCACGCCCGGCCGAAGCACGGCATTGCGGAAATACGGCCGGTGGTCCCAGCGCGCATCGCGTGGATTCGCGACGGGATGCAGCGAACCGCCGTCGATGACAGACGCCTTGCCCGACACTTCATGTCCGATTTGCCGGCCCGTGTCGTCGAGTACGAAGCAGCTGATGCACAGTTCCATTTGCGCGAGATCGTAGAACGCGTCGTTGAGCGACACGCCCTTGAGCCACGCATCGACGCCCGTGTCGAGCGCCTGCCGGTACGGCCGCACTTCCGATTCGAACAACGCATGCTGATGCGCGCGCCCTTCGGCGATCACGTCGAACGCATGGTCGATGCGCCGGTGCACGGCATCGGGCGGCGTGACGGTCGGTGCCGGACGGCCGAGCAGATAGCCCTGCGCGAAGTCGACATTCGATTCGACGGCGAGAATCAGTTGCTCCGTGGTCTCGACGCCTTCGACGACCACGAGCATGCCCGCCTGATGCAGCAGCGACACGAGCTTCGGCAGGATCGGCTGATCCGCGCCGGGGCTCGTCGCGCGGATCAGTTCGCCGTCGAGCTTCACGAGATCGGGCCGGATGCGCAGCAGCCGGTCGAGGTTCGAATGGCCGGCGCCGAAATCGTCGACTGCAATCAGGAAGCCGTGATCGCGATATTGGCCCGCCGCCCGCGACATATCGTCCACGCTGCCGCCGTGCGACTCCAGCAGTTCGAGCACCACGCGCCCGGGCGGAATGCCCGCTGAGTGCGCGATCTCCGCGAGCTGGTCGGGATAGCCGTCGGCGACGAAGGTCGCGGGCAGGATGTTGAGGAAGACCCACGCGTCGTCCGGTATCAGGCGGCGCGCATTGCTCAGATGCAGCGCGTGGCTGGTGCGGTCCAGCTCGCCCTGATCGGTGAATGGCTTGGGGGAAAACAGCTCGACGGGCGGCACCTGCGCGCCATCCACGCGCTCGCCGCGCAACAAGGCTTCGAAGCCGACCTGCTTCTGGTGCGACAGGCTGTAGAGCGGCTGAAAATGCGAGGTCAGCCAGAAGTCGTCCCATTGCTGGCGGATCGGCTGCGACGCCGTGCCGTCGCCCGCGCGGACGTGCGTCCATGTCAGGCGCACCGGGTCGACGAGGGTCGCGCGTTCCGCGCACACGCGGTTACGCCCCGAATACTTCGCGCGCAGCAGCGCCTCGTCCGCGCGGTCGAGCAGCGCCATTACGCTTTCGCCTGGCCGGTATTCCGCGACGCCGAAGCTCGCGCTCAACTGGCCATCGGGACGCGCGATGCGCCCGATCGCCGCGCGCAGCGTTTCGGCCAGTTGCGCGGCGGGACGCAACGCCGCGTCATGCAACAGCGCGAACTCTTCGCCGCCGATGCGGCTCACGATATCGGCCGCTGCCGTCAGCTCCTTCAGCACGCGCGCCACGTCCGACAGCGCCTGATCGCCGACAGCATGGCCGAACTGGTCATTAAGCGACTTGAAGTAGTCGATGTCGAGAAAG
This sequence comes from Paraburkholderia sp. PGU19, assembly GCF_013426915.1. Lineage (GTDB taxonomy): Bacteria > Pseudomonadota > Gammaproteobacteria > Burkholderiales > Burkholderiaceae > Paraburkholderia. Next base: position 1,425,182 of record NZ_AP023180.1, read on the forward strand.
ATCGCGCTGACCTTCGCGCCGCTGTCCAGCTTCGACAGACGCAACGCCGCCTGCTCCAGAAACGCGCGGCGGTTTTGCAAGCCTGTCAGCGGATCGGTGGCGGCGAGGCGCGCGAGCCGGTCTTCGAGCAAAAAGTGATTGCGCCGGAACCAGTAGAAGCCGAGGTGAAACACGGCCGAGGTCGGCACCGCGATCAGGATCCACATCCAGCACACGACGCTGACGTCGCCGCGCGGGTCCGGCAGGCTCAGCAGCAGCGGCGTGCCCGCTGCGTAGAACAGCGCGGTGCCGATCCAGAAGTGCGCGGGCGTGAGCCACAGCGGCGCGGCGCAGACGGAGATCACCACGATCGCCGGCAGCGCCCATAACAGCGGCTCGTCGAGCCCGATCACATTCAACGCGATCCCCACCAGCAGGACGAGCGTGTACGCGACGCCGATGCCGCCGAATATCCAGGTGCTCTTAGTGCGCGGAATCGCGGCGACCAGCAGCGCGAGCAGGATCGCGCACGCGAGCCGCCATACGAGCGGCACAGCCGGTCCCGTGACGAGGCTGCGCGCGCAAGCGAAGGCGATGAACGCGACGACGGTAAACGCCATCGTCACGGTCGAAAGGGGTCGCTGATGTTCCAGCGAACGTCGGTGAAACCGGCTTCTAAATCCGGCGTCGGACGTCTGTTCCGTCGAGGAGAAAAGCATTATTCACTCAGGCCAGTTCGGTCACTCTGCCGATGTATAACGGCAGCAAACGCCTGAGGTTAATACTTCATATCAATTCGCACAGACAGGCAGTCAATGCCAGCCGCCCCGTTTTGTTTGACATTTGACGTTTGCGGTGCGGGCAGCTTGCATTCGATGCAATTTATGTTGCGAATGCAACCGTCTATTCCCTTTATATGGGAAAGATATCGCAACGCATGCGTTAAAGTGGCGGCCGCTGCAACTGGACCCAGCGTTGCACGGACGGCCTTTGCCATTGATGCCGCGCGTACTCGGCGAGATGCTTCGGCACGTCGTCGCCGTTCAGCACGAGGCGGTTGAGCATCAGCGCGAGGTCGACATCGGCAATGCACCACTCATCGAACAGAGACTGTGCGCCTGGCGCGAGCCATGCATCGCAAGCCGCGAAGAGCTTGTCGGCCGCCTTGCGCGCGGTGGCAGAGAGCACCCCGCCTTGCGCGCCATAAAACACGACTTCGGTCGGGCGCTCGCTGCGAATCGGCATCAGGTCGCTGCGCAACCACGCCTGAATCTGGCGCGCCCGCGCGCGCTGTTTTCTATCCGCCGGATAAAGCGGCGTGCCTTCGAAAGCGTCGTCGATGTACTCGGTGATCGCCGACGACTCCGACACCGCAAACCCATCGTGAACCAGCGTCGGCACACGCTGCGTGACGGAAGTCGCGGCGTAGTCCGGCTCGTTGTTCGCATGACGGCCCAGATCGACGGTGCGCATGTCGAATGTCAAATGCTTTTCGTGAAGCGCGACGAAAACCGACATCGCATAGGGACTCGCAAATTGTGCGTCCACGTAAAGAATCAGTGAATTGGCCGACGACATACGCTCCTTGCAAGCGTGCGTGATGAACGTTCGTGGCGCGCGCCCTCTTGCGCCTCAGAGCACGAGTTCGAGAAAGCGCGTACCGGGAACGGGATTCGCATAATACGGAGACGTTTCGGTAAAACCCAAACGCTCATAGAGTCGTTGCGCGAAAGCCGTTTGAGGTACGGAATCTAACACGAGCTTTGCGTAGCCCAGCGACTTCGCCTTGTCGATCAACACATGCATGAGCGTCTCTCCAAGCGCAAGCCCACGGTATGCCGGGCGCACGTAAAGCCGCTTCACGTCGGCGACCTCATTCGAATGGCGCAACAGCCCCACGCAGCCCGCTATCTCCGCCGTAGTTTCCGCAATCAGGAACATGCCTGAAGGCAACGTATAGGTTTGCTCGAACGACTGCATCTCTTCTTCGAAGCCGCGATACGACAGATCCATATCGAGCCATCTCACGTATTCACGAACGATCTCGACAAGCGGCGCAGTATCGCCCGGATAAACCGCTTCGCGAATCTGGGGAAGCACCTGAGGCGTGGTTAACGTGGTTGCAGTGGTGGAAGTCATCATGTCGCCCTCGCGCTGGGTACCCGGATCTACCGTACGGAATGCAGCGTATCGCGCGCGGCGGCGCGCGGTCTTGAACGTTTGTGCATGCTTCGCGCTCGCTCGGCGCGCCATCTCTTCCACATCCTGACGCGTGCGCAACTTCTCGTAAGCAATCGGCTTTATCGCCCGTTGCTCGCCTAAATGCGCGCGCATACGGCACCTATGCTTGCGGATCGAGACTATCTGCATCGAGGGGCCAATGCGCTTTACCACTGCTTCCATCCTGCTCGCGGTCATCCTGTGTCTGCAAGGATGCGCGACGTCGCTTCAGACCTTCATGCTCGGCGGCCTGGTCGGCGCGGCGGCGGGCATCAGCGCCGTCACATGCGTTGTCGTGTGTCACTAGCCATTTACATTCCGATGAAGCTCAACCGATACACCGTAGCCGCGCTCGGCCTGCTTGCGATGACCAGCGCGCATGCCACCAGCTTCAATTGCGCGAAGGCGCATTCGCCTGCCGAGACGCTGATCTGCCACGACGATGGCCTGTCCAGAGCGGACGACGAACTCGGCAAGCTGTTCAAGCTCGCGCAGCGACAGGCCGCCGACCGTCGCGCGTACAGAAAAGAGAGCGACAGCAAATGGGCGTGGCGCGAAGAAAACTGCAGGGATGTCGCGTGCCTGACCGACTGGTACTCGACGCGGATCGAAGAGATTCGCGAGCAGTTGCACAAGCCTTCGCCGGACGAACCGCGCGCCCCGCGGCCCGTCGACACGGATCTGGCTGCCGTGAGCAAGCCCGCGGACAAGCCGAAGGCATTCGATTCGCAAGCATTCAGCCGCGACGTCCAGCAATGCACAGCCACGACGCAAGACCTCGTGCCGCCCGTGCAATGCGACAACGTGCTGGGCAAACGCGCGCAATGGCAAGCGCGTGAGCCTGCGTCCGATGGCTGGTTCTGCGGCGTCGCGATGATTGCAGCGCCTTCCGCCGACGGCAGCGCGTCGCAATAGGGAGTGCGCTGAAAGCGGCAACAGCGAAGAAACGAAGCGTTAAAGCAAAAAGGCTCGAACGCCAAAGCGTTCGGGCTTTTATGTTGCACCTACAACGACACCTGAGCAGCAGCGTCCGCGCGTAGTAGAGAAGCACTCGCCCGCATCCAGCTTTTCTCTGAACAGCCCCTCCACCGATAGCCAACCAGCACGGCCTATCCGTCGAGCGCATGATGGTTGAGGAAGATTTTTCGCTCCGTGAATTTCCAACGTGTCGCCGCGACGGTCGCAGGCGCGTATCAGGCCGCGACGGTAGACTTTCGCTTTTCGAATCGAATCGAGGAGCGTCACTTGAACACGCCTGACATCGTTTACCTCTTCTCGTACGGCACGCTGCAGGATCGCAACGTGCAGATCTCCAGCTTCGGCCGCGAACTCGCCGGCCGTCCCGACGCGTTGCCCGGCTATGCGCAGACGCTGCTCACCATCGGCGATCCGAAGGTCGTGGAGATCAGCGGAAAGACTCACCATCCCGTGGTGCGTCCGAGCGCCAATCCCGCCGACGAAGTGGCGGGCACGGTCTTCGAAATCACCCATCAGGAGCTGCTCGCCGCCGACGAATACGAGGTGTCGGACTACAGGCGTGTGCTCGTCACGCTGAAGTCCGGCATCGATGCGTGGGTGTATATCGCCGCATGACGCGTGCCCGGTTTGCTTACCGGGCCTTACGAGACCTCAAGTTGCGCGTGCAACTGGACGTTAGCGCCATCAGTGCAACTGGAATTCGCGACTGAAGGAGGCGTGCAATGGTAAGCAGTGTCGGATATGGGACGGCGACGACGCCGTCGACGCACCTCGCTTCCGTGTCCGGCGAAGCATCCGCGCAAGCGGCGCAGTCTGCGGCGAACAACGTGATCGGCGCTGCGCAAAACGTAGGGAAACAGGACGCTGCGACGAAGCCCGCGCAGCCGGGCGTCACGGTCAGCATTTCGCCCGAAGGCGCGGCGGCGGCTTCGCGTGCGCAGACTACAGATCAGGCGAATGCCCGGACGGCGACGGCATCCACTGGCACAGGCACGGATACGGAAACGGATACGGACACCGACACGCCGGACTCCGCCGTTACCGACAGCGACATCGCCGATCCCTGCGCAACGGACGATGCTACGGGCGGCACAGAAGCAAGCCCCGCCACCGTCTCGCCGGTGAAGGCATTCGCTTATGGCGCCTTGGGACTGGAGCGGCCGGACCAGCCGCAGGACGAGCGCAACAGCTTCTACACCGCAGGCAAGTGGCTCGCGGCAGGGCTGACGATCGGCGGATTGATCTCGCTGCTCGCGTGATGCCGGCAGCGTGCAGAGACAGGCGTCAGCGCTTCGGCCGCAGCGCCGCTTGCTTGTCGAGCGTGTCGATATCTTCGTCGAGGCTCTTGCGGATCGTGTCGATCGCCTGATCGACGTTGGCGGGCTTCAACTGGTTGCGTGCCAACGCGACATACACATAGTGACGCAGCGCCGGATCGTGGGTCTTCGACAGCACGTCGTGATAGACCGCGTTCATTTCGGCATCGCGCCCGCTCATGTCGTAGAGACGCTGCAGATGTTCGAGATCGTTGATGGCCGCGAAGCCCGGACCATGCGGCGGCGGACCGTCGTGAGCAGGGCCATCGTGCGACGGCGGAAGATCGGACGAAGGCGGAACTTGCGCGTGAGCGGCGGACGTCAGCGCGACGAGCGCGGCGAAAAGAGAGAGGCGTTTGAGCGAGATCATGGCGATCGGCAGAACGGCGGCTGCCGTTGCAGTAATGAAGATGCCGAAACGATAACAACGCGCCCCACGCGATGGGAGGCTCGCCACAAAGGGCTCGCTTACGCGGGCTTTCACATATCACATGCGTGCTGGGTCGATCGTGAGCATCAGCGGGCGGCGTGCTCCGTCCGGGCTCGGCGCATGGCGATCGTCCTTCGCTAACACGAGCCAGCAAAAGAAAGGCGGTGAAAGACACCCTGTCCTTCACCGCCACGCTCAAGGCGTCACGACGCGCTTACAGCACACCGAGCAACGCCTTCGGCTCGAGAAACGCTTCGATGCCGTATGTGCCGTACTCGCGTCCAATACCCGACTGCTTGAATCCGCCAAACGGCGCAGCCGGCTCATGCGCCAGCGTGTTGACGAGCACCCGTCCCGCCTCGATGCGCGACGCCACTTCGCGCGCGCGCGTCTTGTCCTGCCCGAACACGTACGCCTGCAAGCCGTAGTTCGTGTCGTTGGCGATCTTGATGGCTTCTTCGGTGTCGTTGTACGCGATGATCGACAGCACCGGTCCGAAGATTTCCTCGCGCGCGATCGCCATGTCGTTGGTCACGTCGCTGAAGACGGTCGGCTGCACGAACCAGCCAGCCTCGAGACCATCGGGACGCCCTTCGCCGCCCGCGATCAGCCGCGCGCCCTCGTCGATGCCGATGCCGATATAGCGCTGCACGCGCTCCCACTGCTTCTGGCTGACCATCGGGCCGACGGTCGTGCGCGGATCGCGCGGATCACCCGATCGCGCCAACGCCACTTCGTCGCGCACGCGCGCCTCGAACTCCGCGAGACGCTGGCGCGGCACGAGAATACGCGTACCCGCGATGCACGCCTGCCCGCTGTTCATGAAGCCCGCGTTGATCGCGAGCGGCACGACCTGCTCGAAGTCCGCGTCGTCGAGCACGATGGTGGGCGACTTGCCGCCCAGTTCCAGCGTCACGCGCTTGAGCGTATCGGCGCCCGTGCGCAGAATCGTCTTGCCGACGGCCGTCGATCCCGTGAACGAAATCTTCGCGACATCCGGATGCGAGCTGATCTGCGCACCGACGGAATCGCCGCGTCCCGTCACGATGTTGAACACGCCCGGCGGCAAATCCGCTTCGTGGAGCGCCTGCGTGACGATCTGCGTCTGCAGCGCGCTCATTTCGCTCGGCTTGATGACAGCCGAGCAGCCCGCCGCCAGCGCGGCCGCAAGCTTGCCGCAGATGAAGCCCGCGTTGCTGTTCCACGGCGTGATCAGTCCCGCGACGCCGAGCGGCTGCATCACCACTTCCGCCGTGCCGGCGCGGCGCGTGAACTCGTACTGCTCCAGCACCTTTGCCGCTTCGATCAGCACGTTGCTCGCGTGTTGCGCCATCCAGCGGCCGCGCGACACGGGCGCGCCGTACTCTTCGACGATCGCCTCGTAAAGCACGTCCTCTTTCGCAACGACGGCGGCATGCATGCGCTTGAGCATGTCGATGCGCGCGCGCTTGCTGGTGCGTGAAAACGCCGGAAACGCGCGCTTCGCCGCCGCGATTGCATCGCGCGCATCCTTCGCGTCCGCAAGGCGCACGCGGCCGATCACGCGCTCGGTCGCAGGGTTGAAAAGGTCGAACCATTCGTCGCCGTGCGGCCTGACGAATGCGCCGTCGATATAGATCGTGTCGATTGTGTGCATCTGCGTATCCCTTGACTTGCCTTCAGTGCCATAAAGATAGCGGCGCCTGATTGACGCGACTAGTCGTACAATCGGACATGACCTATTGAGCAAAACAGGATAATGAAGACCACCGGCCTGAGCGAACTCGAAGCGGTGCTGGCTGTTGCGCGTCACCGGAGCTTCCGCGCCGCCGCGAACGAAATGGGCGTCTCGACCTCGGCATTGAGCCATTCCGTGGCGGCGCTCGAAGCGCGCATCGGCGTGCGGCTCTTCAATCGCACGACGCGCAGCGTGTCGCTGTCGGAAGCGGGCGCGCAGTTTGTCGACAGCGTGGCGCCCGCGCTGTCGACGATCCGCGTCGCGCTGGAGCAGGCGGGCAGCTTTCGCGACACGCCGAGCGGCACGTTGCGGATCAACACGGCCGTGGGGGCTGCGCATCAGGCGATGCCTGTTTTCATTGCGTTCCTTGAGCGCTATCCGGAGATGAAGCTCGATATCGTTACTGAAGGCCGGCTGATCGATATTGTGGTTGAGGGGTTCGATGCGGGGATTCGGCTTGCGGAGACGGTGCCGCAGGACATGATCGCTGTGCCATTCGGGGATAAGCAGCGCTTTGCCGTGGTCGGAAGTCCGGCGTATTTTGCGCGGCATCGGGCGCCGCGTACGCCTGACGAGTTGAGTCAGCATCGTTGTATTCGGACTCGTATGCCGAGTGGCACGATCTATCAGTGGGAGTTCGAGCGGCATGGGGAGATGGTGCGGGTCGATGGCAAGGGTGCGTTGACGCTCGATGAGTCCGGTTTGATGTTGAGCGCTGCGCGGGCTGGGGTTGGGCTTACTTACTTGTCCGAGTGGACGGTGGCCGAGGATCTCCAGTCAGGGACGCTGGTTCGTGTGCTAGAGGATTGGACGCCGCCGCTGGATGGGTTGTGTCTTTATTATCCTGGGCGGAGGCATGTGCCCGCTGGGCTGCGGGCGCTTATCGCCATGATTCGGGAATCCGCGGATTTGCAGCGCCGGGATGCTGCGGGCAAACGGAAGAAGTAGGGGTTTTGGTCTGCGACGGCTGGGTGGTGGTTGCGCTTTTTTTGATGGTGTTCGCGATGCGGTTGGGTTATTTGCTTTTGCGCTGGCATCCGCGTTTTGTTAGCGTGGTTCAAGCGTCGCCCCTGTGCGGGGCGGCACCTACTTTTCTTTGCCGCCGCGAATGCAAGCGTCCCGCTGTGATGCTTGTCAGACGGGGTTTCCGGAGAAATTGCGCGCCCGCAACCCATGTCCCTACCCCCGTCCTGATTGCTGCTGACCGCCCGCAACGCCGAATTTTTTAAAATTCGCGTACGCCGTTCGTGCCGTGCGCGGGTGTGAGCATAGCAGCGACCCGGCGCGAGCCCGTCAGCGCGCGGATTTCCCGGGTTGCCGGAGGATAAATCAAGGCAGGAGCGTATCGTCGACTATCCGCTGGCCTGCACTGAAGCCAGTCATAAGCGCTTCTGCTTCTGTGGCGAACGGTTTCTGACTATCAGCCGTGAGGCGCATTGGTCCGACCGTAGTGCGACTTGCGCCGATCTTTCCGATGTACACGACTGCGATAAAGCCGAGCGGAGCCAATAAGGTGACGTTGCCCGAGGGCTGCCACACTGGCTCAGTCTCGACGGTCACCTCGAAGTCTTTGTACTTGTAGGTTCTTTTCATCTGCGCACCTGATTCCAAACCGACAGACGCCCGACAATCCGTCTACAGGAAGTGTACCCGTTTGTGAAGGCAGTCCGATGAAGGCTCAAAACTGAGCACCCGTGAGGGGTGACGGGAGGGCGGGTCAAAAGTCCAGACCGGGTCGACGAAGCATCCCGCCAAACCATTTATCTTTGTGCGCGCACTTTAGAGTCCCGGGGGTGTCTTGACGCCCGACCCTGCCGCGCGAATGATGTGTGCAACGGCGAAACCCCTGTCCGTGCGCTCTGCCTGCGTGATGCAGGTCAACCGTGTTGCGGGTGACGCGCTGGCCGCGCGCCGTGGCTCTGCGCGATGCAGAACCTGACCACGACGTCCGAAACGTGCCGATATGCAGGAGGAAGCAAGGAGTCCAAAAGATGGACATGACCGAAATCAAGAAGGCGCTGGCGGAGACGTTCGGCAAGTACGACGAGCGCGTCCAGCGGATTGAGACGAACCTGATCGACCTCGCGCAGAAGTACGCGGGCAGGAGCGAATGGCACGGCGACGGCAGTGGCGGCGAAGGTCTCGGCGCACTGGTGACAAAAAGCGACATGCTTGAACGCTGGAAGAATGGCGATGGCCGTGTCGTACGCACGGAGGTACCGTACGACCTGAAGGCCGCGATCCTCTCGAACGTGGGCAATCCGGCGACGGGCTTCCCGGTGCCGCCAGACTTTCAGGTCGCAGGGTCGCTTCCCGTGCCGCGCTTCTGGCGCGCGCTGTGGAACCGCCCCACGAGCAGCAATGCGATCGAGACCGTGACCGCGACGCCGGGTGGTGCGCCGGGTGCCGATGCCGTCGCCGAGGGTCAACTGAAGCCCGAGGCGGCGCTTTCGTATGGCCCCGCGACAGTGCCGGTCGCAACCGTTGCGTTCTGGGCGCTATGCTCGCGGCAGCTGATGGAAGACAGCGCGGCGTTCGCGCTGTATCTGGACGGCGAGATGCGCAACGGGCTGGATGCGAAGATCGATGACGAGGTCATTAACGACACGGGCGTCGCGCCGCACATGAACGGACTCGTGAGCGCATCCACACCGTGGGTGCCCGCCGCTGGGTCGATCGGCCTCGACACGATGATCAGCACGGTCGTCACGCTGCGCGCGAACGGTGCGAGCAAGGTCGTGATCGGCATCAGCATTGCCGACTATCTCGCGACGATGCTAGTGAAGTCGACGACCGGCGAGTACGTCATCTCACCCGGTACGAACCTGCTCGCGATGATCGGCGCGGTGCTCGTGCCATGCAGCGCCGTGCCGACCGGCAATTTCGTTGCCTGCGGCACGCCGGAGGGCTGCTACATCGCTTTGCGGAACGACGTCGTGGTTGAAGTCTCGCGCGAAGACATGGACAACTTCCGCAAGAACCTTGTCACGACGCTCGTCGAGGCCCGCATGGCACTAGTTGTGCAGCGAAATTCGCTGTGCCTATATGGCCCGCTCGTACCGACCACGCCACTCGCGACAGTATCGAAGTCAGCCTGAGTCCATGCCCCATCGGCTGATGCCGGTGGCGTGCTCCTTGGCCCGCCTCATCGTCGGCGGGCCTTTTTCATGCCAGATCAGTTCACGTCGATTAAGCGCTCTAATGCGACAAGTGACCGCATATGTGAACGACCGTGCGGCTCTACCATTTGAAGCGTGCAATGACGCAAATCAATTGAGAGCGAAATGTCTTACGTCCATTCAACTCTCGTCGCGATTGCATCCGTCACAAGGTGTTCGAAGTGCAGGAAATCATCCCGATGACATCGACATCTTCTGCGCGATTGATTGACGCTTGTTTTGGAGTTCGCCATGAAGAAGTTCGTCGTTTTCCTGCTGGCCGCGGCGCTCACCGCGCCCGCCGTCCACGCTTCCGATATCGCAATTATGAGTAACCGTGATAACGGACTGATCGTACTGACCGATGTCGTTGGCAATTGCGCGACTGGCCGCCGTATCTATGTCACTGGCGCGGGTGGCAACGTCCTCGGAGGTGGCTGCTATACGATCGATGACCCTTGGGTCTATGTGCGGTATGACGACGAATCCCAGATCAGGCAGTACCCGTCTGCGAATTTTTCGCTGACGCCCGCCGGCCGCGCGTACGTAAGCAGAAACACGAACAGCGCGGGGAGCTTGTAATCAACGGAATCGGCGGGAAAGCGTCGAACGACGCGGAACCGAACGAGCATCGACACCGCCCGGTGCGCATCGGGCACAGGGAACGCATCATGGAACATTCGGGCTATTGGTTGCACTTGCTGGTGGCAAATTGGCCACTTGTAGTGGCGGTGCTGGTGGTGCTCCACTTCGTGCCGTCCGTGGTGGCTGCGCTTCGCGACCACCACCACTTAGCCGCCATCTTCGCGCTGAACATTCTTTTGGGCTGGACATTTCTTGGCTGGACCATCGCGCTTGTCTGGTCGCTCATGAATCAACGGAACCAGGAGCCGCCACTGGCTGGCGACGTACAGGCGCGACACGAACCGACGTTTCGGGCATAGCTCAACATGTCCTGCAACGCCACGCCCGCCTGAAGTCAGTCTGACCCTCTTGCGTGCGCCGTTCACCACGCGCGGCGCGCATCCGGCCCCCCGGCGCGGCGGGCCGCAGGAAAGCCGCGCGATGTCCGTTGAACGAGCACAGATCAGACTTGATGCTCGTTGTTCGTCCAATCTGGTTTCATCGTGTTTGATGCCGCAATAAGTTGCAGCGCTTCATCAAATGCGCCATCCGGGTCGAGAGGAAACTTGGCTTCATTGTCCAGGAGCCACTGGATATTTTCCTGTGCAGCCACGAGGACTCTGTTCGACTTCGCAAAAGCGTCGATATTGGCATCGAGGTTGGCTTTCGGCTGCCGACATACGAGCATCGCGATTACAGTCGTCACGTGCCCGCTTCGTTTCAGCGCCGTTTCAAGCTCGGCGCGGCGATCCACAAGCTTCCCTATCTTCGCACTGACGTCACTGACCTTGATCGTGCATTCGATGAGAACCAGTCGACCGCTCGTTGTAGTGACAACGATATCTGGAGCGTCCGTTTCTAACGGTTGAACAGAAGTGAATCCGCGAGTGAACAACAGGGCCGCGACTCCAGTTTCGAACTTTCTTCCGTCTTCTTCCAAGAGCGCCTTGCGCATTTGCTTGAGGTTGGGATCAAAGGTGCGAAACGTGAGCAGCCTCTGATTTCGAGCTTTGGCTGGATCAGATACGAACTGCCGGCGAACCATGGCCGGGCCTATCATAAGAACGACAAGTACGGCATCGGCATTGACGACGTCGATCTCAGCGACAGCCTGCAGGAAACCTTCGACGCCGGTCCACTTCAGGCGATCCGCAACTTGCATGCGTGCAACTCCGATGCCCGGGACAACACGTAGAGCTAATCGCACCCCGCTCGGATCGAAACTTGGAACGGCCTTAAGCTCGATCTTTAGTTTGTCGTCCGAGAGTTCGAGAAACGATATGTCTACGGGTGGACTAACTCGCAAATCGATATATGGAGAGCCCTTGCTGTTTACCGGCAGATTGAGGCCGAACCAACCTGCCACATCGTTCAACCCATCGAATGGCGGCTCTGCCAACCGTAACTTATTGTCGAGCAGCGCCAGTTCCTGTACAGAGAAGTCGTTGATATAAGGGAACGACTGCACGGACAAGTGCGGCTGGAAGAACCACTGATCCCGGCCGTTTTCCGATGTCACCGTTCGCGTACCCTTTTCGAACGCGACTGAATCACCGCTGCCAAACCGAAGGGTTCCAGCCGCTGCGTCTCTCAGTATCTGCACAGCTTCGTGTTTGTGTTCGAGTTGCTTTTGAATTTGCTCAACTATCAGACCATCGGCCCGCACAGATACTGTGTAGTCGTTTGGCGGCTTCAGTGGAAAGAGTGCAACGGATGCGGCCCAAATGTGGTTTGGCTCCCCATTCGACCGAGCAATGATTCGCTGATCCAGGTAGTAGCCGTCGCTCAGCCACGCCTCCACGGCGTGAAAAAATGAATCGGTTGCCAGTTCGGCTGCTGTCGAGCCTGTCGGTCTACCGTAGGGATCCGCCAACATAGATCATTCGCTCCAAAAAGGACTACTCCACTAGTGCTGCGTTTCACTTCAGCATCGGAAACTAGGTCGAGCGGCGGAAGGGAGTTTGTGAGAAAACGACAAACACGTCGTGCTTCCGAGTTGGTCCCACAGCCCGCTATCAGTGATCGACCGCAAGTCTATCCCATGACGCGCCGCGCACGAAACCTCAGGCCCGGACCTCGGGAAAGTGCATTGACCTCAATGCACGGTGATGCTCGTGGTGCCTGCGTCCTGTCCGCCGCCACCCGTAGACTCGAAGGCATCGAGGATGTCGACGAGCGTGCGGACGCCCGCGCAGGCCGCGCGTCGCCGACCGGCCTTCGCTCTGCGCTCACGCCTCGCCTGCGCTGCCGTGAGGCTGCCGTGCTCCTCGCACAAGCCGAGCACGAAGCACCCGAACGCCTCGAACTGGGAGGCGTCGGCCATCACCGCGTGCAGGGCGGCGAACGTCCCGGCACAGAACGCGCGCATGCCTTCAGCGGGTCCCGTGTACGGGACTGTCCGGTGAACCTGCGCGAAGGTGAGCAACTGGCACGCCGCGCGCAACGTGGCAGGCGCTTCGGGATCGTCGATGGGGCTGGTCATGATGTCTCTCCTGCGGTCAGTGCATCGTGGAACTGCCTGGGTCGGGAATGCTCACGACTTCGGGCTGGGCGGGCTCGGGCTTGCGGCCTTCCGTGATGTCGTACATGGCTCGCGCGATCGCGGCCCCGCTGGGACGCCTGTTTTTCGCAAGACGCGCCTTCGCCACCGGATAGGCTTCGCGCACCGTACGGGCAGTTGCGCCGTGTCGGATCAGTTCCCCGAGGTGTTGGCGCAGGGTGCCCAGTTCGACCTTGCTGGCCATCCAACTACACAGTCCCTCGTCGCAGAGTGAGCGGAACGCTGCAACCAATTCGTCGACGGTCGCCTGCCCCGATCCATTCGTCATCCGCCCACCCTCTTTTTGCGCAGCGCGTTGCAAAACGCGCTGTTGCTGCACATGCTCACCGCTCGCGCGCGTAGGTACTGCGACCGTCGGTGGTGAAGTTGAAGCCGTAACCGCACACGGGGCGTGTGCGGCGCGACTAGCCGGCCCGGCGATGAGGGCCCCTGAATATTCCCCTGCTTTTAAACCATGCTGTAAACCCTGCTTTAAACCCTTGTCCCTCACGGTGAGGGAGCGTGGAGGGTCATTTGAGGGAGCGTGACCCTCGCCGTGAGGGAGCGTGACCCTCACCATGAGGGAGCGTCGAGCCGTTCGCGCCCGTGACGCTCCCTCTGTGTGAGGGTGCGTCGCTGTCCACGCTCCCTCTGTGTGAGGGTGCGTCGCTGTGCTTCGCGCGGTACTTTTCGCGGATTGTCCTGAAGCGTGCCTGACTCCGCGCCTGACGTTCTTCCCACGGTTCGGGTGGCGGGTAGGCAGCGGCGATGCGTTCAGCCTGTATCCGATAAACCTTCGTGCCCATTTTCCCGATTACGTCGCCGGTCCATTGCAGGATGTCGAACTTGCGCAATTCGGCGAAGATGCGTTCGACTGTGGCGACGCCGAGCCGCGTATGATGTGCGACCCATTCGACGGACGGGTACACAAGGCAATCGTCGTCCTTCACAAGTCGCCCGAGCCGGACAAGCACCAGCATCCTGTTGGCGTCCGGCGCATGATCCTCTGCCGCGCGGATGATCAACTCGGCTGCGCTCGGGTTCTCCGCATCCACCTTGCGACCGGCGCTCATGACTGCCCCCGCATGGCTTGCGAACAGCGACGGCGTGGCTTATGCTGGCCTCGCGTGCCGTCAGGTACGTTCGATAGTTGTGCGATGCAATCCGCGCCCGCTGCGCCACGGCGGGCGTTTTCATGTGTGGGCATGGCGGGACCTTACCGGGTGCGCGCTGCCGCCTTCGCCGCGAAGCGCTCGCGCTTCTCGCGCTCCGCCTGTTCGGCACGCATGCGCACGTACGCGCGCATGGGACCGCGCATCCAGTACCGGTACTTGCCGCGCAGGCGAATCGGCGCGGGGAATTCCGGGTCGCTGTCAATCAGACGCCAGAGCGTCGCAATCGAGATGCCGCCAAGCATGGCCATCGTCTCGCCGGTATCGATCAGCGTGAGGTCGTCATCGGTCAGCGCGCTGGTGCCCGTCGCTTCAGCGGACATGGCTGGCGGTGCATTTTCTGCACGAGGCTTGCGCGGACGTCCCGGTCTGCGCCTCTGGGTAGTGGCTTGCGGTTCACTCATGGCTCTCTCCCTGCACGTTGATGTGCAGCACTTTGTTCTGTTGCGTTGTGCAAAGATTAGAGCCGGTGTGGGCGTCTTTCAAGCGGGTGGTTGCGGCCGCCACGAGAAGGAAATTCCAAGGGCTGACGGTTGTGACCCGGTCGTGAACAGCGGAACGTCATCTTCCAATGACTTACGATGAACCCGGTTTCCTTGAACCCAAAGTAACAATCACGCTACGCGAGACGGCATGTAGCCTGGATGCCGTCGTATGGTGTGTGAACGAGGCGACCGGTCGCAATGCGTTCCCGGAAGTGGTCTAACGCGTCTAACGCGTCTAACGCGTCTAACGTGTCTAATGTGTCTAATGTGTCTAATGCTATTGAACGAGGGTTCAACGAGCGACCTGTTGTACGCGCAGCGGATCGCGTAGATGAAAATTGTTATTTCTTATGCGTGGGGCGCGCAACGCCCCGCTGCGATGACAGCCGCGTTTAGCGCGCCGCCGTGAATGGCAGCACGTCGGCGGCGGGGGAGTCAAGGAAGTCGGCCCAGCGCTGCATCAGTGGCACGCGCTGCTCGAAAAACCGCGTCCGCTCGTAGACCTTCCGGACGTCGCCACGCGAGTCGTGCGCCAGCACGCTTTCAGCGACATCGGATGGCGTCGCGGTCGTCTCGCTGATCCACGTGCGCAGGCTTGAACGCAGACCGTGTGGCGTGCATTCGCCCAGATCCCCGGCGATCGCGGACAGCGTGTCCCGCAGCACGGTCCCGCTGATTTCCTTGCCCTTCGCGGACATGAACACAAGGTCATCGGCCCGGTGAGCACCGGGCAAGGCTTTGAGTAACTCGATTGCCTGATCGCTAAGTGGCACCCAATGTTCCTTGCGGCCTTTCATGCGTGGACCCGGCACGCGCCACGTGCGGCTGTCGAGGTCAATTTCCTTCCACGTCGCACCGCCCGCCTCACGCGAGCGCACGCCCGTGAGTGCGAGATACATCAACAGAGGCGCGGCGGGACTGGTGTCGGCGCGCAGTCGCGCCATCAGCGCGGGCATCGCCGTCCAGTGAAGTGCGGCGCGATGCGTCGTAGCAGCCTTCGCGGCAGGGAGCAGGTGTTGCAGATGATCGTCCCATCTTGCCGGGTTCGGTCCCTGACGGCTGCCACGGCTCGTCGCCCAGTCAAGAATCGATTCGATGCGCCCCCGCAGTTGCGCGGCGGTCGCGTTTTTTTTCATCCACAGCGGTTCGAGCGTGCGCAGCACGTCCGTAGTTTCAATCGTGGCCACGTCCAGCGCGAGCAGCGGCTTCGCGTGCAGACGGATCGAGCCCGTCCACGCGGTGATGTTGCTCTGGCTCCAGTCAGGCGAACGCAGCGCGACGTACTGTGTGGCTGCCGCGAGGAACGTGAGCCTGAGGTCGGCGTCGCGCTGCGCGGTCCTGCGCGCGTTCGACTTTTCGGCCAGCGGATCCTTGCCCGCTGCGAGCAGACGGCGCGCTTCGCCGGCCTTCACCCGTGCCTCGGACAATGGCACGGCGTTGAGACTGCCGAGGCCCATCTCGCGACTGCGTCCATGCAGCGTGTACTTGAACAGCCACGATTTCGTCAGGGCGGGTGATACCTGCAAATGCAGGTTACCGCCGTCGGCGTAGCATCCGGGTGTGGCGACGGATTTGACTGCCTGTGCGGTCAGGCGATGGGTAGTGCGTGGCATGAGGGCTCCCGTTCGGCCCAACCCCTGTTTCTACCCCCGTCATTTTCTGAGCGGATTTGAACTGAGTTGAGCGAGATTGAATCGGGATAATTGTATCAAACCCTTTACAGGCAAGGCTTTGAAGGCACTCAGACCCGATCAGTCTCACTCAGAGAATAGCCCGCTTCTGTTTCCGCCGCAAAGAAAAGTAGGCAAAAGAAAGCGGCTCACACCGCCAGTTCTTGTGTTTGCCTGAGGGCCCTCAAAGGGTCTTACGCCTCATACGGCAACGCCTCTGTTCACGTTCGTTGCCAACGCTTTGAATGAGCGCCTCACCCGCTTCGAATACCCGTACTCGGGCAAGCGGCAGCGAATGGTTGGCGCCGCCTAGGTGGCAAACTGTGTGTAGGTTGTCGCGTCGTATGGGGTAGCGCTCTTACAGGGTGGCCCGCGTGCGCTATTGTTCCGAAGTGAGGCGTGCGGAGCACTTGGGCCTACACACAGTTTGCCACCTGGGCGGCCGTGGAATATCTAACACTGCGTGCCGCAACGCGGGGGCGTGAAGCGGGTGAGGCGCACCGCAAGAGTGTTGGCAACGAACATGAGTCACGTGATTGCCGTGTGAAGCGTAAGGCCGGTTGGGGCCCTCAGGCAAGAAGAATGTTGGTGGTGTGAGCCGCTTTCTTTTGCCTACTTTTCTTTGCGGCGGCAAAGAAAAGTAGGTGCCGCCCCGCACAGGGGCGACGCTTGAAGCAAGCTAACAAATCGCGGATGCCAGCGAAAAGGTCAAAATACCCAAACGGCAACGCCAACGCCCAAAAGGCAAAAAAACCGAACCACGCTGTCGATTCCCCCCACCCTCAACCGTCGTCAAAAATGAAACCCGCCATTCCGCGGTCCCAACCAGGTCAGACAGGAGAAAAAACATGCGCGTCATGGTAATCGTAAAAGCAACGAGCGACTCAGAAGCCGGCAAGATGCCCACCACCGAGTTGCTAGCAGCAATGGGCCAATACAACGAAGAACTCGTGAAGGCGGGCATCATGCAGGCAGGCGAAGGCCTGCACCCAAGCTCACGCGGCAAGCGTATACGCTTCTCAGGCGCAAACCGAACCGTAATCGACGGCCCGTTCGCAGAAACGAAAGAACTGATCGCCGGCTTCTGGCTCTGGCAGGTGAAATCGATGGAAGAAGCTGTCGAATGGGTCCGGCGCTGCCCGAACCCCATGGAAGGCGATTCCGAAATCGAGATTCGTCAGGTCTTCTCGGCCGAAGATTTCGGCGACGAGTTCACCCCCGAACTACGCGAGCAGGAAGACCGCCTACGCGCCGAGATCGAACAGCAAACGCACAGGCCAACGTAACGACAAACTCCGTCGGCGGCACGCACCAAACTCACCGCGCACGCAACGCATCAACGATATTCATACGCGCCGCCCGCATCGCGGGCAAAAAGCCGCCGACGAGCCCCATCGTCATCGAAAACGCCAGCGTCTTCACGACAATCGCGGGCGTCAGGATGAACCGGAACGACAGGTCCGCAAAGGTCTGGAAATTCGTCGTGGAAAACGACGCAAACTGCATGAAGGCTGCGCATCCCAACCCCGCCAGTCCGCCAACGAGCCCCAGCAACACCGCCTCGATCAGAAACGCGGCCAGCACATTCGCCCGCTGGAAGCCGAGCGCGCGCAGCGTGCCGATCTCGGCGACGCGATTGGCGACGGAAGCGTACATCGTGATCATCGCGCCAATCATCGCGGCAATCGAAAAGATCGTCGACAGCGTGAAGCCGAGGATGTTGAGAAACGTCGAGAGCGCCTTCGACTGATCGCTATAGAACGTCTGCTCGCGCTTCGCCTCCTCCGCGAGACGCGGATCGACATCGATATCGGCCCTGAAGCGCTCGAACTGATCCGACTCCGCGATGCGCACCACCATCGACGAATAACTGGTGCGCCGGAACGACTGCATCAACTGATCGACGTCGCCCCAGATTTCCGAATCGAAGCCGCTGCCGCCCGCATCGAAGGTGCCGACCACCGTCCAGTCGCGCTGCGCGAAACGCAGATGCTCGCCGAGTTGCGTGCCGCTGAAGCCCTTCGCGATGCTGCTGCCCACGATGATCTCCGACGAGCCCGGCGCAAACATGCGCCCCGTCGCGAGCTTCACCTGCGGCCGCAAGCTCATCGCAGCAGGTGACACGCCGCGTATCACCACGTTCGACGGCTTGCCCGTGCCGAGCTTCAGCAGCGAGATCAGCACGACAGATTCCTTCGACGCCATCCGCTTGCCATCGCCGCCCATCGCCACGGCAGGATGCATCTCGATCACGTTGGCCTGGCCGCGGTCGATCGCGCTCTGCACCTCCGTTTCCGCGCCCTTGCGGATCACGACGACGTTGTCCGCTTCGCCCGTCGAAACAAGCGTTTTCTTGAGGCCCGCGTCGAGCATCAGCACCGTCGCGAACACGAACACCACCAGCGCGAGGCCGCCCGCCGTCAGCGCCGTGGTCAGACGGCGCGTCCACAGGTTGCGGGCGATATACGAAAGCGGGATGGCCACGTTGTGCTTGCCTTTAGCGTTGAACTCAGCCGATCGCCCGCAGGCCTTCGACGATCCGCACGCGCGCCGCCTGCAGCGCCGGAATGATGGCAGCAGCCAGCCCGACCACGAGCGCGCACGCAGCCTGCTGCAGCATCGTCTCGCGCGACACGGTGAACACCGGGAACACGCCGCCCGTCGCCTGCTTGAAGAAGCTCGCGGCGGGCGGCGTCGCGAGCATGCCGAGGCCCGCGCCGAACGTGCAGATGGTCAGCGATTCGCCGAACATCAGCATCGCGAGAAAACCCGGCCCGAAGCCGAGCGCCTTGAGCGTCGCGTATTCGGTGGTGCGCTCGCGCGCGCTCATCGCCATCGCATTCGCCATCACGGCCATGATGATGACGATCACCACGTACGACACGAGGCGGATCGCCGCGATGATCTGATTCGACATCGCGACGAAGCCGAGTTGAAACGCCTGCTCGGTTTCCGTCAGCGTTTCGGCGAGCGAGTTCTTGAACACGTTGTCGACCTTGCGGGAAATCGCGGCGGCATCATCAGGATTGTCGATGCCGAGCACATACACGCCGACCTGATCCGCGCGCCGCCCCGGCATCTTGCGCACGGATTCGTTCAGATAGTCCCAGTGAAAGATCATCTGGCGCGTAATCGTCGATTCGTCGCGGCCATCCAGAATGCCGCGCACGACGAATTCCCACGTGCCCGGATAGATCGTCCCCTTGATGGGGATCACGTCGCCAACCTTGAAGCCATACGTAGTCGCAAGCTGCCTGCCGATCAGGCAGCCCTTGCGGTCGCGCTCGTAATCCGAGCGCTGCTGCGCGGGCAGAATGAACTCAGGGTAAAGGTCGAGATAGTTATCCGACACGGCGAACTGCGCGAAGAAGTTCTTCGGGTCGCGGTAAACGCCGCCGAACCAGTTCGAGCGCGCAACCAATGTCACACCGTCCACGCCGCGAATACGGTTCTCGTAACTGAGCGGCAGCGGGAACGTCAGCGAGATCGCATTGCGCGTCACGAGCCGCGCATTCGATGCGGCCGCCGCGCCCGCATACCACGCGTCGATCACGGTATGCAGCAGCCCGAACGCGAGCACGGCGATCATCAGGCCGAGCACGGTCAGCGTCGTGCGCAGCTTGTGCCGCAGCGCGTTACGCGTGATCAGCTTCAGCAGATACATGGCGGCGTGATCCCGGATTCTGTCGCGCGCGCTTCAGCGAGCCGTGCCATCGATCAGCTCTCCCTTCTCCAGATGCACGAGCGCGCGTGCCGCGCCCGCCGCGTGCGCGTCGTGCGTGACCATGATGATCGTCTTGCCCAGTTCGCGGTTCAGACGCTGCAGCATCGCGAGCACTTCTTCGGCGGACGCGCGGTCCAGGTCGCCCGTCGGTTCGTCGGCGACGATCAGCGTCGGGTCGGTGATCAGTGCGCGCGCAATCGCGACGCGCTGCTGTTGCCCGCCCGACAGTTCAGACGGGTAATGATGCGCGCGATTGCCCAGATTCACCATGTCGAGCACGAGGGAGACGCGCTCGCGGCGCTCCTTGCGCGTCAGGCGCGTCAGCATCAGCGGCAACTCGATGTTCTCGAACGCCGTCAGCACGGGCATCAGGTTGTAGAACTGGAAGATGAAGCCGACGTGCGCCGCGCGCCATTGCGCGAGCGCGGATTCGTTGAGTCGCGTGATGTCCAGCCCGCCGACGCGCAACTCGCCGCCGTCCGGCCGGTCGATACCCGCAATCAGATTGAGCAGCGTGCTCTTGCCCGAGCCCGACGGCCCCATCAGCGCGATGAAGTCGCCTTCGCCGATCGCCAGCGTGATGTCGGACAGCACGGGCACGGTCTGCACGCCGCGCCGGTATGACTTGACGAGATGCCGGATATCGACGAGCGGCGGCGTTGCGTGGATCGGCTCGCTCACTGTTTCTTCGCCACGGTGACTTTGGCGCCGTCCTTGATGTGCTCGTTCGGCGCGCGTACCAGTACGTCGCCGGGTCGCACGCCGCTCACTTCTACCAGTTCGCCGAGCGTCGCGCCCGTCGTGACGGGCACTTCGCGCACGCTGTCGTCCTTGACGACGTACGTCACCTTGCGCCCATCGCGCTCGACGATGGCCGCCGGCTGCGCCGCGACCACTGGCTTGCGGTCTTCGGGGGGCACCGGCTTCGACAGAAACGCGATCTTCGCGCTCATGTCGGGCAGCACGCGCGCGTCGCGATCGACGAAGCGCACCTTGACGAGCACCGTCGCTTTCGAACGGTCGACGGTCGGCACGATGCGCGACACGCTGCCCGCGAGGCGCATGTCCGGCAACGCGTCGAGCTGGATCTCACAGGGCGCGTTCACGGCGATCTTGCCGATATTCGATTCTGCGACGTCGGCTTCGACTTCGAGCGTGTCCATGTCGGCGATCGTCACCACGGCGCCCTTGCTGTCCGAGGCCTGCGAGAACGGCGTGATGTTGTCGCCGACGTTCGCGTGCTTTTCGATCACCACGCCGTCGAACGGCGAGCGGATCACAGTCTGATCGACGGCGACCTGCGCGGCCTGTGCGTTCGCCTGCGCGGCCACGATTGCGGCGCGGCTATTGTCGATCGATGCCACGGCCTTGTCGTAGCGCGCAAGATCGGCGTCGTATTGGGTGGCGGGAATCGCGCCGTTCGGCGCCAGGATTTTCGAGCGCCGCAAGTTGACCTCAGCGTTCGCCAGCTCGGCCTGCTGCAGCGCGAGGTTCGCCTGCGCGACCTTGATCTGCGCCTTCGCCTGCGCAAGCGACGCTTCGACATCATTGCTTTCGATCCGCGCGATGATCTCGTCTTTCTTGACACGCGTGCCTTCCAGCACGCCGAGCCATTCGAGGCGCCCCTGCGCTTTCGACGAAACGGCCGCCTTGCGCTGCGGCACGACATAGCCCGTGGCGTTGAGCAGCGTATAGGTTTGCGACGGATAAGCCGACACCACGGTCGTGGTCTCGACGGTCTGCGGCCCGGCCAGCCTGAGGCCGACGACGAGCGCGACGACGAGGATCAGCGCGACGCCCCGTAGCCGATCCAGTTGCGCCGGCGGCCACCCGTGGCGACGGCTGGCCGGTCGATTTTCAGCCGCTTCAGATCGTGATCTGCCAATTTCTTATGTCGTTGCCGCAGGGTTGATACTGTCACGCGTCTTGACGCATCGCCCACGCCGGCCACTTATAGTGTGTAAATGGGTCCACAGTATAGCGCCGCGCCCTGCCCGCGTCTGCACGGGCCTGGCATCCCGCTTGCAACGACACAGTGCTTGCGCGCAAAACGCCGGGAGTGCTTACGATTCGTGCCTCGCGTCGCGTGCGGCGTATGCGATAGGCATCCGCTGCATCGCGCAAGTGTTGACAGGCAGCTGCGCTAACGGTTTAGATTCTGGCCGTTGGTGTTCGATTTCCGAGGGAGGCATCATGGAAGAAAAACAGCCTGTCGCAGCGGACAGCACTGCCGTACGCGTCGCGCTGTGGCGCGCGATGCATGTTCAGGTCGACGAGCCGCCGCATGTGCTCGACGACGAAGTCGGTCTGCGGCTCGCCGCGCCCGACGCAAGCTGGCGCGAACGTCCCGACATGGATGCACAGGGAACGCGCGGCTATCGCGCGTCGATCGTGGGGCGCGCGCGCTTTATCGAAGACCTGGTGGCGGAGCACGCCGATCGCGGCGTCGGTCAGTACGTGATCCTCGGCGCGGGTCTCGATACGTTCGCGCAGCGCAAGCCGCGCATCGCGTCGCGGCTGCGCGTCTTCGAAGTCGATCGGCCGGGCGCGACGTCGTGGAAGCGCGAGCGCCTGCTCGAACTGGATTACGGCATTCCCGACTGGCTGCGCCTCGTGCCCGTCGATTTCGAAGCCGGTCAGTCGTGGTGGGAACAGATCGCGGACGCGGGCTTCGATGCGAGCGCGCCCGCCGTGATCGCATCGACGGGTGTCTCGATGTACCTGACGCGCGAGGCGAATCTGGCGACACTGCGCCAGATCGCGAAACTCGCGCCGGGCTCGACGCTGGCAATGACGTTTCTTCTGCCGCTCGATCTGATCGATCCCTCCGAACGCGCGCAACATGAGTTCGTCTACGAGCGCGCGCGGGCAGCGGGCACGCCGTTCGTCAGTTTCTTCAAGCCCGTCGAGATGCTCACGCTCGCGCGTGAAGCGGGTTTCAAGGACGTCAAGCATGTGTCGACGGCCGATCTCGTCGAGCGCTATTTCGCTGGCCGGTCCGATGGACTCAGGCCGTCGACGGGTGAAGCGTTTCTCGTTGCGACCACCTGAAGGCTCATGGACCGCGCGCCGTCATGAAAAGACGGCGCGCGGTCATTGCCTAGAACCCGCTGGACGTCTTGCGGTAGCTGCTCCAGTTGTTGCCGCCCGTGCAGTTCAGCTGCGAGCCCTGCGCCTGGCACCATGCCTCATAACCCGGCGAGTAGAGCCACTCTCCCATCCAGTTCAGATCGACATGCGTGTCGCCTTGCGCCGACACGAAGTTGGACGCGTCGTCGGTGCTGCCCGAGCCGGTGTAGCGCGCCACGGACGGATACGGGAACACCGGGCGTGTGCGCGTGGTTTGCCCCGTCGAATCGACGATCGACGCGACGATCTTGCCTGGCTTCGCGCCCGTCTCCGTCCATGACATCAGCGGCGTGAGGATATCGAACGTGTTCGGACCTTCCCCGCCGCCGCAATGCGCGACGCCCGGGAACAGATAGAGCGTCGCGAAGGCGTCGACGCGCTCGCTGCCCATCACGTTCTTCATCGCGGTGTAGTACTCGATCGTCGAGCGCGGCGAGATGTGCTGATCTTCGAGGCCGTGCCACAACAGCAGCTTGCCGCCACGACGTTCGAACGGATGCAGGTCGGGGTCGGTGGCCGCGAGGTACTTCGAGGTCGGCACGGTCTTCAGGAACGCGTCGATCGTAAACTTCAGATCGCTAAAGCTCGCCGATGCATTCGATCCATTGAAGTAGTCGAGGTAGCGCAGGAACGGCATCACGAAGTTGATGCTGCCGCTCGGCCCTGCATCCGTTGCGGGCACGAACAGACTCCAGTTCAGTTCCGAGCCCCATTCGCGCGAAACGTACGGCTCCAGACGCGCGCCGCTCGCATCGGTGGCGCCGTCGTGAATCTTGCGCACCACCGTCGCCTCGGCCTCAGACAGGCACGTCGACGCCGCTTGCCCTTTCGCGCACACCAGCGTCGCGGGATCGAAATGGCAGGCCTGCGGACGGTCGATCACGCCATCCATCACGCCGTCGATACCGTCGCACGCCTTCATGACGGCGGCATGGACGAGCGGCAGCTTGTCCGCGAGCAGAATGTATTTGCCCGTCTTCGGATCGATGTTCGCAGCAGCCGCCCAACCGTGATGGAAGGTGTTCTGCACGATCAGATCATTGGCGGGCGCGCCTGCTGCAATGCCGTCGAAGTCGTCGGGAAAGCGCTGCGCTTCCATCAGTGCTTCGCGCCCGCCATCGGAGCAACCGTCGAAGTACGCGTACTTCGCAGGCCGCGCGTAGAACTTGTTGATGATCGCCTTCGCCACCTGCGCCGTCGCGTGCTCCGCGCGATACGCGAAGTCGAGCTTCGCCTTCGGGTCGAGTGCCCATGAACCATCGTTGCCGCCTTCGTGGCCCATGTCCGTTGCGGCCATTGCGATCTGTCCGTTGGTGACGGGCACGCAGGTCGAGGCCATCGGTGCGTTGACCGACAGGTTTCCGCAGAGCCCGCCGCAGCCCGTTTGCAGATAGCGCTGGGTCCAGCCTTGCGTCGGCAGTTGCAACTCGAATAGCGACGCACCCGGTCCGATCGTGCCCTTCACGTCGCACACGGGCGCGGGCAGCGTGCGCTGGCCGACGGCCGTTCCCGCCGGCAGCACGACAGCCGAGGTGATCGTGACCGTACCGTCCGTCACGCCGCTCAGGTCGAGTCCTGCGACGGCTGCGCAGTTCATCGCGGGCATCACGGCGGGCAGGTTGGCGAGGCCCGCTGCCGCATGTGCGCCGGATGGCCAGGCCATCGCCGCCAGCAGCGACACGAGCAAGGTGAACGCGGCCAGCAGGCGGCGCATGAAGTCATGTTGCACACGTTCTGTCGCATGCCTTGCACTCGCCGCTGTCGGCAAGGCGCACGCAAGCGATCCTGCGTTGCAGATCACACGCATCTCTGTCTCCTGTTGTCATCGGAATGAGGCGCTCGCGCGATGCGCCGTTAGCAGAACACGCAACCAGTTGCACGCTCAGGATAGCCAACGTAAGGGACTGACACGATTGCCAATTTGGCGCGATCCAATCTGTTTTTCTTATCGGCGCGCGGACGACCGCCGCGCTAAGGTTGCGCTAACTCTGCAACGGCAAAATCCAGCGATGCACCGGGACAAGGCATGTCAACGCCTGAAACCACGCGCCCAACGCGGGATTTGCAATCCGTCTGCCTGTTTTCAGAAGCGGTGATATGGTGCGCGCAATTGGCGGCGACGCATGTCGTCGCCCGCTCACCTCAATGGTGCAGCGTGCGAACCGCACGCCATGCACCCATCATCGATCAGCGAGAAGACATGAACTTCGAAAACAACGCTTCGAGCACCACGGCGAACGTCGCCGATACCACGTCTTCGCCGTTGCGCGCATGGCTCGCGGTCGCGTCGGTAACGATTGGCGCGTTCGCGTTCGTGACGACGGAATTTCTGCCCGTCGGTCTCCTGCCGCAAGTCGCGCAGACCTTCGACGTATTGCCGGGCACAGCCGGTCTCATGGTGACGATTCCCGGCATCATGGCCGCTATCTCGGCGCCGGGCCTGATGCTCGCCGCCGGACGCGTGAACCGTCGGCTGATTCTGATTCTGCTGACCGTGATGCTGCTCGCGTCGAACCTGCTGTCGGCATTCGCGCCGAATTTCCCGTTGATGCTGGTGGGTCGCGCGCTGCTCGGCGCCGCGCTCGGCGGCTTCTGGACGCTCGCGCTCGCTGCTGCGGGGCGTCTCGTGAAAGCGCATGAAGCGCCCCGCGCGACGGCGACGATTCTCGCCGGTGTCACCTGCGCGACGGTGATCGGCGTGCCGCTCGGCACCTTCATCGCGAGTCTTGCTTCGTGGCGCATGTCGTTCATCGCGACGGCTGTGCTCGTGAGCATCGCGCTGATTGCGCAGATTGCGCTACTGCCGTCGCTGCCGTCCAAAGCGGCCTTGCGTTTTGCCGATCTCGTGACGCTCGTGCGCCGTCCGTTTCCGCGCAAGAGCCTGTTGATGGTCGCGCTGATTTTCGGCGCGCATTTCTCGTCGTACACGTATATCGCGCCGTTTCTGCAGAACGCGCATTTCAGCACGTCGACGATCACCGCGGTGCTGCTCGGCTTCGGCATCATCGGCTTCTTTTCGAACTTCGCGGTATCGACGTTCGTTGCGCGCAGGCTCAAGGCCACACTCGCAGCGGTGACCGTGCTGCTGATGTTCGCGTTGCTGACGATGCCGCTGCTCAGCGACATGGCACCCGTCGTGACGGGTATGGTGCTCGCGTGGGGCGTGGCGTTTGGCGCGATTCCGCTGTGCGTGAGCGTATGGATGCAGGAAGCCGCGCCCGATTTGCCCGAAGCGGGTTCGGCGCTGTTCGTCGGCATCATTCAGGTGGCGATTGCTGTCGGTTCGTCCGTGGGCGGCACGATCGTCGATCACGCCGGCATTCCCGTCGATTTCTGGTTCGGCAGCGCGCTCGCGATTCTCGGCCTCGTCACGCTGGCGAGCTTCCGCACGCGCAACCACGCCGCGCAGGCCGCCGCGCCTGTGGCGTCAACCGAGGTTCAGACCGAGTGCGTCTGATGCGTGAAGCGCGGCGTCTTCACGCTGCGCGCACTACTTCCGCTTGAACGCGGCACGCCGCTCAGCGCGCTCGCTCGCGAACCGGCTGCTCAGCGTCGAATCCAGATCCTTTCGCTCGACGTGTTCGCCACAATGCGGACACACGTTCGCCAGCCCGACATCGTGGCCGCACTTGCGGTGCACGAAGCGCACCGCGATGTCCTCGTGCTTCTCCTTGCACCACGTTTCACCCCACGCGCGCAGCGCGTGAATCACGGGATAAAACGCCCGCCCTTTCTCCGTCAGACGATATTCGTAGCGCAGCGGCTTCTCGCTATACGGATGGCGCTCGATCATGCCGTCCGCTTCGAGCGACTTCAGACGCGTCGCCAGCATTTGCGGCGTCGCTTCCGTCTGGATCTGTATTTCCTCGAAACGCGCTGCGCCCATGTACAGCTCCCGCAGGACGAGTATCGACCACCGGTCGCCGACGACATCCAGCGACCGCGATACCGGACACACCGTATTGGCCTTCTCCGCGACACGTGCCACGTTCCCTCTCCCATCGAAACTCTTAATTTCATAGTAACACAAATGCGCATTGGCGTGCATACACACACGCTGTCTGCGCGCCTGTTAGCGTACCTCGGGGGCTAGTCGGAAGCGATCGCAAATCGACCCGCAAAGTCACATCGCACTTGACACTATGTTTTTCATAGTTATATGCTGCGTTCACGTTAGCGATGCGCGAGACGTCACGCATCGTCCGATCAAGGCAGCCGGCGCCGGGTACGGAACGTGAATTCGTACGCACCCTTTCGATGGAGAACTGAAATGCCCAATACTGTTTATCGCGCGGAGCGCACCGGCCTGTTGCTGGTCGATCCGTACAACGACTTTCTGTCGGAAGGCGGCAAGGTGTTTCCGATGATCAAGGAAATCGCCACCAACGTCCGTCTGCTCGACAACCTGCGCGCGACGGTCGCCGCCGCGCGCAAGGCCGACATCCAGGTGTTCTACGTGCCGCACCGCCGCTGGCAACCGGGCGATTACGACAACTGGGATCATCCGAATCCGACACAACGTCTGGTTCAGCAGCGTCAGACGTTCGCAAAGGGAACGTGGGGCGGCGAATGGCACCCCGACTTCGTGCCGCAGGAAGGCGACATCATCGTCCAGGAGCACTGGGCGCAAAGCGGCTTCGCCAACACCGATCTCGACTTTCAGCTGAAGCAGCAAGGCATCACGCATGTGATCGCCGTCGGCCTGCTCGCCAATACGTGCATCGAATCCACCAGCCGCTTTGCGATGGAACTGGGTTATCACGTCACGCTCGTGCGCGACGGCACGGCCGCTTTCTCGGAAGCGATGATGCGCGCCGCGCACGAACTGAATGGCCCGACCTTCGCACATGAAATCCTGACGACGGCCGAACTGATCGCCGCGCTGCCCGCAGTGAAAGAAGCAAAGGGAACACAGGCATGACACTCACTGGCAATCTGCTGATCGGCTCGCATGAAGTTGCTGCGGCGGCCGGCACCATGAAGGCACTGAACCCCGCGACGAATACCGCAATCGAACCGGGGTTCGCATTCGGCGACGTCGCGGAAGTAAATCTCGCCGCGCAACTCGCCGACGATGCATTCGACAGCTTCAACAACACGTCACTCGACGAACGCGCGGCGTTTCTCGACCGCATCGCCGATGGACTCGATGCCGTTGCGCCTGAACTCGCGCAGCGCACCTCGCTGGAAACGGGCTTGCCTGCCGCGCAGCTCGAAGCGGAAACGGCAAAAGCGGCCACGCAGTTCCGTCAGTTCGCGACTGTGGTGCGTCAAGGGCGCTTTCGCCAGGCGACGATCGATCCCGCGCAGCCGGAGCGTCAACCGCGCCCGCGCATGGATCACCGGATGCAGAAGATCGCGCTCGGCCCCGTCGCGATCTTCGGCGCGAGCAACTTTCCGATTTCGTATTCGGTGGCGGGCGGCGATACGGCATCGGCGCTGGCGGCCGGCTGTCCTGTGATCGTGAAGGCGCACAACGCGCATCCCGGCGCATCCGAAATCATGGGCCGCGTGATCCAGCAGGCCGTCGAAGCATCGGGCCTGCACGAAGGCGTGTTTTCGATGCTGCGCGGCGGCGGCAATGAAATCGGCGAAGCGCTCGTCGATCATCCGCTTATCAAAGGCGTGACGTTCACGGGCTCGGAAGCCGGCGGGATGGCGCTGTTCCGGCGCGCGCAGCAGCGTCCCGATCCGATTCCCGTGTTCACGGAAATGACGAGCGTCAATCCGACCTTCGTGCTGCCGGCTGCGCTCGCCGCGCGCGGCGGCGCAGTCGGCGATGGCTTCGGCGAACGCATGCTGGTCAACGTCGGGCAAGCGTGCCTGAAGCCCGCTATCCTGCTCGCGATCGACGGCCCCGGCTACACGGAACTGCGGCAGGCGCTGATCGCTCGCGTCGAAGCGATGCACGCTCGCACGATGCTAACGCCCGGCATCTGGAAGTCGTACAGCGACAATCTGGAGCGGCGCAAGAGCGCGGGCGCGGAACCCATCGCAGCGGGCGGCAATGCGCAAGGCGAATGGGACGGCCAGGCCGCACTGCTCGAAGTCGACGGCGCGCGCATGCTTTCCGATGCGTCGTTGTCGGAAGAAGTATTTGGTCCGGCTGCGCTGCTCGTGCGTGTAGCGGATGTCGAGCAACTGATCGCGATTGCGAAGCGGTTTCGCGGCCAGCTGTCGGCGACGATGCAGATCGATTCCGCCGATCACGCGCTCGCCGCGCGCCTGTTGCCCGTGCTCGAACGACGCACGGGACGCATCGTGATCAATGCGTTCGCGCATCCGCAGGAAGTGTCGTATGCGTCGATTCACGGCGGCCCGTTCCCGGCGACTTCGGACAGCCGTTTTACGTCGGTCGGCATGACGTCGATCGAGCGGTTTCTGCGTCCTGTGTGCTATCAGGGCTTTCCGGACGATCTGCTGCCTGAAGCATTGCAGCACGGCAATCCGCGCGATATCTGGCGTCTCACGGATGGCGAGTTGTCGAAAGCCTGATCGCCTTCGATGAACGCGAAGCCCGCGCACGGTGAACGTGCGCGGGCTCTTTCCATTTGTGTTTAGAGATCCAGCACCAGCAGATCGCTCTTCGCGCGCGAAACGCACAACGTCAGGAAGTTCTGCTGGTCGGCGGCGTCGAGAATGCAATCCTGATGCTCGACTTCGCCGCTCAGATAACGCACCTTGCACGTCGCGCACAAGCCGGCTTCGCACGATGTCTGCACGCCAATGCCCGCTGCCTTGAGCACATCGGCGATGCTCTTGTCGATGGGAACGGGCAGGCGTTGGCCTGTGCTCGCGATCTCGACGGTGAATTCGCCCGGCTTTCGGTCAGCAGGCGCGATCGCGCGTTCCGGCGCCTTGAAATGCTCGCAGTGCACAGCATCCTTCGGCCAGTGTCCGGACGCGTCCGCGCACGCGCGCATGAAGCCAGCGGGACCGCAATAGTAGACATGCGTGCCGTCTTGCGCTTCATCACGCAAGAGCGCCGCGATATCGAGGCCGCGCAAAGGATCGCCGCCGTCGAAGTGAAAATGCAAGCGCTCGCGTTCGACGAGCGTCTGCAATTCTTCCGTGAACGCGGCGGATTGCGCATCGCGTGCGCAGTAGTGCAGTTCATAGTCCACGTCATCCGTATCCGCGAGTTGATGCGCCATCGACTTGAGGGGCGTCACGCCGATCCCGCCCGCGATCAGAATCACCTTGCGCGCCCCTTGCGCGAGTTCGAAATTGTTGCGCGGCACGCTCACGCGCACGCGGCCCTGCACCTGCAACTGCTCGTGAACGGCCTTCGATCCGCCGCGCCCTTTCTCATCGCGCAGCACCGCGATCACATAGCGATGCCGGTCCGCGGGTGAATTGCACAGCGAATACTGCCGGATGACACCGTTCGCGAGATGAACGTCGATATGCGCGCCCGCCGTGAACGGCGGCAGTGCCGCGCCTTCGGGATCGACCAGCTCATACGACTGGATATTGCGGCCTTCGTAGCGGACCTGCCGCACGAACAACTCCAGCGTCGCCGCCGCCTGATTGAATGCTGTCAATTGATGTCTCCTTGCCACTTGCATTGCGCGCGTTGTTCGCAAATGCGGCGCCACGTTGCTGCTGCCTGGCGCCGCATCTCCGGCTAGCGCGTCGACTGCTCCAGCTCGTCCATCTTTGCGCGCACGAACGCGGCCCGCTCATCGCCCTTCAGGTGATCGCTCTGCGTGAGAATCGCGACGACCGCTTTCGAAATGCGGCGGCGTTGCGCGACTTCTTCTTCGACGGTCGCGGCCTCGGGAATCTCGAACACGTTGCCGGAGCAATAGCTGTTCGGCGCGGCACCGACATCGCGCAGCCACTGCGCGAACTCCGCCGGCGACGCCGCCGGGTTCGTGCCGCGCACGGCATCGCGCAGCATCTTGCGGAACAGATAGAGGCCTGCGTCGAACTTGGTCGGATGTTCGAGCGAATGCACGGCGATAGGGCGCTGGCTGATGATCGCTTCGTAATCGCCCGGCGCGTACTGCGCGTCCTTGTAGTGCGCGCGCTCGCGATGGTTGGGCGGAATGGGCGGCATGTCTTCGAGCTTGTACTTGCCGAAGCGCTCGGGCCTGCGCATCGCCACCTGGCCTTCGAGGAAGTCGATGGTTTCATAGCCGACCATCGATTTATCGCCGACGCCGCGCGTATCGACGCCCGGCCCCATCACACGCCAGCCGATCATCTTGCTGTTCTCGTCATCGACGGGCACCGTCCAGCGGATCATATGGAAGCGGCTGAACAGCTTCTTGTTCAAACCGTCTTCAGATGTGTACGCATGCAGGCTCAGATTCGGCAGCACCTGATGCTGGACGCGCACGAACAGATGATCCTTGTCCGCGCGGCGCGCGCCCGCACAGGCGAGACTGCGGCCTTGCTGCACGGGGATGAACTGCATGTCGGGCGGCACTTCCATCGATGCCGCGCCGACTTCGTCGAACGTCGTGCCCTGATAGTGCCCGCCGACCACGTTCCTGCCAGCGTGCAGCGCGGCCGTGTGGTAGTTGTCGGCGGCGTTGTCCTGGACCTGCAGCCAGTTGCAGTGCTGGAAGTTGCTGTAGGGGACGAGTTCGTCAGTGGGCAGCACGGTGAAGTTGCCTTCCCATTCGGGGAACGGCGGCTCTTCGTCGGGCGGGCCCATGTAGGCGAACACGAGGCCGTTGCGCTCGATGGCTTTGTACGCGCCCTGCCGGATCGAGCATGCGTACTTCTCGGCTTCCGCTTCTTCGCCCTTCGGAAACGGCGCATGCAGACAGGTCCCGTCGACGTCGAACACCATGCCGTGATAGCAGCACTGGATGCCGCGTTCCTGGATCACGCCGTATTCGAGCGACGCGCCGCGATGCACGCAATGCGCATGCAGCAGGCCGACGCGGCCGCTGCCGTCGCGGAACGCGACCAGTTCTTCGTTCAGGATCTTCAGGAAGCGGGGCGTGTCGGTGAGTTCCATCGACATGCAGACGGGATGCCAGAAGCGGCGCATGTATTCGCCCGTCGGCGTACCGGGACCCGTCTCGGTGAGTTCGACGTCGTGTGCCGGAATCCTGTTCGTGTAGTAGCCGCCGTAGGGAATCAGCTTCTTCACCACCGTGCCGCCCGCGCTGCCGCCCTTCTCCATCTGCTCCGACTTGATCGTCATGACCGCTCCTTTTTGACTGTGGGTAACCGAAGACCGCCGTTTTGACTGCCTTCCGTCGTTTGAATACGGATACCGAACTCTGTATACAAAGATTAAGCATGTGCAGAAACCTCGCCAATCAAGGTTTACACCTAAGGTTGACCGGTTTGCGAGCGCGATGTAGTCTGTATCCAAAGTACAGAGGCTCATAATGACGATGAAGTTCGAAAAGCTGCAGGTCCGTCCCGACTATGTCGAGGAGGTGTATCGGGTACTCGCCGATGCGATTAGCGACGGGTCGCTCGCGCCCGGCACGCGGTTGACGCAGGAAGAGATCGCGGAGCAGTTCGCGGTGTCGCGTTCACCTGTGTTGCAGGCGCTGCGTCTGCTGAAGAAGGACGGGCTCGTGCAGGATGCGCCGGGGCGCGGGGTGCTGGTTGCGCCGCTCGATGTCGAATGGACGAGCCATCTTTACCAGGTGCGTGGTGCGCTCGATACGCTTGCTGCGAAGCTTGCCGCTGAGCGCGGTGCTGTGATCGATAGCGCGCTGATCATGCGTGGGCGGCTCGTGTCGAAGGGCAAGGATGTGAAGGCGATGATCGATGCCGATATTGCTTTTCATTCGGCTATTTATGAGGCGTCGGGGAATCCGCTGATCGTTGAGAGTGCGCAGTTGCATTGGGTGCATTTGCGCCGCGTTATGGGCGCTGTGCTGCAGTCTTCGCGGCTGCGGGATTCGATCTGGGATGAGCACCAGGCCATCGCTGATGCAATTGCTGCGCGCGATCCCGCGCGGGCTGCTGAGCTGACTGAATTGCACACTAGCAGTGCGCGGCAGAATCTTGTTGCCAGGCTTGGGGAGATGCTTAAGGCTGGGTGATTTTTTTTGTCTGCGACGCTGGGGGTGGGTTGGTTTTGTGCTGGCGCTTGAGGTGTGGCTTCGTGACGCGATGGTTTGGTTTGCTTGTGTTTTGCGCTGGCATCCGCGTTTTGTTAGCTTGCTTCACACGTCGCCCCTGTGCGGGGCGACGCGTGAAGCACGAAGGCAAAGCGCGGATGCCAGCGAAAAGACCAGCACGCCCAACCCAGCCGCGCCACAAAGCCAAACCGCAAGACCAAACAAACCACCTCAAGCGTCGCAGACAAAAAACCCCCATCTACTCCCGCTTAGAAAAAACATTCACATGCGCCCGCCGAAGGGTAAGCGTCAGCAGACTCCCAAGAACCATACTCACAGCAATCCCGACCACCCCACTCCCAGTCGACCCAGTCGAAGTCTGCAAAAAACCAATCACATACGGACTAACAACACCCGAAATCGACCCAACCGAATTAGCCAGCGCGATCCCACCCGCGGCAGCCGTACCTTGCAAAACAGCCGGCGGCACAGTCCAAAACTGCGAAATCGTCGTAATGACACCCATAGTGCCAATCGTCAGCGCGATCATCGCCAGCACGGTCTGATGCGCATAGAGAACACTCGCACACAGCGCAATCGCGCCAACCACGCCAGGCAACGCCAGATGCCAACGCCGTTCACCATAACGATCCGAACTACGCCCGACGAGCACCATGGTGACAGCAGCCGCCGCATAAGGCACAGCCGATAACAGCCCGATATTCAACGTCCCCGACACCCCCGAAGCCTTAACAAGCGAAGGAAGCCAGAAGCTCACCCCATACAACCCCATCGTGAAGAAGAAATAAATCGCCGACAGCAACAGCACACGCGGACTCGCAAGCCCATCGCGCAGCGAATGCAACTTATGGTGCCCACTCTCCGCCTGCAAATCAGCCTCGATCAACGCCTTCTCGTCATCGCGCAGCCACCGTGCATCGGACACCTTGTCGTCAAGATAAAAGAACGCAACGATCCCGACGATCACCGTCGGAATACCTTCCAGAAAAAACAGCCACTGCCAGCCGGCAATCCCATGCGCGCCGCTCATCGAATGCATGATCCACCCCGACAAAGGACCGCCGATCACACCCGACATCGGAATCCCCGTCATGAAAAGCGCCGTCACCTTGCTACGGCGTCCAGCAGGAAACCAGTACGTCAGATACAAAAGAATCGCCGGAAAGAACCCGGCCTCGGCCACACCCAAAAGAAACCGCACCACATAGAACTGCGTAGGCGTCGACACGAACATCATCGCCGCCGAAATGACGCCCCACGTCACCATGATCCGCGCGATCCAGCGCCGTGCCCCCACCTTCAGCAAAATCAGATTGCTAGGTACTTCGAACATCAGATAGCCGACGAAGAAAATCCCCGCGCCGAGCCCATAGACGGCATCGCTCATCCCGAGATCCTGCAGCATCTGCAGTTTCGCAAAGCTGACGTTGATGCGATCGAGGTAAGCGCACAGATAGCAGAAGAACAGAAATGGAATCAGGCGCCATGCCACCTTCGCATAGACGCCCGCTCCCGAACGCTCCAGATACACGTCCTGGCTGATCGAACTCATGGGGATGTCTCCGTCGTGTATTGATCGTTAGCTGATTGCGGCGGACGGACATTGCATCTCGCCCGCCGCATCGTGCTGCAATGAGCCTGCGTTAATCGAACATGTCGGGCTGCGTCTTCACCAGCTGATCCCAGATGGTCTGGAAATGCAGCCAGCCAATGTATTCGCTGCCGACATGCTCGCGGCTATAGCGCGCACGCTCTTCCGTCACGAAGCGCGGCTTGATGCCTGTCGCCTCGATCATCAGTTGCTGCTGGCAGCAACGCTCGAGCGCAATGAACCAGAACGCAGCCGATTCGATGCTGTGCCGGCTCGCCGTCAGCAGCCCGTGATTCTGGTGAATCGCCGCCTTCACGCCCTTGAAGGCATGCGCGACCTTGTGGCCCGCCTTCACTTCGACGGCCACCTGTCCCGCTTCCTCGCCGATCACGACGTGGTCCTCGAAAAATGCAGCAGCATCCTGGCTGATGGGATCGAGCTTCTTGCCGAGCGATGCGAATGCGGTGCCGTACACGGTATGCGCGTGACACATCGCGACGATGTCCTGATGCATCTCGTGAACGGCCGCATGCAGCACGAAGCCCGCGCGATTGATCGCATAGTCGCCTTCGACGACATTGCCTTCGTGGTCCGCGCAGATCAGGTTCGACACCTTGACCTGCGAGAAATGCACGGCCATCGGGTTCGTCCAGTAGAGACCGGGATGCTCCGGGTCACGCACCGTCAGATGGCCCGCGAAGCCGTAATCGAAGCCCTGCAGCGCGAACGCGCGGCAAGCGGCGACAAGACGCTCCTTCAGATACTGCCGATGCTGCGCGTGGCTTTCGAAGGTCGGCAGTTGCGGAAAGATCAGGCCGTCCTGCTCGGGCTGATAGATCGAGATGCGGCCCTTGAGGTCGATCGCTTTCGATGGGGCTTCCATCACTTCGGACATGTCGGCTCCTTTTGAACATGTGGACATTAGGTAAGCACATGGTCGTTCCCGCCGATCGCGTTGACAAACGATGGTTGTTCATGAAAGCATGAATGACATTCACCTGAAGGGAAAACACATGAGGCGGATGCCGAATTTCGTGCTGCTGCGTTCCTTCGAAGCCGCCGCGCGGCTAGAGAGCTTCGCGCTCGCCGCGCAGGAATTGCATCTGACGCCGTCCGCGATCAGTCATCAGGTGAAAGAACTCGAGGAGTATTTCGGGCGTCCGCTGTTTCTGCGGCGCAACCGGCGCATCGAGCCCACGCCCGAGGCCGTGCGCCTGCTCGAAAGCCTGAGCCGCGTATTCGACGTCGTCGAGGCGGCATGCAGCGAGGTCATGCTCGCGCCCGATGCGCAGGTGCTCGCCGTCCATTGCGCGCCGAGCTTCGCGGTGAAATGGCTTGGGCCGAAACTGCCCGAATTCAACAAGGCGTATCCGCACATCACCATTCGTCTCTCTACGGGCGCCGAGCCGCTCGATCTCACGCGCGTGCAGGAAGTCGACGTCGAGATTTCATACGGCAGCGCGCTCGATCGTCCCGGCATCGACACCGTGCCATTGGGCCGCGAAGCGATCGTGCCGCTCTGCTCGCCCGCGCTGCTCGGCGACGACGCGCCCGTCGCGAAGCGCATGAGCGAGCTGACGCTGATCGATACACAGTTGAGCCGCGTCACCTGGGCCGACTGGTTCGCGGCCAACGGGCTCGACATGCCGACCACGCCCCGCCCTTCGTTCGATCGCGCGGCGCTCGGCATCTCGGCGGCCGCCGACGGCATGGGCGTGGTGCTCGAAAGCACGCGGCTCGCCGAACGCGAAATCGTGCGCGGCGATCTCATCGAAGTGCGTAGCGACGCGTTCGTGCGCTTCGAGCGCGACACGCATTTTCTGTCGTACCGGAAGAACGAATTCCGAGTCGAGAAGGTGGCCGCTTTCACGCATTGGCTGCTTGAGCGCGCAGGTGTTGGAAAGGGCGAAAACGCGCCGCAGTAGGCACCAGGGCACCACCCGCGCGCCGCTAATTTTCTCCTCATTTGCGTGACGCATGATGTCGTCACAGCCAGCCAGGACCAGACCGCCGAACTGGCAACAACGACATCGAGCATCAACGGCAATCAGGAGCCACCATGGACTTTCACCCGCCCTTTCTCGTCTTCTGCGCGCTCGGCGCGAGCGTCATGATCGTTTCGGTTTTGCTCGCGATTGCCGCCGAAAAGATCGACAACTGGCTCACGCGGCAAACGGAGCGTGTTTCTAGCCGGCGTCCCATCGTGGTTCGCCATGCGGAAATCTCGCATCTCCTGTGAGCGACGCGAAACGACACACGTGATCGCGCGCCGCCACGCGCCTGCCGCGAAAGGATCATCGTCATGAAACGTCTGCATGCCATCGTCCCGCTCGCCGCGTTGCTCGCTGGCATCATCGCGGCACCCGTCGACGCGAAGACCGTCAGCTATCCGCTCGAAAACGCCTGCCCTGTCGTCGCGAACCGCCCGGACCACGATCCGCCCACTCGCGAGCAGATCGCGCACACGCCGCAAGGCGACATCGCGTATTACCGCTTCGGCCACGGCAGTCCCATCGTCCTGCAGACGGGCTTTCGCGCGACGCTCTCCGAATGGGACGCGGCCTTTCTCGCGGACCTCGCGAAACATCATGAAGTCATCGTCTTCGACAATCGCGGCGTGGGCCGCTCGCTGCCGACGGCGTCGAGCTTCACCGTGCAGGACATGGCAAGCGACCTCTCCGCGCTGATCGACACGCTGAAGCTGCGCGACGTGACGGTGCTCGGCTGGTCGATGGGCAGTGCAGTCGCCACGCTGCTCGCGATCGACCATCCCGCGAACGTGCAGCGCATCGTGCTGATGAGCGCGCCCGCGCCGGGACACCTCGGCGCGCCTGTCGCGCCCGATGTCGAAGCCACGCTATCCGGCAAGCCTGGCACGACGTTCAACGATGTGATGAAGGTCCTCTTTCCGCCATCGGCTTCGAACGCGGCAGGCGAATGTTTCCGCAAGAACATGTTCGTGCCCGCCGGCTACGCATCGCCGACCATCTCCGCGACCGTCACGGCGGGCCAGACGGCGCTGCTGCGTGCATGGGAACAGGACGATGCCGCCGCCGGCGCGCTGCGCACCCTGCACACCGACACGCTGATCCTCACAGGCGACGACGACACCATCCTGTCGAAGCAGAACGCCGAAGCGCTCGCCCGCACGCTGCCCGATGCGCAATTGCTGGTGGTGCGCTCGGCCGGTCACGCGATGATGTATCAGTATCCCTATGCGCTGGCTACGGCCATCAACCGTTTCATCACGCAGTCGCAAGCGCATCCCCGGCAGACGGCGAACGCAGCGCAATTGCACCAGCAGGCGTAAGATCAAAAGCCTTCTTGAAGGCACAACGGCACGTTCTGTTGCGACCCATCCGGAGGTGGCGATGTCGAACGAAACCTGCCCTGTACGTCGTCTGCAGCTTCTGCTGCACGATCCCTGCCGCACCGACGCCGCACGCGAAGCGGCCCGACTCGCCGCCGAGCAGCTCGGCATGCAGATCAGCGGTGAGGGCCATGCAACGCTGTCCGCGCGTATGCCGGATGACGCATTCCGCCAGCTTTTTTCCTGTTCTTCCGGCACGAGCGGAACCCTCGCCGTGCCGGGCAGTCTCCAACCGTACGTCTCTTCGATCAGCGAAGCGCCGCAACATCTTTCATTCGATTAACCTGCATTCGTCTTGCATGAGACGGCGTCAGCGCCACCGCGCGAACGCACGTCGACACAGGAGAAGAAACGATGAAGGCCTACGATCCCAAAGATGCGGCCGCGCGGCCCGCACGCGGCGACGCCGCCAACGAAGAACTCCGTGTTGCCGTGACGTTCAACCGGCCGGGCCAGGACATCGGGCCGACCAGGTTCGGGGCACGCATGTCGACCGAAACGGTCGCCTCGTTCATCCCCGATCCCGCGCAGGCCGACCTCGCGCTCGCCGAACTCGCGCGGCGCGGCTTCACGCTGACGGGCCGCGGCTCGCTGTCGGCGTCGATGCGTTGCACGCGTGCGCAATTCGAAGCGGTGTTCCAGACGCGCCTCAAGCGCATGAAGGCGCCGTGCGCGTCGGCGGCGCAGTTCAGCTCGGTGCTCTATCCACCCGACAACGCGCCATGGAACCCGGACCCCGCGATCAAGTCGCTGCTCGACGACGTCTATATCCAATGGCCGCACATCTACATGGCGAGAGCAGCAAAGGCGGCAAAGAGCACGAAGGCGACTAAGACCACGACAGCAGCAAAGAAGCGTCCCGCCACGAAGACGCCACGCGAAGCCACCGCGCCATCCGCGACGCCGCCCGCCGTGCCCTATTTTCATCTCGCCGCGCCCGCCGACCTCGCGCTGAAGCTCAACGCGACGCCCGTGCACCAGCAAGGCATTACGGGCAAAGGCGTGCGTATCGCGATGATCGATAGCGGCTTTGCTCACGGCCATCCGTATTTCAAGGCGCACGGCTATTCGTCGTCGATCGTGCTGGCGCCGGGCGCCACCGATCGCGGCAGCGACGGCAACGGCCACGGCACGGGCGAATCCGCGAACATCTTCGCGATCGCGCCGGGCGCGACCTTCATCGGCGTGAAGCTCGACAACGAAGCCGATCCGACCAGCGGCGCATCCGTGCTCGAAGGCTTGCAAGAGGCGCTCAAGCACGATCCGCAGGTGATCTCCGTGAGCCTCGGCTACGACCTGCGCGGACCCGGCAACACACCGCTGAAAACACTGCCGAACGGGCTCGTCGCGCTGGAGGCGGAAATCCAGGCCGCGGTGAAGCGCGGCATCGTGATCGTCTTCTCGGCGGGCAACGGCCACTATTCATTCCCCGGTCAGATGCCCGACATCATTTCGGCGGGTGGCGTGTTCGTCGATCAGCACGGCGCGATGCGCGCATCGGACTACGCCAGTGCGTTCACTAGCCTGATCTACTCGGGCCGTAGCGTGCCCGACGTCTGCGGGCTGGTCGGCATGCTGCCGCACGCGACCTACATCTCGCTGCCCGTTTCGGCCGGTTGCGAGATCGACCGCGAGAACGCCGCCTTCGACGGCACCACGCCCAACGACGGCTGGGGCGTGTTCAGCGGCACGTCGGCGGCCGCGCCGCAGCTGGCGGGCCTGTGCGCGCTGCTGTTGCAGGCGGACCCGCACCTCTCGCCGGGCGACATCAAGGCGATCCTGCGCCGCACCGCGCGCGACGTCACGAAGGGCCACGCGAACCCGGCGAGCGATCCGAAGGGCGTGGGCGTGCCGGCGGGCATCGGAGAAGACGGCGCGACGGGCGCGGGACTCGCCGATGCGCTCGCGGCCGTGAAGCAGGTCTGACGCTTTCGTGCGCAGACGGCGGTTCGTCCCGGAACGGCCAGCCGTCTGCGCGAGGCAGGACGCCGTGCCATACTTGCGGATCGTCCAGGCCCACATTCGAACGTAATGATCGTCCCTTCCGCTTCCATCGGCTTCAATCTCAATCTGCTCGACCGCCGCTCCGAACAACGCGACGACGAGACCTTCATCGCCAGTCTGCACGACGCTCCCGCCGCGCGTTTTCTGGTCTTCGATGGCGACGTTCCCTTGCTCAAGCGCGGCGACACACACGACGCATGGTTCGTCGCGAGCGAGGCGGCCGCGTTCGGCGAGCCGCTGCAACGCGTGTTTCTCGGCCAGGACAGCGACGGCAGCGGACGTTTCGCGCTCGGCTTCGCATCCGGTCTCGCGCAAGACGAAGGGCAATCGCAAGAAAAACTGCACGATCGCATCGATCTGCGCTCGATCGCTTTGCAAGGCCTCGTCGCGCAGGAAATGCTCGGCGTGCTGGGCCAGGCCAAATCGATGTTCGACTGGCACCGCCGCCATCGCTTCTGCGCGAACTGCGGCGCACCGAGCCGCGCGACGGCGGCCGGCTGGCAACGCACCTGCGACGCGTGCGGCACGCGCCATTTCCCGCGCGTGGACCCCGTCGTCATCATGCTGACCATCGACGGCGAGCGCTGTCTGCTCGGACGCCAGCGTCAGTTCGCGCCGGGCATGTACTCGGCGCTCGCAGGTTTCGTCGAACCGGGCGAAACCGTCGAAGACGCAGTGCGCCGCGAAGTGCATGAGGAAGCCCACGTGACATGCGCGGAGGTTGTCTATTTCGCGTCGCAACCGTGGCCGTTTCCTTCGTCGCTGATGATCGGCTGCTTCGCGCGCGCCAGCAGCAAGGACATCGTCATCGACGCCAACGAACTCGAAGACGCGCGCTGGTTCACCCGCGCCGAAGTCGCCGCGATGCTCGCGGGCACGCATGCGGATAACCTGTCGGCGCCAAAACCGTTCGCGATTGCGCATCACCTGCTGCGCGCGTATGTCGAATACGGCGAAGCTGTGCTGCGCGGTTGACCTGTCGCATCGCTTCGCCGTTCACACCCTCGATGCAAATGAGCTAGCCCTCAGTCCACGGAACCCCGTGGCGCGAGCAAACCTGTACGCGAACGTTCACGTTGACGTATAATTCAGCTCTTCCTGACCGTATGGCAGAAGCATTTCCCGCATGTCCACCGAAGTTCCCACCGCCATCACGATCGGCGCCACGCTCCCTACGCGCACTGCGGCGGTGTCGCATCGCAGCGCGGGCGTCCGCGGCGCGTAACCGCCATGACAGCCGCACATACGCCGTTCGTCGCCAGACGGTTTCGCGAGGACGTCTTCCCGTGGGCCATCGCGCTCGCCACCGGCCTCGAGTATTTCGACAACACGATCTTCTCGTTCTTCACCAGCTATATCGCGGGCGGCATCAATGCATCGACGGATGAACTCGTGTGGTCGTCGAGCGCGTATGCCGTCGCTTCCGTGCTCGCCATTCTTCAGCAGCAATGGTGGGTCGAGCGGGTCGGCTACCGGCGTTATATCGGCGGGTGCCTGTTGTTGTTCGCGGCGGCCTCGGCGGCGGCGGCGCTGAGCGAATCGTCGATCGAACTGGCCTTCGCGCGCGGTGCGCAGGGCTATTTCATCGGCCCGATGATGAGCGCGTGCCGCATTCTCATTCAGACGAACTTCCCGCCGCAGCGGCGGGCTTCAGCGGTGCGCGCGTTCCTTGGCATGATCCTGCTGGCGAGCGCGCTCGCGCCGCTCGCGGGCGGCTATCTGGTCGCTTCGTTCGGCTGGCGCGCACTCTTCACCTGCACGACGCTCGCGGCCGTCGGCCTTGCGCTCCTCGTGATGCTGGTCGTACCGCCTGCGGGCAAGCTTCTTCCCGAAGCGCGCGGCGAAGCGCACTTCTGGCCGTATGTGGTCTTTGCGTTCGCGCAGGGCGCGTTGCAGATCGCGATGCAACAGGTTCGATTCGAACTGTTCTTCAGTTCCCCCATGCTGGTTGGACTGACGGTGGCGGGATTGCTGTCGCTCGGCTGGTTCGCGTGGCATCAATGGCATCAGCCCGATCCCCTCGTGCGGCTTCACGCGTTGCGCGAACGGACATTCCAGACGGGCATCGCGCTGTACGTGATGTTCTACTACATCAGCAATGCGATGAGCTATCTGGTCTCGCGCTTTCTCGAAGGCGGACTTCGATATCCTGTCGAGAACGCGGGGCGCCTGGTCGGCCTCACATCGTTTGGATCGCTGGCCGTCGCGTTCGTCTATTTCCGCGTTTCGCCCCTCATCAAGCACAAGCGCTGGCTGATCGTCCCCGGCTTTCTGATCGCCGCGCTGATCGGCGCCTGGATGGCGAGCATGCCGCCCGACGTCAGCATGCCGTGGCTGTTGCCGCCGCTACTGCTGCGTGGCCTCCTGCTCGTGTTCATCGTATTGCCCGTCGCCAATCTAACGTTTCGCATCTTCGCGATCGAAGAGTACAACCACGGTTACCGCCTCAAGAACATGGTCAAGCAACTGACCTATTCGTTCTCGACAGCGACGATCATCATTCTCGAACAGCACCGTGAGGCCGTGCACGAGACGCGCCTGACCGAGTTCGTGAATCCGTTCAATCCGGTGTTCCAGAACTCCTTCGAGAGCCTGACACGCGCATTCGAAGGGTTGGGTCACACGGCTAGCGACGCGAAGGGCCTCGCGCTCGTCGAGATCAGCCGCGTCGTCTCGCAACAGGCGAGCTTTCTGAGTTCATTGGACGGCTTTTACTTCCTGATCGTCATCGCCCTGTGCGGCGGCCTCTTTGCGCTCTACCAGCGGCAAATCGATTGATCGCGTATTCTGCGAAGCGTCACAATATCGATTGCAGATTTGCAGTGCGCAAGCTTGAAGAAGGTGCGCGGCGCGCACTGTGGAGCGTTTGACCAGTGGATACTCTCACCAACATGCGGATCTTCGCTCGCGTAGCGGAGGAAGGTAGCTTTACAGGCGCTGCCCAGCGCCTGAACGTCACGGTGCCCGCCGTATCGCGCGCCGTCTCGTCGCTCGAAGCGTACCTGCGCACGCGTCTGTTGAACCGCAGCACCCGCAAGGTCGTGCTGACGGAAGCGGGGCATCGCTATCTGCAGCGCTGCGAGCAGATCCTCGCATTCGTCGATCAGGCGGAAGCCGAGGCCGCCGATGCGCAGGTCCGTCCCACCGGCCAGTTGCGCGTGCATGCAACGTCGAGCTTCGGTCAAACCTATGTCACGCCTGCTATCGTCCGCTACCGGCAGCGCTATCCGTCCGTTTCCATTGAATTGACGCTGTCGCAGCATATGCCCGACATCATCGACGAAGGGTATGACGTGAGCGTCCAGTTGAGCGTCGACGAATTGCCCGATTCGAGCCTCGTCGCGCAGCGGCTCGGCACGGTGCATAGCGTGCTGTGCGCGGCGCCAGCGTACTTGCGCGAGCACGGCATGCCACGCGAGGTGCATGAACTGACGCAGCACGCATGCTTCCAGTTCGTCTCCCCCGTCTATCCCACCGACCGCTGGTTGCTCGAAGGACCGGACGGCATCGAGACCGTGCATCTGCGGGCCGGCGGTTTTCGCATCAACTCGGCGGACGGGCTTGCCGTCGCATTGAAGGAAGGCATCGGTATCGGCGCGGTGCCGATGTCGACGGCCGTGTCGGCGTTGCGCGACGGATCGCTGATGCGCGTGCTGCCGGACTACCATTTGCAGCCGCTCTCGGCTTACGCGCTCTACACGTCGCGCCGTTATCTCGACGCGAAGATCAAGACCTTCGTCGAGTTTCTGAGGG
Source organism: Paraburkholderia sp. PGU19 (assembly GCF_013426915.1). GTDB lineage: Bacteria > Pseudomonadota > Gammaproteobacteria > Burkholderiales > Burkholderiaceae > Paraburkholderia. The sequence goes on from NZ_AP023180.1 coordinate 1,469,102, forward strand.
ACGAAATTCCGCAGATGCTCAACACGTCCGCAGCGAATCTCCACGACATGAGCCTGGCACGCGCGGATGCGTGAGCGCTGAGGCCTCGCAGCGGATGCAGACGATTCGCGCTCGCGCTTTGCGATTTGATATGACGTAATGGGTTTCGGGTGTCGAAAAGCGCTCGAAGCTCTGCAAGTCTTCTGCCAGAAACACGGCCATTGATCGCGAGATATGCGCGGCAGCGCACTGAACGATCGCTCTCCGCACGCTATTCTCCCGAAGATAACCGCGAACCGCGCCGGCTACTCCCGCGCCGCGTTCGCTTTGGCGCGCGTCGTCCAACCGCCATCACGGTCGTCATCCATGCACAAGCAAGCCGTCAACTATGTACTGGTTTTCGCCTGCGGATGCGCAGCCGCGATCGACACATTCGGCGCGGATTCGATCGGCGTCGTCAAGACGGTCAAAGGCTCCGTTCATATCGAGCGCACTGCGCAAAGCGTGGACGCCGCCGTCGGCAGCGAGGTGTTCAAAAGCGACCGCATCGTGACGGGCCCCGCGTCTTCCGTCGGCATCACGCTGCGCGACAATACGCTGCTTTCCGAGGGCTCCAGTTCGGTGCTGGAACTCAACCAGTTCGCCTTCGATACCACCACCCATGACGGCACGCTCGACGCGACGATCCGGCGCGGATCGCTCGCGGTCGTCGACGGCAAGCTGGCGAAGGCCCATCCGGAAGCGGTGCGTTTCAGCACACCGACCACGACACTCGGCGTGCGCGGCACCGAATTCATCATCGAGGTCGGCGACGGGGAGAACGGGCATTGAAGCCCGCGGCACAGCGCCGAAGGCTCAGATGGTGCGCAACCTGCGCGACGCTGGCGCTCGTTTCGGCCTGCAGCTCGACGCCCGACAAGATCACCTTGCTACCCGATCCGGACGGTACGGTCGGCAGCGTCATCGTGCGCAGCGGCAACAAGACGCAAGTCATCGACAAGCCTTACTCGACGGCCGAAGTCGCGAAAGGCGGCGCGATCGAGCAGACCGCGACCACTCCGGCCAACGTCGAAGCACGCTATGGCGACGTGCTCGCCGCGCAACCGCCGCGTCCGAAAACCTTCACGATCAACTTCCTGTTCGACTCGGCCACGGAACTCGCGCCGCAGTCCAACGCCACCGTCCAGCAACTGAAAGCAGCGCTCGCGACATGGCCCGCGCCGCATCTCACCGTCGTGGGCCATACGGACCTGGCGGGGTCGCAGGAATACGACGACAAGCTGTCGATGCAGCGCGCGCAGACCGTCGCGAAGTTCCTCGTCAAGGCGGGCATCCCGGCCAAAGAAATCGAAACGGCGGGACGCGGCAAGCGCGAGCCGCTCGTGCACACGGCGGACGGCGTCCCTAACCAGATGAATCGGCGCGTCGTCATTACAATTCAGTGATCCGGGTGATCCGTCACTGTGCCTGTCACGGGCATTGATCTGCCGCTGCCGACATGAAACGCTTTCGCGACTACTCATGGCTGGTATTTTTCATGAAGCTGATGAGGGCGGGACAAGGACGCCCCGTCGCGCTCGCGGTGCTGCTCGGCCTGAGTCTGCTGAATCTGTACAGTGAATCGCCCGGCGTGATCCCACGACCGGCGCTCCTCGACAAGCTCGACGACATGGTGCCCGATACGTTCGGCACGGCGCGGCAACTGCTATTCGATCACTACCAGCGCCGTTTCCCACGCGTCCCCGCCTCGCAGCCCGTGATCATCGTCGCGATCGACGACAGGACGCTCGCGGCCGTCGGTCAATGGCCGTGGCCGCGCAACCGGCTGGCGAACCTCGTCGATGCGATCGCGGCGCAAAAACCGCTCGCGATCGGTCTCGACATCTACATGCCGGAAGCCGATCAGACCTCGCCCGACAAGGTAGCCGACAACCTGCCCGACTCGGCCGCCGCGCTCGCGGCTGGCTTGCGCGCGTTGCCTCGCCACGAGACCACGCTCGCGAACTCGCTGCGCGCGGCGCCTTCGATACTCGGCGCCGCCGCCGTCGATCACCCCGCGTTCGACACCAGCACCGACCTTCGCAGCGCGCCGATTCTCGTGCATGGCGCCGATCCGCTGAACCGGGTGAAACGGTACAACTACGTGCTCGCGAGCCTGCCGGAGTTGCAGGCGGCGGCGCACGGACAGGCGATGCTGAACGTCGCGCTCGAACAGGGCACCGTCCGGCGCATACCGCTCATCCTCGGGTTGGGCGACAAGCTCGTGCCGTGCATGCCTATCGAAATGCTGCGCGTCGTCACAGGCTCGGCGGCCGTCAATGTGTATGCAAACACGACGGGCATGCAGTCAGTCGGCGTCGCGGACGTCCAGGTTCCGACGCAGCCCGACGGCGACATCTGGCTGCATTTCGCGTCGATACGCTCGACGCAGCATCGCTACGTCTCCGCACGCGAAGTCATGCAAGGCCAGGTCGATCCCGAACGCTTTCATAACAAGCTGGTGCTGGTCGGGCTGACGGGAACAGGCAACACCGACATGCGCACGACCGCGCTAGGCGAACTGGTGCCGGGCATCGAGATACAGGCTCAGATCATCGAGACGATTTTCGACGGGCGCTTCCTGCGCCGCCCTGTCTGGCTCAAGTGGGCCGAGACGATCTTCGTCCTCGCATTCGGGATTCTGATCATCTGGTATCTGCCGCGTACGGATTCGCGTCTCGCGGCATTCGTGCGGGCCGTGCCGAAAGCGTCCGCAGTCCTCGGCTTGCTGCTCAACCTGCTGTTGCTGGCGAGTTGCCTGCTGCTGTTCAAATACTTCGGCTTGCTTGTCGACGCAGCGTCGATTTTCATCATCCTGTCTGCGGTGATGGGCTGCTTCTTTTCGACCGCATTGCTCGACCTGGGCGTGCAAACCAGGCGAGAAGCGAAGCGCCGGCGAGCCAGCGCTCCGCGATCTGCGGATCAGCTTCCGCGATAGACCGGACCCTGGCTATCGGCAGGTGCGCGGCGGCCCGACTGCGTGGTCATCGTTTCGTCGCCGCCGACGCCGGCGCGCTGTTGGTCCGCCACATTGGCCTGGGCTGCTTCCGCCGCCAGTGTTTGAGCGCTTTGGCCAGCCTGCGAAGCCGGTGCGCCGACGTCCGGGCGATAGTAAGGCGCAGGACCGTAACCGCTTGCGAAAGCGGGTGCTGCCAGCGACGCCGAGCTTGCGATGAGCAAAGTCATGATGAGTTTCGACTTCATAAGGACTCCAATTAAATCAATGAACGGATCGACGCGCAAGGACGAGGTCCATTGCGTCGTGTCGTGTTCAATGTTGATGGGACGATGTGCAGGGCCGTCGTGCGGCACGCTGCCAAAGAGGCTCAAACGAACAACACTTTCCAGGAATCTGAGCAATGCTGTTGACGCCTTGGCGGCCTCGCCAAACTGGCCGTCGTTGTGCCCGCGGCTACCAATGCAGGGCTTGTGCCAGCCGGGCTATATTTGCCGCCGCTTGCCGTCAGGCAGTTGAAAACAAAGAGTATTGCTGCATTGAAAAGCGAATCCGTTCAGCTCGCAAGGCGTGCCGTTGTCGGGCCGCGACCAACTGTTCTTTATTTTGATGTACGCGGCCGCCCAACAGAATGTGATCGCAGCCGATGATATCTTTAACGAAGCATTGAATGACACGCTGATGCCGCGCGACAGGATGCATGCAATGGGGCCGCGAAACGCGACGCTCGATGCGTGCGCATATCGCGGCCCCTATCAGGCACTTGCTGAAAATCAACGCCCTATTGCGGCTCGTACCACGAATACGTCGCCAGTGTATTCACCGGCTTGCCGATCTGCAGCGTGATATCCCGATGCGAGATCAACTCGATACTGCGCAAATCGCCTTCATAGCGCCGCACGTCGCCGTTGTCATTGATGTACGCGACGACCGTTCCCGTTACCCCCGCGACGTTCGTGCTCGACAGCGTTTGCCCCCAGATATCGAAGAACTGGCCGAGCGTGAAAGTCTTCAAATTCGGCGTTTCGATGTGAATGATCCCCGTCGAATCGTGCGTGTGCATCTCGTAGTTGCACTGCGAGACAATGCCAACGTTCGCGGGCAACGCGAGCCACTCGCCGTCGCTGACGATCGCCAGATGCGCATGCACGTGGTACAGCTCGCTCATGCCCGACGCGCAGATCAGGCCGTCGACATCGGCGCCCGTGCCGCCCGTCGACGTGTTGCCGTTCTGCCAGTGCGGGGTGCCGACGGTGCCGCCGTATGCCAGCACCGTCTGGTTGGGATCGAAAGACGGCGGATCGGTCCAGGCGAACGTGGGAATCTGTCCGAGCGGCGAGCCGATTTCTATGGACAGTTCGCCGTGCGCGGGCAGCACGAGACTGGCGGGATCGCCCGTATATTTGCTGAGCTGGCCACCGTTGTTCACGTAGACGGTGATAGGCGTCGACGTCAGTCCCGCAACGTTCGTCGACGTGAGCGGCTGACCCCAGATCGCGAAGAACTGGCCGAGCGTGTACGACGCATTCGAGCTCGCGTCCATGCGGATCTTGCCCGTTTCGTCATCCGTGTGCAGCGGATAGGCGCAACCCGTTTGCGCGGCCATCGTAGGCGCGACGGTGCCGATGTTCGCGGGCAGCGCGAGCGGCCTGCCGTTCAGATAGATCGACAGATGCGAGTAGGTGTAGACATTGCCGCGCGTGCCGCAATTCAGGCCGCTGACAGGCTGGCCCGTGCCGCCCGTCTGCGTCGATCCTGCGGGCCAATAGTCGTCACCGACCTTGCTGCCGTCGACGAGCGCGGTCGCGTTTGCCAGCGTCGGCTGGCTCGTGTTCGCGCTTGGCGCGCCCGGCGAGTTGCCCGATCCACCCCCGCCTCCGCCGCCGCAACTCGCCAGCATCAGAATGGCGCCAACCGTGACGATCCGTGAAACGATGCCGTACGACATGTCGATCTCCACCTCTGTAATGGAAGTAACGTGCCGTTGCACGGCATCTCGTGATTGCCCAACTGCGCGAGCGCGCGTCGCGCTTGTACTAGCCGCCTTGCCGCGTGCCGCTAACGAATGCCCTGAGCCGACGCAACAGCGCCGACAGCGGACCTTCACGACGACGTGTTTGCGCCTGGCGATGCGGCATGCGCTGCAGATCGTGCCAGTCGGTCTCCAATGAGCGCGCGTGGCTCGCTGGCGTAAACGGCCACACGGTTGCCGACGCGCGCACGATGCGCGTCACGGCCTGCCCGTTCTCCTTCGCGCTGTCGAGGTAGGCGTTGATCGCCGCAGCCTCGCGCTCGGCGGCTTCCCGGGACGTCGTCGCAACGAAGTCGTCCAGCCCTTCGATATGAACGCACCAAAGCTGCTCGCTCAAGACGCGCTCCTGATGAACGGAGGCTTGATCTTCCTCTTGCGGCCGCGCGCGCTGCGTGTGAACCGAAGACTTCCTGAACGTAATTGCATGAGTCATGTATGGCGCACCTGCTCAAACAAGGCGTTGAGCCGTTCCTGCTTGCATTGGGGGGAAATACGGGACCTCGACTGCCGCGATAAAGCGCAATACGCGACTGCACTCAATACGCGTTCTGATGAGCAATGCCTTTGAAGATCGTCGCGAGGATGATCCGCAGATCCAAAGCGAAAGACCAGTTGCGCAGGTAGTACAGATCGTGCTCGACACGCCCTTCCATCTTTTCGATGCGGTCGGTTTCGCCCCGGAATCCGTTGATCTGCGCCCAGCCCGTGATGCCCGGTTTGATCCGGTAGCGATGGATGTAACCGGACACTACGTACTGGTACTGGTCGTCGTGCTCCAGCGCATGCGGACGCGGCCCAACCACCGACATATCGCCGCACAGCACGTTGAAGAATTGCGGCAATTCGTCGAGACTCGTCCGCCGCAAAAAGGCCCCGACGCGCGTGATACGCGGATCATCGCGTTTGGCCTGCTCCAGCACGCCCGCCTTCTGCTGATGCAGGCGCATCGTGCGGAACTTGTAGATCGTGAACACGCGGCCATCCGCGCCCTTGCGCTGCTGCCTGAAGAACACAGGCCCGCGCGAACTCAGCTTCACGGCGATCGCGCAGCCTAGAAGAATCGGCGAAATGGCGAGCAACGCGCAAAGAGCGAAAAGGCGGTCGAACAGATCCTTCTTGATCATCGCGTTCGGCGGGAGCGGCGACGCGGCGAGATTGATCGTCGGCTGATCCAGCACACTCGTCACGCTTCCTTCGAATAGCGCAAGCGCGCGCACATCCGGCATGAAACGAATGTTGATCAGGTCATTGCGGAACTCGTCGACGAGCTTCAGGATCGTGCGTTCTTCCGTCAATGGCAACGCTAGCCATACTTCGCCGATGTTCTGCTCGCGCACGTATCGGGCAAACGCCTTGTGCTCGGAGAACGTCGGCACACGCGGCGTCGATTTGGACTCCGGCCGCAGATTGTAGATCGCCCACGGCCGGAAACCGGATGCGGGTGCACCGTCCATTTTTTGAATGATGTCGTTATAGTGGTCTCCACACGCAGCAATCGCAACCGGCTGCAAATCCATTCCAGCATGGCGAGCGCGTCCAATCACGCTATGCAGTACAAGACGGCTCGCAATGAGCGCGCTGCCCGAAATGGCCGTCCAGTAGACGAACCACAGGCGCGACACAACATCGATCCGGTGCAGCGAGAACATCAAGGCCATTGCGCATCCCTGCACGATCAGCCAGCCTAATGCCACTTGCCCCGTCAATACCCGTTTCGAACGCCCACGCCACGATTCATACACGCCGAGCGTGGGAAATATGGCGAGCGAGAACGCCGCAGCAAACGCGACGAACGCGAGATAAAACCCCCGCTGCGAAACGTCGTCGAAGCGGATTTGCGACGCCACGAGCGCACCCGTCACGATCAGCGCGACGTCGAATAGCCGCGCCAGCAGACCTGTCAATGCACGCATCACACACCCCCTTTAAGCAAGCACTTGTTCACCACGGCCGCTCAATTGCAGCGGCCGTATTTGTCATCGAACCGCACGATGTCATCCTCGCCGAGATACGCGCCGGATTGCACCTCGATGATCTGCAGCGGCACATGGCCGGGGTTCTCGAGACGGTGCTGCACGCCGATCGGAATATAAGTCGACTGGTTCTCGCTCAGCAGGAACTGCTCGTCGCCGCGCGTGACGAGCGCGGTGCCACATACGACGATCCAGTGCTCCGCGCGATGGTGATGCATCTGCAACGACAGCCGCCCGCCCGGACTCACGACGATGCGCTTGACCTGAAAACGCTCGCCGTGATCGATCGAGTCGTAAAAGCCCCACGGGCGCCGCACTTTTCGATGGTTATCGGCTTCCGGCGAGTTCGTCTGCCGGATACGCGACACCAGCCCCTTGACGTCCTGCACATGCGATCGGTCCGCGACGAGCACGGCATCGTCCGTTTCGACGACGACCAGATCGCTCGTCCCCACGCACGCGACAAGCCTGCCGCCCTGCGAGCGCGCATAAGTAGTCGTTGCGCCTTCCATCAGCACACGGCCGTTCGCCACATTGCCGAACTCATCCTTGTCCATTGCCTGCCACACGGCATCCCATGAACCGAGATCGGACCAGCCGGCTTCGAGCGGCACCACGACAGCCGTGAAGGGCGACATGGGCTTGCCGAGTTGCTCCATCACCGCATAGTCGATCGAATCGGACGGACAGCGCTCGAATGCATCGGCGCCCGGAACGATCTGCCCGTCGTCCCGTTTCGCGCTCGCGTGAGCCTGCATGCACGCCGCGTGCATGTCCGGCTGGAATACGTTCAGCGCGGCAAGCCATACTGAGGCGCGCACCACGAACATGCCGCTGTTCCACCAATAGCCACCCGATGCGACGTATTGCGCGGCCAGTTCGGCAGCAGGCTTTTCGACGAAGCGGTCGATACGATGCGCGCCATCCGCCAGTTGCGCGCCGAGACGGATATAGCCGAAGCCAGTGTCGGCGCTCGTCGGCGGGACGCCCAGCGTGGCGATCTCGCCCTCCTCTGCGTGGAGCGCCGCGAGTTCGATGGCACGATGCAACGCGGGCACGTCTGCGATCGCGTGATCGGCGGGCATCGCGACCAGAATGGGATCGTCGCCATCGGCACACGCAGCCAGCGCCGCCAGCGTCAACGCGGGCGCCGTATCGCGCCGCGCCGGCTCGACGACGACGCATGGCTTTACGCCACACTCTCGCGCCTGTTCGGACGTCGCGTAGAAATGCTCAGCGCCGCAGACGATCACCGGTTCCGCTGCGACGTCCCACGTCTTTGTGAAGCCGTCCATCCGCTTCATCGTGGCCTGTAGCAGCGATTGATCGCCGACCACATCGATCAGCTGCTTCGGATATTGCTCACGCGATATGGGCCAGAGCCGCGTGCCCGACCCGCCTGCGAGAATGACCTGCACGAGGCGTCGACAACGGGTCGCCGTTTCGGCAACCGCAGCGGCGACGTTCTGTTGTTCGGCATGTGTAATTCGTGTGTTCACTTCAATCTCCCTGGTATTGAAGTCTGGAAGTCCGGTCCTCAGCGCCCATGGCTGTCCGGGCGACGTTGATATGACCCAACCACCGGCTTTTTATCTACACACCTTGCGCGCGAATCTATCGGGTATTGACGCGGGATTGTGATGGCCGCAGATCGCACCGGCCGCGAATGAAAGGCGGCTCCTAGGAGGGCGCCCGTCTCGCGTCGTGCTCGCGCAACCTTGCAAGATGAAGGAAAGATCGAAGTTCCGGCAACGGCGTATTCAACGACTCGCAGCCATCGTATTCAACTCGACCTGAGATCAATGATAGACACGTTGCACTGCGACACAGCATCTCTGGCGCAAACGGTTGATGTTATGGCCTGTCACGCAGAGCCTTTCTGATAATGGCTAATATCTGGCGGCTTTATATTTTTTGAGAAGCGATTCGAGCTTGGAAATGAAGGGGTAATCGTGTTACGTTGTGCGTAGAAGGTGTTCGTTTTCTTATCCCGGTTTCGCGGGGCATCTGCCACTGTGATCCTCCGGACACGCGAACACCACACATCAATAGCAAGTCGCAATTCCATTCTGGCGGGTGATCGGCATATCCGATCACTCGCCACGCGCAATGTCGGATCAAAACGCATCCACCATTGACATGCGCCACCTCCACCAGCGGATGTGCAACTCTATTCTTCACGAGAGTCGAAATGGCTTACATATCGGTATTGGCGCTATTCCTGACTGTTACCAATCTGATTCCGCTTAGCGCAGTGGGATTTTTGCCGATCATCTTCTGCGCGTGGCGTTTTTTCGGCAGAAGCTACCCGTCTTTTATGGCGCCGCTGACGGCACTGACGCTATTCGCGCTCGTATCGACACTGCTCTACGACCCTCACTCGCTGACCGAATTCGATTTTTACCGACGCGACGGCAATTTTTTCATCGCCTATGCGCCTATTTTTGCCGGCTGTCTGTACGCGCATCGCTGGGACATGAACAAGCTGCTTCGCGCGTTCTTCGTGTTTGCGGTTGTCATCAATATTCCGCCTTACGCGCTCTATCTCGCGCAGAATGGTTTGCTCAGCATCTTCAAGCATCCCGACGACAGCTTCGGCAGCTTCTTCATCGCCCGTAACGCGGCAGGCGGCTTTCTGGCGATGCTGTTCTGCCTCGGCGTGGCCTGCTATCTCCAGCGGCGCAGCAAGATCATGCTCGCGCTGATCGCGCTGAACGGACTGATGCTCTTCTCGACATATAGCCGCGGCTCGCTGCTGGGCGCCTTCGCTGTGCTCCCGTACCTGTACTTCGGACGCAAACGCGTGATTCTCGCGACGCTGATCTCATGCCTCGTGGTGGCGTCCCTTGCGATGGCGATGTATCACACGCGCTCCACGGTCGACTACATGGGTTACACCTTCAGCATCCAGAACCAGGACGCCAAGACCGCGAATCTGGACATTCGCTATGAATGGCTCTGGCCAAGAGCGCTCGCCTATTTCCGCCAAAGCCCGATCGTGGGCATGGGATTCGGTTCATTCGACGACCAGATACGCAACGTCGTCTCCTATTTCGGCGTGCTGGGCGTGCCCTCCGACATCATAGTCGAACACAGTGACTCGCACGCGCACAACTCGTATCTGAACTTCCTTGCTGAACTCGGCGTGGTGGGCCTCGCGCTGATGCTGGGTTTTTACTGGAAGCTCGTCAAATGGAGCCAGGATGGCGCCGCGCGCAGCGCATTGGTCGAGCACGGGCGTAACTTCGCGGCATTCCGCTTCGTCGAGATTTCGTCCGTATGTCTGCTCGTCATGGCCGCGACGGAACATCGGCTGGTCTCGCCGTCAAATGTTCTGATTCTTTCTCTCGTGATTTCGCTGCTGCTCGCGTCGCGACCCGTGCGCGTGGTGAATCCTGCATATGGACGGGCCCGCGTTCCGGACGCGCAGCCCCTTATCGACACCGCGGGCAAGCTTATCCAACGGCAACCGGGCGCAGCATCCCGGGCTCGTAAACCAGACGAAACCAAACGAATAGCCCGATATGTGGACAGTCCTTTCCAACCTCGGCGATGCCGCAGTCACGTTGCCCGTGGCCATCGTGTGCGCAATCTGGATTGCAATGAGTGATGTGAGGCTCGCATTGCGCTGGGCGCTCGCGCTGAGTTGCGGCATGCTGCCCGTCGGCGCGACCAAGATCTTGTACTACACATGGGGGGTTGCGCTGCCGTTGGCGCACTTTCGCGTCATCAGCGGCCATACGATGCTGTCGACGGCCGTGTGGGCCGTCGCGTTCGCGCTGCAATTGAGATGGTGGCGGTTCCCTGCTTATCCAGGCATCATCGCTGGCATCGCCGCTGGTCTGCTTTTGGGCGCACTGACAGGGGCTTCGCGCGTGCATGGACATTCGCACTCGATCGCCGAAGTCTGTGTGGGTTGGGTAATCGGTGCAAGCGTCGCTGCGGCGTTCCTGCGGACCGCGCTTCGCGTCGAATTTCGACGGCTTCGGCCTGCAGGGTCGACGATTTGCCTGTTAGCCGTATCGACGTTGACCTATGGGCATACAGCGCCGTTCCAGGACCTCATCAAGGAGAACTCTGCTGCGCTGAGAGAAAATACGCCTGCGCTCGTCTGCGCGCTTTCACACGCGCGACCGGGGCAACACGGATAAGCGCCCGCGCAAGCGCTTCAGACGAGCAGATGCCGCTCGCGCTCTTCGTCCGTCAATGACACTTCATCTTCAATGGCATACGCATGCGCGGGATCGGTGAGACTATCCGGCAACCGGTCTTCGATGAATGACGTCAACGCTGTCTTGAACCGCTCCGACGAAAAGCGCTCCGCGTTTTTGCGGCACTGACGCGCATCGAACAGACGGGAGTACTTTTCGAACCTGTCCACAGCTTCCAGCAGCGATTCAGCCGTCTGCTCCTGGAAGAATACACCCGTGGGCCGTTCGCGCGGCAAGCCGAGCACCGACTCCAACGCTCCGCCCCGCCCAAACGCGACGACGGGTGTCCCGCACGCCTGCGCTTCGACGACCGAAATGCCGAAATCTTCTTCTGCCGCAAACACAAAGGCACGCGCGCGCTGCAGATGATCGACCAGCACGTCGAACGGCTGATGGCCGAGGATCGTGACGTTATCGCCCGCGGCAGCCTTCACCTTCTTCATATCCGGCCCATCGCCGATCACGACCAGTCTGCGCTCCGGCGTCTGCGAGAACGCCTTGACGATCAGATCGATGCGCTTGTAGGGCACCATGCGAGACGCCGTGACGTAGAAGTTCTCCTTTCCTTCACGAACCGGCATATGGCTGAGATCGACGGGCGGGTAGATGACGGTCGCATCGCGCTGATAGGCTTTTCTGATCCGGCGCGCAATGAACTTCGAATTGGCAAGAAGATGGTCGACGCCATTCGCGGAGCGCGAATCCCAGCCACGAATGTAGTGCAGCAGCACACGGGCCATCGCCGATTTGACGCCCGCCGTCAGACGCGACTCTCTCAGGTACTGATGCTGAAGATCCCACGCGTAGCGTATCGGCGAATGCACATAGCTGACGTGCAACTGGTTCGGTCCTGTCAGCACGCCTTTCGCTACCGCGTGCGAACTGGAAATGACGAGGTCGTAGGCTGACAGGTCGAGCTGTTCGATCGCAATCGGCATCAAGGGCAGATACGCCCGGTAGCGTTTGCGCGCGAACGGCAAGCGCTGAATGAACGAAGTGCGGACCGGCTTGCCTTTTATGCATGCGCGGTCCTCCATGAAATCGACCAGTGAAAACAGGTCCGCGTTCGGGAAGCACTCGATAATGTTCTGCAGTACCTTCTCAGCACCACCCGATACCACCAACCAGTCATGAACAATGGCAACTTTCAACGCGACCTCCTTGTGTTCATCGAGTCCGTCCGTACTTTCCCGGTCCTTTCGTGCCGGACCCCGTCAATCCGCTTCGTCCAGAAACAAGGCATCACTCAATCCTCCTTGCCCGCGCCAGCCTGACCGCGTGTTCCCCACGCGACTCGCGCTATCGCGATAGCACGCCCCGCGCCCGGCACGAGGGTAATCAGTTCCTGGCGAACCATGATGGTCAACAGCATCGCCGACAGCGAGAGCTCGCCGATTACGCGAGCGAATGCCATCCCCTCCGCGCCGTATCGCGGGGCGAGATAGAGTGCCGCGAGCAGATTCGCGATGCCGGAAGCGGCGCCTGCAATGGCTAGCACGCGATCTTTCTTGCGCGGCACGAACACGTAGAACGCAGCGAATTCGTTGAAGGCCGCAAATGGAAACATCCATGCGAAGCACTGCAGTACATGCCCACTCGGCGTGAACGCTTCCCCGAGAATCAACGGCAGAACGATGGGCGACAACGTCAACGCGCCACAAAAAACCAGCAGGCCATAGCCCAGCATCAGCGTCGCGCCGCGCCGCGTGGTCGCGTGCGCGCCCGCCTTGTCTCCCTGCGCAAGCTGGCGCGAGATCGTCGGAATGAACACTTGCGATGCGGGCCCCATCAGGCTCAACCCGATCGTCGCGAAGCGCTCCGCTGCGCCGAAATAACCCACCTGGGCTGGCGTGGAGAGCAGCGTCAGCAAATACGTCGACGATGCAGTCAGCACGACCGAACCCGACGAATAGCAGAACAGCATCGTCGAGCCTTTTACGAGCGACGCGATGCCGGAAAACGAAAGATGTGGCCGCCCCAGCTGATACGTCGCCAGCGCATAGGAGATGGCCAGAGACAGCACGCCCGCCGTCAACAGACTACCGACGACCCAAACCGAGTCCGCGGGCCCTCTCACGAGGCACAACACGAGCACCAGACTCACCGCAAAGCCGAATACCTCGATCATGATCGGCGTGCGGAAATGGTGACGCCCTTGATAGAGCCAGCCAAGATTCAATGCCGACACGACGCCCAGCGTGGTCGCCAGCAAACCGATGAGCGGCCGCTCCGACAACGTCGGTGAACAAAAGGTCGCAACGACGCCGATGCACGCACCCAGCGCGCACAATGCAAGGCGTGCGCTCGTATGCAACGAGTAAATGGCGTTGCATTCGCTGTTGTTCTGAGCCTTCGATATCTCGCGCATGCCGACGAACGTGAATCCGTAGCTCGCCAGCATCCAGATGACGTTCATCAGCGACATCGCCGCGAGTACACGCCCGTATTCGGCGACGCCAAGCACGCGTCCGTAGAACGGCACGACGATGATGAGGTACACGTACCTCATCAGATAGCCGCCGTAGACGAATGCTATGACGTTAGCGCTTTTCTTACCATCCATTCCCACCTCTCCTGTATTGGCGACGCTGCATGGCTATTGCTCGACCGTGCCGCGGCGCGCAAGCGGGTTGGTGATGTATCGGACCACGAAGTCTGAAAGAGGTGAGTACGGCAACAGACAGAGACTCGACAGAAAGAGCGTGCCGGCCTTCTTTTTCAGGCTCCAGAAAGGGTTGGCGACGATCGTGTGCATATACCCGCGAGAATCGTTCAGCATCCAGCGCCACCGCGCGCCGAGCGACGCGTGATACAGACTCGATCCGAAGTACGCTTTCTCATGCGCGAAATCGTGGAATGCAGACGGTAGTTCGAGATTCATCCGCTCCTTCGCGATTTCACGCAGCGTGACCCAACGCTCCTTGAACGCCTTCGGCGCCTTCTTGATCTGCTCCGAGTTCGCAAACGACACGCTCGGAGTAGCCGAATGATGGACCCGATACGCACCGAGCGATTGCGGTATCGTCGCGACGGCACCGATCAGCGCGGCCCCGTAGATCGCATAGAAGTCCGCGCCATAGCGATTGATGCCGCCTTCCGGCACCGGAAAGACCGCTTTCAGCGCGCTCACGCTATACGCATTGCCCGACGCCGGCGGCGACGGATAGAGCCAGCCTTCTTTCAGCAAACGGCCGCAGTCGGCGGGCGGCTCCGAGTGCGGAACGTAGGCGCCCGTCTGCTTGCCCGCTTCGTCGATCACGTCGAGACGAAACTGCACTTTCGCGAGATCCTCTGCTTCGAACTTGCGCATGACCTCCGACACCGCGTGGGGATACAGCACATCGTCGGAATCGAGGAAGATCACGTAGTCGGTGCCGGCGAGTTCGACACCGAGGTTGTATGCGGACACCTGTCCGCCGTTTTCCTTGAAAACCGCGGAGATGCGCGAACCATATTGCTCGATAATGGCCCGCGAACCGTCCGTCGAACCATCGTCGATGACGATCACTCGCGTTTCGGGATAGTCCTGCACCAACGAAGAATTGATCGTCTCGGCGAGAAAGCGTTCATAGTTGTAATTGCATATGACGATGGCGATCTGTTTCATAGAGCCTCGATACGATGAATTGAATCAGCGGGTAACTGAATCCGCTTTGCGAAAATGGGCGTATAGGCCTGTCGAATGCGAAAAGAACTCGTCTTTCTCAAGCCGATTTCCCCTGGTTCGCCCGCACGACGAGATAGCCAAGATGTCTGGGCGGCTTTCTGTCGGCGCCATTGACGTTGTCCGGCACGCGAAACCGTATGTTCATGGCGTCGCTATTCCAGTTCAGCGCGGTGTCTTCCTTCGGAGCGGCAGCGCCCGTCAATGCGTCGATAAAGAGCACTTGCGCGCCGCCCGACGGCGGTACGATGCCCGCTGCTTCCACGGTGCGCCAACCGGATGGAGCGCTCACCTGAATCACCGTGTCCTTGTCCGACAGCAAACCGGAGCCCGTCACCTCCGGACCGAATCGAAGCGGCCCTGGCAGCGACGCAAGCGCGCCGGGAATCGTCTGGTTGAGCACGATCAGGCTTTGCCCCGACACGTTGAAGGTGCGCGCGGGCGGACCGCGATGCGTGAGACGGAAAGGCTCATAGCCGTCCCAGTGATAGACCATCGACAGATACTTGTCCGGATCGTCCCAGTTGCGCGCCAGCGCCCATACCGCGAACTCGAAGAAGTAGCGAGGCAAGTAGTGCTCGTCGAGCATGTACCTGTCGCCAATCTCCGTTTGCCACAATCCGCGCGCCGGCCCCTGTTTGACGTATCGTTCATACAGGCGGTCGAGATCTGCAACGGGCAGGTAATGCGTGTCGAGGTAATCCACCCAATCGGCCATCCGCTCGTTCAAATGCGGGCTTCGGTAATCGAGCCACTTGTCGAGATTGTCGAGACCGCCCTGATCGGGCCATCCGCCATAGACGACATAAGCGCCATAGCGTCGAATGATGCGGGCAGCCGGAATGTGAATTCGTTCGACGTAGTCCTGCATCGCGCGATCGTAAGGTCCGGACTGGTGCTCGTTTTTGCTGAAGTTCGGACCGTGCCAGAAAGTGGCTTGCGGCAATCCGCCTGACAGGCGTCCCGCCGCTTCATTCCAGATCTGGAAATGGCGCACGCCATACGGCGAACCTGAGTACTTGCGAACCACCGCTTCCACATAACGCTCCCATGCACCGACATCTTCGGGCGCTGATTTCGTGTCGCCGGAAAGGCTCGCATTCCACTTCGGCGTATAGCCGAGAAACAGCAAGGACCGGATGCCGTTCTGGTTATTGCGCAGTACGACCGAGGGCAAATCGCTGTCATAGCGATTGCCTGTCTTGTCGACGCGCATCGGTTGCGTCGGCGCATCCGGCTGTCCGGGTCCAACCGACCCACGCCCCCAGCTGATACCCATCTTGTGCCACATCTCGATGTCGGCAGCCGAGCTTGGCCAGCCATTCGTTCCGATCATGTCGACGATCCTGCGAGGCGCGCGATTGCCAACCGGACCGGGCGCAACCGCGGTCGCTGAAATAGCATGCATAGGCCGCAAACCGGCACACGCGAGCGCGGCGAATGTGGCGAGTACACGTCGTCGGGATGGCCGGTAACTGATTCGATGCATAGGCTGCCCCATTCGCTGTTCAGCCGGCCGACACACGTGTTGCGAGTTCCGAAAAAGGCTCACTCTCCTTACCGTTCAGCACGTCGAGCAGCCTTTTTGCCGAGCGGTCCCAGCGGTATTCCCGTGCATGTGCCATTCCTTTTACCCTGTACCGTTGCCGTATCGCGCCATCGCTCATCATCAGTGAGATCTTTTCGGCGACGTCTTGCGCGGACGTCGCATCGAAATACATCGCAGCGTCTCCGCACGCTTCGGGAATCGAAGTGCGCGACGAAGCGACGACGGGGCATCCGCAATACATGGCCTCGAGCGGCGGCAATCCAAACCCTTCATAAAGCGACGGGAAAATCAGGCAGCCCGCACGTTGATAGAGCGCCTTCAACTCGCTGTCCGACACGAATCCCGCCCATATGACCTGCTTTGAACGTGACATCGCCTCGATACCTTCATTAGCAAAAATGCGCGAGTTCTTTCCGCCGACGATCACGAATCTCACATTACTCAAATGGCTCAGGCCCGAAATCGCTTCGAGAACGCGCTGCAGATTCTTGCGCGGATCGAGACTCCCGACAATCACGCAGTACGTGTCTTCGCTGAGTTGCAGCCGATCGATGACGCTGTAATCCGGCACGACGCGATCGAGATGATCGGCGCCCGGCTGGATCACGGCGATGCGCGACTCGTCGATCTTCAGGTGATGGCTGATGCGCCGCTTCGAAAACGCGGATACCGTCAGCACGAATGGTTCCATTCTTGGCAGGATCGAGAAGCACAGCCGATACCACAGCAAGAACTTCTTCGAAAAACCATTCGGCGCGTCATAGACGGCCATGTCGTGGACCATTACCACCTGCCTGCGCTTGAGGATCGGATTCGTGTTGCACAAATTGACGAGCGTCCGGCCTCTTGCCGCGAGCGGCAGCGTGATCTGTTCCCATAGCGTGCCGCGCAGCCACGGAAAGCGCCGCTGCCGCTTGAGCGACGCGCCGGGCTCCATCGCGTTGTGCGGCACGAAGATCTCCAGTTCATTGCCCGGTTCTTCACGCATTTGCATTGCTCTCGTGAGTTCATATGCGACCCGTTGCACGCCCGTGACAGGCTGCGATGTGAACTTTCCATTAATCGCGAATGCCATCGATTCTCCGCCTCACGAAGTTGTGCCGTTAGCAGTGGTTGCGTAGTGACTTGCCGCCATCAGGCCGCTGTCTCGACTTCGCCGAAGTCGCTCGCATAGTTCGTCGCGTAGCCGTAATTGCGCGTGCTACGACGCAGCGGAATGCCGTTGAAGACAGCGCCTGCCACACGCCCGCCTGCGCGCTCGATCTTCTTGATCGTGTCGGCAATCTCCTCCTCGCTCTGCATGCCCGAACGCAGCACGAGCAGCGATGCACCCGTTTCGTTCGCAATGATCGAAGCGTCCGTGACGGCGAGGAACGGCGGTGTATCGACGATCACCAGGTCGAAGTGATTGCTCAGGCGTTGCAGTAATTCCCGGAAGCGCGGCCGCGTGAGCAATGCCGCCGGATTCTCCGGACGCGCCCCGCACGACATGAAGGTCACGCCCTCGATGCCGACTTGCCGCAGCGCATCGCGCAGTGGCATCCGCTCGGCAAGTACTTCGGAAAGGCCACCGCGATTGCTCTGGCTGAAGAAGGCGGCGAGATGGCCGCGGCGCATGTCGCCGTCGATCAATGCGACCCGCGCCCCTGCCTCCGCGTGGAGCGTCGCGAGATTCGCCGCGACGAAACTCTTGCCCGCCGATGTGGTCGGCCCCGTCACCATCACGATGTTGTTGCGGGTATGCGCAAGATCACGCGCCATTGCAGTGCGGACTTCGCGTAGCGCTTCGACAGATGCGTCATGCGGGAAGCGTTCGGCAAGAATCTTGTTGCCCGACGTACCGAACGAAGGATCGATCTTTTCGCCCGTTGCCGCCTCGCTTCCTTCCGCGCCACGCTGTAATGGCGGTGCACTGCGTCCGCCTGCGCCTGGCAATGGTTTTCGCGCGGCGGCCGGCAGGCCTCGATCGAGTAGCGATTGCTGATGACTGAACAGCACTTCACCGACGACGGGCACACTCAGACGACGCTCGACATAGCGCGGGTCCGTGACGCCCACCAGCACGTGGCGGCGCATGAAGACGATAAGCACGCCCGCCACGAGACCGAGCACGAAGCCACCCGGCAGCACGATCAGCGGATCGGGCTTGACGGGGCGATGGGGCCGCACTGCTGTATCGAGAATGTGCGCGCCGCCCGTCGTGCTCGCACGACGCACCGTCAATTGCTCGGCCTTCTGCACCATGCCCATATAGACCGTCTCAGCGACCTTCTGCGCGCGAATCAGATCGACGCTCTCACGCTCGGACGCAGGCATGCCCTGGAAGCGCCCGTCGAATTCGGATTTCGTCTTCTTCAGTTGCGCGAGCTGCGTGTCGACGCTTTGAATCCAGCGGCTTCCGGGCGCGTATTTGTCCAGCAATTGCGTGCGTTGCAGTTCCAGACTGGCAATCTGCCGGTCGAGATCGAGGCCGCCTTGCAGATAGGATTGCGCCTCGGTTGTCGGCTGCATCGAATTGGACTTCGCACGGAAGGTCTTGAGTGCTTCTTCCGATTTGCGCAGGTCGGCAAGCAGGCGCGGCAATTCGCCCTTGATGAAGTTCAGTGTCTGCGTGTCGTTCAATTGACGGCCGGCGATCGCCGCCGCGAGGTACTGCTGCCCCAGTGCGTTCGCGACTTCAGCGGCCTTTGAAGGACTCTTGTCCGCGTATTCGATCTCGATGAGGCCGGAGTCCTTCACCTTGTCCGTGATCTTCACGACATCCATGAAGCGTTTGGTCGCATCCACCGAGTTCCAGCGGGTCACCTCGAAGTGCGTGCCTGACCGTGCGGCGAGCTGATTGACCAGCATCGAAATGCCGTTGCCTTCGGCTGGCTTGCCGACCGTGCCCTTGACCAGAAATTCGCCCGACGGACCCAGCAGTTCATATGCGCCGTCGCCGAGCGCAATGAGACTCAGCTTCTCTTCCTCGAGATTCTGCGGAACGTTCAGGTAACCGACCTTGACGACCTCGCCACCCCATGCAAATGACTTCAGACCGAGCCATGCACCATTCGGCTCGCCGGGCGTCGAGAACTTGTCCGCAATGTCGCCGATGATCGGGATGCGCCGGGGCTTGATCGAAACGTCGAAGCGATATCGGTCGATCACGGGGTCGAGCACCGTACGGCTGCGCATAACGCCCATTTCGGTGCTGGGCGACGGCGCGGGCGGCGGGAGCGCCTCCTGGGTCTGCAGCGCGAGGCCGAGCGCGTTCGGCTCGGGCGGATCGACGCGCACGAGCACATCCGCCGAATACACGGGCGTTGCGATGAGCTGATACGCGACGGCGAGCAGAAACACCGCGACGGTGGCCGCCACGATTTCCCAGATATGGTCCCGCATCAGGTTGAGCATCTCTCGAGCGGTGAGCTGCCCACGCTCAACCTCAGGGGCAACAGGAAGCGAGTTCGAGGGGTAATAATCCACGGGAATCATCCTTTGAAATGCGGTTGGTCGAGCAGGCTGCAAGCACGTGAGTACCCGTCGAATGCACGGCGCGATGGCGGCCTGAGGCCGCCTGACGGGACGCAACAGAAGCTCGATCAGCCGTGCTCGGGCCGACGATGAATGACAGGAACGGCTGGCCAGATGGCCATGACGGCAGCTGACGGGGAGTGAGATAACCGCAACTCCCCGATGCCGTATCAGAACTTCAGGACGAGAAGAGCAAGATGCCTGCGTATTTCACTCATGCGTATCCCCTTTTCCGACACCGGCGGCACTGACAATGGCGAAAAGCCCGTCGTGTCTGCGCTGATGCGAAGACCTGTCGGCGTGCGCAGCGAAAGCTTCGATCGCCACGACCGCGTGAGGCGAGTGGCACGTCATGCACGCTCTCGACGGAGCAATTCGTTTGGAAAAAGCTTCTGGCTGATTTCATGAATTGACTTTCAATCCGCGAAATCGCCCTTCCATTGATGTTGCGTTAGAGCATAGACGCGCAGAATTCGAATTAGTACAAACCCGGCTTAAATTCGGGTGCTAATGGCCGATATCGTGGAACACGTTACATCGACTGCCTGGCAGAGAAAGAGTTGTTGCGATCTGAAATTCGTGTAACAGAGTGATACGCGACGCGGAAAATCACGTAATACAACGGTAGTGACAGGATGCTATTACGGCGATTCGCTTACGAAATCCTTCACCATTCTGTGTCCCTTATACGCCAAGCCTCGGCGGCAAATGAACCGGCTTTGACTCAACAAAATCGGACATTTTCGGTCAGAAAATCTTTCCGTGATCAGAAGAAACACCTGGAACCTCAAGCGCATATTTAAGTAAGAATTTCCCACATCCGAACGATTTCGCCACATCAATCGCGCCAATCGGACAGGTGTCGCATGGCTCATGTCCCTACTGTATTCTGATTTGGTCGAATTGTTGTGCATTAATTGGGAGAGCTAACGGTGAATGGGATTTATCAACCGCATCCGTTGTGTGCCGATGAACGGCTCGAGGAATCGAAGTTTGAAAAGCATATCGGTCTGCTGATCGCGCCGCATTGCTCGATGGCGGCTGCGGGCGCGGTTGGCGACGCCTTTTGTCTTGCCAACAAGCTCGAAGCGGACGTCGGCGTCGAGCCGCCGTACCGCTTCTCGGTGCTGTCTCAGACGGGCGGATTCGTCACGGGCGGCGCCAGCTTTCCGATCTGGACGCAGAAGCTCGAACGGTTTCAACTGGCCGACTTTCACGCCTTCTTCGTTGCTTGCAGCGCCGATCCGGTGACCGAGTCGAGCGAGCAGCTCGTCTCCTGGCTATCGCGCCAGGGACCGGGCACGCCGTCCTGCATGCGGCAGAAAACCGATCTGTCGAGCTGCCCGGCGCAGTCCGCCGTGCCCGTGTTCGTGCTGGACGACGGTCTTTCGGAGATGCGGCCCGCCAGTGCGACGCCGACTGAAATGGCCCTCGTGCAGATCGAGCGCGATCTCAACCCGGAGACGGCACGCCGGATCGCGCATACGCTGCAGCCGCAACCCCGTCAGCGCATGCGACCCGACGCAGATGATGCGGGGATCGCGACCACGTCCGAGAAAATCCGCGAGTCGGCGCACTGGATCAGAGAAAACTTTAGCGAGCCCATTTCCGTCAGCCAGGCTGCCGAGTCCGCGGCGATGAGCAAGCGCAACTATCAACGCCGCTTCAAGGTCGAGTTCGGCATGACGCCGCTCGAATATCTGCTGCGCACGCGCTTCGAGGTGGTCTGCGCGATGCTGATGGACACCGAGCTTCCTATCGACAAGATTGCAAGGCGTTGCGGCATGGGCGACGGCAACCGGCTGGGGCGCATCTTCAAGGTGCGTTACGGCATGTCGCCAACGCGTTTTCGCGCGTTGCGTCATCTCGGCAACGGCAGTCACGCTCAAACGCTGTCGCCTGCAGCGGCAGACCCGGTCGTCCAATCGGCCGCAGCAACGGATTTGCTTATGAAGCCCGTTTTCTAGCGGGACGCAGGGAGCGCGAAAAATGCCAATAACCAAGTATGCGCAGGCCCGCGAAGAGAGGGACGCGTCTGCCACGAGAAAGGGGACGCCCGCATCGTCCGAAAAGGTCGAGGCGCGCCCGCTGCTGCATGACCATGTTTTGGGAGACCCGATCCCATCGCAGTCAGCGATCCGGAGAATGAAAGAGAAGGCGAAGTCGATATTGCCCGATACGCTATTCCTGAGCCTGTTGCACCGGAAATGTATCGGGCGATATCCACGACTCGCACGTCCCGCCACATTCAACGAAAAGATCCTGCAACGCAATCTTCGTCCGGACCCGCGCTACGTACGCTTGACCGATAAGCTCGAAGTTCGGGAATATGTTGCCGACAAGCTCGGCGAGGCGCATCTTGTTCCGCTTATCGCCGCGCCTGAGGTATTCACGCGTGCGGTCTTCGACAGTCTGCCCGAAGCGTTCGTGATGAAGGCGAATCACGGCAGCACGTTCGTCGAAATCGTGCGGGACAAGTCGGAGACCACGTTCGAAAGGCTGCAGGAGTTGTCGGAACGGTGGCTATCGACGTCGTTCTATTGGGTGGCACGCGAACGGCACTACAGGAAAATCAAGCCGCGCATCTTTTTCGAGCAGCTTCTTCTGGACCGCAACGGGCGCGTTCCGGCTGATTTCAAGGTGCATTGCTTCGGCGGGCACGCCGGACCACCGCTCATGTACATTCTTCTGATCACGGACCGGTTCGGCAATAACACCCATGGAGACGTGTTCGACGCGCATTGGCGGCATATGGACGTCATGATCGGCCCCTACACACGCAGTGCCGAGCCGCCGCCTCGGCCTGACAATCTCGAATCGGTGCTGAAAGCCGCGACGATCATGGCCGAAGATTTCGACTATGTTCGCGTCGATCTCTATGCCCCCGACAACCGTGTCTATTTCGGTGAATTGACGTTCACGCCAGGCGCGGGTGTACTGCCCTTCACGCCCGACCATATCGATTATGAATGGGGACGACTGCTGGAAGTGAGCGGCGGTCTGTGAGGCCGCGCTTCCCCGCTGGGATGCGGGGAAGCATTCGTGGAGCGCGCGGCGCCCGCTGCGGATCAGGAATCCGCGTTGCCCGACACGAAACTCGTGAACGCGCTATACGGCGGATTGAGCGCTACACCGTTGGTCATAATGCCGTACGTGTTGTTGCCGCTATCGAGCACGTAATACATGACGGACTGGATATTGTGGGTCTTGCGCGCCTGATAGAACTTGCCGAGCGTAGTCGTGATATAGCTGGCTCGATATGCCTGCGTCTGCTCGGGCCCCGTGTTCCATTCGGTGATGATGAACGGCACACCATAGCGGGCCTTGCAATACGTCGGCAGATCGAATCCTGGCCCCGAGCCGTCGATACCGATGTTGAAGATGTCGCCGTACACTTCGTAGTTATGCCACGTCGTGATGTCCCAGCGCACTTTCGGATAACCGCCCGAGCCGTCCGGCTGCAGGCCGTCCCAGAGGGCATCCGCTGCGCCAATATCCGCGACGCAGAAATTGATGCCGCACTTTGCCGTGGGTTGAACCGACTTCACGCCGTCGATCATGCCGCGCATCGCGCCGCGCATGGCGGGCCAGTTCTTGTTGTTGAAGTCGACGGCTTTGGTGCCGGCGTTGGTAAAGTCCAGTATCGTGGCGTTCTGCCGCGTCAACTCGTTTCCGCACTCATAAAGGGTCACGCCGTATGCCTTGAGTGCATTCGCGACAGCCATCGCAGCCTGCAAGCCGCGATTGTATGCGGCCGACTCGCTGGTGAAGACGTTGCCGTTCGAGTCGTACACGCCCTGGTTGATCAGCACGAGCAGCGAGATTCCCGCCGACTGAAAGGCTTGCGCGAGCTTGGCGACTGCATTCAACTGATTCGGGTCGTCGGTGCAACCTACGCGGTAGCTCGTGCAGCCCATGCCTTTCAGGATCGATACGAGCTGCGCCGGCGTATAGCTGTAGTCGTAGTGGCCGTTGACGCCGTAGAACATCCCTGCCGTGGCCGCCGTAGCGATGCGCGGATCGTTGCAAGGCAGCCAGCCGCCAACATCCGTGCAGACATAGAACTGCCCGCCCGTTCCCTTGTGCCAGATCTTTCCGCCGTACCACAGCAGCAGCGACACGTTGTACGTGTTGCCGACTGTCTTGCCATTCTTGTAGATGACGCCGTTTACGACGGTCCACATCGCACCCGTCTTGTCGATGATGTACGACGCGGGGGGAATTGCCGTGCCATCGGCCGACGTGCCGCCGAGGCGCGGGTCGTTACAGGCAATCCATGTCGATCCATTCCACGAATAGAACTGACCGCCCGTCCCCTGGTGATAGATCACGCCACCATAAAACAGCACGAGCGCGACGTTGTAGTTGTTGCCCGCTTTCACACCGTTCCGGTAGACGGAACCGCCCGACAAGGTCCATGTGGCACCGGAGTTGTCGACGATCGATGTGGCCGATGGAATGGTCGTGCCGCTAGCCGACGCCGCCGCGCGGGCCGTGGCTTTCGCCACCGCGTCGCCGGAAACATCGCTGATACTGCCCGCGCCTCCACCGCACGCGGTGAGGACATAACTGCCACCGAGAGCCGTCAGGCGGCCTAGAAATTGACGTCGTTTATTCATGGCAAGCGCATCCCTGTCGAGAAAGTTCTCGAATAAAGTCCAAAGAGTTGACGACTGGATTTCGGACCAGGATGGCGGCGCGAGCGACTCCGCATTGCTCAGTAATCCTGACTGGCAATCGCGATTTGTTGCCCGAGTTTCAAACAGGGAGAAGATGAATGAACCGCCTGCCGAGGCGTGCTTCCTGTCGCCCAGCAGGTGCCGACGATTCCCCTAACGTGTTGCCAATACTACCAACCGTCCTTGTGCACTGCGCAAACGCCTCACCTTTCAGGCGTGAATGACGTCCGGCAATTTGTTCGCACATGTCCTTTCGATCGGCGTAAATAATACCCAAGACATGTGGTAAATCACACCCAAAAATAACTTCATCGGACAATTAGCAGAATTCTTCCGACTATAACTTTGTGGAAAGGAAATTCGCCCTTTGGATTTCCTGTGAGTGAATTTCGCGCCGGGGTTTCGGACAATATGACCCTATGAGGTATTTTTGTGGTCCTTATTGTTTTGCGCATTACGGGTATTGCTGTATTGGAAATCGACGGACAGACGAGCGATGGCGTCGCTTTTACCGAAGAGTCACAATTACCGAAAGAAAAATGCGTAGCGAATGGCGCAATTTTCGTCACATTGAGAATTTTTTTTCTGTATCGACCCTGGATGTTTTCGACGAAATGGGATTCGGCGTGAAATGACGCCTGGCTAACCATCCAATAAATGCGTAGAAAAATGCGGCAGCGCGCAATCGAAAGTCACGCACTGCCGTTTGAATCAACTGGCGCTAACCGCGCGCACGGCGCGTCATTCATCACACGTCGCGAGTGCCAGTTGTTGATGGGCGCTGCACATCGTCTCGCCCTTCGATCCATTTGCATCGGCATTGCCACGCGTCCACGCACGGTACTCGATTGGAGACTTGCCCACGCACCGGCGAAACAGCTTGCCTAGTCTGTCGCCGTTGGTCAGCCCAACGCGTCGCGCCACTTTGTCCGCGGGCAGCGAAGTCTCCGCGAGCAACTGGCACGCACGCTCGAGCCTGACTCGCTGCAAATACTCGGATGGCGACGCGCCTATGTACGTCTGAAAGTTGCGCAGCAGTGTTCGCTGGCTCATCGCGCAGGCTTCGGCAGCGTCGTTCACGCTGACGGCGCGATGACAGTTGTCCTGCAGCCACCGTGCCGCTGCGCGGATTCGATCTCCCGCAGTGTTGGCTGCGTCCACGGACGGCGAAAGCCATTCGCTCGAATCGACGAACGATGTGCGGCGCAGCGCTTCCTGCGCGATCGATTCGCCGAAATCCGCGCGGATCACTTCGAATGCCGCTTTGACGGCACTCCCCAGTTGCGCCCTTCGGCGGCGCGCCTGTTCGTATCCGCTGACCGGGCCTTTGTCGTGGGTCCCATTCGATGCTTCGAAGCCCGCCGTGAAGAGTTTGACGCGCGCACCATTGGCCCTCATCCGTTGCAGCCAACCGCTCAGCAAGGGCGTGTCGCAGGCCGCTCTCGATAGCGTCCCACCGGCGACGAACACATGCGCAAATCGTTCGTCGCCCGTCTTCGGCAATTCGTCTGTTGAAACGAACAGCGAGCGATCGCATTTGACATGTCCACCGCCTTCGGACAGAAATCGCATCTCGTACTTTCTCGAAGTCTCCCCCGTCGCCAGCGAACACGCACATTCAAGCGCCTCGGCGATGGCGCCTATCCCGAGCAGGTCGCACGATTCCGTCAGTACAAAAGCGATACGTTGTGTGGTTGACGCTGCGCTGATCTGCTGGTGTGGTATCCATTGCAAGTTATTCCCGACGAACATGGTCGCTCCCGCGTGCTGTGTGATTGACATGCCTGCGCATGCAATGACTTCTAAGACGATCGTTAAGGCCTTCGCTTGAACTTGAACGCGAATGGACAATCGACGTACGACTGCTTTCTACCTGTGCCCGAACGGAGGCCGCACCCGCGAGCGCACCCAGCGCCTGAGCGGCCACACCGGTCGATTAAGTTCGTGCCTCACAACCAGACTCCGCCACACATGGGCTGCGCTGAAGACGGGACGACGCGCCTGACGTTCCAGCAAGCGCTTGCATCCGGGCAGATGCAACAACGAACATCCTTTGAACCAGCGAAGGTCACGGTGCGTGTTGCCCGACCAGTGGCGTCCGACCACGCGGTTCGCGCCGAGATCGATGATCTGATGGCCGTCGTCGGCAAGCAGATTGAGCGCGGCGGAAATGAATGCCTCGTCCCCGTTGTGATTCAACTCGTTGATGACGCGCCGATATCGCTCGAAGCATGCGTGCGCGCACGGCACCAGTTCCCTGACGAATCCAGCGGAAGCGAGCAGTACCTCACCGCCGAACCATCGCGGGTTTTGAAGGCGCACGCCCGCCACCGTTTCGAGATCGTCGATGACACGACCGTCGCCATAGGCCGAGAACTCCTGATCGGAGATGTCGAACGCGCCCACACCTGTCGTCTGACAGCGCTGCAGCAATTCTTCATTTACGGCTCGAAGTGCGAGCATGTCGGTGTCGAGCACCATCAGCAACTCGCCTTCGTGCAGCATCGCACCCAGCTGCTCCACCATGTCGAGCTTGAAATGCGCGCCATAGAAGCGGGTACTCCTTGGTAGCGTCAATTTCGACGGCGCCAGTTGCAACACATTGGGACGTGCATCGGCATCGACCTTCTCGATGTAGCGCGTCACGTCGTCAGCGACATTCGTCGCTACCGTCAATCTCGGCAAGCCGACTGCTTTCATGCTGCGGTTGAGCGTGATGGCCTGCTCGACGTAGCAGAATGGATCGGCGCTTTTGCAATTCGGGCTTCCCGTGCTGTCGGTCTCCACGTACACGAGCGCGCAGGGCAAGACACCGATGCCCGCGCGAGCACCGCCCATCGCGGAAGAATCCATCTGTCTGAAGGTTGGTGCGAGGTCATTGCGCAGGAACGCTGCGTCGAACATCGTCGTCGCCTCCGGGCTAATGGTTGTAGTGCGGTTGTAGTGCGGCGTGTCGTCCCCGACCCATCGGTTTGACGTGCTTATGACAACCCTTCGCAACGGGTATCAATGCATGACGCATTGAAATAGCAGCATCCATGCCACTCGGATAAATGGCATGGAATCGGGGGTTTTTGAAAATGAAGTGAGCAGCGTTTTGAAAATTTGTCTTGTAGATCGTGCAAATTCGCGGAATACGAAGTGTCAAATCGGCAAGTTTTTCATTGGATGCGAGAGCATTGCATTTACCCGCAACTCTTTCTCAATTGTCTGGATGACTCGCGATAAAGCTCACAAACGCGTTGTAGGGAAGATTCAGCGTAACGCCGTCGATCATCACGCCATAGGTGGCATCACCGCTATCGAGCACGTAGTACATGGCGGACTGGATGTTCTTCGTCTTTCTCGCCTGATAATAGCTTGCGTACTGCGAGCTGATGTAGTTCGCACGATACGCCTGGCTCTTCTCCGGCCCGGTGTTCCACTCGGTAAGCAGAAACGGCACGCCATAGCGCGCGTTGCAATAGGCCGGCAGATCGAACCCGGGGCCTGCGCCGTCCGTGCCGATGTCGAAGATGTCGCCGTACACCTCGTAGTTATGCCACGTCGTCATGTCCCATCGCACGGTGGGATAGCCGCTCGTACCGTCGGGCTGCTTGCCGTCCCACAGCGCGTCGGCGGCACCGATATCGGCCACACAAAAGTTGATCCCGCATTTCGCAGCCGGTTGAGCCGACTTCACACCGTCGATCATCCCGCGCATCGCGCCACGCATGATGGGCCAGTTCGCGTTGCTAAAGTCGGCCGCCTTGGTGCCGGCGTTGGTCGCGTCGAGAATGATTGCGTTGTCGCGTGTCAGTTCGTTTCCGCACTCATACATCACGACGCCGTACGGAGCGAGCGACGCCGCGACCGTCGCGCCACATGAGCGCCCGCGATTGTAGGCAACGGTTTCGCTCGCGAACAGCACGCCGTTCAGATCGCGCACGCCGATATTGATGAGCACGAACAGCGTCAGTCCCGCTGCCTGAAACGCCTGCGCGAGACGGGTGACGGCGGTGAGTTGCACGGGATCATCCGTGCAGCCGACACGATACGTCGAGCAGCCCATGTTCATCATGATCTGCACGACCTGGGCAGCCGTGTAGCGATAGTCGTAATGGCCGTTGATGCCGTGGAAAGACCCACGCGGCGCGGCGACAGCGATACGCGGATCGCTGCACGGCAACCATTGATCGAGGTCGGTGCACACGTAGAACTGTCCGCCCGTCGACCGGTACCATATCTTCCCGCCGTACCACAGCAGCAGCGACACGCTGGAGGTCAGACCCACGTAAGCGTTGTTGCGCAGAACCCTGCCATTGGAAACCGTCCACACGGCGCCGACCTTGTCGATGATGTATGACGCCTGCGGGATGGTCGTGCCGTCGGCAGACGTGCCGCCAAGGCGCGGATCGTTGCAGGCGAGCCAGGTCGTGCCATTCCATCCATAGAACTGTCCGCCCGTGCCCTGGTGATATATACCGTTGCCGTACCACAGCAGCAGCGTCACGTTATAGGTATTGCCCGCCATCACGCCGTTGCGATAGACCGAGCCGTTGACGAGTGTCCAGAGTGCGGCCTGATTGTCGGTGATGGAAGCGGCGGGTGGAATGGCTGTGCCGTTTGCCGAGGCTAGCGTGCCGCTGTTCGATGAGCCCGTATCCGTCTGCGTCTGGTTCGACGAGCCCGAAGTCGCGCCATTCGAAGTCGCTGAGGTTGCGCCGTTCGCAGCTGTTGTCGTAGTCGAGCCGGATATCGCGCTGCTGATCGTTGCGCCGGCACCGGATGCGTTGCCCTGATCGCCGCCCGAACCGCCTCCCCCGCCGCCACATGCGGTCAGCACATAGCTTCCGCTGACAGCGGTCACCAAACCAAGAAATTGCCGACGTTTAACCATGACCATTCAATCCACTGCCGGGCCGCGCCCGAAGAAAACACCTCGATAGGGAATGGCGGCGAGCGGATTGGCGAAAGGTGTTGAGCCTTTCGCATTCGATTCGCGATCCTTATCAATTGATGCTGATCGCTATCGGATGGCGGTAAATATTCCCGCCTTGAGTCCGCATCGCGCAGCTAGTGAATGGTTGTCGGCAGCAAAGGCTTGTCGGCGTAGGTTATTGGCGAAATAACGGATTTATTTCGGTATCGGGAAATGATGGAAAAGATTTGCCCTTCTGCAGGTCATGCCATTTTTACCGAATTTCGCTTCCACGTGCGTTGAATCCCCGATAACAATACGAATACGCGCAAAATCAATGCGCAGCCGAAAAAGAATAAACCCCTCCTTTATTCCCTTTGATCGATTTATTAGTGCCACGTCCCTTAGTCTGATTTCGGATGAAACGGCAATTTTTCCCGCCACTCAAAAAACACGCATCCGGCGTCACAACGACACACGCGGCTTATCCCTGCCCGCCATGGTGCCTTCGTTGCCGACCCATGCCCGCGTCTGTATCGTGAGACCGTGCATTGGCACACGCGACACTCATCGACCCGCGAGGACCACCCATGACCACTCCGGCAGACACGCCGCCCGCTTCACCCCTCAGCACCGACGTGCTGATCATCGGCGCGGGACCCGTGGGGCTATTCGCCGCGTTCGAGGCAGGCGTGATTGGCCTGTCGAGCCAGATCGTCGACAACATCGAGCGTGTGGGCGGCCAATGCATCGAGCTATATCCGGACAAACCCATCTACGATATTCCGGCAGTGCCCGTATGCACCGCGCGCGAACTGGTGGACCGGCTCGTCGAGCAATGCCGGCCCTTCGCCCCGCCGCTGCATCTCGGCCATCGTGTCGAAACGGTCGAGCGGCTCGACAACGGGCACTGGCTCGCCCGCACGGATAAAGGACTGACATTCGAAGCAGCGGCTATCCTCGTCGCGGGCGGCAACGGGTCGTTCGTTCCGCAACGTTTGCTGCTCGACGAGGCCGCGTCGCTCGAAGGCCGTCACGTTCACTACAGCGTCCCCAAACTCGACGACTTCGCCGGCAAGAAAGTGATCGTGGCGGGCGGCGGCGATTCCGCGCTCGACTGGGCATTGGCGCTGCGCACGGTTGCACAGCACGTCACGCTCGTGCATCGTCGCAATGGCTTTAGCGCAGCGGACTCCAGCGTCGCCAACATGCGCCGCGCAGTCGAAGCACGCGAAATGGATTTTGCGGTCGGCACGATCGCGAGCCTGAGCGCACCCAATGGGCAA
Source organism: Paraburkholderia sp. PGU19 (assembly GCF_013426915.1). Classification (GTDB taxonomy): domain Bacteria; phylum Pseudomonadota; class Gammaproteobacteria; order Burkholderiales; family Burkholderiaceae; genus Paraburkholderia. Next base: position 1,499,886 of record NZ_AP023180.1, read on the forward strand.
CTCCAATCCGTTGAAATCCGGCAGGCCGAGGGCTCCGCACATCTCGAGGCCGATCATTTGCTGGTGTTGTTCGGTCTCGTGGCCGATCTCGGTCCGATAGCGAAGTGGGGAATCGAAGTACAAGGCGGACGCATCACGGTCGACACGTCGAACTACGAAAGCACGTGTCCCGGCATCTTTGCGGCGGGTGATATCGCGGGCTATCCGAACAAGCAGAAGCTGATTCTTTCGGGCTTTCACGAGGCTTCGCTTGCGCTTCGAAAGGCATACAACTATGCCTTTCCCGATAAGAAACGCGTGCACATCCATTCGAGCTACGACGCGAAGCTGGCAGAGCGCGTCGCCGCGTCTCACGCATAATGAACAGGTCGCCTTTGCCGTGACGGGATGCGCGTCGCGCTTCGTGTATAAAGGAGAAAGCCAGAACCAACGGAGCGCTCCGTGTCCGAAACGCCGCCGTCAAGCACCAACCCAAACACAGAAGACTTGCGTTCACCCACGTGGCGCCGCGCCACACCGTGGGCCATCGGCGCCGCCGTCGTCCTGTTGCTCATCATCCTGTTCGCCGTGTTCAGTACGTCGCGCAAAAGCCCGGACGAACGGGCGCTGGGCGAACTGGGATTCATCAAGGCCACCTGCAGCAACAGCGACGGTTCTGCCGCGCCACCCGACTCCACCTGCCTGGCCTTGCGGGCAAAGCCGACGCTGACGGCATCCGAAGTCGCGGCCGCTATTCCGCACCTGAAGGATTCGGACCGAAAGATCGAACTGAACCTCGCCAATACGCAAATCGACAACCTCGAGCCGCTGAAAGAACTGGATACGCTGGATTCGCTCGACCTGACGGGCACGCCCGTCTGGAACATCGATGCACTCAAGGACATGCATTCGCTGAAGCGGCTCGTACTCCATCGCACGGATGTAGAGAACATCGCCGCGCTTAAAGGGCTGACCGGTCTGCAATCGCTCACCCTCTGGGATACGCGGGTCTCGAATCTCGATGCGCTGAAGAGTCTGACCGACCTTCGGCAACTCGACCTGCGCGACACCCAGGTTCGGGATCTCGATCCGCTCGAAGACCTGCCTCATCTGGAAACACTGAAACTCGGCGGCGCACGGAATGTGCGTGACATCGATGCGCTCGGCCAGCTCACTGCCCTCAAAGCACTCGACCTCAACGAGACACAGATCGACAGCATCGCTGCGTTGAAGAAGCTGCGCGACATGCAAGCGCTTTACCTTGCGAACACGCCGCTGCGCGACATCGACGTGATAAAGGGTATGCCGTCGCTGAAAACGCTCGTGCTGGACGGCTCCAAGGTCGACGATATCGACGCGGTGCGCGGCTTGCACCAGCTGGATACGCTCGTGCTCGCCCGTACACAGGTCACCAGCATCGACGCGTTGAAGGAGCTGACCGCGCTGCAGAGGCTGAATCTCGCCGACACCCGCGTCGAGAACATCGACGCGCTGAAAGACCTGAAGAACCTGCGGATGCTCAACCTTTTCCGCACGAGAGTTCGCAATATCGATTCCCTGAAAAGTTTGACGAATTTGCAGGAGCTGTATCTCGCGAACACCCCCGTCGAAGATATCGACGTGCTGAAGGGCCTCACCGGATTGCGCGAACTCGTTCTCTACGGAACCAAGGCCAGGAACGTCGACGAACTCAAGGCGGCGCTGCCGAAAACGCGCATCGTGTGGTGAGCATTCGACATTTTCGCAACAGGTGCGCAAGGTCACACAGTAGCAGCCTGGTTTTTGATAGTCTTTATCCGACAGCACGCGTGACGGTTAAACGCGCGCTGGCAGAGAAATTCGACCAGGTGTTTGAGTACCGGAGGGTACGCTCATGCTTAACTGGCTTGCAAACCTGATTTCCCATCACGCCCCGACTCCAGAAAAGCAGGCCGAGCGGGCCTTGAGCGAGCTTCGAATGGGTCTTTTCCAGGCGGAGCAACGGGTACTGGACGCGCAGTTGCAAGCCGACTATTACCGATCCCGCATCGCGTTCTGCGAACAGGTCGCAAAAGCGGGCATCGAGCTGGTATCGGACCGCCGCAAAATCCCGCAGGAAGTCGCTCTCGACAGTTCGCGGCCAAGCCTGAAACTCACCGCCGCGCAATAGCGGCGGCGGGTGTACACGGTTGTGCGGTTGCGCCGCTGCGCGCGCCGCCGTCATTCGCATGACGAGCATCAGGAATACGGCGTGCCGTCCTTGTGCAGGAAACGGCCGTCGCTGCTGGGGCTCATCATGTCGATGTCGGAGCAGGTGATGACATCCGTGGCCGAACGCGAACCGACTTCGAGGTAAAGGGCCGTCACCTTCGACCTGTTGATCAGGTGATGGCCGTTTCCGGAGTTCTTCGGAAAGGCCGCGCAATCGCCCGCGCGCAATACCGTTTCGCCGCCACCTTCGATCAGCGTCAGCTCGCCTTCGAGCACGAAGACGAACTCGTCTTCGGCCGAGTGCCAATGGCGCTGGCTCGACCAGTTGCCCGGCGGCAGGCGCATGAGGTTCACGCCAAAATCGACCAGTCCGCCTGCGTCGCCCAACCGCTGGCGAACGCGTTCGGCGCTGTGCGCGGCATACGGCTGCGGATATCCCGTGCCTTGAAGTTCCGGTACGCCGGCAATGTCGATTTTGGGCATGCAAGACTCCGTCGATCCACGCGAACCGTCCATTTGTACACGACTCCCGATTCGTTGTGGCATGGTTCGCTGTCAGCCCGTCAGCGCGAAAGCCCTCTTTTGCAGAATGCGCGCGGTCATCGTACGATCGCGTACCGCTGCGCACGCACTCCCACCCGACTCATGAAAGACTCGCCCTCACGCTCAGGTTCACTCGGGCCGCTGCCTTATGTCGTAGCCGCGACCTTCTTCATGGAGTATCTGGACACGACGATCATCGCCACTGCCCTGCCGGCGATGGCGCACTCGTTCGGCACCAGCCCCAACGCGCTCAGCCTCGGCATGAGCGCCTATATGATCGCGCTCGCGATCTTCATTCCGGCAAGCGGCTGGGTCGCGGACCGCTTCGGCTCCCGCAGCGTGTTCTTCTCGGCGATCGTCACGTTCACGCTCGCTTCGCTGCTGTGCGGCATTTCGCAGAACGTGGTCGAATTTACCGCTGCACGTGTGCTGCAGGGTGTCGGCGGCGCGCTGATGGTGCCCGTGGGACGGCTGACCGTGGTGCGCAGCATCGACCGGAAGCAACTGATGCAGGCAATTTCAACGATCACCTGGCCGGGCATCGTCGCGCCCGTGGTCGGGCCGCCCGTAGGCGGTTTCATCACGACTTATGCGTCGTGGCGCTGGATCTTCCTGCTCAACCTGCCCGTCTGCCTCGTCGTGCTCGTCGCCGTGCTCAAGTGGGTGCCGAATCTGCGCAGCGCCGAACGCCGTCCCTTCGACGCACTCGGCCTCGTGCTGAGCGGCGCGGCGTTGACGGCCATTCTGTACGGCGCCGATGTGGCCAGCCAGCCGGACATGAATCCCCTCGTCGGACTCGGCATCATCGCCCTCGGGCTCGCAATCGGCACTATTGCGTTCTATCAGGCGCGCCGCCAGCGGCATCCGTTGATCGACGTCACCACGCTGCGCATCCCGACATTCTCCGTCACCGTCGTCACAGGAACACTGACGCGCATCGGCATTGGCGCGGTGCCGTATCTGATGCCCTTGCTGTTCCAGATCGGCTTTGGATTGTCGGCGTTCAAATCGGGGTTGCTGCTCCTTGTCAGCGCAACCGGTAATCTCGGCATGAAAGCGCTCACGACGCGCATCCTGCGGCGCTACGGTTTCAGGCGCGTTGCGATAGCCGGCAGCGCGGTATGCGGCGTGTTCACCATCGCGTGTGGCGTGCTGACGCCTGCGTCGCCGCTCGCGTGGGTACTGGTGGTCGTGTTCATCTACGGGCTCGCGCGTTCGCTACAGTTTTCCACGCTGGCCACGCTCGCTTACGCGGACGTGCCCTCCGAACAAACGAGCGCGGCCAATACATTGTGGAATGCGGCGGCGCAGATGAGCATCGGTCTCGGAATCGCCTTCGGCGCGCTGGCGCTGCGCGCGGCAGCGGCCGTCAACGGCTCGGGCGGTGGTCAGGGACACGCGTTCACGCTCGACGATTTCCGCTTCGCGTTCCTGTGCGCGGGCGCGTTGACGATCGCATCGGTATACGGATATGTAAGGCTTGCCCGCGATGCGGGGCACAGGCTGAGTGCCGCGTCGCGTTAGAGACCTGCCTCAGTTTCAGCACACATCGCGCATAAAGCGGATTTTTATGCTCAAGGTTGAATTGCAATCGCCGATATCCGGTGCATGAATGCAAATGAACTTGACAAGCACGTCCCGGATGACCCCATGTGGCGTGTTGCGCAGGCAGTCGAAGGGGGCGTCCGCACCATTCGCAAGGCCCGCGGAAAATTGAACCCGGAAGACTGCACGCCCGGAACACTCGAATACGAAGTCGTCACGATGGAGTTTCTCGACGACTGCATCCGATCGTTAGGCGGCGACCCTGACGCCGACGATGAAGACGATAACTTCTGCGCCGGAGCGACGGGCTGAGCGTCTGCGCTTAAGTGTCGAACATCAGCGGTTTCTGGTGTGTCGCGCGTCGATTTTTGTCTGAAACAGAAGTATGAATTTCGCGCCATGCATTAATGGTGCCAGTATACTTCGCAGAGGTCGCGCACTTCGCGCAGCCCGCGCCCCAGCGATCAATCTGGGATCCTTTCCCCGGTGCAGCGACGTTCGATGCGTGCCGGCTGGCAGACCAAGGAGATCGCGTGAAGAAACGGTTGGCCTCGCTGACGGCCGAGATCATCTGGCTCTTGTGCTTTCTGGTGCTGGTGGCATTGGCACCGACGCTCTTCGCGAAGATCGTGTTGCTTGTCATCTGCGCGCTATTGGTCTGGCTATATCTGCCCCATAAAAACGGCAGCTAGGCAGAGAAGCCCCAACTCCCTACCGCAGGTCACGTTCCTGTCGGACTTCCAGCGGCGCTCCGCCTGTCACGATCGCCGCCATGCCGCCAGACCACCTGGCGTCGCCGCTTACGGCATTCTCCAGATACACCGCGTCACACTCCCAAGCCGGTTTTGTCAGCCATTGCATTCGACGCCGTTCTATTGCGCCGTACACGCGTCGGGTTCGGTGCTTGCTCATCACTCATCGCAGGCGGTGCGCCGATGCTGCACCGTCCCGTCGTCGACATGGCGGTTTATCAGATCGTGCTCAACTGGAGTGACAAATGGAAACGACCAAGACGGAAGGTACCCTTCGCGAAGCTGTGGGCAATGTGAAGGAAACAATCGGCTCGCTCGCAGGCGACGTCGGAATGCAGATCGAAGGCAAAGCAACTGAGTTGCACGGCAAGGCGCAACAACTCTGCGCCGACGCATCCGATCTCGCGCGCGACGCCATGTCGTCCCGTCCACTCGCCGTGCTGGCGGGCGCGACTGCAATCGGCTTCGTGATAGGCGCGCTGTGGTCAGCAAGGCGTGACACGGGCGACTAACCCAACACAGAGACAACGCAGGCCACCCTTCTTTCAGGAAGCCGTGAGATGTCGATCCAATCCAAAGTGAACCAGTGGAGCACCGTGAGCCGGTTCTGCATGGACCGGATGGCAGACTACGGCGAACTCATTTCCATCGAACTGGCGCAGGCGCGCGCCCAGCTCGCTCGCGAAGTGATTGCGCTCGTGGCGCTGGCGGTCGCGGGATTGTTTGCGCTGTCGTTCTTCTGCATCGCGATCATCGCTACGGCATTGTCCACCCCGTACTTCGTTCAGGTGGCCTGGGCGATCGCGGCGGCGTGGCTGCTGCTGTGCGTGATTTCCTTCATCGTCGTTCGTGCACAAAAGCCGGTGCGCTCGTTCCGCGTGCTTCAGGATGAAATTCACCACGACCTGCGCGCGGTCAAGGAGGCGTTGAAATGACTTCGCGACTGGCGGCGCTTGCCGCGGCTGAATCCGATGTGCGGGCGCGAATGGCCGTATCGCGTGCGAACCTGGTCGCCGCGCGGGACGCAGCGCGCCTGCTTCCGGGCGCCACCAGGCCTTCACTGACGATGCGCGCGCGAGAGCTGGTATCGATCGCGCCGAACGTCACGCTGCTCGCGGCGGTGCTTGTCGGATCGCTGGTGCTAGGGCCGCGCAGGATCGTGGGCGTCGTCGTGCGCAACGGGCTCGTTGCGTGGATCGCGAGGACGGTGCGGCGTGTCGCGGGAAACTGAGCGCCGCGATTCGCCGCCGCGTAGAAGCGTTCAAGGTGGCGACGCAACTGTCCGTCTCTGCGCGACGGTGGGACGTGTCAGATTGCACGTCTGACCGCTCGTCCGCCAATTTGCACTGCTCCGTCCGCGTATCGCGCCATGAGCGTACACGGCTGGCCGAGCGCGTCGCCTTGCAGCAGCGTAATGCTTCGCTCCAGCGACAAGGCCAGCGCGCCAGCCGCCACCCCCGTCGCAGCATCTTCGAAGCGCGGGTCTAGATGATTGAAGTTCCGCCCCGCGTACACATCGTCATGAAGGCGGCAATAGACGTACATGCCTGAAACGCCGTGAGTTCGGCTCCATTCAGCAATACCCGTCAGATCGGGACGCAAGGCGGCCAGCACCGATTGATCCGCCACCTCTACCAGCAGCTTTGCGCTCCCCACCGATGCGAGTCCAGGTGTACCAACCAGGTTGGTCGGTTCGACGCGAAGCAACCGCGCCGTCTCCGCGACATGACGGGTCAACGCCGGGCAAGACTGCGCCTTCACGCCGACGAAGATTCCCCCATCAACGCGCTCGACCTCGAGCACCTGCCGATGCACGCTCGTGACGAACCGAACGCGATCGACGTCAGGGTACCGCTCGAAGAAAACCGAGCTCGCCGCGAGCGTCGCATGCAGGCAAAGGGGGCTGCGGGCATGCGGGTAGTAGTAGTCAAGCTGCATGTCACCGGCCGCATCCGCTTCCACGAATACCGTAGCGCTTGCGTCTTGCTGCTGGGCGAACTTCAGTCGTTCCGGTTCAGCCAACGCTGAGTCCTCTACGACGATCGCCGTGTTGCCACTTTCGTCAGTGCGGCCGAAGCAAAGCATGCGATGGATATTCATTGTGGGTCGTGTCGCTGTCGAATTGCGTGCGGGTGGAAATTATCGCGCAATCCATCTCTCGCAGGCGCTGGCTGGATCGACCGCCTCGACGTCTCCTGTCCGCTGCTGCCGACGAACTGATCGCACGTGGCCCTTTTTCATTGCGAAGCCTTGAACCAACCGTGCACGTTTGTGCACGTTTACATTCTTGTTTATGCACGATATGATGCAGACATGAATGACGACATCCCCTCGCACGACGCGATGAGATCGCGAACAGGCTCGCCCAAGGGCAGCCTGTCGTCGCGGCCTCGCTCGCTGCTGAATTCAATATTTCGGAAGACGCGATCCGTCGCGACCTCCGCGCGCTGGCAACGGAAGGCCGCTGCCGCAGGGTTTACGGCGGCGCGTTGCCCATCACGCCCGCGTCCGCACCGATGGCGGCCCGCATGGACCTGGCGCGGGAGCGCAAGTCGGCGCTGGCTCGTTCAGCCGTGCCGCTGATTCAACCAGGCGAACTCCTGTTTCTCGACAGCGGCAGCACCAATCTCGCGCTCGTCGACGTGTTGCCAGAGGAAAGCGAACTCACCGTGGCGACCAATTCCATCGACATCGCCGCTGCCGTGCTTCGCCGCTCCGATCTGCATCTCATCATGATCGGTGGATCGGTCGATCCGGCCGTGGGCGGATGCGTCGATGCGAGCGCGGTGGAGGCCATCGCCCAGTTGAATATCGATCGATGCTTCATCGGCTCGTGTGCGATATCGCCGAAGAGCGGGATCAGCGCGTTCGGTCTCGCCGACGCGACGTTCAAACGCGCGGTCCTCGCGGCCAGCGAGCACAGCGTGGTACTCGCGCTCACCGACAAGTTCAACGCCCGCGCGCCCCATCGGGTCGCCACGCTCAAGGCGATCGAATGCGTGATCGTCGAACACGACCTGCCGCGCGCGGAGCGTACGGCTCTGTCGAAATCCGGCCCATCGGTTGTTGTAAAGGCCGAACTGCCCGCCAGCCTGTGAGCGCGGCCAACCCATTCAGGACACCCGTGACAATGACGTTCGACCGACCCGCGGCACGACTCGCGACCCGCCTTGCCTTCCTCGTGGCCGGATTCGGTGTCGCGTGCTGGGCGCCGCTCGTGCCCTTCGCCAAGCAGCGGCTTGGCGTCGACGACGGCGTGCTCGGCCTGTTGCTGCTCTGCCTCGGCCTCGGATCGGTTATCGCGATGGTGATCACGGGCGCGCTCAGCGCGCGATATGGCAGCAAGCCGATCATCGCCGTGGCAGGGTTCGGGCTGGCCGTGATCCTGCCGTTTCTGACTGTTGTCAGCACGCCGCTCACGCTGGGTATTGCCTTGCTCGCGTTCGGCGCGTCGCTCGGTTCGCTCGATGTCGCGATGAATATCCACGCAATCGATGTCGAGCGGGCGGAGGGCCGGCCCTTGATGTCGGGGTTTCATGCACTGTTCAGCATCGGTGGCTTTGCTGGATCGATGGCGATGACCTTTCTTCTTTCGATGCACATCGGCCCGCTCGAAAGCACATTGCTATGCGCCGTACTGATGCTCGGCGCGATTGCCGTTGCGCGGTCACGGCTGATCGAAACGGCTCACGCGAAAGAAGGTCCGCTATTCGTCGCGCCACGCGGCATCGTGCTGGTGCTTGCCGGCCTCACGGCGATTACGTTTCTTGTCGAAGGTGCACTGCTCGACTGGAGCGCGCTGCTGATCACGGGCGCTGGACTGGTGGCTGCCGCGCAGGGCGGAGTGGGCTACATGGTTTTCTCGGTTGCGATGACGGCTGGCCGCCTGGGCGGCGACGCGGTGACCGCACGCGTCGGAGACCGCGCGATGGTGTTCTGGGGCGGATGGGTCGCAATGGGCGGCTTTGTCGTTCTGTTGACCGCACCGGGCGCTGCGATTGCGATGGCAGGCTTTCTGTTGATCGGCCTTGGCGCATCGAACGTGGTGCCCGTGCTGTTCCGTCAGGCAGGCTCGCAACGCGCGATGCCATCGGCGCTCGCCGTCGTCGCGATCACGACGACGGGTTACGCGGGGAATCTCGTCGGCCCGGCGGGTGTGGGGTTTGTTGCGAATGGAGTGGGACTGCCGGGGGCGTTCTGGATGTTGGCGGCATTGCTCTGTCTTGTGCCGTGTTGTGCCCGGCTGGTTACGGCGAAGCAGGCGCAAGTGGACATGTCGTGAACTTCGGTGACGGTGATGTCCTGAGACTGTTTACCTCGGTTGTCGTCTGCAGCGCTTCCGGGCGGACAGACGCCCGAATGCCCGCATCCAGTCGCTTGCGAAGGTAGCCCGTGAATTATCGGCCCAGGGCGGCCTGGGCCCGTTGCAGCCACTCGCTGTTATGTTCGCGGGCGTGGCGTGGCCAATGCCTGGCATCGTGCACGATCTCAGCGTAAAGTTCGCGCGCACGCTGGCGGTCGGCCTCGTCGGGCTGCGCCGCTAGCCAATCGGCGTACAGGCAACGTGGTGCGGCGTCGCTTGCGCTCGCGAGCGCGATCTCGAACGCGGCGCGTGTGCCTGGCGCGCCAATCGCGGCCAGAGCCCGTGCGTACAGCAACGCGGGCTCCGGCTGCCGGCGGCTGAGAGGATTGGCGGCGAACAGTTTTTCCAGCGCATCCTGCGTAGCCGAAGCATTGCCGTTGGCAAACTGCGCACGCGCCAGCCCCTGGAGTAAAGCCGGATCGGATGAGAACGGCCCGCTGGCCGCTGCCTGGTAATGCTCCAGGGCTTCGGCGGCATTTCCTGCATCGAGCAGCGCTGCAGCCAGCCGCATGCGATGCTCGACGGTCGGCGCGCGATCGAAATACGTGCGCGCCTCGCGTACCGCCCGGTTGGGATCGACAAGCTGCGAAATGGCCCTCGTTGCCGCCCTTGCCCCACGCGACTGGCGCAGAGAGGGCAAGTAAATGACAAAGAAGTAGACCGCACTGCCCAGGCCGGGGAAAAGAAACAGGATCAGCAGCCAGTACATGTTCTGCTGGGTGCGCACGGCATGCACCGCAAAGAACACGGCGATGATGACGTAAAGGCTGATTCCAAAGATGCGCATTGACGAGAAGGTCAGTTGTGGGGCGTTGCCGATGGTACGTCAACGAAACGGCCGAGCGTTATTGTGACAGAAGCGCGCTGACATGCCTGGTAGCTCGGCGGGCTCCTTCGCGCACCACGCCTTGGTGAGCCAGCTACAGACCCGTCCTGCGCCCCCGAAAGCGACCCTGTATGCGTAGAACGTCGCGATGATCCTTTGCCTCTGGCGGCAGCGTTTTGGGCGGCGTTCATCGATAGGCGCTCAGGCTGACCCGCTTGAACAACGAGCGCGGCCACGTCCACATGGCATGGCTTCGCACAAGCCACCCGCTTGCACCGCTATAATAGAAGGTTGGAGCCGCGGTGGCAGAAGGCATCTGGAACGGCAGGTCGCCGGTCGAATTTCCACGGAATTTGCCGGGCGCCCGGGCAGGTCAGGGTTTGCGCGGTGCGTCGGCGTCTATGAGACACACGGTTTCGGCGTCCAGGCTTGCACCAGCTTCATCGCCTTCCGGGTTGGCAATGGGCAGGACCGTTCGATGGACAGGCTGGCCCCTTTCATGCGCCCCTGGTCATCGTACGATCCCGTTGCGCGCTTGTCTGGTGATGACTTCGGGGCGGAACGACCTTCCCCGCACATGCTCGCTTCAGTTGCTCATCGTGAAGTTGCTTGAGTTGTCCGGTCTGGTCAGTTTGCAGCCCCGCGTACAGCTTTTTCCGCCGATGGAAGGTCTGCATCCGGGATGCTCACGTAGCGAACAACGCCGCCACCAGCATGCCGGTCTCCACCTGTTTCAACACCGCCACGATTCCGTGGTGATCACATTTCAGTACTCATGCTACGTCTAAGCGAAGTCAAACTCCCGCTCGACCATCCCGAGAGCGATCTCGAAGCCGCGATTCGCGCGCGCCTCGCGGATCTCGGCGTGCCGGCAGACGGGCTCATCCGTTACACCGTGTTCCGCCGTGCGCACGACGCACGCAAGCGCTCAGACATCAAGCTGACCTATATCGTCGATGTCGAACTCAGGGACGAAGCGGCCGCGCTCAAGCGGATGGCCGGCAAGCCGCATTGCGGACCGACGCCGGACATGGCGTACCACTTTGTCGCGAAGGCTCCCGAGCACACAGATTCCTTGCGCCCCGTCGTAATCGGCATGGGGCCGTGCGGCCTGTTCGCAGGACTAATCCTCGCGCAGATGGGGTTCCGTCCGATCATCCTCGAACGCGGCAAAGCCGTGCGCGAGCGCACCAAGGACACCTTTGGCCTGTGGCGCAAGTCCGTACTGAACCCGGAATCCAATGTGCAGTTCGGCGAAGGCGGGGCCGGAACGTTTTCCGACGGCAAGCTCTACAGCCAGATCAAGGATCCGAACCACTACGGCCGCAAGGTGCTGGAGGAATTCGTCAAGGCGGGCGCACCGGAAGACATCCTGTATCTGAGCCGGCCGCACATCGGCACTTTCCGCCTCGTCAGCATGGTGGAAAAAATGCGCGCCAATATCGAGGAACTGGGGGGCGAAGTGCGCTTCGAAACCAGGGTCGAGGACATCGAAATCGATCAGGGCAAGGTGCGCGCGCTCAAGCTGTCGAACGGCGAAACGTTGCGGTGCGATCACGTGGTGCTGGCCGTGGGCCACAGCGCGCGCGACACCTTCCAGATGCTGCACGATCGCGGCGTTTATATGGAAGCCAAGCCTTTTTCACTCGGGTTTCGCATCGAGCATCCGCAGGGGCTGATCGATCGCAGCCGCTTTGGCAAGTTTGCGGGCCACAAGCAACTCGGCGCGGCCGACTACAAGGTGGTCCATCACTGCAGCAATGGACGGGCCGTCTACAGCTTTTGCATGTGCCCTGGCGGCACGGTGGTCGCGGCCACCTCCGAGCCGGGCCGCGTGGTCACCAATGGCATGAGCCAGTATTCCCGGGCCGAGCGCAATGCGAATGCGGGTATCGTCGTCGGCATCACGCCGGAAGAAGACTATCCCGGCGGTCCGCTGGCCGGCATTGCGTTCCAGCGCAAATGGGAAGAGCGCGCATTCGAACTCGGCGGCGGCGATTACCACGCGCCGGGTCAACTGGTCGGAGACTTCATCGCCGGCCGGCCGTCGACGTCGCTTGGTTCCGTGGTGCCGTCGTACAAGCCGGGCGTGCGCCCGACCGATCTCAGCACCGCACTCCCAGACTACGTGATCGAAGCAATCCGTGAAGCACTACCCCAGATCGACAAGAAGATCTCAGGCTTCGCGATGCACGATGCAGTGCTCACCGGCGTAGAGACGCGCACGTCGTCACCGCTGCGGATTCGACGCAAAGACGACTACCAAAGCATGAACGTCGACGGTCTGTATCCGGCCGGCGAAGGCGCGGGGTATGCGGGTGGTATCTATTCGGCCGCCATCGACGGCATCGAAGTGGCGCAAGCGTTGGCACTCAATCTGACGTCGGCGCCCATGCGCTGATGTGCCGGACAGGATCGGCGCGCGAAGGTCCGTTAGCTCGGTGAAGTCGACGTTCAAATCAACGTGAAAACCCGGGGGGCCGGCGCTCCCGCGCCGGCGGTTTGACAGGCGCGAGACGGGCGGCGGATACTGGATCGCGCGGTCGCCCGCTTGTGCCCGGCGCCGCGCGTTCCGGGGGAGCGCCGTGAAGCCAGGTGCCACAGGTTCCGCGTCCGAGTCTGCGTCTGAAAGCGCTGCCGCACCGCGCATGACGACCGTCGGCCTGCTCGGCGACCTGACGGCGGGCGCCGTCTCGACGCTCGTCATGCTCTGCTACGCAATGAGCCTGGGCACGCTGATCTTCAGCGCGGACCTCGCGCGCTACGCCGAACTCGGCGTGCCTACCGCGCTGGTCAGCTGCATCGTCACGGCGCTGGTGATCGCGCTGACCAGTTCGATGCGCCTGAATATCGCCGGGCCGGACAGCAATGCGACTGCATTTCTCGCAGGCGTGGCGGCGGGCGTCGCGAGCAGCGTGCGTGCCGACGGCGGCTCGCCGCAAACCATTCTTCTGACTGTACTGATCGCCATCGCGCTGTGTTCGGTAATGACGGGCATCGTGCTGTACGCGATCGGTTCGTCGAAGCGCAGCCGTTCATTGCAGTTCCTGCCGTATCCCGTAGTCGGCGGGTTTCTGGCGGGCACCGGTTATCTGCTGCTGGCGGGCGCATTCCGCGTGGCGACGGGCGAGTCCCCGCAGTGGCACACCCTGCCTCTGCTCACGCATCTGCACTGGCTCGCGTGGATGCCGGCGCTGTTCATCGGTGTGCTCACAACCGCTCTCACGCGCGGCCGGCAGCACATTGCCGCGCTGCCGTTCGTGCTCGCGTGCGGGATCGTGCTGTTCTATCTGTCGCTGCACTTCGCCGGACTGTCTATCGACGATGCGCGCAATATGGGCTTGCTGCTGCCTCATGTGAAGCTGCACTTCTTCCCGGATCTGCACGTATCCGCGCCGCTCGCCAATGGCGCCATCGACTGGGCCGCGATCGCGGCGCATCTTCCGGAGACACTCGTCGTGACGTCTGCGTCGGCAATCACGATCCTGATGAACTCGACGGCCATCGGCGCGGCAACAGGCGAGGACGTCGACCTGAACCGCGAAATGCGCGCGGCGGGCCTTGCCAACATCGCGAGTGGTCTGCTCGGCGGGATGGTCGGCTACCAGTCGTACAACCGCTCGATGCTCAATGCGCGCACCGGCGCGACGAGCCGCATGGCAGGCGTATTCGCAGCGCTCGCGTGCCTTGTCGCGCTCATGGTATCGCCTGATCTGGTGGCGCTCTTTCCCGTCCCCGTGCTGGTCGGGCTGCAGCTCTTCATGGGGCTGCGGCTGCTGATGCAATGGTTGGTCGGCGCGTATGCAAGGCTCAACTGGTACGAGTACGCGCTCGTGCCCGGCATGCTTGCCGTCGTGGCGCTCTATGGCGTCGTTGCGGGCGTGATCGCGGGCGTCATTGCCGCGTGCGTGATGTTCACGCTGCTGTATGGACGCGTGAGCTGCGTGCGCATGGCATTCGATGCGACCATGCGCACCTCGACAGTCGAGCGCAGTATCGAGGATGCCGCGCGTCTGCGCGAACTCGGCACGCAGCTATGCGGGATGTGCCTTCAGGGCTTTCTGTTTTTCGGCACCGCGAATTCGATTCTGCAACGCGTGCGCGAACGGCTCGAAACAAAAGATGCCGTACCTGTGCGCTATATCGTGCTCGACTTCGCGTCGACCAACGGCATGGATGCGTCGGTATCGATCGCCTTCGTGAAGCTGCGGCAACTGTGCGCGTCATCGGGTGCCGACCTCGTGCTCACCGCGTTGCCCGCGCGCTCACGCAGTCTGCTCGTGAGGACGGGTACGCTGAACTTGCGGATACACGAGTTCGCCACGCTCGATGCGGGTCTCGAATGGATCGAAGACACACTGCTCGGATCGGGTTCCGCGATGCAGCCATCGGGGGAACAGCATTTCCGTGCGACACTCGCTCCGCATTTCACGCCGCCTGCGCTGGAAAGGCTATGTGAGTGCCTCGAAGTACGCGATCTCGATGCAGGTCAGCACCTGTTTTCGCGCGGCGAGCCGGGCGACGCGCTTTATATCGTCGAGCGCGGACGCGTCGCCGTTTCGCTGCCGCTGCCCGACGGCCGGCTGGTGCGGCTGCGCTCGTTCGGCCCCGGCACGGTGGTCGGCGAAATGGCCGTGTACACGCAGACCACGCGAAGCGCCGATGTGATCGCCGAAACGCCGACGCGCGTTCACCGTCTGTCGGTGCCCACACTGCTCGCGCTCGAACGTGAAGACCCCGTCACCGCACAGCAGTTTCACCGCTTTCTGATCAAGACGATTGCGTCGCGGCTCGCTGTTGCCGATGAAGCACTGCGTGCCGCGTATTGAGCGCGTTGGGTGTTGAAGGCGTGCTAGCTCCGGTCAGCTGGATCGTTCTCGACGAAAGCCGTTAGCGACAATGGCCATGAAGCTTGACGGTTGCATTGATGCTTGCAGTGCAACCGGCAACGCACAGCCTACGAAAAATCAGTTGATCGCGTGACGTCTTCCCACGCGTCGATAGCCGTTTGCATCGTCGCAAGCTTTCGTCGTACGACACTCAACGCATCGCTACCAAGCAGAAGATGGACGGGCGGATCGGGATGTTCGACGAGATCCAGCAGCACGCGCGCAGCCTTGTCCGGGTCGCCCGCCTGTCTGCCGTCCTTTGCATGGCGGGCCTGGCGAACGGGATCGAACACCGCGTCGTAGTCCGCAATACTCCGTTCGCTGCGCACCATCGAGCGGCCCGCCCAATCGGTGCGAAACGAGCCCGGCGCAACGGCCGTCACGCTGATGCCGAAACCGCGCACTTCCTGGGCCAGCGACTCGGACATCCCTTCGAGGGCGAACTTGCTGCCGCTGTAGTACGAGATGCCGGGAAAGGTCGTGAGGCCCGCCATCGACGTCATGTTGATGATGTGACCGGTTCGGCGCATGCGCATGGACGGCAAGACAGCCTTGATCATTGCAACGGCGCCAAATACGTTCACGTTGAACTGATGCAGCAGTTCATCGAGCGAAGACTCTTCGAGCGTGCCCTCGTGGCCATACCCCGCATTGTTGACGAGTACATCGACCGGCCCGGTTCGTTCAGTCACGGATGCAACGGCCGCGTCGATTCTGGCGAAATCGGTCACGTCGAGCACCACACCGCGAGCACGGTCCGGCTGCAGTTGCTCGAACGCATCCTTCGCCGCTTCGCTCCTGACCGTGCCGATAACGACGTATCCGGCCGACAGCGCAGCTTGCGCGAAAGCGCGCCCAAACCCAGAACTCGCCCCCGTAATCAGGAATACCCGTTGCCGAGATTTGCTCATGGTAACGACCTTGCCAATGCGTGATTGTCGATAGGACCGGGTATCGCTTACCCGGTGACGACACTGTACTTGCGCCAGGCTGGCCGTTGCATCGAATAGCGCTCAAATCAGTTTTTCGCGTGGGGAACAACTTCGCACAATGACGTCTGAAGGTTCAACGCCCTGCTTCGCGAAGGAACGCAAAAAGATCCACGTTGACGCGCTCACGATCGGTCATGCCGATGGCGTGGCCGCTTCCTTCGTATTCGATGTAGCGCGCGTCTGCAATCAGGCGCGCGGCGATGTGCGCGGTGATCTCCGGCGGCACATTGACATCCGAACTGCCGTACAGAATCAGCGTCGGAACGGTCATTCTGGCGAGATCGCCACGAAAGTCCGTGTCGGCCCATGCGCGAGCGCACTCGATGGTGGGGTACTACCTTGGCCTGCTCGCGAATTGAGCCGGCGCGCGACGTGGTTCGCAAGCGATCGCTCTTTGGCTTGCTGCCGGCTCACATCAACCGCGTGTGTCGATCCAGTGGCATGCCCAGCTTCGCGCGTAATCGACCGCGTCGGCCTCGTCGACGAAATAGTCGAGCGAAAAGAATTCGTATTGATTCGGTGAGCGTCGGGCGCCATCGCGCTCGAGCAGCAAATTTGCGGAAAACAGACCATCAGGCAGGCAATGTGCTGACGGACGTACGGTATAGCCCCCGTACTGCTGGGTTGTTGAATTTTGCATTTGTCTTTGATGTTTTGAATTGTATTAGTCACGCCTGGAAAGCATATGCCGCTGAGACGGCAACCAGCATGACAGAGGCGGCTTCGCGCCGTTTAAGATGCGACTGGCAAGCGCCAGTGCGAGAGACGTGGAGCGTGGACTTCGGGGAGAAAACGAATCGGGGCCGTGTTCCGGCCCCGCACTGCTACGCCTTAGACCGGCGTGATGTTTGCAGCTTGCACGCCCTTCGGGCCGCGCTTCGTTTCGAAGCTGACCTTCTGGCCTTCAGCGAGGCTCTTGAAACCATCGCCGCGAATCTCCGAGAAGTGCGCGAACAGGTCGTCACCGCCGTTATCCGGGGAGATGAAGCCGAAGCCCTTTGCGTCGTTAAACCATTTGACAGTACCGGTATCCATACGAATCCTTGAAACAGAAAAATTGAAGAGATTATCGCTCCAGAGTTTGGAGCCAAAGGATCAAGGAGGGAGAGGACAACGAATACCGCCGAGGGGCAACGGAACTATTGATGAACAGCAATCGAACTTCTTGAACTTCGGGGCACAGTAACACCTGTGCGCCACAATTGCAAGGTTTCAATCAACTGGCCCGGGTAATTTTCGACCCGGCGCCAGTTAACGTCATCGAAACGAGCCGCTCCGCTGAACCGCCACTCGCCGGACAAGCGCCTCAGAAGCCGCACGGAGATTGACGACGCGGCTCAATACAGCTTCCTTGGCGGCAGCGCGCGGCGAATCTGTTTGCGCAACCGGGCCACGGCGGCGGCTTTCTTGCGTTTGCGCTCCGTGGTGGGCTTCTCATACGCCGTGCGCGCACGCAACTCCGCGATCAGTCCGTTATTCTGGATTGCACGGCGAAAACGTCGAAGCGCAACTTCGACGGGCTCATTGGGTTTGGGGATGACGGTAGTCAGATCGTTCCTTGAAGTCTTGATTCGATTGATGAAAAGCCGCGCATAGCGAGCGCGTCGTCCGATGCAGACGGCAAAAGACACTTCACTGTACACGCGAAATCTCCAGACCGTCTGGTAATTTGCACGGTCTTCGCTGAGAACGAGGCAGTGGGAGCCCCACCGCGTGGACCCGGCGCAGTGAGTTCTTGCGACAAAGTTTGTCGTTGCAGCCCGCCTCGTCAGAACGAATGCCGCACACCGACAATCGCGCCGAGCTGGGCGACGCCCGCTGCGGGCGTCGTGCCGCCGCCGCCTGCGCTGACGGAATAGCGCGCGTGCGCGCTATTCCACAGGTACGCAACATTGCCGTAAACAGCCGTTCGCTTCGACAGGAAGTAGGTGGCGCGCAGGCTCGCCAGCGTTGCGCGCGCGTCCTGCTGCTGCACGACGACGCGGTAGGCTTCCCCATCGACGGCGAACGCGGGCGTCACATAGTATTGCGCGCCAAGGTAAAACAGATTCGAGCGCACGTCGCCGCCCGGTCCGTTCGATTCGACGCGGCGGCCGATCCATCCACCGCCCAGCTTCACGCCCGCGACGTTCACATAGCCGTTCGCCTGCAGACGCGCATCCTTGTCGCCGCTGTCGTGAATCGCAAACGGCGTGACGCCATCGAAGAAGTTTGCCGCTGCATTCGTGCCACCGCGTTGTTCGTCGTACGCTGTGGCCACGCCGAAGTAGGTGCCGTCGTACTTCAGCATCGCACTCCATTCGCGGCATTGATTCACATCGCCGGGCACCTGTCCCGCGCAGGTCCCCTGCCCTGGAGAATTGCCCGTCCCCGCGCCGTCGCGTCCAAACGACCAGGACGCGCCGAACGTGAATCCATAGAACTTGCCTTTATAGACGGCCGTGTTGTCGCTTCTCGCATTCGGCAAGAACGCGTCCAGCGCGCCAATGCCGTAGATGTCCGGCCCGAGAATATCGGCATCCGACATCGCCCAATAGGACATCGTGTATTGACGGCCAAACGTGAGCGAACCCCACGGCCCTTCGAGTCCCACGAGCGACTGTCGCCCGAACAGCCGTCCGCCCTGCCCCGAGTCGCCTCCGCGCAGGTTGAATCCGCTTTCGAGAATGAATACGGCCTTGAGTCCGCCGCCAAGATCTTCGGCGCCACGTATCCCCCAGCGTGAAGGCAGTTCGCCCGTGATGCCCGGCATACGGATCACATGATCGCCTGCGGCATTTGCATGGGAAACATACTCGATGCCCGTGTCCAGCACGCCGTACAGCGTGACGCTGCTTTGCGCAAATGCGGACGCGCTGAAAAGCCCTGCTGCCAATGCCACAACCCTGCCGTATTTCATGAAGTCTCCTTGACCACCAATCATTATTTCGGATGACGAATTTAAACGTCTCCGCATGAGTGCATGCCAGGCGAGCTTAGGGTTGGACAATAAAAGCAACAACGGGGAAAACCTCAACGCCTCCATGCAGATCGAAGCGGCGAGGAAAAAGCGGAAGGATTTTGCTACTCCAATTCGATTCGAGCGGTTGGCAATTCTTCTGTCGACAGCGCGATACGTGGGACAAATCTACTGATACGGAGATGATGCGCACACGTAGCGCGATGAAAAATCCGAACGTGAAATGTATTCAATCCAATCTTGAACGCCCTGAATCGGCGAGCTCGACTCGTCGAAGCTGTCGCATGTCAAATCCAGCGTCTGACTCGCGAACAGTAGTCGGCGTACCGTTGCGCGTGCAACCTGAACATGTGCGCTTCTTCGAACCTGACCTGAATCTGGACGAGCAACTCGGACATCGCCCAGATCACCAGCACGGGCCATGTTCCCACCACCAGCAATTGGCCCAGTATCGTTACGCGGATGCCGAGGTAGATGGGATTGCGCGACAGCGCGAACGGGCCTGCCGTGATCAGTTCGGTTCGCGTGCGCGTATCGACGCCCATTCGCCACGCGGTTCCCATCGTGGCCTGTGCGCAAACCACCCATATCAGCGCTACAACCATGCACGCGACGCCAATCCACCGTGTCCATTCCTGATCGAACCATTGCGCGACGAGTTGTCCGTGTTCGCCAGTGATGCCGTAGAACATCAGAAAGACGCCGTCGACGACGGGCAGCCAGAAATAGAAGCATCGCGCGACAAAGTCGTGCGCCGATTCGCCGCGCGAGAACGACACGGCGTCGTGTCGGTTCGTTCGCGCAATCAACATGCGCCCGACAACAGCCGTTGCGCCAAACACACCTGCGTGAACGAGAGGAAGGAATCGCCAGAAATCGGAACCGGTGAAGTGCATAGTGTGGATGCAGTGACCATTGTGGACCGGCATGTTCTCACAACGCGCAAAGGAACACCGGGCGGGCGCACGGTCCATCTCGCGCCGTTCAAGATGAACGACCGCACTATGAATAACGTGCATTGTGGACTTGCAATAGTTTCGCTTCTTCGAGTGATGCGGCTATGGCATCTTGAAACCGCCATCACGCACATCGAAAGCGCGCATCGCCGCGGCGGAGAAGACGTGCAAGGCACTCAATCCACGGAGGAAACGCAATGTCTCAAACCCCCACTACCAGCACCAAGGATCAGCTCGTAGCACGTTGTCTGCCGTTTCTCGAAGAAGTGAGAGACATGACCACAGGCGTCGAAGTCGAGCAATGGCTGAACACGAAATACGGCGTCGATAGCGAGCTGTACAAGGATCTCGCCCGCCTCATTACGCTCGGCGTAGAAGAAGGCTGGGCGGCCGACGTCGAGATTTCTGGACCGAAGTACCGGCGTGCGCGGCTCGTCGCGCCTTCTGCGGAAACGTTCTTTTTCAGCATCACGGCGGTGCTGATGGACAGCACCGACAATGCGCAGAACAACCCTGAAAACGCGTTTCGCGGCGACTACCACTCGCATCCGTATGGCGAGTTCAATCTCGTCGTGCCGCTCAACGAAGGCGCCGCGCTCGCTGGCCCAAGCGGATGGTGCTACGGCGGCTGGACCGCGCCCGCGCCAGGCAGCCATCATTTTCCCGAGGCAAAAGGCGGTGCGGTGATCGCGCTGTTCTTCCTGCCCTCGGGACGCATTGCATACGAGATCACGCCGCCCGCGAAGTGAACTGCACAAGAAGTACTGCGAGCCTCAACAGAGGCTCGCAGTAATCGCATCCAGCTTCAACAGTTCACCGCTAGTGCGCGAGCGATTCGCCCTCCGCGACATCCTCCACGCCTGCGCTCGAACACGTCGCCTGCTTGATCAGCAGGGCCACGCACGCGACCCCGCCCGATACCGCAACGACCGTGAAAATGCCCGGCAGACTGACCTGCTGCCGCGACAACTCCGCGACGAGAAACGAACCCGCGATTCCGCCGAAGCGCCCGACGCCAAGCATCCACGCGACACCCGTGCCGCGTCCCGCCGTTGGATAGAATGCAGCCGCGAGAGCGGGCATCGACGCCTGCGCGGTGTTCACCAGCACACCGGCGATAAACACCGCGCACATCAGCAGGCCGATATCACCGACTGCCTGGCCAATGGCATACACGCTGATCGCACCGAACGCGTAAGCGGCCGCCACGACGCGATTGGGATTGAAGCGATCCATCAGCATGCCGCACAGCACCGTCCCCACGCCGCCCAGCGGAAACAGCGCGGACACGAGCGCGGCGCGTTGCGGGCTTAGTCCCGCATCCTTGAGAAGGACGGGCATCCAGTTGACCAGTCCGTAGAAGATGACGAGACCCATGAAGTAGCACAGCCAGAGCATCACGGAGCCGAGAATGAATGAACGCGACAACACGATACGAATGCCGCCGCTCCCCGGTGCATGCCTGACGGATTCCTGCATGACGAAAGCATGCGCAAAGCGCGCGTCCGCACTGATGCGAACCATCACGTTGCGAATCTTCTCGACCGGCTGCTGTCGCGCGACCATGTAACGGATCGACTCCGGCAGCCTGAATGCGAGCACGATGGCGAGCAGCAACGGCACTGCGCCGCCGAGCAGCAGAACGCTGCGCCAGCCCAACTGCGGAATCATCCACGCAGCGAGAAATCCGCCCAGGGCGGCGCCCAAAGGGAATCCGCAGAACATCAGATTGACGATCGTGGCGCGCCGGCCGTCGGGACAGTATTCGCTCATCAGCGTGACGGCGTTCGGCATCGCGGCGCCGAGTCCGACGCCCGTGACGAAACGCAGCGTCGTCAACGCGGTCAGATCCTGCGCGTAAGCCGAAGCGAAACACGCCACGCCGAACAGCAGCACGGACAAGGTCAGCACGAGGCGTCGCCCGCACCTGTCCGACAGAGGTCCCGAAAGCAAGGCGCCGCACGCGAGCCCAAAGAGCGCGGCACTCAGCACAGGCGCAAGCGCCGCCTTGCCGATATGCCACTCCGACAGCAGCGAAGGCGCGATAAAGCCGATCGCGGCCGTATCGAAGCCATCCATCAGCACGATGACGAAGCACATCGCAAATACGAGCCACTGAAAGCGGGAGAAAGGGTGCTCGTTGATGAGCGCTTGTATATCGACAGTCCGGGTCTCTTCCATTGCATCCTCACTGATGGGATTGAATTGTCGGCATCGCCACGTCAGCGCTTGCTGCGTGCCTCGCCGATCTATCGGGGGCCAAGATTAAGAGCGCCAGATATGGCCAACAACCCGGCGAAGCACGCACGCGGCGCGCACATGCCCCTCGTGCGGCGTGGCAAGCATCGCGCGATGCATCCGGGTTGAATCGAGAAGACCTATGTTTTCAGGCCGTTTCGACGACGTTGACGAGATTGCGCACCATGGCGCGCGCGCAGTGAATTGTTTGCATACCGATCTTGCACAGTCCGGATCAACAGCTGCGAACCTGCCGTGCGACGTCGGCGAGCTGGTGCCGCAGCCATTGCAGCGCCGGGTCGGTGTCGTTGCGTTCGTGCCAGACGGCGCGCACGGCAGCGTTGTGACACTCGTAGGGTGTCGCGCACATTTTCAGTTCGCCGTAGCGCTCCAGTTCACGGCCAAGCGATGACGGCACGAGCGCGAGCATGTCGCTGTGACGAAGCAGCGCGGGAATGGCAAGCGAATGCGCGACCGACATACGCATGCGCGGCACGTCGGTACCGTCGGCGAATGCGCGGTTGAGCGCGTCGCGATTGAACATCTCCGATTGCCGCGCGAGTCCGCGCTCGACGATGAAGCCGCTCACCGCGCCCTCTTCCTCGCCGCCCTGCGAAACCGCAACGAGCGGATAAGCGAGCAGATCGTCACGCGTAATGGACGGGTCGGCGCGCCCGGCGACGGGGTGGTCCCGATGAAGCAGCACCACATCCGTCTGCTCCCACAACTGCGCCGACCGCAAGCGCGTCGGCACGTCCGCGAATATGCCGATCGCCACATCGATCCGGCCGACGTCGATCTGGCCGGCGAGATCGAGCCGCGTCGACGGACGGATCACCAGGTCCACGAGCGGCGCTTCCGCGCGCAGCCGTTGACTGAGCCGCCCAAGCACCAGCAACGTGATGTAGTCGTTCGCCGCGACGACGAACTTGCGTTGCGCGACGCGCGGATCGAACGCATCCACGCCCAGCGCCGCCCTGATCTGCGCCAGCGCGCCGCGCACCTGCGCCGCCATGCCGACAGCGCGCACCGTTGGCTCCATGCCCTTGCCCGTGCGCACGAAAAGGTCGTCGCCGAGCATCTGGCGCATGCGCCCAAGCGCATGACTGATCGCCGATTGACTGAGGTTCAGGCGCTTGCCCGCCAGGGCGAGATTGCGGTCTTCGAAGATCGCGTCGAATACGCGCAGCAGGTTCAGGTCGATGCGATCCGCGGACATGGTCCTAACCCTCATGATGATCGGTTGCGGGCTGTGCCGCATGACGATACCGGCGACAACTCGCACCGAATGCTTCGAAGATCGAACGCGACAGCGCGTCGTGTTGCGTCATGACTTCCGGATGCCACTGCACGCCGAGCGCGAAGTCGTGTCCGTTCAGCCGATACGCTTCGATCAGGCCGTCGGGAGCGCGAGCTTCAACGACAAGCGGCGGCGCAAGCGCGGCAACGCCCTGCCGATGCAGCGAATTCACGCGCACGCATTGCGCATCGGCGAGCGCCGACAGCATGCCAGCAGGCGTGAGTTCGACGTCGTGGCGGTATCGATAGCGGGTGGGCAGATCCTCTGCGAGGTCTTCGAGATGGTCTTCTGAATGACCGGACGCGTGGATATCCGTGTGAAGCGTGCCGCCAAAAGCAACATTCATTTCCTGGAAGCCACGGCAGATCGCGAGAATGGGCATGCCGCGCGCCGCCGCGCCGCGCATCAGTTTCAACGCGACGTGATCGCGATCGGGATCGGCGAGCGCGTCGCGATTTACTTCGCCGCCATATCTGTGCGCCTCCACGTTCGAGGCGCCACCTGGAAACAGCAACCCGCTCACGCCGTCGAGATATGCCTCCACCGATTCGATCTCGCGCGATGCCGGAATCAGCACGGGACTGACATTCGCGCCCGATATCAGCGCGCGGACATAACTGTGCTTCGCGGCATGTTGATCGTGTTCACCGATGAAGAAGCGGTCGCACACCACTCCGACGAGCGGACGGCCGTGTTGTTCAGCGCTCATTGGGGGACTCCCCGTGGCGCATGCACGTCGCGGCTCGCGAGCGTTTTCAGATCGAATGCGGGATCGCGCACCGCGTCCGGCGTAACGCGTGCACCGTTCGATAGCAGCTTGCGCGCGAACATGTGATCCTGCGGCCGGTTGATGCTATCGACGGCGATCAGCTTGTCGTCGCGAAAGTAGAACAGCGAGAGACGTTTGTCTTCGACGGAACCGCGCATCGCGTAGTCGGTAAAGCCTGCGTTCACGCCGGCCATCTGCAGCTTCAGGTCGTATTGGTCGGACCAGAACCAGGGCAGCGCGCGATACGGCTCCGGCCGCCCGACAGTCGTTGCCGCTGCCGTTTTTGCCATATCGTTGGCGTTCTGCACGGATTCGATGCGGCATGCGCGCGTGCCCGGTGGCGCCCAATGAGGGACGAACGAAGCGCAATCGCCGGCGGCGACGATCGACGGGTCGCTGGTGCGCGCGCAGGCGTCCACCATCACGCCGCCCGCCACGTTCAGTCCGCAGTCGGCGGCGAGTTCGGTATTCGGGACCACGCCAATGCCAACCACGACGAGTTCGCAATCGAGCCGCAGCCCATCATCGAGTTCGACCGATACGCTCCCATCCGCGTCGTGTAGCGCCACCACCTTGCGTCCGAATTCGAACGCGACGCCATGCTCCGTGTGAGCACGCAGCATGAAGCCGGACAGCCACGGCGACGCGACGCGTGCCAGCAGACGCGACTCCGTCTCCACCACCGTCACTTCGAGTCCCTGCTGACGCAGCGACGCCGCCGCTTCAAGACCGATATAGCCGCCGCCGATCACGACCGCGCGCCGCGCCGTGCGCGTCGTCTGCGCAAGACGCCTTGCGTCGCACAGATCGCGGAGATAGTGAACGGCATCGAGCGTGGCGCCAGGACAATCGAGCTTGCGCACCCGCGCCCCCGTCGTCAGCGCAAGGTGGTGATATGTGATGCGCGAGCCGTCGTGCAGCCCGATCTCGCGACGCTCGCGGTCGATGTGCGTGGCGCGCATCGACGGCATCCATTCGATCTTCTCTTCGTCGAAAAACGCCTGAGAACGCAGCGGTAAACGCTGCTCCGCAAAGCTGCCCGTCAAAAAGCCCTTCGACAGCGGCGGACGCTGGTAAGGCGCATCGGGCTCGTCGCCGAGCAGCACGATACGGCCGTCAAAGCCGAGTTCGCGCGCCGACGCCGCGAGCTGCACGCCCGCATACGACGCGCCGACAACCACAAGCGTGCTGTTCATGATGTCACCCTTGCCTCGGCGGAATGCGGACGACAAGCCCGTCCATCGCAGCCATCATGACGAGCTGGCAGCTCAGCCGGCTTTCGGGACGCCGCTCGGCGGCGACGCCGTCGAGCAGTTCCAGTTCGGAGTCGTCGGGCAACGGCAGGTCCGCCGTCGATGAGGCGTCGATATAAACATGGCATGTCGCACACGACAGGCAGCCGCCGCATTCGGCATCGATGCCGCGCACGTTGCCGTGAATCGCGGCCTCCATCACGCTGGTGCCAGCGGGTACGTCGATCTCGCGGCGATCACCGTCGCGCAGAATATAGGTGACGATAGGCATGACTTCTCTCCTCGATGGGAACGCCATCAGAACGTTTCGAAATACTCGCGGTGTTCCCACTCGGTGACTTCCAGATTGAAGCGGTTGATTTCCGCTTCCTTCAGCTTGCAGAAGTAGTCGATGAAGGCGCTGCCGAATCCTTCGCGCAGCGATTCGTTCGCATGCAGCGCGGCGATCGCATCACTCAACGTGCGGGGCAATGCGTCGGCCTGCGTTTCGTAGGGCGTATCCGCAGAGGGAGGCAGTTCGCGTTTGCGTCTGAGTCCGTCCAGCCCAGAGAGCACCTGCGAGCCGAAGTACAGATACGGATTCGCGGCCGGTTCGCCGACGCGGTTTTCGATGCGCGTCGCGGGATCGTTCTGTCCGCCCAGCACGCGCAGCATCACACCGCGGTTGTCGCATCCCCAGTTCGCGCGATCGGGTGCATTCGAATACGGCCGATAACGGCGATATCCGTTGATGGTCGGCGTCGATAGTGCGGCTGCGCCCTGCGCGTGCGCGAGCAAGCCGGCGAGATACCGCTGCCCGACTGTCGAGAGCGGCGCGTCCGGATTCGTCGGCATGAACGCGTTGCTGCCGTCCGCGCGATGCACGAGCGACTGATGCAGATGCCATCCACTCGACACGACATTCGGAATGCGCGGGCGGCACATGAATGTCGCGTGATAACCGTTGCGCTGACAGATCTGCTTGACCGCGCTGCGAAACAGAATCAT
Source organism: Paraburkholderia sp. PGU19 (assembly GCF_013426915.1). Taxonomy (GTDB): domain Bacteria; phylum Pseudomonadota; class Gammaproteobacteria; order Burkholderiales; family Burkholderiaceae; genus Paraburkholderia. The sequence goes on from NZ_AP023180.1 coordinate 1,526,427, forward strand.
GTCGTCGGCACTCTTGATGCCTCGGGTCGGCGCGAACGTGAACTCGAACTGGCTCGGACCGTATTCGACTTCGAGCGAGCGCACAGGCAACGCGAGCCCGTCGATGCCGCGCCTGAGCATTTCCATCACGTTATCGACGGCGTCGTAGCGCAGTTCCGTCAGATACTGATAACCGTGCGACAGCAGCTCGACATCGGGCGGAATGCCTGGCTGGCCCGAATGCTCGGGCTTCATGTTCGTATCAGTGACCTTGAAGACATGAAACTCGACTTCGAGACCGGACACGAATTCGAACCCATGATTGCCGAGCTGTTCGAGCGCATGGCGAAACAGATGGCGCGTGCCGAACGGCACGGGCCTGCCGTTCGGAAAGTACACGTCGCACAGCACCCAGCCCGTATGCGGCGCCCACGGCAGAACGCGGAAGGTTTCGGGATCGGCGACCATCAAGGTATCACAGGCGCCCTGCATTTCAGGCATGTCGAAGCCGCCGCCTGCCGTGAACACGGGGAACACCGTGCGGTGCGACGTATCTTTGGCGAGCAGCGTGCTCGTCAGCGTGACGCCGGACTTGAATGCGCTGATCGCCTCGTCGACGACGAGCGTCTTGCCGCGCAGCAGTCCGTGCTGATCGGGAAACGAAAAACGGACCACTTGCACGTCGCTCTTTTTGAGCCGTTCGAGCAGCTCGGCGTACGCAGCGTGCTGGGCGTCCGTCCACAAACCATGGTTTTCAACAAAAGACATCGTGCTTCACGCGGCAGTTGAACGGCCGCGCGCTCCATTGTGATTGCGGAAACCGTCCTCAAGCCTTCGGCGCGGGCCACGGCGCGGCATCGCGACGTTTGACGTCGGATGCCTTCCAGTAGTCGTCCCAGCCGTCGGCGGGCCCGATGCCGTCGATCGATGCCGGTCCCGTCAGATGCGCCGCCTGCTGTTCGTCGATCATCATCAGCGTCTTCTCGCCGGCGCGCGTCTTCTCGATCGCATCGACGAGCAGACGACGGTAGGCGATGATGCCCTTGTCGGTCGTGCCCAGATGCTCGCGCGTGCGGTCCTGGATCGCGCCCTGCGATTCGACGGCCCACTGGTCGTGGACATTGATGTCGAAGCCCATGCCCGTGTAGGTCTGGGTCTGTTGCTCGTCGATATCGAAGCCGTAGTGGTTGCGTTTGTTCTTGCGCGATGTGTAGTCGGGCAGCTCATACAGTTCGAGCCGTTGCGCGCGCATCTGCGCCTTGTCGGTCGGCGCGCCGAAGCTCGTGAAGATCGAGTACCAGTAACAGTTCTCGTCGTCGACGGGCACGTGCCATTGCGTGATCGTCATCTCCGCGCTCATCGGAATCACGAACGCCTGCGGAAACACGACGTTGGTCACGCGCACGTGCGTCTGGGTGTCGTCGAGTGGACGCTTCGCGATCAGCCGAAGCCCATAGTCGGCCGGACTGACGAGAATCTCGGGCGACTCGTATTCGCGCAGCACCTTCGTGATCGGCATATCCGAATCCGCTGACGCGCCGCGAAACTGCTTGCCGTAGCTGTCGCTCACGTCCTCGTCTTCGAAGAAGCGATGCAGGAACGATGCGTGGGCGGGATCGATGCCGACTTCGAGCGCCTGCAGCCAGTTGCATTCGAACAGCCCTTTGAAGGCGAACGTGTATTCGCCCGGCGCGGCGAAGCAGTCGAAGTTCGGAAACGCTGGCGGCTCGCCGCCGCCGATGTAGGCGAACAGGATGCCGCTGCGCTCGACCACGGGATACGCGCTCTGGCGGACCTTGTTGCAGAGCGTGCTGCCGATGGGTTCGCCGGGCGTCGACAGACAGCTTCCGTTGACATCGAAGAGCCAGCCGTGAAACGCGCAGCGCAGGCCGCCTGCCTCCAGACGGCCCGCCGCCAGATCCGCGCCGCGATGCGGGCAGTCGCGATCGAGCATGCCGTAGCGGCCCTGCTCGTCCTTGAATACGACGAAGTCCTGACCCATCAGCCGCACCGCGCGGACGGGGCGCTGCGCGGGCAACTCCTCCACGAGCGCCACGGGCTGCCAGTAGTTGCGCAGTAGCTGGCCGGCGGGTGTGCCTTTGCCGACGCGCGTGATTGTGTCGTTTTGCTGGGAACTCATCATGGCGTGTCTCCGGTTGACTTGAATGCATGAGGCGGGTTGCTGTATGCAATGACGCCTTCGATGAGCACGAAGAATAGAACTAAGAATTCATAAACTCAATCTCTGCATACACAACCCATCAGACGCGATCTCAAATTTTTCGTCAAAATCATCGGGAACAGCGACCCATATCGTTGATATATATATGTATTTTGTCGATCACTAGGACTTTCCCTGGAAAACACTCTCGAAGCCAGAAAATTACGATTCAGCGGCTATTGCATACAATGCAGAACATCCATTCATCTGCTTCCGCATTTTTCGGCCCCGCGTCACCTCGCATGCCCTACAATCAGACGCACGAAGTCCGCCGCGCCTAACCCGGCAAAGAGCACCGGAGAATGAAATGGAATCCCAGCAAGAACGTGTATTGGTGTATCTGCGCGACCTGATCCTGAAGGGCGAATTCGCCCCCGGCGAGCGCCTCGGCGAAGTCGCGCTCGCTGAGCGTCTGCAGGCATCGCGCACGCCCGTCCGGCTCGCGCTCACCACGCTCGAACAGGAAGGCCTGGTCGAACCGTCTCCGGCGGGCGGCTATGTGATGCGGCGCATCACCGCCGCGGAAATCGCCGATGCCATCGCGGTGCGCGGGCATCTCGAAGGCATGGCTGCGCGCCTCGTCGCCGAACATGGCGTGCCGCGCCAGTTGTCGAACGCGCTGAACGAATGTCTGCGCGGCGGCGACCGTCTGCTCGCGAAGTCCGAACTGGACCTCGACGACTACGCCGCGTACACGGACATGAATAGCCGGTTTCACAAGCTGATCGTCGAAGGCTCGGGCAACGCGGCGCTGATCCGCGCAATCGAGATGAACAACCGTCTGCCGTTTGCCGCCGCAAGCGCGATGTTGCCGATGCAATCCGCCATCGACGAAGGCCGTCAATGGCTTTTCATGGCGCATCAGCAGCATCACAGTCTCGTGCAGGCGATGGAACGCGGCGAAGGCACGCGCGCGCAGTCGCTGGCGACGGAGCACGTGCAGATCGCGCAACGAAATCTGACCTATGCGCTCGAACGTCCGGAGGTTTATCTGAAGCTCGCGCCTGCTTTGCAGCTTGTCGCGGAGGCGGTTTTATAAGCGCAGTGACGGTACGCGTGCCGACTGTATGGCGTTGCAACCCGCTTTAGAAGCTGGCTGGCAAATCCCATCTGCTGCAAGTTGAACTTGCAGCTTTTTCACCGCAGTCCGCGCTTCGCCTGTGTCATCATTGGCTCGACATTTTCAAAGCCGTGGAGACCGGTCGTAAATGAATTCGGATGCCTATATTGTCGACTCCATCATCCGATCGCGGAAAGCGGTTCGGGTCTTTCGTCCAGACGCAGTTTCGAAAGAGGACGTCATTGCCATTCTCGATGTCGCACGTACTGCGCCCAGCAATTCGAACACGCAACCGTGGCACGTTCACGTGCTGGGCGGCCAGATCAAACAGCAATTCAGCGCCGCGCTAGCGCGTGCTCACACGGATGAAACGCATCCGCCGCTGCAACACATGCCGGAACGTTTACCCGACTCATTCCGCTCGCGGCAGGAAGACTTCGGCGTGCGCTATTACGGCGCATTGGGCATCGACAAATCGGACGTCGATGCGCGTTCCCAGGCAACCGGCAGAAACTTCAATTTTTTCGGCGCCCCCGTCGGCATGATTTTCACGATCGATGCCAGCCTGAAGAAGCACAGCTGGCTCGACTATGGGCTGTTCCTTCAAACCGTCATGATCGCGGCTCGCTCTCGCGGACTCCATACGTGCCCGCAGGTCTCGTTCGCGCGTTACCAGTCAGTCATCGCCAGTCAACTTGCGCTTGAACCGGGCCACGAAGTGGTCTGCGGGATGTCTCTCGGCTACGCGGATGAGGATTCCATCGTGAACCGACTCCAGATGCCGCGTGAGTCGGTCGACCATTTCGCACAGTTCGTCGGACTCGACGAATAGCACTGACGCACGTATTGCAAGCACGCCCGCAAACGCGATGCGTGCGCGTGATCGCAAGGGTCCATCGAGCCCATCGGACCATGGGCCGCGTCACGCAACCGAAATCTTTCCCTCGCTGTTCTCAACATCTTCTCCTCAGAATCATGACCATCAAAGTTCTTGCCCTATGCGGAAGCGGCCGCCGCGATTCATTGAATCGCAAACTTCTGGACATCGCGGCGCGCGGCGCGCATGAGGCCGGCGGCGAGATTACCTTTATCTCGTCGGCGGACTACCGGTTGCCACTGTATGAGGGCGACTTCGAAAACGAGCACGGCGTGCCTGACAGCGCGAGAAATCTGCAGCGACTGTTTGCGGAACACACCGCGCTTCTGGTTGCATCGCCGGAGCACAACGGCGGTTACACAGCGTCGCTCAAGAACACGATCGACTGGGTCAGTCGACCTCTCGATAGCGGTGAACCCGGGATTCGGCTGATCGCAACGAAAGTGGCCGCCGTGGTATCCGCATCGCCAGGACCGATGGGAGGTGTTCGTTCGATGCTCGGCATGCGAGGGGTACTTGAAAAGCTGGGCGCCATCGTTATTCCGCAAGGATTTTCACTTGGCGCCGCGCATCTGGCATTCACCGAAGCAGGTCGTCTCTCCGACGAAAAGGCGGACGCCGAGGTCCGACTGGTCGGCGCCCGTTTAGTTGAAACGACACGGCAACTCTCCCGGCAGTAAGAACGAAGGGGGTGCGTAGCGCACAGGCCCAGATCCGCTGATCGAGTCCGATGCGCAACTGGCGCGCCCTACTCGTTGCTTTTAAGCAGGTTGGGTATCTAAAATATTTATCGGTAAGAAATTTTCGATGGTCGGCAGAGCGCTTTGCCGACCGTGCTTCGCGCCAGTTGCCCCGCCTGAAGACATCATAGCTGGCCGTACAACCGTGGTTGACACACCTGAGACCGCTGTTATCTCATGCGTTTATTCAATGCGGGATTTGCTTCGATGACAGACCGTCTTGCGAAGCGACGCATGTCACGGGACTTACGGCTATGGCAAAAATCATCGGCGGGCTTGCCGCATCACATACTCCGACGATCGGCTTCGCGTTCGACAAGAACAAGCGTGACGACCCGGTCTGGGCACCAATCTTCGAGAATTTCGCGCCGCTGGCAGACTGGCTCGCCGAGAAGCGCCCCGACGTGCTGGTCACGATCTATAACGACCACGTTACCTCGTTCTTCTTCGATCACTATTCGGCGTTCGCGCTCGGCGTCGGCGAGCAATGGCAGGTCGCGGACGAAGGCGGCGGCGCACGCGATTTGCCCGCCATCAAGGGGCATCCGGAATTCGCGGCGCACATCGGCAAGTCGCTGATGACGGACGAGTTCGACATGTCCTTCTTTCAGAACAAGGCGCTCGATCACGGCTGCTTCTCGCCCCTGTCGATGCTGTGCCCGCACAAGCCCGAGTGGCCCGTCAAACTCGTGCCCCTGCAGATGGGCGTTCTGCAACTTCCCGTGCCCAGCGCGCGGCGCTTCTACAAGCTCGGTCAGGCGCTGCGCCGCGCGATCGAAAGCTATCCGGAAGACATGAAGGTCGCGATTCTCGCGACGGGCGGCCTCTCCCACCAGGTGCACGGCGAACGCGCCGGCTTCAATAACACCGAATGGGATCAGCGTTTCCTGGACCTGTTCGAGCGCGACCCGAGCAGCTCGCAAACATGACGATCGCCGAATATGCGGAACTCGGCGGCTACGAAGGCGCGGAAGTCGTCATGTGGCTCACGATGCGCGGCGCGCTGTCGTCGAACGTGGTCTGCAAGCACCGCAGCTACTACCTGCCGTCGATGGCGGGCATCGCGACGGCGATTTACGAAGGCGAAGACAGCGAGCCCAGTCCCGCCATCGTCGAGCGGCATCGTCAGAAGATGGCGGTTGAGCTGACCAATGTCGAGAAGCTCGACGGCACGTATCCGTTCTCGATCGAGATGGCCGTGCGCGCGTATCGGATCAACGATTACCTGCATCGCATGGTCGAACCGGAGCATCGCGAAGCGTTCAAGCGCGACGAAGAGGCGAGCTTTGAGGCGGCAGGCCTGACCGAACAGGAACGCGACCTGATCCGCCGGCGCGACTGGCGCGGACTGCTCCACTATGGCGTCATCTTCTTCATGCTGGAGAAGCTCGGCGCCGTCACCGGCGTGTCGAATCTGCACATCTACGCCGCCATGCGCGGCGAAACACTCGAAGCATTCCAGAAGACCCGCAACGCGCCCGGTGCGCTTTATTCGGTAGCCGGCAAGGGCAGTCAAAACCTTTCGTGGGACAAGTCCGGGTCGCCCAAGCAGTAGACCGCACGGACGCCCAGCCATTGCACTGACAGAGACAGCAACGATGATCATCGACATTCACGGTCACTACACCACTGCACCGAAAGCGCTGGAAGCCTGGCGCAACCGCCAGATCGCGGGCATCAAGAATCCGGCTGAGATGCCGCACGCGTCCGAACTGCACATTAGCGACGATGAATTGCGCGATTCCATTGAGAGCAACCAGCTTCGGCTCATGCGTGAGCGCGGCCTCGATCTGACCATTTTCAGTCCGCGTGCGAGCTTCATGGCGCATCACATTGGGGACTTCGAAGTCTCGAGCACGTGGGCGGCCATCTGCAATGAACTGTGCTTTCGCGTGAGCGAGCTGTTCCCGGACAACTTCATTCCGGCGGCGATGCTGCCGCAAAGTCCCGGCGTCGATGTCAAGACCTGCATCCCTGAACTGGTGAAGTGCGTCGAGCAGTATGGCAATGTCGCCATCAACCTGAACCCGGACCCGTCGGGTGGTCACTGGACCAGCCCGTCACTGTCGGACCGGTACTGGTATCCCATCTACGAGAAGATGGTCGAATACGACATCCCGGCGATGATTCACGTCAGCACGAGTTGCAATGCGTGCTTTCACACTACGGGTGCGCATTATCTGAACGCGGATACGACCGCGTTCATGCAATGCCTCACCTCAGACCTGTTCCAGGATTTCCCGACGCTGCGCTTTGTCATCCCGCACGGCGGCGGCGCCGTGCCTTATCACTGGGGGCGCTTCCGTGGGCTTGCGCAGGAGCTGAAGAAGCCGCTGCTCAAAGACCATCTGCTGAACAACGTGTTCTTCGATACCTGCGTCTATCACCAGCCGGGCATCGATCTGCTGACGCGCGTGATCCCCGTCGAGAACATCCTCTTCGCGAGCGAGATGATCGGCGCCGTGCGAGGCTTCGACCCTGAGACGGGCTTCAATTACGACGACACGAAGCGCTATGTCGAGGCAGCCGCCATCGACGCGGAGGACCGTTACAAGATCTACGAGGGCAACGCGCGGCGTGTCTATCCGCGTCTGGACGCAGCCCTCAAGGCAAAGGGAGTTTGACTATGTATGAAATGGGCGTTGTCTACCGCAACATCAAACGCGCGGACAAGGAAGTCGCCAGCAAGCTTGGCGCCTTGGGTTCCGCCACCGTTCATGAGGCAATGGGCCGTACTGGCCTGCTCAAGCCGTACATGCGGCCTATCTACCCTCACGCCCAGGCGAGCGGTACAGCCGTCACGGTCCTGCTGCATCCCGGCGACAACTGGATGATGCACGTCGCCGCCGAACAGATTCAACCCGGCGACATCGTCGTTGCGGCCATCACGGCGGACTGCACCGATGGCTACTTTGGCGACCTGCTGGCGACCAGCTTCAAGGCGCGCGGCGCCACAGGTCTCATCATCGATGCCGGTGTGCGCGACGTAAGAGTTCTCGAGGAGATGGGTTTCCCCGTCTGGAGCAAGGCAATTTCTTCGAAGGGCACCATCAAGGCCACGGTGGGCTCAGTCAATATCCCGGTGGTTTGCGCTGGCGCACTCGTTTCACCTGGCGATGTGATTGTCGCGGATTTCGACGGCGTGGTCGCCGTGCCTGCTTCTGCCGCCGCCGCGGTACTCGACAAGGCGAGCGCGCGGGAAGCGCTGGAAGCGGAAAAACGCGCGAAGCTCGCGTCCGGTGTTCTTGGACTCGACATGTACAACATGCGAGAGCCGCTGAAGCAGGCGGGCCTGCGTTATATCGACTGATTGAGACGGGTATGTCGACTGATTCATTGACCGTCATATCGTCGATGGCTACGCGTCATGTTTTGACGCAGCTCGCGCAAGCGTACGAGGCTGTGTCTGGGCAGCACGTTTCGATTGTGTCGGTTGGCGGCGTTGAAGCGGCCCGACGCATTCAGGAAGGCGAGCGTTTCGATGTTGTCGTTCTTGCGTCCGATGCGATCGATCGACTGGAGCGCAACGGTCACATCATCTCTGGAAGCCGCGTCGGTGTTGCGCGCTCGGAAGTGGCTGTCGCCATCAAGCACGGGGAGCCGCGTCCGGACGTCAGTTCTGAATCCGCAGTACGCGATGCCGTGTTGCGCGCCCGGACCATCGGGTATTCGACGGGACCTAGCGGCACGCATATCATCAATCTGCTTCGGCGATGGGGCATTGGTGACGTCATCGCGAATCGTATTGTCGAGGCACGGCCCGGCGTGCCCGTTGGCAGTCTCGTCGCCAAAGGAAAGGTCGAACTCGGCTTCCAGCAGCTCAGCGAACTTGTCCACGAACCCGGCATCGACATAATCGGCATGCTTCCAGCAGCGATCCAGGCTGCTACGGTGTTTTCAGCGGCAATCTGCGCAACGTCGGAACGACAGGAAGCCGCCAAGGCTTTCCTGAACCATCTCGCTTCCGCGGACGGCGATCAGGTGAAAATCGCGCACGGAATGGCGCCTGTCTGACTTTTGTGTCGATCCGCGAAAAGCCAGAAGATTGCCGGAGACTGCGGTGACGGCCGTGCCTTCACCGCAGTCGGTCAGGTTTCGCGTCCGAATCGCTTCAAACGAAACTAACGCATTCACCCTTCGCTCGGATCATACGGCGAAGCGCAGTTCTCAAGCTTCCATTTCTTCTCGGCGTCCGTATCAGGCCGAGGCGGTCGAATGCCGTCGATCAACCACAGTTCTCGCGGCGTTTCGCCGACGTGCAACTCGTAGTGGTAGCCCCGCTCCTGGACAAATGGCGCTATCGCTGCATTCGCCTTGCGCAGCCAGGACTCCGTCCACACGACGTCCTTGGCGATGTGTCTGGCGAACTGGTCCAGTCTGATTCTCACAAAGTCGTCTCGTGACACGCCTCCCATGTAGAAGGACTCCTTCGGCTGTTCATGAAACAGGACGCCTACGTAGAAGCGAGGAATGATGTAAATGTCGGCGATACGGTTGGCCATCTCCTGCTTGTCATCTGCCGTGTAGGCGCCGACGGGATGATAGATATTCCACAAAGGCATTTTTGTCTCCATGCATCAATAGATGCCGCGTTCCTTATGTCAGAGCATCCGGGTCTCTTGCGAGAAAGGATGAACTTGACATGAGTGAGGCGGCGGTATGGGTAGACCAAGGATAGGCTACCGGTGAAAACCAGTGCGCTTCGCAACGCAGCGTTATCAGGGAAAGCAATCCGCTCTATTGGCGACGTGCAAGGCCAAGTATGCCGCGAGCCTCCTCGGGCGTTGCCACCTCTGCGCCGATGCTTTTGATGATATTCACCGCACGCTTAACCAGCGCTGCGTTGCCTGGCGCCAGTTCCCCTTTGGCAAGGTATAGATTGTCCTCGAGGCCTACGCGGACATGGCCGCCAAGAATCACACTTTGCGCCACGATCGGAAACTGGGCGCGCGAGATGCCGAACGCCGACCAATGCGCGCCCTCGGGCAGATACCGCTTCATCTGAAGCAGGCTCTCGGTATCGGCGGACGCGCCCCATGGCACGCCAAGGCACAACTGGAACAGCGGAGCCTGCAGAATGCCTTGCGTTTCGATCAGGTGGCGCGCGAGGCGCACGTGCCCGAGATCGAATACCTCGATCTCCGGCTTCACGCCTGCTTCCTCGACCAAGGTTGCCATCTTGATCAGATGGTCGGGCACGTTCACGAATGCGCGCGTTCCGAAGTTCATCGTCGCTACGTCGAGCGTGCAGATTTCCGGACGCAATTCGAGCACATGCTGCACGCGCGCCTCAGGCGTCATCATCGTACTCAGCTCACTGCCCCGGTTCGGGTCTTCGTCGCTGGGAACGAAACGTGCACCCGGGCCCGTCGTCAGGTTGATCAATATCGGGCACCCGCTATCGCGGATACGCGAAACGACTTCTCCGTAGAGCGACAGATCTGTGCTCGGAGCGCCAGTCCTGGGGTCACGAACGTGAATGTGAGCGATGCTCGCACCGGCTTCACATGCAGCAATGGCTTCATCGGCAATTTGCTTGGGCGTAACGGGCACGGCAGGGTTCAGCCGCGGCGTATCGTCGCTTCCAGTGAGTGCGCAACTGATAATCGTCTTGCTTGTCATAGTGTTCGTTCAAAGGGAATGTGAATGAAGCGCCACAATCGGGCGCTTTGCCATGGGCGCAGCGTCAGGCTGCTCGCGCGGGGCCGAACGGTGCCACCCCGACGGGCGCAACCTTGATCAGCTTCTTGTTGACGAACTCGTCGAAGCCAAGCTGAGAAAGCTCTCGGCCAAAACCCGAACGCTTGACGCCACCGAACGGCAATTCCGCCGACGTGCCGAAAGGCTGATTCACGAACACCATGCCGCTGTCGATCTGCGCGGCGACCCGCTCGCCGCGTTCGGTATCCGCGGTGAACACCGACGCGCCAAGACCGAACGGCGTGCCATTGGCGAGCGCAATCGCGGCGGCTTCGTCCTGGACGACGTGGAAAGCGGCGACCGGGCCGAACAGTTCTTCGGCGAAGACGGGATTTTGCGGCGTGATGTCGGTGAGAATAGTCGGTTGCATGTAGAAGCCCGGGCGCTCGACGCGCTTGCCGCCACACACGATGCGCGCACCGTGCGAAGTCGCGCGCTCGATCTGCTCGAGCAGCAGGTTGAGTGCGCGCTCGGACGACACGGGGGCGACGGCGGTCGCTGGATCGGTGGGATCGCCGGTCTCTAGCGCGGCCATACGCGTTGCGAAACCATCGAGGAATGCTTCGCCACGTGCCTTGCCGACCACGATGATGCGTTTGGAACTGACGCATAGCTGGCCTGAATTGAACATGCGACCCGCGACGGCGCTTTGGATGGCCCAGTCGAGTGGCGCATCCTCCAGCACGATGAACGGATCGCTGCCGCCCAGTTCGAGCACGACTTTCTTCAGATTGCGGCCGGCACGCTCGGCAACTGCGGCACCGGCGCGCTCGCTGCCCGTCAGCGTCACACCCTGGACACGCGGGTCGTCGATGACGCGCCCGGCCTGTTCGATCGAGATGAACAGATTCGTATAGACGCCATCGGGTGCACCCGCTTCCTCGAACAGCCGCGCGAAGGCCAACGCCGATTGCGGCACGTTTTCGGCGTGCTTGAGCAGCAGGACGTTGCCCACCATCAGTTGCGGGCCAGCCACGCGCGCAATCTGGTAGTACGGCAAATTCCACGGCTCGATGCCGAGCAGCACGCCGACGGGCTCGATGTGCACTGCAGCGCCAGGCGCTTCTGCAAGCGGACGGGGCTGCAGCCAGGCGTGCGCGTGCTTCGCGTAGTAGTCGAGGATGCTGGCCGCCGATTCCACTTCCCTTAGCGCTTCCCCGCTGCGCTTGCCCATCTCCAGCGTCAGATAACCAGCGTATTCGACCGCCTTTTCCCGCAGCAGCGCCGCCGCGCGCGACACGATGCGTGCCCGATTGCTGACGGGACGGCGGCGCCAGTCGGTTTCAAAAGCGCGATGCGCCGCGGCAAGCTTCGTTTCGAGCAACGCGTCGGATATATCGTCGTAGGTGGCGAGTAGTTCGCCGGTGGCAGGATTGATGGTGGTGTACGGCATGAAGTTCTCCGTGAAAAGGATGGCATCGAGTCATCGCATGACTTTATGCTAACACCGTTAACACCAACTTTGCATACGCTTTTGAGGCCAGGAATAACCCTCATGGAACTTTATGTTAACGGTGTTACTATGCTTGGACATTCTTTCAACTGAGGAAGCGAAATGGCAAAGGGATATTGGGTGGCGGCGTATCGGGCAGTCCATGACGCAAGCAAGCTCGCGGCATACGGCGTCCTCGCGACAGAGGTGGTGAAAGCGGCGGGCGGCAAGTTTCTGGTGCGAGGCGGAGAGGTCGTTGCGTTTCAAGCGGGTCTGAAGGAACGGACGGTTGTGGTCGAATTCCCGAGCTTCGAACAGGCCCTTGCCACGTTTCAGAGTCAGCCTTATCAGGAAGCGTTGACCGTACTGGGGGACGGAGCCGAAAGGGACGCGCGCGTCGTCGAGGGCGTCGACTACTGACGCTCATTGAAGGGTATCGAGGCCGCCCGCACGGTATACAAGCGCGGGCGCTGTTCACTTTGGAGCAGCCACGATATGACTGTCGACTAATGCGACGCCGGCATGAAGTTCAATCCCAATACGCGGATTTCCCTGCTGCACTGTTCCAATCGAGGAGTTCCGGAGAAAGTTTTGGCTGATGGACAAATGTCGTTACGCGCCCTGGTCGAGCATTGGCTTGCACCCGGTAGGACGCATCGGGTCAGAGTCGTCGAGTTTCGAAATAGCAGACTCAGGCAGCAGTGTTATGTACGTGTCGAGGTGTCGAAGACAGACGAGCGCATGGCGATGTTTTTCTTCCGGCACCAGGATGGTATATGGCGCGTTTTTCCCCCTGCTCGAGTCCGGCCTGTGATGGGCTGCAGCCGTAGTTTTATGTCTTGAATGGCAAACGTTCGCCGAGTAATACATGATGTCTGGCATTTAGTTCGGCATGCTATTTAAACAAACCTTTTCACGCGTTACCTATCGAGCGGATCCGAGTGCGTAGTTGCCAGGGAAAACGCGACTATCCACACTTCACCCTAATGTTATGTTTGTTAACATATAAATCAGAAACACCTGAAACAGACAAATGGAGCACCGATGGACGAAGCAATTGTTCTGACAGAACTCAAAGGTCACGTGACGGTTCTTACGATGAACCGCCGCCCACACAACCTGATGGGCCCGACGCTGTATCGCGCGCTACTCGATGAGTTCGACGCGGCGGTGAAACGCGGCTCGCGCGCGATCCTGCTGCGCAGCGGTCTGCGGCACTTCTCGGCGGGCGCCGAAGTGTCCCTCTTCCCGGATCGCATTGCCAGGCAAGGCCAGGCGCTCATGGATCCGCTCGAGGTGCTGCGCGGCTTCGAAACACTGCCGATCCCGATCGTTGTCGCGGTGAACGGTACATGCCTTGGCGGTGGCTTCGAAGTGGCGCTCGCCTGCGATTACAGCGTGGTCGCCGAGTCGGCCAGGATCGGATCAGTCGAGGTCGCGCTTGGCCTGCATCCACTGCTCGGCGGCATCCAGCGTCAGGTGATGCGTGCCGGCCCGGCGCGTGCAAAAGAACTCGCGATGCTCGGCCGCCGTTACGACGCGGCGACGCTCGAACGCTGGGGCTTGATCAATCTCGTCGTGCCCGATGACAAGCTCGATGAAGTCGCGCTGTCCGTCGCGCAGGAACTGGCGGCCGGCCCGACCATCGCGCATGCCGCGACCAAGCAGCTTGTGCGGGTCGCGGTCAACGAGGGTGTCGCTGCCGCCGACGAAGCCATGTTCGAACTGCAAAAGCCAGTCTGGGCGTCGCACGATCTCAAGCGTGGACTGGAGGCCTTCGATACGGCCGGCCCCGGCACCGCCATTTTCGAGGGAAATTGACATGGCCGGACCACTCGAAGGACTCAAGGTCGTCGACTTTTCGCGGGTGCTGGCAGGCCCGCTGTGCGCCCGCACACTGGCCGATCTCGGTGCCGATGTGATCAAGATCGAGCCGCCGCGGCCCGATGTGTCGCGTGTTGCGTTCCCGAATCGCGACGGCATGTCGGGCTACTACGCGCAGCAGAATAGCGGCAAGCGCAACGTCAGTATCGATCTGAACGCACCGCACGCGCGCGAGCTCGTGCTACGACTGTGCGACGAGGCGGACATCATCGTCGAGAATTTTCGGGCCGGCACGCTCAAGGGCTTCGGACTCGACTATGACACGCTCGCGAGGCGCAATCCGAAGGTCGTCTACGTGTCGATCACCGGCTACGGCCAGCGCGGCCCCTGGGCGTCGCGCATGGCCTACGCGCCGACCGTGCAGGCCGAAACGGGCTTTACGCACAACACGCTGCGCCACTTCGACAGCGCGGGCGACGGGCGCAAGTGGACCGATCCGCTGTCGCACGCGGACGTGTATGCGGGCCTGCAGGCGACCATCGCCGTGCTTGCAGCGGTGCGCAAGCGTGAAGTAACAGGACGCGGCCAATACATCGACGTCGCGATGGCCGCCGTGATGCTGTCGATCAACGAACGCGCTCACCTCGATCTCGCCGGTGTCGACACAGGCGCCGAGCCGGGCATCCTCGGCGCCTCAGACGGCCCGCATTTCGTTGGCCCCGGCGGCGAAGAGTTCGTGGCGGCACAAAGCATCGTCGGCAGCAACACGTTTCCGAATTACTTGCGCGCCATGCGCCGTATGGACCTTGTGCGGGATCCGCGCTTCAGCACCGCTGAGCGCCGCCTGCAGAACTACAAGGCACTGCATGCAGTGATCCAGACGTGGATGCTGTCATTCCGCGATCTCAGGACGCTCGATGCGCAGCTGGACGAGGCCAAGATCGCGATAGGCCAGATCCGCACGCTGAAGGAACTGGCCGAGACCGATTGGGCGAAACAGTGGGGAGCCGTGCACGAGATTCCGGACCGCCGCGGCGGCTCGTATCTCATCCACGGCTATCCATGGCGCTTCTCCGATGACGAGCTTGGAATGCGCAGCGCGCCCGCGTTTCGCGGCGAGCACAACGAACAGGTGTTCCGCGAAGCGGGCCTGGCGGATGTCGACATCCGCAATGCGGTCGACACCGGCATTCTGGTCGGCGGGCCGCCACCGTCCGCGAAGCAGATAGACGCGCCTGTTCTTGCGGAAGCGCAGTCCAGCTAAACGCAACCACATATCGCGGCGCGCCGGCAGCGCTGTAACCCGCGCGCCTTCTCCCGTCGATGCGGGCGCGCGGGTGACGGCCTTTGATAGCCGCAGTCCGCCCTGTATTTCCCGTATCAACACAACACGTCGGAGGACCGAATGGAAGTGGCGAAGCAAGCCTGTGTAGACGGATCATCGTCAGATGACAACGCCCTCCTGCGGAAGGCCTACGCTTCGGCGCAATGGAGGATACTGCCGATACTGTTCGGCTTATGGATGCTGGCATGGGTCGGTCGTTCGAACGTTGCTTTTGCGAAGTTGCAGATGGTCGTGGATCTGCGATTCAGCGAAACGGTATATGGATTGGGCGCCGGGCTCTTCTTCGTCGGCTATGTGCTGTTCGGCGTGCCTACCACGATATTGCAAAAGAAGTTCGGTGCACGCGCCGTGCTTGCCGGTATCGCGGGCGCGTGGGGCGTGACGAGTGTCGCGATGACGTTCGTCAATAGCGTGCCGACGTTCTACGCGTTGAGATTCCTGCTCGGCGTGTTCGAAGCCGGTTTCTACCCAGGCGTCGTGTTGTACTTCAATGCATGGTTCCCGGGCAAAAGGCGCACTCGCAATTTCAGCATGTTCCACTCTGGGTCGCTCTTCTCGACAGTCGCGATCGGATTGACAGGTGGATTCGTGCTCGAGCACATGAATGGACTGGCCGGCTTTCAAGGCTGGCGATGGATGTTCTTCACTCAGGCTATCCCAACGGTGGTGTTGGCGTGCGTCGCGTTCGCGGTACTTCCGGATCTGCCCGGCAGCGCGAAGTGGCTTTCGGCGCGACAGCGCAAGCTCGTCGAGGACGATCTCAGGAAGAATGCCGAAACGATGGACGACGTCGGCGTAGACGAGCGTGCCCTGTTACGCAACCCGGCTGTCTGGATCCTGAGCGCGGCCTACTTCAGCCTCCTTGCCGCCACCGCCGCACTGTTTTTCTTCTCCCCGACGATACTTCGTGAGGCGGGATTCGGTGGGTACAAAGAGATCGGCTGGGCAGTTGCTGGTGCCTGCGTTCTGGGTGCACTCGGGAATGTGCTCATCTGTAGCATCGGGGGCGCCCCGCATCGCCGTCGGCTGTTCTGTGCGCTGGCGGCGGTCTTCACTGCGGCAAGCCTCTCGACGCTGGTCTTTGTCTGGCACAGTAGCACCATCGCGACTTTCTTCCTGCTTGTTCTTGGCTTCGCGGGAACCGGGGCGGGTATCACGCTCTTCTGGCAGATGTCTGTCGGCCTGCTCAGCGGTAAGTCGCTGGTGGTTGGCGTGCCATTGATCAGTTCCATCGCCAACGTCGCCGGCTTCGTTACGCCCTTTCTGATCGGATATGTCCGCGACGTAACGGGAACTTACGCGAGTGGGTTCATCATGATTGCCTGTGTCCAGGCACTTGGCGTCGTAGTCCTTCTGTTCGGCGTGCAGCGGATTGTCGGGAGGCGGTCGCGCGTTGTCGATATATCGGTTCAAAGCACAACGTGACCAGTCGATGCCGATGCCCAGTCGCGCAACCGAGCCGCTAGAATGCGTGTAGCGACACACGCCTTGTTTGCCGCGTGATTCGCGATATTGCGTGCCTCTCTGCGCGGAATTTATAATTATTCTCTTGCTTTGCTCCTCGAACGAAGGTCACGTGAGTCCCAAGCCATCTATCGCGAAGAATGCGGATTACCACCACGGCAATCTGCGCAATGCGCTCATCGAAGCTGGGCGCAGCGCGCTCATGGAGGTATCGGCGCAAGACCTGAGCCTTCGTTATCTCGCGCGCATGGTGGGCGTATCAGAAGCCGCGCCCTCGCGGCATTTTGCCGGCATCGACGAACTGCTTGCCACGATCGCGGCAAGCGGTTATCGCGACCTTGCTGCGCTGCGCGTTGCGATCCGTGACAGCGAGGATACGGCGCTTGCCAAAGCGTACCGGATGATGCGCGTGTACATCGAGTTCGCGCAGCACCACAATGGGCTGTTCAGTCTGATGATCGGGCCTCGCATCGCGGCGCATCAGGCGTATCCAGAACTCACCGAGGAAAGTAACCGGTCATTTGGGTTGTTTTCCGAGACGATCGAGGCGCTGGCTATCGAAAGTGGTTGGGCTCAGTCCGATCTCAAGCTCGTGACCCATGCCGCGTGGAGTATGGAGCATGGTCTCGCCACGCTGATCCTGTCGAACCGCGCACCGCGCGCGGACACCAAAGTGGCGATACCCAGGTTGATCGACTTCGTGGTGACGACACTGCTTAGCGCCATCACGGCGGGCCCGGATCATCTCCAGAGCGTGATAGAGCAATGCGAGCTGGTTCAGAAGCCTGTGGCTACGCGCACAGCTCGAAAGCGGGCCAAAGCGTAGCCGTTGTCGCGGTCGAAAACGAGGCACCGATGACGTGCCCCGGCAGAGAGGCCGGCAACTCCCCACCAAGACCAATCAGGATTATAATAATCCTCTTGATCCGTGGGAGCCGAAGACGTGGGACATTCGCAAGCTGACAAGATCGCCACCCATCAACGCATCGTCGATGCCGCTGCCAAACGTTTCCGCGAACAAGGGCTGGACGGCATCAGCATCGCGGACCTGATGAAAGATGCGGGCCTGACCGTAGGGGGTTTTTACCGGCATTTCGCTTCCCGTGACGAACTCATCGCTGAGGCTTTCGAACACGCCCTGCGCGACGTCGAGCCCTGGGAAGCGGCGATGGTCACGTCACCCCGGCAAGCGATGCGCATGTACCTCTCTGATACGCATCGTGACGAGGTGTCGAATAGTTGCCCCGTATCAACGCTCGTGAACGATATGAGCCGCAGCACGGACGATGCGCGCGCGGCCTATACGACCCGTGTCAAACGCATGGCCGAGTTGATCGCAAAGGCGATACCGACTGAAGACAGCGCGGACAAGCGTGCCGAAGCACATCTCATCATGAGCGCGTGTGTGGGCGCGGTTGCACTGTCGCGTGCCGTGACGGACCCCAAGCTTTCGAAGCAGATTCTCGATGGCGCGTTGAGCCAGATACTCGAACTGCTGTCGCCGAAACGCGCCGCAAAATAACCGAAAGCGGAAGAAGCGGCGAGCATCACCCAAGGTGCGCTCGCCGCTTTTTTCATCCAGACCGCCCGCGCTTCACTGTCGCGTGATTGCCCGACAGATTCAGCAGGCGGCCGGCATGCCCAGGCGTTAGTCCACCCGTCCCGTATCAGTGGAACCGACGGTAACGTCCCCACCCCATCCCCCACCCAGCGCGCGAACGAGATTGACGGTCGCAGTCGCCTGAAGACCGGTGAGCTGCACGGCCGTCGTTTGCGACTGAAGCACCGTGCGTTCGGCGTCGATCACATCGAGATAGTTGACGGCGCCTTCCCGGTACTGCGTGCGCGAGATCGTCGCCGCCCGCGTCGACGCCTGCACGGCCTCATCCTGCGTCTGGACCTGCTGTTCGAGAATCCGCAAGTCCGACAGGTTGTCTTCGACCTCCTGGAAAGCCTGTAGCACCTGCTGACGATACTTCGCCACGTCTTCGTCGAATACGGCCCGCGCGTTCGCGAGATTCCCTGCGCGACGGCCGCCATCGAAGATCGGTACGGTCAACGCGGTGCCCGCCAGCGGTCCGAGAATGAACGCCCGGCTGGACCATTTGAAAAGGTCTGCCAGCGTCGCCGACTCGAATCCTGCTGCACCCGTTATGTTCAGCGCAGGGAAATACGCCGCCTTCGCCACGCCGACTCGCGCATTCGCCGCCGCCATGGCCCGCTCGGCGGCCGCAATATCGGGCCGCCGCTCGAGCAGCGCGGACGGCAAGCCCGGCGGAATGCGGATCTGCACGGGTCGCAACGGGTTCGATGCCATCGAGAACTCGGACGGCGCTTTGCCCAGAAGAACAGCGAGACTGTGTTCGGCCGTCGCCCGTTGTCGCTCTGCCGTCATCGCATCGGAACGTGCCGTTGCCAGTTCGGCTTTGGCGCGAGCGACATCGAGTTCAGCGATGTCACCCGCGCCGAACTTCGACTGCACGAGTTTCAGCGCCTGCTCGCGCAGCGACACGTTCTGCGCGTAGACCTGCAGTTCCGCGTCTAGCTCGCGGACCTTGAAGTAGTTCGCAGCGACATCCGCCTGCAACGAAAGCTGAACCGAGCGCAGCAGTGCCGCCGATTGTTCGCTCTCTGCGCGACTCGCCCGCACCGCGTCAGACACCCGCCCGAACAGGTCCACTTCATAACTCGCGGTCGCCTGAGCGCGCCACAAGGTCTGCGCCGGAATATTCCCGCCGTCAGGCTGAAACTGTGAAGCGGGCGAGACCTTTTCCCGGGTGGGTCCAAAGCCTGCGTCGATAGTCGGAAACAGGCCGGCGCGGGTGGCCTGTTGAAGTGCGCGCGCTTCCTGGAGCCGCGCCGCTGCCGCAGCCAGGTTCTGGTTGGCGGCGAGCGCCTGTTCTTCGAGATCGTTGAGCGCGGGATCATCGAAAATTACCCACCACTTCCCGCGCGGAATCTGGTCGGACGGTTGCGCGATTTTCCACTCGCCCGCCTGCCCTTCCGCTGCCGCCGTGGCCGTCGTGACGGGCGCCTCCTTGAACGCCGCAGAGGCCGCCGAAGCAGGCACCTTGTACTCGGGCGCCAGCGAGCAACCCGCCGTCAGAAGGGCCGCGCTCAACAGTGTCAACGAGCCCCAGAGCGCAACCTTCACTCGATTGTTCGACATGGTGATCCTCACGCTTCGACGGAAGCATCGACACCGCGAACGTGCGGGTGATGTCCGTGTTTGTCCACGATGTGCTCTTTCCTGTCGAGCTTTCGCAGAACGACATAGAAGACGGGTGTCAGCAGCAAGCCGAACAGCGTGACGCCCAGCATTCCAAAGAACACGGCAATACCGATCGCGTGACGCATCTCCGAACCCGCGCCGCTCGACACGACCAGCGGCACCACGCCCATGATGAACGCGAAGGACGTCATCAGGATCGGGCGCAACCGCAGCCGGCTGGCTTCGATCGCGGCCTGGACGATCGAGCGCCCTTCCATTTCCAGTTCGCGGGCAAATTCGACAATCAGAATCGCGTTCTTCGCTGACAACCCGACCAGCACCATCAGGCCGATCTGCGTGAAGATGTTGTTGTCGCCGTGAGTCAACCAGACGCCGAGCAGCGCGGACAGCACGCTCATCGGTACGATCATCAGAATGGCGAGTGGCAACGTGAGGCTTTCATACATTGCTGCCAACACCATGTAGACGAGCAGAACGCTGATCGGGAACACCCAGAGCGCCGCATTGCCCGCAAGAATCTGCTGATACGTCAGATCGGTCCACTCGAACTTCATCCCTCGCGGCAAGGTCTTGGCGGCGACTTTCTCGATGGCGGCCTGAGCCTGCCCCGACGAATAGCCCGGCGCAGGACCGCCATTGATATCCGCCGCCGTAAAGCCGTTGTATCGGACCACCGAGTCAGGACCGTAGGTTGGCGTAACTTTCACGAGCGTGGACAGCGGCACCATCTCACCCTTGTCGTTACGCGTCTTCAGCAATCCGATGTCGTCCATGTGCGCCCGGAATGGCGCATCCGCCTGCACGCGCACCTGATAGACACGGCCGAAACGGTTGAAGTCATTCACATAGAACGAACCGAGATAAACCTGCATCGTGGTGAAAATGTCGTTCACCGAGATACCCAATTGCTTGGCCTTCACGCGGTCAACGGCGACATTCACTTGCGGCACATTGATCTGGTACGTCGAGAACGCCGGGCCGAGTTCAGGTGTCTTCGCTGCCTCTTTGAGGAACGACTGGGTCGCGTTGTTGAGCGCGGTATAGCCCTGGGCCTGCTGGTCTTCGATCTGAAGCTTGAAGCCGCCCAGCGTGCCCAGCCCGAGAACGGGCGGCGGCGGAAACACCGCGACGAACGCTCCCTTGATGCCGGACAGCCGCTTGTTTAGTTCGGCGGCAATGCTCAGTCCGTTCATCGACTTGCCCTCACGCTCTTCGAAGGGCGTTTCGCCAAAGAAGATGACGGCCGAACTCGACGAGTTGGTAAAGCCGTTGATCGACAAGCCGGGAAACTGCACGGCCGATTCGACGCCCGGCGTCTTCAGCGCGATCTCTCCGACTTCGCGCACCACATCTTCCGTGCGGTCGAGCGATGCGCCGTTGGGCAACTGCACGATAGCGACCAGGTACTGCTTGTCCTGAACGGGAACGAATCCACCCGGCACGACCTTGCTCATGAGCACGGTCAGCCCCAGCAACACGGCATAGATCGCAAGAATCACGACCTTGCGGTTGACGACCTTCGATACGCCGTGGCTATACGACTCGGAGCCGCGGTGAAAGACCTTGTTGAACGCGTTGAAGAACGGTCCGAACACCCGATCCATGGCACGCGTGAGCCAATCCTTCGGGTCGTGATGCCCTTTGAGCAACAGCGCCGAAAGAGCGGGCGAAAGTGTCAGCGAATTGAACGCGGAAATGACCGTCGAAATGGCGATGGTCATCGCGAACTGCTTGTAGAACTGGCCCGTCAGGCCGTTCATGAAGGCGAGCGGCACGAACACGGCAATCAGCGTCAGGGCAATGGCGATAATCGGCCCGCTCACCTCCTGCATCGCCTGATGGGTCGCCTCCTTCGGCGTCAGGCCCGTAGAAATATTGCGCTCGACGTTCTCCACCACCACGATCGCGTCGTCGACCACGATGCCGATTGCCAGCACCATGCCGAACAGCGACAGCGCATTGATCGAGAAGCCAAATGCAAGCAACAGTGAGAACGTGCCGACAATCGAAACAGGCACGGCGAGCAGCGGGATGATCGACGCGCGCCACGTTTGCAGGAACACGATGACCACCAGCACGACCAGCGCGATGGCTTCCAGCAAGGTGTGAATCACGGCATGAATACTCGAACGCACGAACTGCGTCGGGTCATAGACGATGTCGTACTTCACGCCGTCTGGCATGTCGGCCTGGAGTTGCTTCATCGCCTCCCGAACGTGTTCCGAAATGTCCAGCGAGTTCGCTCCCGGCAACTCGAAGATCGCCATCGCCACCGCCGACTTGTTATTCAGCAGCGAACGGCGCGCGTATTCGGACGCCCCCATTTCGACGCGCGCGACGTCCTTGAGTCGCGTCACCGCGCCATCGGGCGATGTCTTCAGGACGATGTCGCGGAATTCGTCTTCGGTCTCGAGTCTGCCTTGTGCATTTACATTGAGTTGCAGCGGCGCATCGGGCGTCGACGGCGACGCGCCGACCTGGCCAGCGGCCACCTGAAGGTTCTGGTCGCGGATCGCTGTTACGACATCGTTGGCCGTCATGTTGTGCTCGGCTACCTTCTGCGGATCGAGCCACACGCGCATCGAATAGTCGCCGGAACCCCACAGCGTGACCTGGCCAACGCCGGGAATACGTTCGAGCCGGTCGCGAACGTTGATCAGCGCATAGTTGCGCAGATACGTGCTGTTGTACTTCTCGCTCGGGGAAACAAGGTGGACGACCATCGTGAGCGTCGGCGACGACTTGATCGTCGTGACCCCGAGGCGTTGCACGTCCTCGGGCAAGCGCGGCAGCGCCTGGTTCACACGCGTCTCCACCTGCTGCTGCGCGAGGTCGGGATTGGTGCCGAGCTTGAACGTGATCGTCAAGGTGAGCGTGCCGTCGCTATTTGCCTGCGACTGCATGTACAGCATGTTTTCGACACCGTTGATCTGTTCTTCGAGTGGCGAAGCCACCGTTTCGGCAATCACCTTCGGGTTGGCGCCGGGGTATTGCGCCGTCACCACGACGGACGGAGGGACCACGCCTGGATATTCGGAGATGGGCAGATTGACCATCGAGATCAGCCCCGCCAGCAAGATCATTGCTGACAGGACAGCCGCAAATATCGGGCGTTCGATAAAAAACTTGGAGAGGTTCATGACATTCTCTGGCTAGGCATGAAGGGCAAGGCGCGCGATGCGCGCACTCAGGAAGCCCTTGTCGTAGAGGCGGTGCCGCCCGACATCTGCACCGGGTTGGGCTTGACGGGATCGCCCGGACGAACGCGCTGGATACCGTTCACGACGACGCGGTCTCCCGGCTGGAGACCGCCCGTGATGACACGCAAACCCTGATGCTGGTCGCCCAGCTTCACTTCGCGGTATCGGACCTTGTTCTCCGAATCCACCAGCAGCACGAACTTCTTGTCCTGATCGGTCTGAATGGCTGCGTCGTCGACCAGCACGGCCTGATGCGGCACACCGCCGCCCACGCGAGCCCGGACGTAAAGGCCCGGGACCAGCACGCCGTCCTCGTTGTCGAAACGTGCGCGCACGCGAATCGTCCCGGAACTGGTGTCGAGCCGGTTGTCCACGGAATCGATCACGCCCTGCCGCGAATAACCTGTCTCGTTAGCGAGTCCGACGGAGACGGGTACAGTCACCTTCGAGTCGCGGCTGAGAAAGCGCAGGTACGTCTGCTCGTCGACGTCGAACGACGCATAGATGGGCGACGTCGACACCAACGTTGTCAGCACAGGCGCATTGGCTCCCGGCGAAACGATATTGCCAACCGTCAGTTCCGCGCGGGATACGCGTCCCGACACGGGCGCCGTGATGGCGGTGTAGCCCAGATTGATCTGCGCCGCTTCGAGCGCGGCTTTCGCCGCCTTCACGGCTGCCACTGCTTCGCGATTGGCGTTCTGCGCCTGGTCGTAGTCGCGTTTGGCGATGGCGTTGTCCGTCAGCAACCTTTGCGCGCGAGCCCAGTCCGCCGTCGCATAACCGTTGCGGGACTCCGCCGAAGCGAGTTGCGCGGCGGCCCGGTCGACCTCCGCCTGATACGGACGCGGATCGATCGTGACGAGCAGGTCGCCCTTTCTGACCATCGCTCCGTCGTGGAAATGGACGGCGACGATCGTTCCGGAAACGAGCGGCCGGATCTCCACGTTGTTGATGGCCTCGATCCGGCCCGAGTAGGCCTGATAGTCGGTGATGGTCTGCGAGACCACGGGCGCGACATCCACGTCCGCAGCCGGCGGCGCTGCAGCGGCAGCCGCCTCGCTCAGGGGCGCGCTGCCACGCACGTGATACGTCGCGGCAGTGCCCGCGACAATGACCAGGAAAACCGTGCTGGCGGCAACCAGCCTACGCTTTGACGGCATTTTTAAACTCCCATTTACTGGTTACATGAATCAGGAACGCTTCGGCGCAGCGCCAAGTTCTTTGCTGAAGAAGGTGGCAACGTCAGCGAGGACTTCCTGTTGTGCCGCCAGTTCGTAGTGCGCGACGCCGCGGTAGCGTGTGACAGTCGTGGGCACGCCCGCTGCGATCAGCCCGGCGGCGTACCGCTCTGCCTCCACGTGCATCAGGTCGTTTTCCGCGCTTGCGATAAATGCAGCAGGCAGTCCCGCCAGACGCAGGGACTCGATGGGCGCGGCGTAGGGATGAAGCCTCAGTGACGCCAACGGTAAATAGGCTCGATATCCGGAAGCGCATTCCTCCGCACACATATCTAGCGTTACCTCATCATCCAGATCAGGAAATCGCGTCATACTTGGATCGAGCAGCGGGGCAAGCAGTGCCTGGGCGGAAAAACGAAAAGAGGCCCGGTCACGGACCATCGCCGCGAGACCTGTCGCCAGATTGCCGCCCGCGTCGTGCCCGGCAACAGCCATTCGCTTCGCGTCGGCATGAAGCCCGCGCGCATGGGTGACGACCCACTGTGCAGCGAGGAATCCGTCATGAAGCGCGGTAGGAAACGGAAATGCCGGCGCCAGCGAGTAACCCACCGAGACGACCAGCGCATGCACCTTGAGCGCGATCTGCGAGCACATCGGATCGGACTGCTCGGGCGTGCCTTTCACGAATCCGCCGCCATGAAAGAAAAATATGACAGGCAACACGTCGCGCCTGCCGGGCGGACGATAGGTACGCAAGCGGATGGGCTGCGCGTGGCCGTCCAGATCCACGCTCTGAATTTCGATCGCCTGTTCGACGTTGATTGACATAGCCTGCAGGCCTGCGCCTTCCCGGATGTTTCGATGCGAGCAATTCTGTTCGAAGACGCGAATCAGATAAATGGTTATAATCCAGAACACTATTCACGGCAGCCGAAGAATCACAGGTATCTCCCGCCCTGCCGCGTCCGAAATCGAGTTGCAGCTGATTTGTGTGAGGTAAGGGAATATGGACAAGCTCCTGGCGATGAAGGTCTTCACCAAGGTCGTCGAGATGAACAGCTTCGCTCGCGCGGCGGACGCGCTGGACATTCCGCGTGCGTCGGCCACCACCATCATCAAGAATCTGGAAGCGAATCTGCACACGCGCCTGATGCAGCGAACCACGCGCCGCCTGAACCTGACGCCCGAAGGCGCGGGATATTACGAACGCTGCGTGCGGGTGCTCGCCGACATCGACGAGATCGAGGACAGCCTCGCCAATGTCGTCAAAGGTCCTCGGGGCAAACTCAGAGTGGACATGCCCGGTTCGCTGGGGCGCCTGATCGTGATGCCGCGCCTCGAGGAATTTCGCGAGCGGCACCCGCACGTCGAACTCATGCTGGGTTTCGGAGACAGACACGTGGACCTGATTCAGGAAGGGGTCGACTGTGCACTCCGGGTCGGCAATCTGGACGATTCCACGCTGGTCGCGCGGCGGCTCGGCGCCTTGTCGACCATCACGGCCGCCAGTCCGGCCTACCTCGCTCGCTACGGCGAACCTCGCTCACTCGAAGAACTCGAGCAACACGTCGCGGTGCACTATTTTTCCAGCCGTACCGGTCGAACCCTGGGCTTGAACTTCGATGTGAAGGGCGAAAGCAGGGACATGAAAATGAATGGCGGCCTGGCCGTCAACGATGCGGACGCTTACGTCATGTGCGGCGTCAACGGCGCCGGCATCATTCAGGCGCCGTTGTTCATGCTTGCATCGCATATCGAAGCGGGCGATCTCAAGGAAATACTCGCGCCGTGGAAAGTCCGTTCCATGCCGCTGTCTGCCGTCTATCCTCACAACCGGCATCTCGCTCCGAAGGTCCGGGTGTTTGTCGAATGGGTGGCGGAAATTTGCGCACAGTCGCCGCTTGCATTCGCGCGTAACCGTCCGCCGATCGACAGGGCCCGCGACGACCGTGTGGTTGCAACACAATCGCCGCTCCCCGCTGACGAGGTCTATTCCGATGAGATGGACATGGCAGTCAGCACCTGATCGGCGCAATCGATGAAATCGATCGCGACGATTTTTCACTTCATCCGAACACTGAAGCCGGCACGTGCATCTTTATCGCTCGCGTGTCGCTTCATACACTTGGGCTCACGCTGTGGGCAATCGTGTCCGTCTATCACCAACGTCACAACTCCACGATGAAATCGACCGTTCAAGCACTCGCCATCGCGGCAATCTTCGCCACACCACTGTCTAGCTACGCGCAGGCGAATCAACCGCTCACTCAGTCGCCCGTACGCACGGCGCCCGTAGCGGCCGATCAAGGCAGCCCCTCGCCACAGAGCCTTCGCACGCCGGGTCATTCAGCCGCCACGGACGAAGCGGGCTTTGGTGGCGACACGAAAGGTACGTCGCAAACGGGTGGGAGTGGCGATACGACAGTTAGCGCTTATTCGCCGCCCATTCGTATCGCGCATTAAGCAGAGCAGGCGCCCGTTCGCGAGCCGCGCCAAAACAAAAGAGGCGTCTCTGCGACGCCACTTCTCGTTGCCGCGCGAAACCACCAGCGTCATGCGCTTGACGTTTCCCTTCCCCACAGACTTGCCGCATACAGGGACTCGTCGAACTCGGGAGGCACGTCAGCGGCGAGCCGTTGCGCGTGCGAATCGATATCGCCGAGAAACAGATCGCGGCTGATGCGGCGAACCACGGCGGGAATATCGCGCTTCATGCTCGGCACATCGCCGACAGGCACACCCGCACTGACGAATCCCGCGGGGTTGTACACATGAATGTCCTTCAGATACGGCGCATCGCCCGGGACCTTCTCCTTGTATTCGAGCGCGTGACCGAGATACGGATGCGCGCCGAGCCCGTCGTCCGCCTCGTTGCTGGACGGCGTGAACTGGTCGCGCCACAACAGGATGTGCGACGCGAAACCGGCCAGCTCAGGGCGAGCGGAAGGATCGATGAAATAGCCCGTGCCCGCAATCGCGAAGTCGAAGCGAAACGTCTCGCCGGACACGACAGCCGCAATCTGCCCCGACGCTTCATGCGCGCTTTCCCACTGCGCGCCGAGATGCAGATGGAAGTTCTCGAAGCGCGTCACGCGCTCGATTGAATCCGGCGGCGCGGTCGAACCCGAGCGTTTGAAGCGCAGCGCCTGCGCCCAACGCAACGCGTCGGGCAGAGCGAAGTAGTTGTCGTATGCACCCGGATAGGCGCGCGCGCGTGATACGGGCGTGGCCGCGAGCGTCGTACGGCGCACGAACAGATGCACGTCCGCTGCGCCCGCTTCGAGCGCGGTCGCGGCGGCATCGAACGCAGAGGCCGCGCCGCCCAGCACGGCAACCGACTTGCCGCGCAACGCCGCGAAATCGATGGCATCGGACGTATGCGCGACAAGCTGCGGCGGCAAGTGTTCGAGCACCGCCGGCACGAATGCGCCGCCATTGCCCGCGACGCCATTGCACAGCAGCAGCTTGCGCGCCGTTTCGACACGCGCGACACCGTCTACTTCGAGATGAAGCGCGAAATGCGTGCCCTTCGGTTCGATTTGCACGAGACGCATGCCGTAGCGAACCGGAATCTCAAGAAAATCACGATACCACGCGAGGTATTCGGCCCAGCGTTCTCGCGGAATGCGGTCGATGTCCTGATACGACGCCGCGCCTAAACGCGCTTCGTACCACGCGCGAAAACTCAAACCCGGCAAGCCGCCTTCGGGCCCGACAAGCGTCTTCGGCGTACGCAGCTTGTTCATGCGCGCACGGTTGAGCCATACGCCCGCCTTTGCTGCATTCGCCGCGGCATCGATCACGCTGACGCGGCCAATGCCCGCGCGCCGCAACGCAAACGCGAACGCACAACCCGTCTGCCCCGCGCCGACGATAAAAACGTTGTGATCGACGCCTGGCCGGTCCGGCACCCAGTTGTCGGGCGCGGGTCCCAGCAGATCGAGCGTACGGCGTGCATCGCGGTCCACATCGGCAGTCTGTGTCATGGGTCAGTTTTCCTTGTTGGCGGCGTATTGCCGGTGCCATTCCTGCAACCGTTGCGACGGCGGCATGTGCCACTTGTTGCCTTCGTCGATGAGAAAACCGCTGCGATGCCAGTCCTTGACGATCTTGTCGAAGGCGGCAACGGCATCGATCTGTCCTTTGCGCACCCAGATCACAGAAGGCGACGGAATCAGCTGCGTCGGCATCGGCGATTCATAGTCCTTCCATTCACCCGATGGGTTCACAAGACGCGCCTCGATGCCCGGCGTCACGTGAACCGACGCGACGCACGTGCCGCCGCGCAGCGCGAGCAGCGCTTCGGGCATGCCCTTGAATGCCTTGACCTGCGCGCCGTATTGCTCGATCAGCGGCTTCGTGTAGTTGCTGCCTTGCGAGACGCAGACGGGCTTGTCACGCAAATCCTTCCAGTCGTGGATGCCCGCGTCCTTGTGCACCATCGCGCTGCCGCCGATCTCTTCGAAAGGCGTCGGCACGTAGCTGAGTATTTCGTCGCGCTCCTTCGTGTACTGCATGCTGGCGATCAACGCATCCACCTTGCCTTGTTGCAGGAACTGCACGCGGTTCGGCGGCGTC
Organism: Paraburkholderia sp. PGU19; assembly: GCF_013426915.1. Lineage (GTDB taxonomy): Bacteria > Pseudomonadota > Gammaproteobacteria > Burkholderiales > Burkholderiaceae > Paraburkholderia. The sequence goes on from NZ_AP023180.1 coordinate 1,555,260, forward strand.
ACTTCAATCGCTTCGAACTTCACGCCGAGATGGCTCGCGAGGCTTTCGCCCAACTCGACGTTGTAGCCGATGGGCTTGCGCGTCGCGGGATCGAGCGTGCCGTAGGTGCCGTCGAGCACGACGCCGACGACCAGCGTGCCGCGCGCCTTGATGCGGTCCAGCGTGGCGTCCGCGTGCGCGGTGCCTGTCGATGCGACGCATGCGACGACGGCGGACAAAAGCGTGGTTGCGCGCCGCGCGCGCTTCGAAAGACGGGCGATCATGAACGAGTCAGCTCGGGATGAACATCCGCACCAGACGATTGCGCATCGATGCGGAAGTGTTGAAGTTCGTCCGGCGCGCACTGCGCGATGAGACCCGTTTCCCATGCCAGATAGGCGCGCGCGGCATCGAGATTGCCTTCGTGCCGGTCGTGGACGAAGAACAGATAGTCGATACGTTCGCTGTCCGGCGGCGATGCGGGCGAGGCTTCGAGCGGATAGCCTGCCTGTTTGAAGGTGTCGAGGCCTGCCTCCGCGATCGATACGCTTATGAAGCCGGCTTCGCGCAGATCGAGCGCCGCGAGCGCGGCCAGTTCAGTCGAATCCGCGAACAGCACGATGCGATCGGATCGCGCGGCGCTCTCCAGCGTGTTGGGCAACTTCGGACGAATCGACCAGCGCGCGCCTTCTGGATGGCCACCGCGATGCGCCGCGCTGGAGCGCAGATCGATCAGATGCAAGCCGCTGGTGCCTCGCAGCGCACGCAGTTCGTTCGCATCGATCCGGCCTTCTGCTAGCCCGTGTGTTTCAACAACGGCGCGATGTAATGCCTTTGCCTCGTGCGCTGGAACGAGCGCCGTTTCGATGCCGAGTTGCACGAGCCATGTGGCGATGACAGGCGCGCGCACGCCATCGTGATCGACCAGCAGCACACGCGCATTGCGCACGCCGATCGTCTGGTCCGTCGCCTGAAGAAGCTGGCCGCCCGGCGCGTGTACGGCGGCTCGCACGCCGTCACGCGCGAACTCGTCGGCGCTGCGCACATCGAGGAGATAGGTTGTGCGATCCGTCGCATCGAGCCACGCCTGCGCGCGCTTTGCGTCGAGCGTTTTCAGCGAGAAGCGCTCCACCAGTCTGGAAGCACGATCACGCGCGTCGGCCAATGCGCGTTCATCGACAGTCTCGGGATAACGTCTCCCACTCCCGTGCTCGAGTGTGAGGCCCGCAAGCGCCCAGCCTTGCGTGCCGTTTTCCAGCGCGACAACGCGATTCGGCAAACCGAAGCTGCGCAGCAACTGCGCACCGATAATGCTGCGCGTGCGACCCGCGCAGTGAATCACGACGGGGGTATCGGGATCGCCTGCAAGCGCGCCGATACGGTAGGCCAGTTCGCCGTTTGGACAGCTCACCGCGCCGGGTATCGTCATCTTCCTGTGTTCTTCGACCGTGCGGCCGTCGAGCAGCACGAGCGGCTTGCCTTCGGCCTGCAAACGCGCGAGTTCCGTCGCCGAAACACGCGGCGTCTCGTACGCATGCTCGACCAGTTCGCCGAAGGTTTTCGACGGCACGTTCACGCCTTTGAAAAGCGTGTAACCCGCAGCGGACCATCCGGGGGCGCCACCTTGCAACACAAAAACCCGCGTATAGCCCAACGCATGCAGCCGTCGCGCTGCGCGCCGCGCAATCGCTTCTTCGTTCGCGCCATCGTCGAGCAAAACGACGCGTACATTGCGGCGCGGCGCGAGCCGGCTGACGTCGAGTTCCAGCCTGCTATACGGCAGTGGAATCGCAAAGAACGGATGACCTTCGCCGAACTCGCCGGCTTCGCGCACATCGAAAAGCGCGAGTTCGTCGCCGTCGTTCAGCCATTCGCGCACGGTGGTCGCAGGTATCAGCGAAAAACTGTCTGTCATTCGGAATAGAGGCAATGAAGTGAGAGTGACCGCGTCTATTGCACGACGCGGCGAAACGCCTGCTTCAGATCATCAATCAGATCCGCAGGATCTTCGAGGCCGACATGCAGGCGCACGACGGGCTCGCTGCCGCGCCAGTAGCTGTGTTCGCGCACACGCGACGGTGGTGCGATCAATGCAAGGCTTTCGTAGCCGCCCAACGACGCGCCAATGCCGAATAAACGCAGCGCATCGATGAACGCACGCGCCTTGTCGTGATCCGCGTGGCGCAACGCAAACGAAACCAGCCCGTTGGCACCCGCAAAATCGCGACGCCAGAGTGCGTGACCGGGATCGTCAGGCAACGCGGGATGAAACACGCGTGCAACCGCGTGGCGCTCCGTCTGCAAATACTGCGCGACTTCGAGCGCATTGCGGCCATGCTGCGCGAGGCGCACCGCGAGCGTGCGGATGCCGCGCAGCGCGAGATAGGCATCGTCAGCGCCGACGCTCAGGCCGAGCGCATCGTGCGTATCGCGCAGCTTCCGGGCGAGCGCCGCATTGGCCGTCGATACCACGCCCTGCATCAGATCCGAATGCCCGCCGAGGTATTTCGTCGTGGCCTGCACCGAGATATCCGCACCGAGCGCAAGCGGCCGATACAGCAGCCCCGCGCCCCACGTGTTGTCGGCCGCAAGCAGGATGCCGCGCTCGCGCGCGAACATGGCGAACGCGGGCACATCGACCACTTCATAAAAGAACGACGACGGCGACTCCGCGTAGATCAGCCGCGTGTTCGACCTGACCCGCGCTGCGGGCACGCCTTCGCTCGCACTGAAGTAGCTGAACGACACGCCGAGCCGTGTAAGCAGCGGCTCGACACGCTCGCGCACCGGTCCGTAGACACTGTCCTGCACGAGTACGTGATCGCCCGGCGACAACAGCGCGATAAACACCAGCGTAATCGCCGACAAACCGGAAGGCGCGAGCAGCACTTCACTTGCGCCTTCCAGTTCGCCGATTGCGGCTTCGAGCGCGCGATGTGTCGCCATGCCGTGCCGTCCATACGTACCGACGGATTCGCCCGCTTCGCGCCGATGATGCAACTCGACGAGAACCGCGTCGCTCTCGAAACGCACCGTACTCGCGCGCACGACGGGCACGTTGACAGGCGCCGCGCCGTCTTCGAACGCTGGCGCGCCGGCGCGCAGAACGCGTGTCAGCAAATGATCATCCATTGCCGCCATCAGCCGACCGCCTGCGTCGCGCGTTGCATGTGCGTCGCGTTGTATCGCACGACGACGCCCGTATCGGGCTCGAAACCGAGGCGGCCCGTCAACGTTTCGAGCGGACGGCCATACAGATGGAAATGCAGCGTCGGCTCCGCGCCGCCGACGTGAATGCTGTGGATATCGTCAGGCAGAAACGCGATCGGCACCCCGGGCCGCACGACCACCTCATGCGACAGTTCGAGTTGCGCGCGCTCCGGGTCGCGGCCGTCGTCCGTGCGCCGGTAGACACGGTTCAGCTCTGCACCGTCGATGGCGGCGATCACGGCCCATGTGTCGTGGTTGTGCGGAATCGTCGTCTTGCCCGGCAGCAGTGAGTTCAGATACAGCGCAAAGCCGTCTTCGCCAGGATTGAGCCGGTAGCGCGTCGACGTGTCGCCGCTGTCGCGCTGCGGCGGCGGGAAATCAGCGGCATCGAACAGTGTGCGCTGCGTCGCGAGTTCCAGCAGCCGCGCACTGATCGCGGCGAGCGCATCACGCGTGACGCCTTTCTCTTCGATGATCTTGCGCGCACCGGAAAGCAGCGTCTGCACCGCTTCGCGGCGTTGCGCAGCGACGGCACCGATGGTTTCGTTCGTGATTGTGCTCATGGTCGTGAGGATGATGGATCGTTGAAAATACACGCGTGGTCCTGTACGCGCCGCCGCGCCCGGCCTGTGCGGTCGTCGCCGCGGGCGCGCTGCAGAAAGAGTCTGGTTCGCTCGTGGATGGGATCGTGAAAGAGCTGCCGTGCGCTGCCGTGCTCGACGATCACGCCACCTTCCGTGAAGAACACTTCATCGCTGATGTCTTCGGCAAAGCGCATTTCGTGCGTGACGAGCACACAGGTCTGCCCTTCGTCGGCCAGTTCGCCGATCACGTTCAGCACTTCGCCGACCGTTTCGGGATCGAGCGCCGACGTCACTTCGTCGAACAGGATCAGGTCGGGCCGCATCGCGAGCGTGCGTGCAATCGCGACGCGCTGCTGCTGCCCACCCGACAGCGCGCCCGGATAGGCCTTCGCCTTATCGGCGAGACGCACCTTCGCGAGCAGCGCGTGCGCGTCGCTCTCGGCTTCCGCGCGGCTGCGCCCGAGCACGCGCATCGGCGCGATGATCAGGTTGTCCACCACGTTCAGATGCGGAAACAGGTTGTATTGCTGGAACACAAAACCGATCCGCTTGCGCAGCGCGATGCGTTGCGCGTCTGTTCTCTGCGCGCGCACGTCGATGCCATCGACGTGAATCTCGCCGCTTTGAGGCGCAACCAGTCCGTTGACACAGCGCAAGATCGTCGACTTGCCCGAACCTGATGGGCCGATGATCGACACGGCTTGCCCGCGTTGGACGGACAGATCGATGCCATTGAGCACGGGCGTATTGCCGTAGGCGAGGCGCACGTCGCGCAGCGCCAGCAGCGCGTCTTCCGCGCCGCGTCCCTTCGAGAGCGCTGCCTGTTCATCAATGGCAATGCGGTTCATACGGCCTCCGTAGCGAAAGTGCGCGATGCGTCCGTGCCGACGCTGTCATGCGTGGGCTCCGCGACAGCCGCCGCGTTGAGCGCGAGGCCGATATGCGCTGCACGCTCCGAAAGAATGAGTGGTGTCATCCGCTGTCCTGTCGTCAGTGCTGATCGGCGGAACCAACGCATCGACGTCGAACGCCCACTCAGCAGCCGATCATTCTAGAAACGCGACCGTCATTCGCTAACCAACGAATAGACGAAACCATATGCGGCGATCTGCTATGTGCACGAAAGGTCCGCCACTGCATTGAGCGCCGCGCTTCAACGTCTGCGTGCTTTGCTTAGCAGATTCATTTGGTTTGCCGTGCATCGGGATTCGCATAGCGTATGCCATCGCAGTGGCGCATTGACTGCATCGACGCGTGCGCCCATTCCTTTCATTTATCCGATCGCTCATGACATCCAGCAAAGCGGCATATAACAAACGATTCGCGGCTCTCTCTCTGGTTACGGCCCTTTCCACTGCGGTAATCAGCGCACCCGCTCATGCGGACCAGACGCTCGACAAGATCAATTCGCGCCATGAAATCGCGGTCGGCGTGCTGATTGCGGGCAGCCCGTTCGGCTCGCTCGATCCGCAAACGCAACAGCCGCGCGGCATGAATGTCGATCTCGCCAACGATATCGGCAAGCGCCTCGGCGTAAAGGTACAACTGGTGTCCGTGCAACCATCGACACGCGTGCAGTTCCTGCAGCAAGGCAAGGTCGATATCCTGATCGCGAACATGGAATTCAACGCGCAGCGCGGCGAAATTCTCGACCACGTGCCGACGCCGTATTACCGCGTCGGCGGCACGGCCATTACGCTGAAATCGAGTGGCATTACGAAGTGGGAAGACCTGCGCGGCAAGCCCGTGTGCATTTCGCAGGGCAGCAGTTATATCCGGCCTGTCGTCGAGAAGTACGGTGCCGTGCCGCGCGCGTTCCCCGGCGCGTCCCAATCGCTGCTCGCGCTGCGCGGCGGCAGCTGCGTCGCGGCAGTGCATGACGCCGCACCGCTACTTTATCCGCTACAGCAGCGTGATCCCGAATGGCGTGACTACCGCACGCTGCAACCGGAACTCGAGCCTGCGCCGTCGGTGATCTGGGTGCGGCAAGGCGAAAAGGACACGGCAGCGAAGCTCGACGCGATCGTGCGCGACTGGCATCGCACGGGCTGGCTGATCGACGATGAAGCGAAAAACGGCCTGACGCCGCCTTCGGCGGCGCTGGCCGAATGGCATCACCAATTGCCTGCTGAGCAGTGAGCATGGCTGATTCGCTTCATGCGTTCATCGACACCGCCGCGCGCGCCGGACTCGACTATCGCTTTCTGCTAGACGCCTATGAGCGCGTGCCGTTTCTGCACGGGATCGCGGTCAGCATAGAACTGGTCATCGCGACGATGTTCGGGAGCGCGCTCGCGGGCCTGTTACTGCTCATCGCGCTGCGTCATCGCCATGCATGGATCGCGGCACCGGCACGCGCCTTCGTCGAACTCACGCGCAATACGCCGACGCTGGTCCAACTGTACTGCGCGTTTCTCGTGCTGAACATGCTGATCACACAATGGCTGCGCGAGAGCCACATCGACAACCCGTTCAAGCCGTTCTTCTGGGTCGTGCTGGTGTTGTCGCTGCACAAGGGCGCGTTTCATGCGGAAGCATTGCGCGCGGGCTTCGATGCGCTGCCCGTGCAAACGCTCGAAGGTGCGGCCTCGCTCGGCTTCGACCGCAGGACGCGCTTCTGGCGCATCGAATTGCCGCTGGCGCTTCGCACGGCATTGCCGGCGCTCGTGAACAATTTCGTCGAACTGGTCAAGGCGACGGCGCTTGCATCGGCGATTGCCGTAGGCGACGTCACGTATCAGTCGATCATGATCTGGACGCAGCGCGACAACGTACTCGCGTTGATGATCGTCATTCTGTTGTTCTTTGGTTTGCTGACATGGCTGGTCAGCCTCGCGGGGCGCTGGCTCGAACGACGTTTATGGATTCCCGGTTATGGCGCCTAGATCGGCTGCATCGCCCTTTTCCGATATCGAATCGCACCGCGATGGACGTGCACGCCGCATCACGCGGGCACGCGGACCTGCCCCTGGCGTCGCCGCCGCGCTCGGCGTGCTGATCGTCGGCGCGCTGCTCTGGACGCTCGCGCCTGACTCGGGCTCACGAGGCGAAACGCTCGCGCGCTTCGTCGAGTGGACACCCGCGCTCGCGCATGGCTTCGCGTTGAACGTACTGATCAGCGTCGGCGCGGTTTCGATCGGCTCGATCCTCGGTCTCGCGATCGGCGCGCTCGGACTCGCACCCTCGCTGCCGGGACGCATCGCACGATTCTGGGTTCAGGCTTTTCGCAATGCGCCGTGGCTGGTGCTCGTGTACTTCACGACTTATGTCTTTCCGTTCGAGTTCACTTTGTTCGGCACGACGTTGCCGTTTCCGGACTGGCTGAAGGTAACGCTCGCACTCGCGTTGCCAGCAAGCGCCAATATCGCCGAGGTTTTTCGCGGCGCGGTTGTATCGATACCGACGACGCAATGGGAAGCCGCCGGTTCACTGGCATTCTCTCGCGCGCAGATTCTGCGGCATATCGTGCTACCGCAATGCGTGCGCCGCATGTTGCCACCGTGGATGAATGTCTATGCGATCATCACGATGGGCACCGCGTTATCTTCGCTGGTCGGGATTCACGATCTGATCGACACGGCGCAGGTAGCAAGCAGCACGGTAGCGAGGTCCAGCTTCACGGTCCTCACCTATCTGGCGACGCTGGTTATTTTCTTTGCCTACTGCTATCCAATCTCGCTCTTTACCCGATGGCTCGAGAAGCGGATTGCCAATCCTTAGGGATTGTTGCTCGCAGGGCAGACGCAATGCGATGCGAGGCCACCTCTAGCCAACTCCACAAAAAATCCGACACGACGGCAGGACCGCACGGCACAATCCTGTTGACCCTGCCCTTGGGGTCACCCTCATGCTAACTGGCACTCGTCAACTAACAGAGAGGTGACTGATGACTCCTTCCACCCGCTGTCTAACCGCGTCAGAAGCGGCCAGAAGGCTCGGCGTATCCGTCAAGGCGTTACGGCTTTACGAACAGCAAGGATTGCTACGTCCGGGCCGAACGGCAGCAGGATATCGGTCGTACGGTGACAGCGATATGGCCCGTGCCGCCGAAGTCGTTGGCCTGCGCGCGCTCGGTCTCAGCCTTGCCGAAGTGGCTCGCGTTCTGGATGGCGATCCCCGAGGTTTGGGTGCCGCATTGGCAGCGCACGAAACGGCACTGGGGAATCAGGTTCACGCGCTGGTCGCGAGGCTCGACAAGGTGCGAAGGCTCCAGTCCGATCTTGCGCGAGGCCAGTTGCCCGGAGAGGGAGAACTGGCCTCGCTGCTCGATCGGACCGGTCCGGGTGTCGGCTTCGAACTGCCGTGGCCTTGGGGCGCGGAATGGTTCGAGTTGCGGGACATTCGCCCCGTGAACTACATCATCGGATCGCTGGGCAGCGGGAAGACACGGCTCGCGCGGCGCCTCGCGCAATCGCTGGAAGGCGCGGTGTTCCTCGGCCTCGACCGGCTCGACAATGACGGCGCGTCGGCAGTTGCGTTGCTGAACGGCGATCCCGATCTCGAGTCGCGCGTCGATCAGGCGTTGGCGTGGCTCGTCGATGAAGGCGCAAGCGCGGGCGCTTCGAACGCGCTGAGCGCTTTGCTCGTCGCGCTGGAAAGTGAAGCGCCTCATGCGCTGATCGTCGATATGATCGAACAGGATCTCGATCGATCCACCCAGGGGGCGCTGATCACGTATCTGCGCCATCGCGCGAAAACGGCGGGACGACCCGTGTTTCTGCTGACGCGCTCGTCAGCCATCCTGGATCTCGCGTTAGTCGGACCCGACGAAGCCATTATTCTTTGCCCCGCTAATCACAGTCCGCCTACGCGCGTGGCACCTTACCCGGGTGCGCCGGGCTACGAGGCTGTCGCCACGTGCCTGGCATCGCCCGAGGTGCGCGCGAGAGTCGCGCGCAGTCCGGAAACAGCGTGACGGGGCTATCCTTCAAGCTGAGCTCTCTATCTGACATTCAACCCTCATCGCCACCGCTGGACGACATCTAATTGAATGAGTAATCTGTGGGCGCAGGATGACGTTTGTTGGCCACGCCGATCTTGACCTTCGTCCCGGGGAGGACTCATGGAAGTGAGCACCGAAACGCTTGTCGACATGCTTAGAGAAGTCGAAGCAGTAGATCCCATCGACTACGCGGACCTGCCGTTTGGTGAGCAAGAACTCAAACGCCTCATTGTCAGTTCGCTCGTTGAACGTCATCACAACGTGGAAACGGGCATGTCCGTCTCCGATATTCATGCGTTGTATCTGCTGAGCACCGCAAAGCTCGTCCTTGAAAACACCGTGCTCCATGCACGATTGCTGCTTCTTCAAGGACATCAACTCGACATCGAGTCGCTGTTGGCGCCCTTCACCCTCAAAGGCAAGCGAAGCTAACTGACAGCACCCGGCCATGGGCGACCTGCCCCACACGCGGTACGGTGCCCGGCCGTTTCCTTTTCCCGTCGACGCTTATGGCTGACGTAGTGGCCCAAGAGCCGTCCGCGTTTCGGTCCGACTTGCGACTTGCGACTGGTGGCTACCCGCATCCTGCGTGGGCATGCGCATTGCGCTACAGGAAGTCTACCCATCAGGAGCAAAATCATGACGCCACTCGACCCCAACACGCAGTCTCAGTCCCAGTCACAATCGGCGGACCAGGGTGCGGGTATTGTCGGCATCGGTGTCGGCGACGGCCCCGGGCCTGAAGTGATGGCCGCATCCACACTGGATGGCACTAAAGTTGTAACCGCCGACGGCGAGCATGTCGGCAAAATTTCGGACATCATGCTCGACGTTCGTGACGGGCGGATTGCGTATGCCGTGTTGTCGGAAGGCGGCTTTCTCGGCATGGGAACGACGCTTCACGTCATTCCATGGAGCGCACTGACGCTGAACGCCGATGAGAAAGTCTTCCTCGTCAACCTGATGGCAGACGAAATCAAAAACGCGCCCGGATTTGACAAGGACCATTGGCCCTCGATGGCAGACCCGCAATGGGGTGCATCCGTCCACCACTACTACCGGCAACAGCCTTACTGGGACACCACGCGCGATGCGATAGAGGAACGGTCCAGCAATCTGTAACTGTCTGGTCAACCGCTGGCAGCGGGCGCCAGCACGGTCAACCGATGAGCCTGCGATACGCGCTGAGGTGCCGCAAGAGCCCCTGCTGGTCGCCGCGGATCTCACTGAGCCGGGCAAGGTTGAAATGCGCGTCGGCATGATCGGGGTCGAGCTGGAGGCATCGCTCATAGCCTTCCATCGCCGCCGCGTAGCGTTTCAACTCCTCCAGAGCGACCGCGCGGTTGAAATGCAACAGCGCATCGTCTGGAAAATGCGCCAGTGCTCGCTCGAACACAGACAGCGCTTCTTCGCAGCGCGTTTCGCTCTCGCAAAGCAGCACACCGAGATTGGTGTAGGCGTGATAGTGCGGTGCGTCGGCCAACTCGAGCACCTTGCGGTACGCCTGCTCCGCGCCGACGACGTCTGATCTGGCGAGTTGTTCTGCCAGGGCGAACCATTCCTCGACCTGTTGCGCTTTGCTTCGCAGCGTGCGGGGCGCAGTGTCGAGAAAGGCAACGTCACCCCGGAGCGGGGCGACCTCGAAATCGAGCAGATGCTGCCCTGACGTCGCGTCCCATTGGGATTGCCCCGTCTTGACCGCAATGGTGTCGCCGACGGCCGTGATACGAATGCCCGAAAGGGGAAGCGCTTCCGGCAGGTCGGCCTTCAGCCTGGCAAGCGCGCGCAAGATCTTGCGGGATGTGATTTTCGCCTCTTGCAGCTGAAATGCTGTGCGCAGAACGACGACGTCCTGGAACGTAAAGCGCAACTCGTTGCGCCGACCGCGAGAGGGCTCCACGAATCCGGCTGCGATCAGCCCGGAAAGCACACGTCGCGAAACGCCGAGCAACGATTGAAGGCTGCGCAGCGAGTAATCGTGTGATTGATTGCGGCTGCTCACTTTCGGGCTCGAACCTTTGCCGGCGGCGCTTCTTTGACTTCGGGCGTCGATGCGGCTCGCCGGGCGGGCCGACGGGGTTTGCTCGCAAGCACCGCGACATCGACAGGAGTAGCCTTCTTCGAAGCAGGCGTCTTCGCTGGCCCGGTTTTCTTCGTCTTGTTGGCCCCGAGGCTCGCGCGAAGCGCCTCCATCAGATCGATAACCTGGCCGCCCGAGTCCTCGGCAGGCGCTTCTGGCGACACGATCTGCTTACCGGCGATCTTCCGGTCTATCGCCTCCAGAATCCGCTTCTTTTCCTCGTCTTCGTATGCCGACGGGTCATAGGCATCTTCTGAAACCTGTTCGATTATCTGCAGCGCGAGTTGCAACTCGGCATCGGTCACGGCTATCTGCTCGATGTGCAAGTCGGCCAGTCCGCGCACTTCGTCTGCGAACAACAACTGCTGAAAGACCATGCCTTCATCGGCCGGCCGTATCTGCACGATACGGGTCTTGCCCTTGGACGACCATTTGGCCAATGCGCAGCGTTCGCTTTCTCGCATGGCTTGCTGCAGAAGGCAGTATGGCTTGCCGCCGCGCTTGTCGGGAGCGATGAAGTAGGCTTTGTCGTAATAGAGCGGGTCGACTGATTTTTCCGGGACAAAAGAGACAATTTCTACAACGTGCGACGCACCTTCTTCCAGGGCTTTGAGCTCTTCCGGTGCAAAGACGACGAACTGGCCCTTGTCGAACTCGTATCCCTTCTTCATATCCACTCGCGCCACGACTTCGCCCGTGGCCTCAGAAATATACTGTTGCTTCACGCGGCCGCCCTCCGGCGTCAGCAGATGGAAGCCGACTCCAGATGCAGTCTCGGTCGCCGAATACAGCTTCACCGGAATGGAGACCAGCCCGAAGGAAAGCGTGAGAGATGCGATTGAACGCGCTGCCATGACATCCTCCTGGTGGCCGCCGGATGCGGTCGCACGGCTCGTACGAAGATCCGGCTTGTCGACCCGGGCGGCCGGGCGCGGCCTTGACTGGATGCCGTGCCGCACCCGTTCGTCGAGCAGTTGAGCACTTGATGTGCCTATTCTACGACCAACCTGCATATCGCCCCTTCAATGGCACGGACCCGCATGAGACAAGGTCCATCGGGTAGCGCTCTTGCCGTCTCCGGCATACTGGCGAATAGCCTGGACAATCTCGACTGACTTTGCGTATCGAGCCCAATTTCGACCCGACACCCTCTTCCGATGCGATACGCCTCCTACTCGCGGCGCGCGACAGCGCTGACTATCGATTCAATCTGGTGGACTGCCGTCGTGCTGCTCGTCCCGCTCGGTCCCTCGACAGAGGACATCATGGCGGCACCCGAGTCCTACGCTGTGACTATCCTTTTCTGGTTGGCAATCGCGCAATGCCTTCCCATCCTGTTGACGGGCGTCATGTGGGCTGTATGGGGCACGTCACCCGGCAAACGCGCGTTGCGTCTTCGGATCGTGGATGCCGATACCGGACGCGCGATGTCCGTGCGACAAGCCGGTCTCCGCACACTCGGATATCTGCTGACCTTCGCGACTTGCGGTGCCGGATTTCTATGGGTGCTGTTTAACGACCGGAAGCAGACGTTACATGACCGGATAGCCAACACGACTGTGATTGAGGATGAAACGCGCGACCACGTCGGGACTTGAGCCACCTGGAAGACGCGGCGCGATATGGCGGATGCGGAAAACTTTTGCGTTATCGCGCCTACGCTCTCAGAGCAACACTAGGTGGATCTACGTCCTCAAGTCGATTTCCCTTGCCGGGATAGGCAGTCGTTTTGCATCCGTTGCTCCTTGCGCGCCGTATACGAGGTCAGAACGCATCGAGCGCTTGCACTTCGCCGCTATGCAAGCATCCTGTTCAGCGGCACATTGAATCCAGCGACACGGAAATATGCGCTGGCACGCCCAGGAGTCATGCCATGAAACACGCAACGCGGAAAGTTCAGTTAGTGCACGCTTTTGTCGCCGCGCTCTGCGGATGCGCTGCAACGATCTCGTACGCCGGAGGGAATGGCAACGGCGGAAACGGCAGCGGCGGTGCTCACGGTGCGGCGACGGCAGGGATGACGTATCACAGTGAGCCCGTGTCCAGCCCGTGGAACCGGATTCCCGGCGATATGTCCCGCAAGGCGACCGCGAACACAACGGATATGCCCGGCATGACACCTGTTGAAGGTGTTGATAATGTCAAGACCAGTCAGTAGTTGCAGTAGCGTCCGACGCTGCGAGAGCCTGCCTCGATCGCACGAAATTGATTGGCGTATACGGCTTGACGGCTGCCGTCCAGAGACGGCAGCCGCAAGTTGACACTTCACACGCAATCCGCCACGCCGGTCAATCGATCAGCGCAAGTTCCTCTGTCACCGCCAGGAAGCGAGCGATATCGCGAGCGGTATGGCAATGCAGTGGCGAGACACGCACGGCGCCCTCCAGACCGAACGACTTCAACATGCGCCCGGAGTAAAGGCTCGTGCCGATCCGCTCGTACACGATCACACCGCGCTTTTCGTATTCACGCACGGCGGCGGCGGGTTCGAGACGGTCGAATCCGATGCCGGCAATCAGATCGCGTTTCGTCAGATCGTCGTGATCCCAGAATACGCGCACGCCTTTCATCGCTCGCAACCCGCATTGCCCGTCCGTGCCATCGAGCAACGCCGCAAGCAGCGCGCGTTCGTGGTTTTCGATGCGCTGCATCCCTTGCACGAACAATTCCCGACGGTCATCCGCATCGCTGGATTGCCTGCCGATCCATGCGACGTAATCGACGATCGCGCTCACCACCGCAAACTGCGCAGGCGCGGGACTGCCGAGTTCCCATACGCCCTTTTCCTTCGCTTCGAGACGATGATGCGGAAGCTCCGCCATCCGATCGGACAACCACGCGATGCCCGAACCTCTGCATCCAAAGAACTTGTACGGCGCGACGTTGATGCCGTCGACGGGCGTTTTCTGCAGGTCGATTACCGCATGCGGCGCGTGCTGCACGGCGTCGACGATAATGAAAAGATCCGGCCGCTTTGCGCGCGCACGCTCCACAATGGCAGCGATATCGAGCTTCGCGCCCGAAATGTTCGACGCGTACATCACGCTCAGGAGTGCTGTGTCTTCGTCGATCAGCGACACGATCGCATCGACATCCACGCCCCCAGTTTCCGGATTGCTCGGCGCGATGCGCAGCGCTTTGCCGGTGCGTTCGCAATACAGCTTCATGGCATCGAACGACGACGGATGTTCGAGTATCGTCGTGACCGCATTCGTGCCGGGCACGTTTTCCATCACGGCGCGCACCATCTCGAACATCGCGGCCGACGCTGTCAGCGACGGATAGACACTGCCGCCTCGCGCATTGAAGATACGCCGGATATCCGCTTCGCCGCGCGCCTGAACGTCTTGCAGATAACGCGCGCGCTCGTGGATGCGCTCCGGACAATCCGGCAGCGCGTCGACGCTTGCAAATGCCTCCAACGCCGCCTTGAGCCGGAACGACCCACCGGCGTTATCGAAGAAGAGCCGCTCGCGCCCGTCCGTGTCGTGATCGACGAAATGGAACCGGCTCTTGATCTCCTGCATGAGGGACTCGGGAAAGAACTGCCCCTGGTTGCTGCTCATCTGAATTTGCTCCTCGATAGGGTGCTTTTACCTGCGTTCAGGCGTCGAGCGACGCGAGATACGCCTTGCCTTTTTCCGCGTCGTACTGTCCTTCCCACTTCGCGATGACGAGCGGCGCCAGCGCGTTGCCCACGACATTCAACGCAGTGCGTCCCATGTCCATGATCCGGTCCACGCCCGCGATGAACGCGAGCCCTTCGAGCGGGAGCCCGGCGCTGGCGAGTGTCGTCAGCAGGATCACGAACATGAAGCCCGGCACACCGGCGGCGCCTTTCGACGTCACCACCATCGTCAGGATCAGGACGATCTGTTCCTGCACGCCGAGATGCACGCCGTACAGTTGCGCGACGAACAGGGTGCCGATGCCCAGATAAATGGAGGCGCCATCGAGGTTGAAGGTGTAGCCCGTCGGCACGACAAAGGTGGTAATGCTCTTGGGCACGCCGAAGTCTTCCATCTTCTTCATCAACTGCGGCAGCACAGTGGCCGAACTGCACGTCGAAAAGGCAATGATCAGTTCATCCTTGATGACCTTGAGCAGCGTGAAGATATTGAAGCCGAACAGGCGCGCGGTGACGCCGAGCACGAAGACCGCAAACAGAATGATCGCGAGATACGTCACCGCGACCAGCTTGACCAGCGGCAGCAGCGATCCGAAACCGAAGTTCGCGACGGTCACCGCGATCAGCGCGCACACGCCGAACGGCGCGTAGCGCATCACCATGCCCGTGACCTTGAACATCGCGTCGCCGATGCCCTTCAGCGTGGCGAGCACGGGCTTTCTGTACTCCGCCGGCACGGACTGCAAGCCAAGCCCGAACAGCACCGAAAAGAAGATGACGGGCAACAGATCGCCCCGCCCCATCGACGCGACGATATTGTCGGGAATGATATTCAGCAGCAAGGACATGAAGCCGTGATGTCCTTGCGTCTGCGTAGCTTGCTGGAGATGCGAGATGTCCGTGTGGCCGAGTTGCGACATGTCGGTGCCGACGCCCGGCTGCAACACATTGCCGAGCACGAGCCCCAGCACGATCGCGATTGTCGTGACGACCTCGAAATACACCAGCGTCTTCAGGCCGATGCGCCCGAGCGCACGCCCATCTCCCACGCCTGCAATGCCGGCCACCATGCTGGTGAACACGATGGGCACGACGACCATCTTGATGAGGCGGACGAAAATGTCGCCGGCAGGCTGCAGAAAGCCTGTCACCACCGAATCACGCATTTGAGGAAAGGGGTTCAGCACGACGCCGACCGCAATGCCGACGACGAGGCCGATCAGTATTTGCCAGGCCAGTCCGATGCGCGGCTTGCGCTCGATGTGTTCAGCAGGCGGTGTTTCGATCACGGATTCCATGCGTTCTCCAGACGGACCGATTGATATGGATTGACGCGGGAGGCGGCGTGCCGTCTTGTGAGCGCGCTCGTTCGAGCCGTCCCGCATGCGCTGTGTTTCAGCTCGATGTCGAAACCATAAGCATCCAGAATAAACATAAAAAGCGATTTTTTTCTATGCGAACATATCGCTTTTATTCATGTCATGGCGACGCGATGCTGACCTTCAAGCAGATGGAAGCGCTGTACTGGATCGTGCAACTAGGATCGTTCGAGGCCGCGGCGACGCGTCTGAATACGACCCAGTCGGCGGTTTCCAAGCGTGTGCAGGAGCTTGAGCGCGCTTTCGATCTCGTGGTGTTCGACCGCGCCCATCGCAGCGCGCGTCTGACCAAAAAGGGAGCGGAGTTTTTCGAGTACGCGAAGGAGTTGCTGGAGCGCCGCGATCAGATCGTCGAGCGCGTCAGTTCGAAAGAGGCGCTCGTGAGACAGATACGCATCGGCGTCACGGAACTTACGGCGCTGACATGGCTGCCGCGCCTCGTCTCAGCGATACAGGCTGAATACCCGAAGGTGAAGGTGGAAGCGGAAGTTGAACTGAATGCGACGTTGCGTGAGCGGCTCGCCACTGACACCGTCGATGTGATCATCGTGCCGCAGACCCAGGGCACGGAACCGTTCGCGACCACGGCCGTTGGCCAGGTCGACAACGCGTGGATGTGCGCCGCGAGCCTCGCGCCGCGCAAGACGGCCATCCCGATCACGGAGATCGCGAAGTATCCTCTGATCCTGCAAGGCGGGTTGTCCGGCACGGGCTATGTTTATAGCCGCTTTTTGCAGGACCATGGCGTCAGCCTTCAGAAGGTGCTGGCGAGCAACAGCCTCATCGCGCAAATCGGTCTGACGTTGTCAGGGCTCGGCGTCAGCTATCTGCCCAAAGCCTGCCTGCGACATATGCTGGAGCGGCGTGCGCTCGTGATCGTGCCGACACGGCCCGCGCTGCCGCCGGTGAAATACATCGCGATGCATCGGGCAGACCAGTCGCATTCGTTGAGTGCGGCCATCGCGAGGCTGGCTGCGCAATCGTGCGATTTCACTTCGAATCTGCTCGACCCAGGGATGCCGCAACTGGACCCTGCGCAATAGTGATCGCGTGAAATCAAGGGCGTCTATTTGGGCCTTGCAATCGGCCTCGTCGATTCGTGCACGAGCGTCGTGCGACCCATGGACGCAGGACTGGCCGACATGTGGATGGCGACGGAAACTGGAACCAGGCCGTGCCTGCCGACGGCGGCTAAAGCGCCGGCGCGATGCGCGTTCGCCACTTCGTGGCGCCGCGCCTGAACCGCGCACACGCGGTCGAGGATAGTCTTAGCGCGGACGGCGATGCGATTCGGCGATGATTTCGCACACTTCCAGATGGGTGCGCCACGCGTCAATGAAAAATTCGCGTACACGGGCAAGGAAACCGCCTTTCGTAGCCGTCGAGGTAGCAGTAGCGTAGTTCATTGCAAGCTCCATTCAGGGTTATTGCCTAGGTATTAACCCTATAGTACACCCGTCTATGGTGCATTGCAAAATAAAATCCAACGCGTACTGACACCTTTTTCAGTGATGTTGTGATGGGGGCACATCCAGGAACCGGACACCGCGCCGATAGCGTCGGCGTTATCTCTTCGTGCGTGCTGCATCGAAACGCGCGTCAACCCTGACCGCGCGCTTCTTCATCGATGACCGAACGAGACAGGTTGAAGTCAGCCAGCCAGGTGTGTGCCGTACCGGCGCTATTTGCTCAATTTGCGGTACAGATGATTGGCGCGTGACAGATGCGCATGCATGGCTTCAGCAGCCGCATCACCATCATGTGTCGCGATGGCGTCGACGATGCGCTGATGCTCCGCCAAGGTCAGCTCTTCCGCGCCGGGCGCACGCACGAGCGGCCGGTAGTATTCGCCCGCCCAGCGGAACAGCGACTCGACGATCGACGGGAAAATCGGATTGCCGCTGATCCTCGCGATCTCGCGGTGAAACGCCATGTCGCGCTCGATGAACTCTTCGAGGTTGACCATCGAAGCCCGATGTTGCGCGACGCTCAATTGCAGTCGCGCCACATCCTCTTCGGTCGCGCGCTCGGCGGCCATGCGCGCCGTGCCCGTTTCGAGAAAGAGGCGCGCGTGCTTGAGATGCTCGAGCATCTCCGGGTCGGTACGCAGCAAATGCATCGCGCCGCTTGCGATCTGGCCGATCAGCGTGTCGGCCGTCGGCACGACGACGCGCGCGCGCTCGCCGTGTACGATCTCGACGATGCCCGAGCGTTCGAGCGTCTGCAGCGCCTCGCGCACGGCAGGCCGCCCGACGCCATAGATTTCCATCAGTTCCCGCTCTGACGGCAGCTGCGCACCGGGCGCGATTTCGCCCGAGCGGATACGCTCCATCAGACGGTCCACCACTTCCTGGTACAGCTTCCGACGCGGGATGATCTCGCCCATTACATTTCAGCGACAAGCTTCTGGTGTAATGACAATACCATACACCGATCGATTCTTGCGAGGAACCGCTCGCTGTATCAACTCACCGCAATGCGTTCACTCCACGTCGCGGCCCTCTTTGACCAATCCGAAGAACGACGCGCCGCCGATCTGCCCGCCCTTCAGCACGATCTCCAGCCCGTCGCGCTGCGCCGACTTCGACCACGCGCGGCACAACGGCGCGCCCGGCGCGAGACCCGCTGCAACACTGAGCGCATCGATGCCCAGCGTGCTCGCGACTTCGCCTGAACTGTCGCCGCCCGCGACGACCACACGCGACAGCGGCACGCGCTCCAGCAAGCGTCGCATCACTTCGGCCAGCGCGCCGCCGACGTTGCGCGCGGCCTGCTGACGCGTCAGGCCCGCGTCGCGCGCAATCGTGTCGAAGCCGATCACGTCGGGATCATCGGGGCCTTCCGCGCTGTGCACGATGCTGCTCACGCCTCGGCGAAGCGCATCGGCGGCAGCGTCGACCGCGCGCTCGATCTCCGCGCCGCCCGATTGCGAATCGAGCGCGCGGCGCAGATCGAGTCGTTCGACATGAAACCCATGCGCCCGCGCCCAGGCGATTTGCGACGCCGTGACGGGCGAGCAGCTGCCGCTCACGGCGGCGATCACGTCGACCGGTTGCGCGACGGGCAGCGAAGGCGTAGCGGGCAACCAGCCGCGCGAGCGCCAGTATGCGGCCAGCGCGTATTGCAGCCCCGACGACGACGCGCTGAACACGCCCTCGCCCCTCCGTTCCCACACCAGCCGCCCCGCTTCGACGAGCGTCTCTTCGTCGAGCACGTCGATCAACACGACGGGTTTGTCGTCCGCGCTGAGCGCATCGACGCGCGCCGTGGCCGAACCGTCGCGCAATTGCAGCATGTCGATCAGTTCGATGCGACGCGACGTCTGCCGCCCGAGATGCACGCGCAGATCCGCTTCGTCCATTGGCGTAACGGGATGACGCGACATCGTCGGATGACGGTCGAGCCGATAGCCCCTGCCGTTCACCGCGGCAAACAGATTGCCGAACATCTGATAGCGCTTCAGGCGCGGCGCGCCGATCACCATCGGCGACCAGCGCGCGCGCATCACGTTCACGCCGATGTCGATGGCCGCGCCGATCGAACCGACTTCCGGCGACGAGTCGAACGTCGAGCACACCTTGTATTGCAGGATCGGTGCGCCGAACGCCGCGAGACTCGCGAACGCGGCCGGCAGCTCGTTGCGCATCCATGCAGGGTCACGCCCGCGCGACGAACCCGCCAACCCGACGCAACGGATCTCAGGAAAGCGCGCGAGCAGATCGGGCGTCGGTGTGTCGAGACACAGCACGGTCGGCACGCCTGCTGCCGTCATCGCCTCCATCGCATCCGTCGAGCCGGTGAAGTCGTCGCCGTAATAGGCGAGCAGCGGCCCCGCCGAAAATGCCGTTTGCGCGGAATCGGACATACGCGTGCTCACTTCCAGAAACCAAGCGCCGCGCGCAGCGCCGGATTGCGCTCCGCGTGCTTCTCCAGCGGCACGCCTTCGATGGCCGCAACCCATGCTTCGCGCAGCGCTTCGACCCCCGCCGCAACGCCCTGCGGATGGCCGAAGATGCCACCGCCCGCCGTGTGAATCAGATCGGCGCGGCCGAGCGCGGCGTACGTGTCGGCGGCCTGCAAGCCCGTCTGCCCCGAACTGAAGACGGGCATCGCCGTCATCGGCGCGTCGGGCATGACGGGTGCGAGCACCGCGCGCGCCGCCGCGATGACGCTTTCATCGGACTCACTGAACTTGTTGCGCAAGCCGTTCACGTGCAGATGATCCGCGCCCGCGAGCCGCCAGATCATCTGCCACGGCGCGTAATCCCAGCCCAGTTCCGGACTGCGCGACAGATAACCCCAGCCTGCGCGATGCGCATGAATGGGCACCTGCGCGTGCTTGCGCAATTCGTGCAGGCCAACCAGTCCAATCGAATTGAGCACCGCCATCACGCAGGTTCCGCCATGCGCCAGCACGAGATCATGCCGCCGGCGCATCTGATCGAGATCGCCCGTCACGTTGAAGGCGACCATCGCCTTCTTGCCGGTGCGATCGGCGTGTTCGTTGACCACGCGCATCACGGCCTTCACGCGCTCGTCGAACGGGCAATGCGAGCCGTCGGCTTGCAGTTCGTCGTCCTTGATGAAGTCGATGCCGCCTTCCACCAGCTCGCGCACCTGCTGCGCGGTCTGCTCCGGCGACAGCCCGACGCTCGGTTTGATGATCGTGCCGATCAGCGGACCACGCGTGACGCCGCTCAGCTTGCGCGTGCCGTCGATACCGAACGCCGGGCCAGGATACGCCGCCGCGAACGAAGCCGGCAGCTTCAGGCCCGTGAGCCGCAAGCCCGACACCTGACGCAGTTCGAACAGATTGCCCGCGATGGTCGACATCAGGTTCGGCAGCGACGGACCGAAGTTCTCGATCGGCCACGACAGCTCGAGCGTGCAGCGCGTGTACACCTCCGATTTCATGCCGCCCGACAGGCTCGGTGTATCGACGGTTTCGAGTATGTCCAGGCGCTCGACGCGCGCGCCGGAACGCGCCTTGAGTTCGGGCGTCTCGCCGGGCAACGCGACGAAGGTGCCGCTCGACTGTTCGCCCGCGATGACATCGGCAGCCCGGCGCGGATCGTCGCCCGTTTCGAGCCAGTAAGTAGCGTGAATGCGTTCGCTCACGATGCAGTCCTGTTGGAAGTCAAAAGAAAACAGCGCTCAGCACGCATCACGTGATACGGCGGATGCTGTCCGCAATCTCCGCATGATCGAACACGCCCTTCCAGTCGTCGCGCATCAGGCGCGGCTTGCCGAACTCGATTGCCTTGTTGCACGCATCGGAGAACGCGCCGGGGATTTCGTTGAAAATCACCGCGCTCAGAATGTTCATGTGGCCGAGCAGGAAATCGCGCGCGGCCTGTTCGGGCACGCCGCGCTTCACGGTTTCATCCATTGCTTCGCGCATCACGTAAAGCAGCGTCGCGCAGATCGTCTCAGACAGGCCCGGCTCCAGCAGCGCCATCTGATCGACGGTCAGACGGTATGAACGCAGGATCGGCTGATAGATCGTCTTCGCGACATCCTCGCCGAGATCGAACGCCGACTCGGGGCCTTGCATCAGCGCGCTCGTGATCGACTGCTTCGCATACGCGCCGCCGAAGAAATCGCGGCGCGCTTTCGGATCGTCATCGTTGTTGAAGATGATGGGATGACACGGATGCGCGACGAAGTAAGTCAGATCGGGCCGGTCGGGCAGATGGCCGGCGAACGGCGCGGCGGCATCGAGCGTCATCACCATCGTGCCCGCGGGCAGCTTCGGTGCGATCTCGTGGCTGAGCTTGCCGATCAGCGTATCGGGCACGGCGAGGATCACGACCTGCGCGCCGTCGAGCGCGGCATCGACGGATACGCAATCCACGTTCAGTTCATCCTTCAGGCGCTTGCGGCCCGCTTCGCTCACTTCGATGTGCGCGACACGATAGTCCGACTTCAGCAGGTTGCTCGAAAGACGGAAGCCCATCTTTCCGCCAGCGCCGAACAGTGCAATTTTCTCTTTCATCGTGCTCTCTCCTTGCAGGGGTGCGTCATGTTCATGAATTTCGGTTGATCAGCCCGCGCGCGGGTCCAGCGCGACGGCTGCGTGTTCGTCCTGCGGGCGCGGGCGGCGCTCGCCGCAGAACGCGAAGGCAAGCACGGCACTCATCAGCATGAAGGCGCCGACCACGAACATCGGCGCGTGATACGAGCCCGTCGCGTCCTTCAGCGCGCCCGTCACGTACGGCGCGACGAAGCCCGCCAGATTGCCGACCGTGTTGATCAGCGCGATGCCTGCGGCAGCCGCCGCACCCGACAGGAAGCGCGCGGGCAATGCCCAGAAGTTCGGCAGCGCCGAGAAGATCGCGCAGGCGGTGATCGTGATGACGGCGATGGCCGTCGACGGCGACTTCATGAAAAGGGCAAGCGGAATGCTGAGCGCGCCGACCAGCGCCGGAATGCCGATGTGCCATGCACGCACGCCGTGTTTCGTCGCATTGCGGCTCCAGAGGAACAGCACGATCGCGGCAGGCAGATAGGGAATCGCTGTGATCAGCCCCTTCTGGAACACGTTGAACTGCGAGCCGAACTGCGTCTGGAAGCCGCCGATGATGGTCGGCAGGAAAAACGCGAGCGCATAGAGACCGTAGATCAGGCCGAAGTACATCAGCGAGAACAGCCAGACGCGGCCGCTCGTCAATGCGGCGCCTGCGTGGTGGCGATGCTGCGACGAACCGGTTGCGCGCTGGCGCTGCTCGGCTTCGAGTTCCGCGGTGAGCCACGCCTGCTCGCTGGCAGTGAGCCAGCGCGCCTGCGACGGCCGGTCGCTCAGATAGAACCACGCGACGATGCCGACGACGATCGCAGGAATCGCAACGCCGAGGAACATCACGCGCCAGCCGGCCAGGCCGAACAGGCCATGCGCTTCGATCAGCAGCGCGGCGAACGGCGCGCCGATCACGATCGTCAGCGGCTGCGCCAGATAGAACAGCGCGAGGATATGGCTGCGATGGCGCTGCGGCACCCACATGCTCAGGAACAGGATCGCACCGGGAAAGAAGCCCGCTTCCGCTACGCCCAGCAGAAAGCGCAATCCATACAGCCCCGGCACGCTGCTCACCCACGTGAACAACAGCGCGACGATGCCCCACGTCACCATGATCCGCGCGAGCCAGCGGCGCGCGCCGAACTTGTGCAACGCGAGGTTGCTCGGCACTTCGAGAAAGATGTAGCCGATGAAGAACACACCCGCCGCGAAACCGAACTGGGCGGCGTCCAGCCCCAGATCCTTCGTCATGCCGTTCGGTCCAGCGAACGAGATCGCCGTGCGGTCGAGGAAGTTGATGAAAAACATCAGCGCGACGAACGGCACGAGGCGCAGCGAAACCTTGCGGATGGTCGAGCGCTCAAGTTGGCTCGGGCTTGCCTGTTCGGCGTGCGGGGCAGTTTGCATTGCGTCTCCTCCGATGGGTCTCGCGGCTCTGCGCTATTGCACAGATCACTCATGTGCTGTGCTGGTGTGATGAGTAGACCATTAAGATTAAAAAAGCGGCACTGGGTTTACTACCAACACCTTTCAGCAGTTCATTGGCGCGCCGGCGCGCCTTCGTTATGGGCGCGCGGCGGCGGCGTCGCTCGTTACCGTCGTCGCGATCAGACAGGCAAACGGACGCAGCCTGAACGACGCCGCGCGCGACATGCCAACTTTGCTCCGCAGCGACGCTTCGTCGATCATCACCGCGCGCAGCCCGCCCGATGTGATGCCACGCAGATCGAGCCGCGCAGCGCGTGTCGAACCGGTCAGATTGGCGACGATGAGATGCACTTGCCCCTGCGCGTCGCGCGCCGCCACGCATGCGATCTCGCGCGGATTCACGCCCGCGCATGTGAGCCGCGTCGCGCCCGCCATGCCAGCCAGCGCCTTCGCCACATCGAACATCGGATAGCGGCGCACGCCGTTGCTTACGTCGGCGAGTCCGCGTGCGCCCGTCAACGCGCCAAGCGTCAGCGTGTCGACGCGCCCGCCCGCGAGCGCGGCTGCGTAACCGGCCAGCCACGCGCCCCCGAACAGCGCGCGCTGGCGTGGATCGCAGGCGGCCATCGCGATGCGCTCGCCGTGCGGATTCGGCATCACGCGCGACCCGTACGGGTTCTGACGCATCCCGATCGACACGGGACCGATCGCATACGGCTGCGCGCCGATCAGCGCGCGACATGAGCGTGTGATGTGCGGTATGGCTTCGAGCGTCTGCATGACGCTGCGATCGTCGGCGGCGTGGACGATCGGACAGGTCGCGTGCGTCGTCCAGTCGACGTGTTCGAGCGGCGGACGCTTGCGATTGAGTTCGGTGAAATAGCTGAGCATGCCGCCGCCGATGCGCAAGCCCGGAAACGCGCGGCGCGCTTCCCGATACACCTCGTCGAGCGCGGGACACGGCGGGCTGACGCTGCCGGGCGGATTCGACTGCCGATGCACCGACGGACTGACGACGATCCCCGTCAGTTCGATGCCGGACAACGCGATCAGCGAGGCAAGCGAATCGAGTTCCGCGCGCGGCGCATCGACGCCGGGCAGCGCGTATTCGAGCACGCAGCGAATACCGCTTTCGCGCTGCAACGTCGCGAAGCGTTCAAGCTCATGCAAGCCGTGGCCTGCCGTCGGATCGAAGCTCAGCGTCAGTTGATGTGGCGAAAGTTCCGCCAGCAACGCCAGATGATCGAGCGCGGCGTCGACTTCGTCGGCAGCGATTGCAATGCCGAGCGCGGGCATCCGTTCGTCCGCGCGTTCGTTCAGATCGAGTGTGAGCGTCTGAACGTGCGGTTGCGTCGAAACGTGCCGGTCAGGCCGAGCCAATGCCTGCTCTTCGACATCGAGCGTCACCGTCTGCGTCATCGTCGCGCCTGCGTCGAGCGTGAAAGGCCACGGCAATTCCAGCGGCCGCGAATAGGTCTTGAACGACGCATCCGACCAGTTGCGCTGGTCTTCCATTTCGAACACATCGCCCGTGAACGAACAGCGTACGGTGAGGCCACACGGCATGTCATGTTCGATCGAGCGAATGTCCTTGAACGGCTGCCATGGATCGATCAGCGCAGGAAACGCCGCGCTTTCGCGCGTGCCGTCACCGTGCTCGACGCGTGCCGGGGCGCCTGCCACGCCGTCGAGCGGATGCAGCACGCAGAAGCCGCAGCGTGCCGTGAGAAAAGCATCATGTGCAGTCACAGCCGCGCTGAACGCCAGCGCATCGCGTCCCACGCAATCGATCGACAACGCGTAGCTCAACGCATGTCCATCGGGATTCGTGCATTGCGCGCGGTATGCCACGCGAAATCCATTCCCGGTCTGGTCGATCTCGATGCCGCTCAGCGTGGGGCGACAGGTTCCCCAATCCTTGTCACGCACCAGGAACGCAACCGCGCGGATCACTTCGACGTCGCGATGGCGGATGTCGTGCAGCGCGCCGTCGATCAGCAGCGCGGACCACGGCCCCGCTTGCAGACGCCGCGCCTGATCGACAGGCTGACTCGTGCCGTAGCAGATTTGCGCGAGATTGTCGCTCATCGCGCAACCGGCCGAAGCCCGGCATCCCTGCGCGACGAGGCTCGCTCCAGCTCGCGCAGATCCACGCTGCGCCCTTCGCGCGCGGACAGATACGTCGCTTCGACGAGCGCGAGCGTCTGCAGATTGTCGCGACCGCTCGTCGCCGGCTCGCGCCCGCTGCGCAGGCAATCGATCCAGTGCGACTGGATGTTCAACACGCTGCCTTGAATCGCTTCCCACGGCGCGCTGGACCACGACAGCGCGGGCGGCGTCGCGTCGCGCAATTCGGTGCCCGCAGCGGTGTGAATCTGCAACTGGTAATCCGCCATGAGCCGCAACGTGCCGCCCGAGCCGTCGACCTCGATCAGCGTCTGCGGAAACAGTTCGTGCGGCAGCCGCGTCGCATAGCTGCAGTCGACGATGCTGTTCACACCGCTTTCATGACACAGCATGATCGTCGCGACGTCTTCGCCCTTGATCGCGGGATTGACGCGCGACAGGCTGGCTGTCACGCGCATCGCGTCGCCGAACAGAAAGCGCGCGATGTCGAGCACATGAATGCCCAGGTCTTCGACGATGAAGCGCTCGCCTTCTGCCAGATAAGGCTGGCCGCTGAACACGTCGAATACCGAACGAAACGACACGCGGCCCCAGAATGGCCTGCCGATCGCGCCCGCCTGCAACGCCGCGCCGACAGCCTGAATCGCGCTTTGCCAGCGGAAGTTCTCGTGCACCATCAGCGGCACGTTCGCTTCGTTGCATGCGGCGACCATCGCGTAAGCGTCGTCGAGCGAGCGGGCGAACGGCTTCTGGCAAATTGTCGCGACGCCCGAGGCGGCCGCCAGTTCGACCAGCGCGCGATGGCTCGCGACCGTCGTCGCGATATCGACGAAATCCAGCCGTTCTTCGCGCAGCATTGCAGCGGCATCGGTGTAGAGACGGTCAATGCCGAACTCGCCACCGGCGGCATCCAGGCGCGCTTCGTCTGCATCGCACAGCGCGACGATGTTTGCGCCGGAGACATCGCGCCACGCATGCAAATGATTGCGCGCGAAGAACCCGCAACCGATCAAGGCGCCATGGAATGGTTCGCGCCCACGAAGCGTCGATTCACTCATCGCTCACGCTCCCGTCGCGGCCTGCTTCTGCAACGCGAAGCGTTGCTGCACGCGGCGCTGGATCTGATCGACCACGACGGCGGCCACGATCACGACGCCCTTGATGACCGTCTGCCAGAACGCGCTGACGCCCATCATCACGAGGCCATCGGACAGAATGCCGATCACGAACGCGCCGATGATGGTCCCGCCGATCTTGCCGCGCCCGCCCGACATCGACGTGCCGCCGAGCACGGCCGCCGCGATCGCGTTCAACTCGAAGGTTTCGCCGCTCATCGGATGCGACGCGACGAGTTCCGACGAGATGATCAGCCCGACAATCGCCGCGCACAGCCCCGAGAACATGTAGACGAACATCTTCACGCGGTTCACGCGCACACCGGACAGTTGCGCCGCGCGCTCGTTGCTGCCGATGGCATAGATCTGCCGCCCGAGCGGCGTGCGGCCAGCGATATACGCGGCAATCGCACCGACTACGATTAGCAGCCAGATCGTCAACGGAATGCCGAGTATCGTCGCGCTGCCAAGCACGGGGAAACCCGTCGTGCCGTAATCGGGATTGCCCGTGAGGTTAGGAAACGTCTCGCCGCCCGACGACAGCAACGCCGCGCCCCGCGCGATATACAACGTACCGAGCGTCGCGATGAACGGCGCGACGTTCAGGCGCGTGATCAGCAGCCCGTTGACCGCGCCGACGGCAACGCCCGCCAGCAGCGCAACCACGATCGTTTCCGGCACGCTCAGATACAGCGTGTACTCGTCGCCGAGTGGAATGCCGTGCAGGATCAGCCCGCCCGCGACCATGCCGGACAACCCGACGATCGAGCCGACGGACAGATCGATGCCGCCCGCGACGATCACGAACGTCATGCCAATCGCGAGGAACGCATTCAGCGCGACGTGCCGCGACATGATCAGCAGGTTTTCGATGCTCAGAAAGTTATGCGCCGCGAACGAGAAAAAGATCGCCACGGCAAACAGCGCGATGAACGTGCGCAGCTTGAGCAGCAGCAGTAGCGGTGCTTCGCCGATGCTCGCGCCCGGTGCTTCGCCCTTGATAGCCATCGTCATGAATAATCTCCAGGGTGTTGCTGGATCTGCTTTGAGACACGCCGCGTCATGCCGCTGCGCGTTGGTCGGTTGAGGCCGTGCGGTGTCCGATCGCGGACGCCGCGACGAGTGCGTCCTGCGTCGCTTCGGATGCGTCGAATTCGGCGGTCACGCGACCGTTCGACATCACCAGAATGCGGTCAGATAGCGCCATTACTTCTTCGAGATCCGACGTCACGAACAGAATGCCGAGTCCCTTCACGGCGAGATCGCGCATCACCTTGAAGATGTCGGCCTTCGCGCCGACGTCGATGCCACGGCTCGGTTCGTCCATCAGCAGCACTTTCGGCGCGGTCATCAAGGCACGCGCGATGATCACCTTCTGCTGGTTGCCGCCCGACAGCGAACTGACGGGCAGCCGCCAGTCGGCGACCTTGATCGCGAGATCGCGAATGTATTGCGTGATCGAGCGCTGCTCGCGCTGCGTGCTGATATGGAAAACACGCGCGAACTCCGCGAGGCAGGAGAGCGTCATGTTCTCGCCGATCGAGAGAATCGGCAGCAGCGCATCGGCCTTGCGGTCCTCGGGAATCAACGCAAGACCTTGCGCGACGCGGCGCGCGATCGGCTTGCCCGCAAGCGGCTTACCGTCCAGCACGATCTCGCCCGTCGCATGCGGATGACAGCCGAGAATGCATTCGAACAGCTCCGAGCGCCCGGCGCCCATCAGCCCGTATATGCCGACGATCTCGCCCGCATGCAGCGACAGCGACACGTGATCGACCAGCAAGCCGCTGCCTTTGCGCGGCAGCGACACGTCGCGCACCGTCAGCACTTGCGCGCCGCGCGCGTGTCCGATCGGGCGCGAGAAATCTTTCGTGTCGCGGCCGACCATCTGACGCACGATCCACGGCACGTCCACTTGCGCCATCGGCTGATTGCCGGTGATGCGGCCGTCGCGCAACACGGTGATGTAGTCGCCGATACGGATCAGCTCTTCGAGCCGGTGCGAAATATAGACGATGGCGACGCCATGCGCCTTCAGGTCCGCAATCACCTGAAACAGCACATCCACTTCAGCCGCGCTCAACGCCGAAGTCGGCTCGTCGAGAATCAGCACGCGCGCGTCGTGCGCGAGCGCCTTCGCAATCTCGACCAGTTGCTGCTGGCCGATACGCAGATCTTCGACGAGCGTATCGGGGCTCACGTCCAGTTCGAGCCGCTTGAGCAGTTCACGCACCTTGCGCCGCTGCGCGTCGGCATCGATGTCGATACCCGCGCGCGTGATCTCGTGCGCGATGAACACGTTCTCGGCAATCGTCAGGTTCGGGAACAGATTCAGTTCCTGAAACACGATGCCGATGCCGTGCCGCAAGGCGTCCGCGCTGCTCGTCAACTCGACCGGTTTGCCGTCCAGCAGCAGGCGCCCGGTGCTGGGCTGCTCCGCGCCGGCGATGATCTTCATCAACGTGGACTTGCCCGCGCCGTTCTCGCCGACCAGCACGTTCACCGCCGCGCGCCGCACCGCGAAGTTGACCTCTTTCAACGCCACCGTGCCGGGATAGACCTTCGTCACGCCTTCTACATGAAGAATCACGTCGTCCACTGCGCCGGCCTCGCTCATGGCTTGCCTCCCAGCGCGAGCGCAAGCGGTACGATCTCGGGCTGATCGGCCGAGGAGTCATACGAGAACGCGCCCGTCACGGTGATCGGCTTGCCTTTGAGCGCATCGCGTGGAAAGGGCTTCATCACATGCGTGGCCGCGTAGCTGTTCAGCGCGGTGCCGAACTGCGCGTATTCGATCTGATTGCGAAAGCTCGTGAACGAGATGAAATCGAGCGTGTCGCGCAGCGTCGTGCCGAGCACGGTCGGGCCGATATCGACGATCACGTCGGCCTTGCCGTCGCCGTCGATATCGACACCCACGGTGCCCTGGCTCGATTGCGTGTCGACCTCGACGATCGTGCCGTGCAGCTTCGTCGGGAAATTCCACGGCGCGCCGTCGTCCTTGCCGCGATAGCCGTATTTCTTGCCCGCCGCGTCGGGGTCTGCCTTGATCGCGTCGCGCAACGTCGCGTAGTCGGTCGCGCGCTTTTCGACGTCGGGCACGATTTTCGTGCTCCACATCGACGCGACCATCGCGTTCGGATCGTAGCCTGCCGACGCGTAGGCGTCGCGAGAATTTTTCGACGTCTGTGCATCGTGCCTGACCAGCTTGCAGCCTTGCAACGCCCCGCTCGCGGCGATGACGACGATCGCCGCGTACATGCAACCTCTCATGGATGACCTCACGGTACGCCGGATGAGAAAACTGATGTGACCGGTGATGATGCGAATCGGTGACAAAGCGCGGGGATGCGCGTGGCATCCCCGTCGAGTCGAACGTTGACTCAGCGCAGCGCGAACATGTCGAGCTTGCCGGCGTTCGTCTTCGTGATGAGCGAGCAGTTGATCAACTGCTTCTCCGGCTTGCCGGTGGCACCCGTCTTCATGTACTTGTCGGCCTGATCGACGGCTTCCGTCGCGGCCTGCGCGGCGGGCTGCAGCACGGTCGCGCGAATGTCGTTGCGCATGATCGCGTCGCGCACGTCGTTGCTGCCGTCAAAGCCGACGACGATCACGTCGGAGCGCTTCGCCGCCTTCAGCGCAGCCGATGCGCCCATCGCCATGGTGTCGTTGCCCGCAATCACGCCCTTGATGTCCGGGTGGCTCTGCAGGATCGTTTCCATCACGCGATAGGCTTCCGTCTGGCTCCAGTTGGCCGACTGACGCTCGACCATCTTCATGTTCGAAAACTGGTCGATCACGTCGTGATAGCCCTTCGAGCGGATGCCGGCATTGATGTCCGCCTCGCGCCCCACCAGCTCGACATAGTTGCCCTTCTCGCCGAGCGCCTTGACGAACGCGCGGCCGCCGAGCTGCGCACCCTGATAGTTGTTCGACACGATCTGCGACACGGCGATGCCCGTCGCGTTGATTTCGCGGTCGATCAGGAATGACGGAATGCCTGCCGTCTTGGCCTTCTTGACGGCGGCAATCGATGCCTCGGAGCCCGCGTTGTCGAGAATGATCGCCTTCGCGCCGCGCGCAATGGCGGTATCGACGAGATTGGATTGCTTGTTCGCGTCGTCGTCGTGGACGAGGACGATGGTGTCGTAGCCGAGCGCCTTCGCGCGGGCGTTCGCGGTGTCGGCTTCGGCCTTGAAGAACGGGTTGTCGTGTGAGGGAGTAATGATGGCGATCAGATTCGCCGCCTGCGCGCTGCTGCTCGCGCCAACGACCGCCAAGGTAGCCAACGCGAGCGCGAGCCACCGCTTCGATGCTTTCATCGTCTTGTCTCCATTCTGGTTAAACGCCTGTGCACTGCCTGAAACCAGTCGACGGTCGGAATGTGTCGTTACAGTCTACTCATCACTTGTGCCGTCATGATGTCATCATACCAGTCGAATTGCGGTCGACAAGGAGAATCGAGCCAGGGTTTTCGCCTGGTACGGAGCAATGTTCTGGTGAGGTCAGATGGAACAGGCTTCGGCCGTCGAGCCTCCGCTGTCACGCGTGTTCAGCGCGTTGGCGGGCCGTAAAGGGGACGCAATTGGCTTGCGGAAGATGAGCCGAATCGCTTCTTTGGCCGGACTCCGAGGTCGGAACCGGTTTCGTTGGGAGCAAAAAAAATGACCCCGAAGGGTCACTTTTCTAATACTGGAAACGCGTTACTGCGGCTGGATGTTCGCAGCCTGCTTGCCCTTCGGGCCCTGCTTCACTTCAAACGTCACTTTCTGGTTTTCCTGGAGCGATTTGAAGCCGCTCGACTGGATTTCCGAAAAATGTGCGAACAGGTCTTCACCGCCGCCATCCGGCGTAATGAAACCAAAACCCTTTGCATCGTTGAACCACTTCACCGTACCTGTTGCCATTTTGCAAGATTCCCAAAATTAATATTGCGCGTCGGTGGCGCTCCGCCAGCCGTGCGATGCACTTTTTAACATGGAGTCGTGGTTCCTCACAATCAGCATTTTTGCTTGGGGCACGCTGGCACAGCTGGAAACCTGCTGACGGCGTGCAATCTGAAACGCATACACCGTCATCGGCTCCCGTCCCGAGGCCGTCCACTCCGTGCGCATCGGCGCGATATCTGCGCTCTCGCCCCCCGGTATGAACTGGAAATCGAACCACCGTTCGACGCGGGCGGTACCAGTTTGACCCGATTATTTTTCGCCGCATTCGTCAGTTTTCGTCCAACATCCGTTTTCATCCTGTTTCCCGCCTCGTCCCGCCCGGAAGGCGATCCCTCCGGAGCCGGCAGGACCGGGCGTGGAGTCCTCGATGACTTGAGACGGCGCCACATTGCCCCTGGCGCCCGGCGCGAACGCGAGGATGCGCAGGTTCGGCTCGGCGACGAAGAGCCGTCCATCCGGTGAGACGGCGATCCTGTTACCCGGCAGAGCCAGGGTTTCGCCGATGATTCCCGTGGCTGGACCGCTGATTGTCCGTATCGGCCGCACGTTGCCATTCGCCTTGGCGGCGAAAACGCTCACCTGGGTCTGGGTCGCGTCCGCAGTCGTGTTGTAGACGAATAATTCGTCCGTACGAGGATCGACCGCGATCGACGTGGCGATCTGTGAGAAAAAAACATCGCGGCCCGGAAACAGGCCGGTTTTGGGACCTGTGAGGCTGCGCAGAAGCGGTGGCGCGGTCACGCTTCGGCTCGTGCCAAACGTGTCGATGATCGCCGTCCCCTGTATGTCATAACCCGCGATCAGCAGATTGTCGTCGCTGTCGATCGCGATGCTCTGGTAGTGGGTGATGTTCGGATCGGTAATGCGAAGCGGATTGGGTATATCCCCGGAACTGTGGACGGGAAGGACCATTACGCCCGCCGTCGATGGGCGAACGCTCAAGACGAAGTCGTTGAGGCGGGAATCCACCGCAACGCCGGGCAGGTCATTTGTGCTCGTCAACCTGAATGAGCGATCGGGTGCCTGATTGCCCTCCGCCTTGCGCGGAAAGATGTCGACCGTGCTCGCGCCAAACTGCGCAATGTGAAAGGATTCCTTTTTGTCGATCGCCGTCGCGCCGGCCGACATCAGGGTAGTGAGCGGCCCCTGCAGCACCTGGCAGGGCTCGGCCGCTCCGTTAGCGCGCGCGGAGTAACCGCGAATCTGATC
This sequence comes from Paraburkholderia sp. PGU19, assembly GCF_013426915.1. Lineage (GTDB taxonomy): Bacteria > Pseudomonadota > Gammaproteobacteria > Burkholderiales > Burkholderiaceae > Paraburkholderia. The sequence goes on from NZ_AP023180.1 coordinate 1,587,906, forward strand.
ACCGAGCGTGAGAAAAACGGCGTCGTGGGCGCAGGCGGCGTGCGCCAGGTGGACCCCGAAAACCATACTGGCGACGACGACACATAGCGCAGGTTTCATGACACGCCTCCTTGGTCATAGTGTGCGAATGCGCCAATCAAGCATAGGCGCCGGCCGGAGACCCAAGGCGCTTCCGCCAGTTGGAACCTGTGTTTTGGCGGGCGATGCGAGGAACACCCGCTGATATCGAACGGGTGGTCCAATGTGTGAACGGGTTACGGCCCTATGCCGCAGATGGATGGCCGGTTTTTTAACGCGTGAGGCGCGTTCCAGGCCCGGCAATGATTAGCTGGAATGCCTGTCTGTGCGGCTCAAATTGGGCCGCTCGCGGCCTCCCCACCTGAACAACAGGCTCCCTCTATCGGAGCGTTCAAGACGGCTCTGACAGTCAGCGAGAACTATCCGAAAACCCGTACCCAGGCCGCCCGGATTCGCCGCGCCCTGTCTTCAAGGAGATATGAAGCGGCCAGCGCGAGCAGACCGGAAACGACGCCCGTCGCAATGTGCTCGACAAAAGGAACACGGTAGTGACTGGTATGCGAGAAAGCGTCGCCTAAGGCCGTCAGACAGCCGACGATCAGCGCATTGCCAAATCGATGCGAGTAGAGTTTCGCCGCTGGCGTGAACGTCAACAGTACCGCGAGGACCCCGGTGAGCAGTCCCGTCTGGAGCGCAATCGTCCAGTGCACAAGGCTCAAGATGTTGCCCCAACTCCCCGGCATGCAGGTCATGCATGCGCTGGTGGGCTGCCAGAAACGCTGGGCAAACAGGCGCATCCGGCGTTTCCATTCACTTGACATGATGCGCTCCCCGTCATGGATGCACGGACCGCGCGCCCGAGGGAATCAGAATCCAAAGAGCAGCGTATCCACGCTGGAATAATACCTCGCGATCAGATCTACGCCCCGTTCAGGTTGTGTCCCGAACGAGTGCTCCAGTGCGACGCTCCGTTCTCTTGCCATCCATACGGACTCCGTATCATCGTGGCGCAAATCAACCACAACGAAGCCGCGATTTTGTCGCCAATCCGCAGAACCGTTGCGCGTGAAACGGTTGGTGTGTTGTTGCGTAGCTAGCTGGCAGGCAGCCTGGTGGATTGGCATACGGTAGGGATTTCACCAAGTATTCGCGAACCGACTGCTGTGCGACGCTATGTCTCAGTGCCATTCCTCATGGAGACAGGCATGCAATCTGAGACACAAAAGAAAGCGGTAGTCGGAGCTTTTCTTAATCGGTCGGCTCTGTTCCTACTGATGTTGCCAGTTGCCTGCTTTTTCTGGGCGCTCCACGCCTACCCGCCTCAAGAAGCATGTTGGCTTGGCGCCGCCGCTGCCATCTATGTCTGGCCAGTGGCTGGAATCCTCTTTGTCGTCGCCGCAGGCTTTCACGTCGCGCCCACCAGCCAACGACTGGGAACGGCCACTGAATTGCGGAAAGCGCACGGGCACTAGCTCCCCGCAGTGACATGTGCGGCGTACTCGACGGCCTCGGCAGAGGCCCGTCGATGACGAGCCTCGTAAGGCGGAAATCAGTGCAGTCCCGCAAAGGGCGCGTATCGGCGTTCACGGAAGATGCGTGGCAATTATTGCGCTGGTCTGTGACGGGTCGTGTCTCCGTTCCCCCTGCCACTGATCATGCCGTCGCGACACGGTCTTCAAAAGCACAACGCCCCAGAGTCCGCCTTATAGGAGACTCGGGGCGTTATTAATTGGCTCATTTATCCTGCAATGCGTTTGAAACTGGCGTAGTAATCGTCGGTGTAGTAGCAGTCGTTAGTCTGCTTGCGCGGTCCACCACATACGACGCGGCGTTGCCCGCGATCCGTCATGCCAGGCGTGCGAACTGTGTATGCGTGGTAATAGCCGCGCGGATGCTGCGGCAGCAATCCCGCGCTGTTGCGGAACAACACACCGTCCTCGCCAAAAGGGAAAGGGCCGCCCGCTTTGATCAGGCGCAGTGTTTCGGCTGCTTCCGCCGGCAACTGCGCCTTGGTGACGACGGCAGGCGCGCTCGGCGCCTGCGCGCCCGATGCAGCCGTTGTGCCGCTCGCGGCCTGGCCAGGCTGACTCGCCGCCTGACTCGCGGAAGCGCCCGCGTCCTGAGTACTATTTCCGGATCCGTCCTTGCCGCATCCGCTCAAGATCGCGTTCACGGCGAGGATGCAGGAGAAAGCCCACGCTCGCTTCACGAAATGATTGTCTCCGGGTTGAGTGACATTCGACGTTCACGAACGATTTAAGGGTATCGCTAATGGCGGAGTGAAGCAATGTCCGGCCGGAAATAGGCGCTTTTACCCGGCATCCAGGCTGATGCGCGCTTCACGGCGTTCGAGCAGCAGGCCAATCAAGCAGATCGCGTGACGCTCGGGCCGATTAACTCGATTACAAGCACGGCTGCCTTCCTTTCGCGCAATTACAAAACATCAAGTCTCACGCGAGGGTCCCGATAACCCGATTGCACGCCGCTACCGTACATTCGATTTTCGACTGTCTCTCCAAGCGTTGAACAAAGGAAGCATCAGCCCCATGTCGCCTGATCCGATCAACACGAACACGTCAGTCACCACACCGCCACCGCCCGAGCCTCCTCCATCAAAGGATGCATCGTCGACGGCCAGCACGTCCGACCGCAGTAACGATGTACTGATGGCAGCACTCAAGCGCACGTTGACGCGGCTCGGCATCGATGCGTCGACGGGCTTGACCATCAGCGACAGCGTCGACGACCACTCCGACGCCTTGTCGTTACCCAGGCGCGTGAGTGCGTCGAGTGCATCACTGATCGCGGCGCTCTATCAGGCGCTCGAACTGCAGCAGTCAATTGCCCTGGCCAATGGCCTGAACATACCGTGCAAAGAGTCGAAGGACGCGCTTTCCGTCGTGACGGATATCCAGCCATCTAATTCGGCCGTCAATGGCTATCGCGATCTCGGCGCCCAGATTGCCGATCTGGCGAAGATGTCCAGTACGGTGGCAAGCGACGTCGATGCCGATACGGACGAGTGGGATTTCGATCTCGACGATTCCGCAAACACCCCGAGTACTGACACACAGCCGGGCGACCCGATGACAGCCGCAATCGGACAATTGAATCAGGCGTTAAAGGATCACGTCGTGACGCTCGCGCAGAATGCAAACGCGAAAGTCTCGCTGGCTGCGGTACTCGACGGATTATCAGACGAGACGAAGGGAGTCCAGTGGAGGCCGCTTGGGGTGTTGATCGACGTGCAGGCTTAAGGCCCGATCAAGACCTCCTGCCCGAGACCTGCCTATAGCCGGAAACGGGCCTCCGGCGCAGATTTTATCCACGCGTGCTTCGATCAGTCTTTCGAGTTCAATCACGAAGGGTTGATGAAGAAGCCTTCATGATTATCGCCATGTAACAGGCCGGGGTGTACCCGGCCCATTGTCGTTGTGGCGTTAGATATGCACAACGTTGCCTGGGGACCGGCTCAACGCGGTGCCTTCGATCACCCTGCCCTGATCAGTCCAGGTCGTTGCAACGCGGTCATGCCGTCGTCCAGCCCGATTTCTTCGACTATATCGTTCGATTCTCGACGGGATCGGTTGCTACCTGGCCAAATACTGTATATATTCACAGTACTGTTTTTACATACAGCACTGGAGCCGTCATGGAGCATCTGGTCAGGGTGTATAACGAAAAAGATCGTCGGACGCTTGAATGGCTGCGCAAGCACGTCGGCGACGCAACCATTGCCGCCGCCGTCAAACGGTGTTCGGGCGGCAAGCCGTTTCTGTCGTCGGTGTGCCGGCAGATCGGCGTGCGGCCACCGGATTTTCCAGCCTCGAATCGCCCGGCGCCGACTGCGACCGGGGAGGAGGCGCTCGCAGCGATTCGGGGGATTCTCGCCGCACAGGCCGGGCGGGCAAGCGGCGTGATTGCCCGGCTACACTGACCTGCTATCAGTGCTGCTGCCGCAGCCGCCACGAACGGCTCCGTGCTTGCTATCTGCCCACAGGAAACCGTGTCGAGCAGAAATTCGGAGGGCGGCCGTCCTCGATTGCCTTTCGACATCGACCTACTGATTCGAGCCGTCGAAGCCCACCACTTCGACCCAATTCGCACCCTTGCCCACCGGGTACTTTGCCTTTCATTTTTTTGGTTGATGTTTGAGGTTTGGCAATCGATGTATTGCGTCGAGAGGACCGCCGATACCTTGCCGGCGCATCCATCTCGTTAGCGTCGCGTCTGCGATCAGGTCACCGGCGCGGGATTAAAAAGAACGAGTGCGTTGTGCAATTTGAGCGCTTCGGCGCAGGTCTTCTTCCGTCCGCTGGCGATCTCGAGCATCAGGTGGAACAGTTCCCAGCCCACGTCTTCGATCGTTGTTTCGCCCGTTGCGATCGTGCCCGCGTTGATGTCCATCAGGTCGAACCAGCGGCGTGCCAGGTCCGAGCGCGTGGCGACCTTGATCACCGGCACTTCCGCGAGGCTATAAGGCGTGCCGCGGCCCGTGGTGAAGACGTGCAGGTTGATGCCGGCAGCGACCTGCAGCGTGCCGCAAATGAAATCGCTTGCAGGCGTTGCCGCGTAGATCAAGCCTTTTTGCGTGGCTTTCTCGCCAGGAGAGAGCACGCCGGAGATCGCCGAATTGCCCGATTTGATGATCGAGCCCATAGCCTTTTCGACGATATTCGACAAACCGCCTTTCTTGTTGCCGGGCGTCGTGTTCGCGCTGCGATCCGCGCCGCCGCGCTTAAGGTAACTGTCGTACCACTGCATTTCGCGGATGATGGCTGCCGCGACATCGGCATTGGCCGCGCGAGCCGTGAGTTGCCCGACGCCGTCGCGTACTTCCGTCACTTCAGAGAACATCACCGTGGCGCCCGCGCGAACCAGCAGGTCCGTTGCAAAGCCCACGGCAGGATTGGCTGTGAGTCCGGAAAACGCGTCGCTGCCTCCGCACTGGACGCCGAGCACGAGATCGGATGCCGGACATGTCTCGCGACGCCGATTGTCGAGCCGCTTCAGATGCCCTTCGGCCATCTTCATGATCGATTCGATCATCGACTGAAAGCCGATGTGCGATTCATCCTGCAAGGTGACGACGTCGCCGTTGCTCGACTCTGTCGAAAGATCACCGATATCCGCGACCTCTTCCGTCACGGTCGAAATCGGAATCGTGCCGGGCGGCATGAGGCGCTCGGGTTGCAGCTTCTCGCAACCGAGGCTCACCATCATGACCTCGCCGCCGAAGTTCGGATTCAGGCTGATGTTGCGAACCGTGCGGATGGGCACCATCGCGTCAGGTGCATCGATCGCAACACCGCAACCGTACGTATGCCCGAGACTCACAACGTCATCCACGTTCGGATATTTCGGCAACAGCTCGGCCTTGATCCGGGTCACTGCGTGTTGAACCACATCGGCAACGCACTGCACGGTCGTCGTGATCGCGAGGATGTTGCGCGTACCGACCGAACCATCGGCATTGCGATAACCCTCGAACGTGTAGCCCTCTAGCGGCGGCATGCTGGGGGCCTGGATCGTCGCGATGGGTAGATCGTCCAGCGCCGGCGGGGTCGGCATCCGGATGACGTGCTCGTTCACCCAACTGCCCTTGGGAAGCGCCTTGAGCGCGTAACCAATGACCACGTTGTAGCGCACGACAGCGTCGCCTTCAGCGAGATCCTGAAGCGCGACCTTGTGTCCCTGCGGGACACGCTCGCACAAGATCAGGCCGTCGGGAAAAACGGCGCCACGGTCCAGACCGCCGTCATTGACGACGATTGCGACGTTGTCGTCGGGGTGCACGCGAATGTATAGCGGAGACTGTTTCATTGCCTTCAACTCGGACGGCTTGATGCCAATATTTCGTCAAACAACTTTAGCTGTCATCGTACAACAAACCCCAGATTTTTGGCTACGCGTAAACCCTTGGAATAGCGTAAAAATGCCGATTTTGTTTGATTCATCCAGTTCGCAGTTGTACGATCACTCCACCGTTTAAGACAAATATGTCTAACAACACATCCTGACAGACAAGATCATGACGACACCTCAAGAGCTCAAGCAGATTGTTTCCGAAGGCCTGCTTTCCTTCCCGGTCACCGACTTCGACGCGAACGGCGATTTCCGCGCCGACACTTACGCGCAGCGCCTCGAATGGCTGGCGCCCTATGGCGCATCGGCATTGTTCGTCGCGGGCGGCACGGGCGAATTCTTCTCGCTGACGCACAGCGAGTACTCGAACGTCGTGCATACGGCGACGGAAGTCTGCAAGGGCAAGGTGCCGATTCTCGCCGGCGCCGGCGGACCGACCCGCACCGCCATTGCCTTTGCGCAGGAGGCACAGCGCAAAGGTGCGAACGGCATCCTGCTGATGCCGCACTACCTCACTGAAGCGTCGCAGGAGGGCATTGCCCTGCACGCTGAACAAGTATGCAAGTCGGTTCCGGACATGGGCGTGATCATCTACAACCGCGCCAATTCCAGGCTGAACGCCGAGACGCTGGCGCAACTCGCGGACAAGTGCCCGAACCTGATCGGCTTCAAGGATGGCGTGGGCGACATCGAGAGCATGGTTTCGATCCGACGCCGCCTCGGCGACCGCTTCTCCTACCTCGGCGGTCTGCCGACGGCGGAAGTCTACGCCGCAGCGTACAAGGCCCTTGGCGTGCCCGTGTACTCGTCGGCCGTCTTCAACTTCATTCCGAAAACGGCCATGCAGTTCTATCGCGCGATCGCCGCTAACGATCACGCCACCACCGACCGGCTGCTCGACGAATTCTTCCTGCCGTATCTGGCCATCCGCAACCGTCGTGCGGGTTACGCGGTGAGCATCGTGAAGGCAGGGGCCAAACTCGTTGGCCGCGATGCGGGTCCCGTGCGCGCGCCGCTTACGGACCTGACTGAAGAAGAGCACGCGCAGCTCGACGCATTGATCCGCAAGCTCGGCGCGCAATAAGCGCTCGCTGGGGAGACACGTGAGGCAGCACTCGACGGTTATCACATGACCCGGTCGCCGTGGCGCCTCGCGCACCGCATTCAAGAGGAGACATCATGGCGATAAGCCGTTCTGCGAATCCGGCGAACGTCGCGACACCCACACGCGTTCGCTACGTCATCCTGTTGCTGATCTTCGCGATCACCACCTTCAATTACGCGGACCGTGCGACGCTGTCAGTCACCGGCTCGGCGATGCGTGCCGAGTTCGGCTTCGACGCCATCAGGATGGGTTACATCTTTTCGGCGTTCAGCTGGGCCTATGTGCTCTCGCAGGTGCCAGCTGGATGGCTGCTCGACCGTTTCGGCGCGCGTCGCGTGTACGCGGCGAGTATCTTCCTGTGGTCGCTCTTTACGTTGTTGCAAAGTACGATCGGCGTGCTCGGCAGCGGCGCGGCGGCCGTCACAGCATTGTTCGTGTTGCGCTTCGTGATGGGCGCAGCTGAAGCGCCCGCCTTCCCCGCCAATGCGAAGGTCGTCGCCAGCTGGTTTCCTACAAAGGAGCGCGGCACGGCATCGGCGATCTTCAACTCCGCGCAGTATTTTGCGGCCGTCATCTTTACCCCATTGATGGCGTGGCTCACCCACGCGTTCGGCTGGCACCACGTGTATATCGTGATGGGTCTCGCGGGGTTTCTCCTCGCGTTGACGTGGCTGAAGGTGATGAAGAATCCCGCGAGTCATCCCGGCGTCAACCAGTCCGAACTTGAACATATCGAGCAGGGAGGCGGTCTGATCCATGGGCGTCAGACTGCGACAGAAGCGCGTGCTGGCCACGCACGCTGGTCCGTCATGCGGCAGCTGCTCACCAACCGGATGTTGCTCGGCGTCTATCTCGCGCAGTTCTGCATCAACGTGCTCACCTACTTCTTCCTCACCTGGTTCCCGATCTACCTCGTGCAGGCGCGTGGCATGACCATTCTGCAAGCGGGCCTTGTCGCGTCGCTGCCTGCAATCTGCGGCTTTCTCGGCGGTGTGCTCGGTGGTGTTCTGTCAGACGCGATGATTCGACACGGTCATTCCCTGACCGTCGCCCGGAAGGTGCCGATCGTCGGCGGCATGCTGCTGTCGGCCTGCATCATTGGATGCAACTACGTCAACACGGACTGGCTGGTGGTCGCGTTGATGTCGCTGGCGTTCTTCGGCAAAGGGCTGGGCGCACTGGGATGGGCAGTCGTCGCCGATACGTCGCCGAAGGAGGCCATCGGTCTTTCGGGTTCCATCTTCAACATGTTCGGCAACATGGCGGGCATCGTCACGCCCATCGTGATTGGCTATCTGGTTGCCCGGTCGGGATCGTTCAACGGCGCCCTGGCGTTCGTGGGTATCAACGCGCTGATAACCATCTTCAGTTATCTCGTGATCGTCAGGGATATCAAGCGCGTCGAATTGAGCCCGTCATAGACGCACAGATTCAGCACGTTATTGAACGTCGCATGGCGTTGGACAAAAAGCCCGCGTGACCGCGGGCTTTTCAGGAGATTCGACTGTGTTCGCCGCGCTCACACCGGATTCAATGCCTGTCGCCCATCGAGAATGGCTGCGACGTTGTCCAATGCGGTGAAACCCATCTGATCGCGTGTTTCCACCGTCGCGCTCGCCATGTGCGGCGTAAGGAACACATTCTCAAGGCTGGCAAACCGGGCGTCGACATTGGGCTCGCTCCTGTACACGTCGAGGCCAGCACTGAACAGATGTCCCGATGTCAGCGCATCGTAGAGAGCATCCTCGTCCACTAATGCGCCACGCGCCACGTTCACGAAAACCGCTCCCTTCGGCAAGAGACCGAATTCCTTTTTCGTCATCAGCGGAAGACCGCCACCCGGCACGTGAAGCGAAAGCACCTGGCAATGCGGCAGCATCTCCTCGATGTTCGGAAAAAACGTCGCGCCATTCTCTGACGACAGCGAAGCACGCTGAATGTCCGTGTAGACGACGCGCATGCCAAAGCCCTGCGCGCGTCGGGCGACTGCACGTCCGATCCGCCCGAACCCGACAATACCCAGCGTCTTGCCATTGACCCGCGTGCCGAGCATCTCGGTCATTCCGAATGATTTGCCCCATCCGCGCCGCATGATCTTTTCATATTCGGATGCACGGCGGCAGGCCGCGAGCACAAGAAGCATCGCGAAATCCGCAGTGCATTCTGTCAGCGCGTCCGGTGCATTCGTCACGACGATCCCTTTTTCGCGAGCGTAAGAGACATTCATGTGATCGACCCCCGCGCTCGCGTTCGCGATGATCTTGACCGTAGATGGAAGCGCCGCAATGTGGTCCTCCTGCAATCCGGACTTCTTGCCGATCAGAACGGCCCGCACGTCGTGCTTCTTGCAAAAGTCCACGACAGACCACGCGTCCATATCGGATTCGGTCACATAGGCGCGAAATTCGGAGACTGCGCGCGCCGCCACCGCTTGCGGGACCCGTCGCGCAATCAACAGTTGGGTCGGGTTAGTTTCCGGCATGGTTATTTCCTTGAGATTGAAAGACCGACACAGACTACGAAACGGAAGCTCGCGAGGTCAATGTTGATTGGATGAATCAACTTAACGCGATGCAGCCCGTCAGTATTTCGATGCGTGCCTTTGCACGTTCGCGGCTGTGTCCAACGTCATCCCGGTATCAGGAAAACCCTGATTCGATGCCCGCCTGCAGCGCTATTTGATGTTGATTGAACGAATCAAGATTGCTCCCGCCTGTGCGCCGGTGCAATTCTCTTTCATGATCGATTCAACAACGAAGGGGACGAAGCAATGTCTGCATCGAAAAAGTTCGCAGCAGTGACGGGCGCTGGGTCCGGCATTGGTCGCGCTACCGCCGTGGCGCTCGCCAATGCGGGGTTTTCCGTAGCGCTGATAGGACGCAGGGAAGAACCATTGCTTGAGACTCGCGAGACCATCCGCATTGCGGGCGGCGCTGCGAGTGTGTTCTGCGCAGACGTGACCAGCGAGGCTTCCGTTGAACAGGCATTTTCACGGATTGCGCATGAATTCGGCCGTCTGGACGTGCTCTTCAATAACGCGGGCCGCAATGCAGGCGCGGTCCCTCTGGACGAATACAGCCTCGACTTCTGGAACGACGTCGTTGCGACGAACCTGACGGGCGTCTTCCTGTGTGCACGCGCGGCGTGGCGTCTCATGAAGACGCAGTCGCCTCAGGGCGGAAGAATCATCAACAACGGATCGATATCGGCGCACTCGCCCCGGCCCAACACGATCGCTTATACCGCGACCAAACATGCAGTGACGGGTATTACGAAATCGCTCGCGCTCGACGGACGCGCATTCAACATCGCCTGTAGCCAGATCGACATCGGCAACGCGGCTACCTCGCTCACAGAGCGGATGGCGCGCGGCGTCCTGCAAGCCGATGGAACCATGGCGCCCGAGGCAAGAATGGACGTCACGCACGTCGCCAACGCAATCGTGCACATGGCCAGCCTGCCTCTCGACGCTAACGTGCTGAACATGACCATCATGGCAACCACCATGCCTTTCGTAGGCCGCGGATAAAAATACTCTCCTGCCAGACAAAAAAATAACAGGCAGATCCTTGATTCAGGAGACACCGATGAAAGTCGTAGAGGAACAACCGCTGTCAGTGCCCGACCAGGCTGCCTATGCGGCAACGGCAAAGCCATCGAAGGTGAGGTACGTCGTGCTCTCGATGCTGCTCGTGGCCACCATTCTCAACTATGTCGACAGGTCGGCACTTGGCATCGTTGCACCGAGTCTGTCGAAGGATCTCGGGCTCGACAGGATGCAGATGGGCGAACTGTTCGCCGCCTTCGGACTCGCCTACTCTTTCGCCCTGTTGCCCGGCGGGATATTGACGGACATAGTCGGCTCGCGCCTTGCGTATGCGTTGTCGCTCGTTGGCTGGTCATGTGCCACACTCACGCAGGGCCTGGCAAACAGCTATCACATGTTGCTTGGCTCCCGGTTCGCAATGGGTGCGCTCGAGGCGCCCGCCTTTCCGTCCAACGCCCGCGCCGTGACGCTATGGTTCCCCACCCGGGAGCGAGGGTTTGCGACAAGCGTCTATGTGATGGGCCAATACATTGGAACGCCACTTTTCACCGGCCTGCTCCTTTGGATTTCCAGCGCGTATGGTTGGCGTTCGGTGTTCTTCGCAACGGGCGCATTCGGCATCTGTTTCAGCCTGGTGTGGTTCCGTGCGTATCGGGATCCTTCAAGGCATCGGAGCGTCAACGCAGCGGAGATCCAGTACATCAACGAAGGCCAGGTGAGACCCTCGCAAAAGGCGCGCGAGAAATTCAACTGGCGCATAGCGTTCAAGCTGCTTGGCTACCGGCAGGTTCTGGCGATTTGCCTGGGGAAATTCTGCAACAACACCTTGCTGGTTTTCTTCACCACATGGTTCATGACCTATCTTGTCGAAGCGCGTCACATGTCGATGATCAAGGTGGGTATCTTCCAGGCGCTGCCGTTCATGGGGGCGACGCTCGGCATTCTCGTAGCGGGCTCGCTTTCGGATTTCTTCATCCGCAGAGGCGTATCGATCTCCGCAGCACGCAAGGCGCCGCTGATCATCGGCACGCTGCTCGGCGCAACAATCGTATTCGTCAACTTCGTCGAGTCAAACGAACTGGTGATTGCAATCCTGACAATCGCTTTCTTTGCTCAAGGCGTTGGCTCGATGTCGTGGGCAGCCGTCTCCGAAATTGCACCCAGGCAATACGTCGGCCTGACCAGCAGCATAACCAGTCTTGCCGCCAATATTGCAGGCGTCACGACGCCACTCATGATTGGCTACATCACCCATCACACCGGCCATTTCTATTGGGCCCTCAATCTGATGGGTGCGATCTGCCTGCTTGGGACACTTTCGTACTCACTGCTGCTTGGCAAACTCTCCCGTATCGAGCTCTGAACGCTAACTTTCTGGTGACAACAGCATGATTGAATTCAAGTGGGATCATCTTCAACTGTGCTCCACCGATGCGGAAGCGACGGCTGCATGGTTTGCTCGCTGTCTTAACGCCGAGGTTGTCCGTCGACCTGGCAGGGTTGACCTGCGCCTTGGAGGAATTAACCTGTTCATCACCGCGCTGGAAAAAGCACACCCCGTGCACGTTCCTGATGGCGAACGGGTGCAAGGTATCGACCACTTCGGTGTGACCGTGGATGATCTCGATGCCGCATTCCAGCATCTGGTCGAGTGTGAAGCTCATATCGTCGAGCCGATCAGGCAAATCCGTGCAGGCGTGAGAGCCTGCTTCGTGAGGTCACCTGGCAACATTCTCGTCGAGATTCTCGAACGCAGGCCGGCCGAGATGACTTTTAAGTGAAATGACGTCACTATTGAAACTGCATCGATAGCACTCGCGCCGCCCGCAAGCCAGTTCGCGCGTAACGGCTCCCCGTTCCACTTGCCTCTCGCAGCCTCAATCCCATGCGCCCCTGGATCACTTTGACTGAAGCAACGAGACAGCTTGGGGTTCAGGCGCAAACCGTCTACGCCTATGTTAGCCGGGGCAGCATTGCCGTCATGCCTGATCCGCACGATCCGAGAAAGAGTCTCTATCGTGCAGAAGATGTTGCGGTGCTTTGCCGGAAGAAACAGGTCGGACGAAAACGCGAGGCCCTCGCTGCCGGAACGATATTCGGTACGGAACCTTGCATCTACAGCGGCATTACCACCTTCTCCAAGGGGCGCGCGTACTATCGGGGCCGAGACAGTATCCGACTGTCCGAAACGGCCACGTTGGAGGACGTCGCTGCGATTCTCTGGAATACGCCAACGCCGATTGCTTTCGAAACCGATGGCGTATCGCTACAGGGAGATGAGCGTGGCAGACAATGTGCGTTCATGTCACTGGCGGCGCTCGCGGCCAACGGACACTCCACCCACGGTCGCACGGACCGCGCGCTGCACGCAGAAACGGGGCGGCTCGTAGCACTTGTTTCGCAGGCATTCGGTGCACGATGCGACGGTGCCGCGACGTTGACGCATGAACGGCTCGCGCTCGGTTGGGGACAAGGAAGCGAAGGTGCCGATCTCATTCGACGCGCACTGGTTCTCGTCGCAGACCACGAACTGACGAGTTCTGCGTTTGCCGCCAGAATTACCGCATCCACGGGTGCATCGCTACCCGGGTGCCTGCTTACCGGGCTTTCCACGATCGCCGGCCCCTTGCATGGAGATGGATCGGGCCGTGTGAGAGCGGTGTTCGACGACGTGGAAAGGCTCGGAGCCGAGACCGTTGTGGGTCGTCATTTGCAGTCTGCAATCCCGATCCCGGGCTTCGGTCATCATCTGTATCCAGACGGCGACCCGCGAGCGCACAGTCTGTTGGAGCGCCTCGATCCGCCGGAGGAACTCGCTTCCTTCATCGAAAAAGTTGTGACACTGACCGGTCTGAAACCGAATATCGACGTGGCGCTCGCCACCCTCGCAGCACAACTGAAACTCCCGCGCGACGCCGCGTTCGCCCTTTTCGCCACGGCCCGCAGCGTTGGCCTGCTCGCGCATTGTATGGAGCAACTCAAGGTGGGCAAGGTCATCCGGCCGCGCGGACGCTACACCGGACCCGCGTTGGAGGAACTCAATCAGAGCCCATCCAGTGGAGTTGGAAGCAAGACACTCGACCCCGTAACGCTCGACAAGAATCGGGTCTTCAAGACAATCGTCCGGTGATTGCGTAACGACACCGGACAGTCCTTGCACAAGTGTCTGACGGGAGGCCCCCTGCCTCCCACCTGCTGCGCCTACTGAGCGGCCCGGCGTCCGACTATCCGTCGGCCTACGCCCCACGCTTAACGCTTTGCGCCGTCCGGCGTTCGAAATGCTCACGAGGTGCGATGCGGGATATCGTCCGGGAACGGATACGGCGCGTGTGGGCCCGGCCATTCCAGGGCGGGCGGTCCGCTCAGTGCGTCGCATCCCGCGAAGCCGGCAAGAACGAAAAGGCACAAGAAAGCCGTGCAGACCCAGCAAACGACAGATAGCTTACTCATTGCTCGCCTCCCTTTCGCAAAGCCGGGCTAATAACTTCGACTACGGAGCGAGGTAGTTGGTTGCGCGCGGCATTGCAACCAGCCTAAACCCGACTCGGCTGACCCGTTTGGCCACGCGAATGGAAGCATTTCTGAACATGATGCATCGACCAGAAAAAAACGGCGAGCGGACAAGTCCGCCGCCGCTATCCGAAGCTCCTTTGATGGAGCGTACTGCGAGGAGATAAAACGCGGGTCAGAAACGCGGATCAGAAGCGCGTACGGATACCCGTGGTCGCCTCGACCTGATTGGTCGCACCGAAAGTGCTGCCAACCGTGTAACCGCCGTGCAGCCTCATGTAGTCCGCGGCCAGATAGACTTCCGTGCGCTTCGAGAGGTGATAGAAGATCGAGCCGTACAGCGTTTCCTTGAAGCCATTGTGGAGGCCCGAGGTCGAATCGAACGCGCCGATGTTCGCGTTCGGGATGTTGCCGTCGCTGTTGTATGCGGCGTTATGCACACGCATTTGCTGATAGCCGAGCTCGTAGTCGAGCGCGCCCTTCGGCGACAGCTTGAACGACACCGTCCACGAATTGTCCTGACGCTGTCCAAGCGCACCCTGGTCGCCCCAATAGCGGAAGTAGCCGGCGTTGGCACGCAGGATGCCGAACGTATAGTTGCCGCCCACCGAGTACGTCTGGTTCGTGACGCCCTGGCGATTCACGTGGTTGTAGAACGTCGACACGGCAAACGCGGGGCCGTCGTAACCGAGGGCAACCTGGTAGTTGGCGTTGTTGCCGAAGCTCGTCGAGTTGCCGAACGCATAGCCCGCGGCCGCGAAGATGCCGTTGTCGAACAGCTTCTTCCACGCGATGCCGTTCTCGTAACGGGTGCCCGTCGCGCTCGCCGCGTAGAAGATCATCTGTTTGAAGTTGTTGGCGTTCGTCCAGCCGCCTTCTTCCGTCGTGAGCTGCGCGTTGCCGTATGGGTCGCCGTAGATTGCTGCGGCGTCGCGCGCGATCGTGTTCTGGAAGCCCGCCGTCAATTTGCCAAACGTGTCGTTCTGGACGCCGACCCACGCGTCGCGGTCGAAGATCTGGCCCGGGTCTTCCATCTGGCCGTCGCTCACCCGGTATTCGCTTTCCAGGCGAAAGATGATCTTGGTGCCGTTGCCGATGTCTTCGGCACCCTTCACGCCCCAGCGGCTGCCGCTGAACCAAGGCTCGCCACCGATGCCCATGCCGATCACGTGATTGCCGTTTGCGTCCGCATGCGATTGATACGTAGGGACGCTCAGATCGATCAGGCCGTACAGCTGAACGCTGGACTGCGCGTGTGCGCTGCTCGCTGCCATGGCGCCGGCTGCGACGGCGAACGCGAGGTACTTTTGCTTCAAGATCGTCTCCTCAGATTGCTGCGTTGAATTTCTGATTTGTCCGCTGCCGGTTACTGCCTGCCGGTTGCCCGGCCGCTATGGCGAACAGCGGATGAGACGAATCCTAATTACCTCAATCCTTCACGCTCCTTTCGCGTCTTATTCGTACAACTTAGTGATATTACTGATATAGGCAAATTAAATCTTGCATTCACTCACGCCGCATCCCTGGTCCGCAGGATGTAGCCAAGACCGCGCAGCGTCATGATCTGCGCGCTCGAACCCGCGAGGTGCTTGCGCAGGCGGTGGATGTAGATGTCGATGGCGTCCGCGCTCGGCTCGTCGTCGAGACCAAACACGCTGTCCATCAGCGTGGTCTTCGAAACCGTCTTGCCCTGCCGCAGCATCAGCGTTTCCAGGATCGCGTGCTCGCGACGCCGCAGGTTCAGCGGCACGTCACTGTGGCGGAACTCTCGCGTGTCGGAGATGTACTGCAAGTCGCCGCACATGAGCCAGCCCGATTTGTCGCTCAACTGCCGGCGGATCAGCGCCTTGATGCGCGCCACCAGCTCACGGCCATCGAAGGGTTTCACAACGTAGTCGTCCGCGCCGGCGCTGAAGCAGTCGACCTTGTCATCGATCGAACCATGCGCGGTCAGCATCAGCACTGGCACGTTGTCGCGCCTGCGGCGCAGGCGCGCGAGCACGTCCTTGCCGCTCATGCGCGGCAGACGCATATCGAGCAGCACCACGTCGTAGCGCTGGGTAGTCAACACGGAATCTGCGGATTCGCCGTCGAGCACGCAATCGACGGCGAAATTCTCCGCCCGTAGCAGGTTAACGATCCAATGCGAGAGTTCGACATTGTCTTCGACGAGCAGCAGCTTCATTCTCTTTCCTCATTCCTCCACGCGGGCAGGCGAACCGTGATGACGAGCCCAACCCGTCCTTCGCCCGGCGACATGGTAACCGTACCGCCGTGCGACAGCGCAATCTGATGGACGATCGCGAGCCCCAGCCCGGAGCCCTCGACATCGCTCGCCACCCGGTAAAAGCGCTCGAACACATGCGCGCGCGCTTCGGCGGGAATGCCGGGGCCGTTGTCCACCACCTGCAGCAACACTTGACTACCCTCACGCCGGCAAAGCACGGTCACGCTTCCTCCTTCGTGCGTGTACCGGATCGCGTTATCGGCGAGATTCGACACGAGCGCCGCGAGCAGGCTCTCGCTTCCCGCCACATAGGTGCCCTCGGCCAACTCGGCGCCGAGATCGATCTGGCGCCGCTGCGCCGCGACCACCAGCTCCTCCAGCACCGACGACACCACTGCCGTCAGATCGACCCTGGCCTGCACGCGCGGCAACGACACCGACTCGGCCTGAGCGAGCAGCAACAACTGGCTCGTCATATCCGCCATCTTCTGGCTAGTGCGTCGAATGCCCGTCAATGCCTCCGTCAACGCCGGATCGCTCGGGTCGTACTGGCTCGCGCATTGCACCTGCGTGTTGAGCAGCGTCAGCGGCGTGCGCAACTGGTGCGCCGCATCGGCGATGAATTGCCGCTGCGTTGTCGTATGCAGCTTCAGCCTCGCGATGCACTGGTTGATCGCATCGACGATCGGGCGCAGCTCGGTCGGCAGATGGTGCACGCGGATTGGCTCAAGCTCCATCGGCTCGCGATCGGCAACGTCGTTCTTGAGCTTCATCAACGGCCGCAATTCCATGGTCAGGCCGAACGGCACGAGCACCACGACCAGGGCAAGCATCAGCCACTGACGAATCAACTGCGGACGCCATAGATCTTTCACCATGGCCTGCCGCGATGCCTGCGTCTTGCCGACGATCACCGTGACCTGCTCGGCCTTGCCAGAGTCGTACAACTGCCGTTCATAGGCCACCGCGCGAATCGGCAGTTCGCCCAGCCGGGTGTTGTAGAACACCGGGTACCGCGTGCTGCCCGCGGGCGGCGTGAGATCGGGACTCCCGCCGAGCAGCCGGTCGTGGCCGGCGACCACCTTGTAGAACACGTGGTCCTGATAAGGCGACTCGAAAATTTCGAGCGCGGCAGGCGGGATATTCGCCGTCAGCGCACCGTTCTCCCAGTCGACGTCTTCGATGATGGTTCGCGCGGAGGACAGCAATGCGGCGTCTTGCAGCAGGTCGGCTGTCTGGCACGCGGCAACGTACGACATGTAGTCGGTTACGAAGACAAAGAGCGCGAGCGGCAGCAGCAGCCACAACAGCAGACGCGCACGCAAGCTAAGCAACATTCAATACTCTCCAACATGATCCGGCCATACCGATGATGAGGCCGGCAAAACGCGACGCCGTCCTTGCCTTTTCCGGCAAGGACGGCTGTCTTTGAAAAACAAGCCTCAGAATGCAGCGGGCCTCCACTTCAGCAAGCGCTTTTCCAACGTGGTCAGCAGATAGTCCGTAGCGAGTGCGACCACGGCCAGCACGATCATCGCCGCGAACACGCCGCTCGCGTTGAATGCCCCCTGTGCGGTCGAAATCAGCAGACCGATACCTTGCTTGGAGCCGAGGAACTCGCCGACCACCGCACCGACCAGCGCAAAGCCGAAGCTCACATGCAGGCTCGCGAGAATCCACGAAAGCGCCGATGGAATCACGACGTAGGTCGTCAGCTGGCGCTTCGAAGCGCCCAGGATCTGCGCGTTCGCGATCATGTAGCGGTCGGCTTCGCGCACGCCCTGGAAGGCATTGCCGAATACGACGAAAAATACCATGACCACCGCGAGCGCAACCTTGGATGCCATCCCGAGGCCAAGCGCAATCACGAATACGGAGCCGAGCACCACGCGCGGAATCGAGTTGGCGATCTTGATGTAAATGTCGAACACGTCGGCGAGCAGCTTGTTGCGTCCCAGCACGACGCCGCACACGATACCAGCGACCGAGCCAATAAAGAAGCCGATCAAGGTCTCTTCAAGCGTAACCCACACCTGCACGAGCAGCGGCCCCTGCGATGTGCCGTTCTGGAACCAGTCGACGATCTGCAGGAAGATCAGCGACGGCATCGAGAAAAAGAATGGGTCGATCCATTTCAGGCGCCCGCAGAGTTCCCAGCCGCCGAGCAGGAGCACAAGCACGAGAATCCGCAGACCGATGATCAGGGCGTGCCGCTGCCGCAGCTTGCGTCGCGCGATCTGTTCGATCCTGGCCGCCGATTCGCCGTCGAACTCCATCTTCACAGAGCTATCACGAGATGCCATGAGTGTATTCCGTTGTGCCGTCGTTTTAAGCAATTTGTACTTCCTCGCGCAAGTCGTGCCAGATATCGCGCGAAATTTCGATAAAGCGCGGATCGTAGCGAATCTCCGACGTGACGCGCGGACGCGGCAGGTCGATCTCGTAGACCTTCTTGAGCGTCGCCGGGCGCGCGGTCAGCACGAACACGCGGTCGGCGAGCGCGATCGCTTCTTCGAGGTCGTGCGTGACGAACACCACCGACCCCGCGTTCGCCGACCACAACTGCAGCAGCTCGTCCTGCATCAGCGTGCGAGTCTGCATGTCGAGCGCGGAGAAAGGCTCATCCATCAGCAGGATTTCCGGCTTGTTGATGAAAGTCTGCGCGAGCGCCACACGCTTTCGCATGCCGCCCGACAACTGATGCGGATAGTGCTTGCCGAACTTCTCGAGACCAACGCGGCGCAACCACTGGTTCGCCTCGTCGTAGGCCGCCGATTTCGAGCGGCCGCGAAAGAGCGGGCCGGCCGCCACGTTGTCAAGCACCGAGCGCCACGGGAACACCGCGTCTGCCTGAAACACGAAGCCGATGCGCGGATCGATGCCGTTGACGGGCGCGCCCATCAGGTGCACCTCGCCGGCCGTGGGCTTCAGCAGCCCCGTGATCATGCTGAGCGTGGTCGATTTACCGCAGCCCGTGGGGCCGACAATCGCGATGAATTCGCCTTGCGCAACGGACATGCTGAAATCGCGCAAGGCGACGGTTGCCTTGCCGTCGGGAGAAATGAAGCGGCACGACACAGAGCGGAATTCGATAACCGGTGCGTCTTTGGGTAGAACTTGGTTCATCGGGAACATCCTGGGAAAAACCGGCGCCGCGCGAAGCGGCTCCGAAGCGCAATAAAGTCAGGCCGCGCCTGACGCACGAATGCAATCGGCTAACACCGGCTTACTTCGCGCTGACGAATTCGTTCGTGTAGGTTCTGGCCAGGTCCACATGCTTACCCTTGACCGACGGGTTGAAGGCCGACAGCACCTTCAACACAGTGGCCGGGCCGTCGTCGGGCATCTTGCCGTCCGACGTGTACATCGGCAGCGAAGCCTTCAGCGCGCTTACGTAGAGCATTTTGTCTTTCTGGTAGTCGCCCGGCATCTTCGCGGCGACTTCTTCCGCGCTGTGCGTGTGGATGAATTGCATCGTGCGCACGAACGCATGCGCAAGCTTGCCGGCCTGAGCCTTGTGCGACTCTGCCCATGCGGCCTGCACGTAGAGGCTCGCCCCCGGGTAGGTGCCGCCGAGCGCGGCCTTCGTGCCGTCGACGGAGCGCATGTCGACCAGCACCTTCGCCTCGCCCGATTTCTGCAGCGCCGAAACGGTGGGTTCGGTGGTCATGCCCGCATCGATGCGGCCTTGCCTGATCGCGGCGATGAAGCTCGCGTCGGCGCCCACGGGCAGCATGGTGTATCCCGTCGATGGGATACCGTGCTGGCCAGCTAGGTATTGCGTGAGAAAGCTCGTCGACGAGCCAAGCCCCGTCACGCCAAGCGTTTTGCCCTTGACGTCGGCCATCGACTTGATCGCGTCGGCCGACTTTGTCGACACCATCTCGACTTCGCCCGGCACCTGCCCGAACACGACGATCGCCTTGACTTCCTTACCCTTGGTCTGCAGGTCGATGGTGTGATCGTAGAAACCGACGACGCCCTGGACAGCGCCTGCGAGCAGTTCGTTTTCGGCGTCGACGCCGGCGGGCTGCGACAGCAACTCGACATCGAGCCCTTCATCCTTGAAATAGCCGAGCTGTTCGGTCAGGCGTGCCGGCAGATAGATCAGCTTCGTAATTCCGCCGACCATGATCGTAATCTTTCCCGAATCGTCGGCCATGGCATGTTGCGATGCAATACCGAATAGCAGGCTAGACGCGAGGGCGATATGGCGAAACGTGCGGAAGGTGAGGCGCATCGATTGTCTCCGTTCTTATCGGGAGCCGGCCCTATGCCGACTGTCTGTGTCGATGGCGGGATTCTAGAGGTGCAAACCCTTCTTCCTGCTTTCACGAAGATGCGCGTTCCGTACGGGATTTCCATGATGCAGACCGCAACAGGATTGTTAGCGTTGCGACAATGAAGATGGCAACTCGCGACTCAGGCGTGTGAACTTGGCGATGAAGCGTTGCTATTTCGGTGTGTGCGGATGTGAATCAAACGTGTCACTCCAGCGCAGACAAGTACGCAGCCGAGCAATAAAGCGGTGCGTAAAAAATGCCGTCGGCACTCGCGACGCGACGTTGAACTTATTCGAATCAATTCGGATGCAATGCGAATAAACACCTGTAAAAACAAAGGGATCTGCACTCAGTCGATTCAGAATTGTTCCTTTAATTCGTTCAAGTCCGTAGTTTGCATGCCGTTATGGCACAAGTGCGCCGACGCTCCGCTGACTGACTCGCCACGTCAACGACCCGCTGACCACCATGAGCTAAACGAACGACGTGCCGAGATTACCGAAAGCGCGATCATGGACGATCCCAATCGCGCGATCGAAACGCTGGACCGTCTGCACGCGCTCGGCATTCGACTCGCGGTGGACGACTTCGGTACCGGCTATTCATCGCTGTCGTACCTGAAGCGTATGCCGGTCGACGAACTCAAGATCGACAAGTCGTTCGTGATGAGTATGACAGAACACAAGGACGACGAAACCATTGTGCGCTCCACGATCGATCTCGCGCATAACATGGGCCTGAAGGTGGTCGCTGAAGGGGTGGAGAGCGAAGAAGTGCTAACGCGCCTGTGCGAATTGCGCTGCGATCTGGTTCAGGGCTACCACTTGACGCGCCCACTGCCGCCGATGAAGCTCTAAGCATGGTTGATCGATTGGGCGATCGCACAATCGATCAACGAAAAACCGGGCGCTGAACCTGACCGGGTCGACCAGAAGCTGGCGGTTTGAACAGCGGTCATTGCGTCAAAGTACCGCCAGATCACACTTCGCGCACCTCTCGCATGGGCGCATGGGTGCGTTGCCGCGTTTCCCATCCTTCCGCGAGCCCGATATTCACGTCGGACGGCTGCAAAGTCGGAATGCCCTTCACGAGGTCGGCTCCACGTTCGGCGAGCATGATGGTGGGCGCGTTCAGATTGCCGTTGGGCTCCGTCGGGAAAACCGACGAGTCGATCACACGCAGTCCCGCGATTCCACGGACCCGCAACGCCGAATCCACGACTGCCATATCGTCCTCGCCCATACGGCAGGACCCGCACGGATGCATCGTGCTCTCCAGACTCGCCCTGACGAACGCGTCGATCTCGGCGTCGGTCCGCACATCGGGACCTGGGGCAAGCTCGACGTCGCGGAAACGGTCCATCGCGGGTTGCCCGATGATCTCTCGCGTCAGTCGCACGCATCGCCTGAAACCCTCGCGATCCTCTTCGCGCTCCAGATAATTGAATCGTATTTCGGGGTGAACGAAAGGATCGACCGATGTTGCGCGTACATAGCCACGGCTCTTCGGCTTGTTGGGCCCTGTCAGGATCATGAATCCATGCCCCTTGAACGGTTTGTCGCCGTCGTAGCGCATGGCTGCCGGCAGAAAATGGAACTGGATATCAGGCCAGCGAAGGCCAGCTTCTGAGCGGATGAAGCCGCCAGCCTCGAAATGATTGCTGGCGCCCAAGCCATCCTTGAACAGTAACCAGCGCAAGCCGATCATGAATTTGCTGAACGGGTCCATCTTTCCATTCAGCGTGACGGGCTCCTTGCACGCATATTGAATGTAGATTTCGGCGTGATCCTGCAGGCTCTCGCCGACGCCAGGCAAATGATGCCTCACCTCGATCCCTGCGCGACGCAGGACGTCGGACGGCCCGATACCCGAGCGTTGCAACAGGTGCGGCGAGCCAATCGGCCCGGACGAAATCAGGACTTCCGCGCGGCAAAGTGCCGTATGCACGACACCGCCCTGTTCGTAGACGACGCCCGTCGCACGCTTGCCTTCCAGGAGGATATGCCGCGTCATCGCATGCGTGACGACACTCAGGTTGGGCCGCGTCATCGCAGGGCGCAGGTAGGCGTTCGCCGTGGACCAGCGCACGCCATCCTTGACTGTCATGTGCATCGCGCCGAAGCCTTCCTGCATATGCCCGTTGCAGTCGTCTGTTCCGATGTAGCCCGCCTGTACGCCCGCTTCGATCCACGCGCCATACAGCGGGTTTTGCATGTTGTTGCCGTTGTTCGTGCAAAGCGGCCCGCTATCTCCGCGATATGTGTCGCCGCCAAACTTGTAGTGCTCCGCGCGCCTGAAATAAGGCAGGCAATGACGATAGCCCCATTCTCTCGCGCCCAGTTCTTCCCATTCATCGAAGTCGTACGCGTGACCACGGATGTACACCAGCCCATTGATCGACGACGACCCGCCCAACACCTTGCCTCTCGGGCAGTGCAGTTGCCGCCCATTCAGATGCGGTTCCGGCGTCGTCTGGTATTTCCAGTTGTACTTCTTCGTGTTCATCGGCATCGAAAACGCACTGGGCATCTGGATGATGACGCTTCGATCGCTGCCACCGTATTCCAGCACCAGCACGCTGACGGCGGGATCTTCGGTCAGCCGGTTAGCCAGCACACAGCCAGCCGATCCGGCGCCAACGATGATGTAATCGTATTGCTCGGTTGCCATGATCTTTCCTGATTCGTAAACTTGATTGCGTCGGTGGTCTAGAACCGCTGATCGCCCGTGGTGTATTGAGGCATCGTCTTCTCGACGTGTGCGATCACGGCCTCTTCGCGTTCGAGATCGAGCGATCGGCTCAGTGCGTAATACGCAATACCTGACACGACCAACCCGACCAGCCAGGCGAGATCCAGGCTGCCCATCCTGCGCGCAAGCGGACCGACATAGACCTCGTTGGAACCGTCGAAGATGCAGAAGAACGGAACCATTGCCGCAAAGCCGATCGCATAAGAGATGAGTCCACGCGCGCCCCATCGGCCATAGATGTTGTTGTGAGGCAGGAAGAAGTGCGGGATCGCGTAGCGGCCCTTGCGAACGAAAAAGTAATCCGTGAGATTGACTGCCGTCCATGGCACGAGGAAGTACAGCATCACAACCAGATAGATGTTCAGGACCGACAGCCCCTTGCCCGACGTGTAGATGCTGAGAGCAATACCCAGTTGCAGAAGCACGACGAAGATGACGGCAAGAACGCGTACTCGCGCAGTCGGCTCGACTTTCCGGAACGAATCGACGCCTGTGATCGCCGTGAGTTTCGCGCTGTAGATGTTCATCGCGATCACGGGCAGGAACGCAAGAATCGTGACGGCAACGACGACGCTTCCTAACCCCGGTGCGAGATCGCTGCCCACCTGGTTCAGTGCGACGAGCACATCCGTTGCGTGCAGGTGGTCTCCGAGCCATCCGCCTACTGCGATCATCCAGGCTCCCGACAACGATGCGCCGAGAAACACCGCGGCGATCAACCTGCCGCTTGGCGTGTTCTTCGGCAGATAGCGCGAGTAGTCGGACACATACGGAGCGTAGGCAATGTTGTAGCTCGCCGCAGCCGCGAACTGGGCGATGAACCCCGTCCACGCAAAGCCGAGCGGCACGGGTGGCGTCGAGCCCGGTGCGACAGCCGGCAATGGCGCGTCATGCACCCAATGCAGCAAGACGGCCGCCGTCACGATGCCATACAGCGGCAGCGACAGATACAGCGCCCACTTGAAGCTGCGATGCATCCAGTCATGGCCGAGAATCGCAAGAATGGCGGCGGGAATCGTGACCACCAGTGCAACCTTGACGGGGTCCCAGCTGTAGAGGGTTTTCAAGCCCTGCATCATCAGCACGAGATTGACGATGTTGAAACCCGCAAAGACGAACAACGTTGCCATCAGAACCAGCACGACGCCACGATAGCCGAACTGCGCTCTCGACTGGATCATCTGCGGAAGGCCGAGATGCGGCCCCTGCGAACCGTGAAACGCCATGAACAACGTGCCGAACATGATGCCCAGCGTGCCGGCTATCGTCGTCCACAACGAACTGAGACCCACGCTCGGGCCGACGAACCCGATGGTCATCGTAAAGAACGTGAAGTTGCCGAGAAACCAGAACGGTCCCTGCCGTGAAAGCCGGTCCGTTCTTTCGTGTTCTGGAATGAAGTCAATGGAGTGACCTTCAATCGATCCATGCTCGCTGTCGGCTGCGAAGCTTGTCGCAACCCTGTCCTGTGCTTTCATCGTCTGATCCACCCGGTACGGAAGGTTGATGCAATGAGGATTGGCGTCGCACACACCGCGCAAGCGCGCGGCGGCGCGGTATCCCTTAGTCCAGCGTGATCCACACGGCCTTGGTCTCCGTGAGAGCGTCGAGCTGCTCCGGGCCCAGGTCCTTGCCGAAACCCGACTCCTTGACGCCGCCGAACGGCATCGATGGATCGATCGTGCTGTGGGCGTTGACGTAGACCGTGCCGGCATGCAGTTGCGGGATCAGCGCATGCACACGCTTCAGATCGTTCGAATAGATCGCGGCCGCGAGGCCATAGGGTGAGTCGTTGGCGAGCGTCAGCGCTTCGCTGACGTCGTCGAACGGCGCGGTCACCAGCACAGGGCCGAAGATTTCTTCGCGGACGATCTTCATGTCGCTGCGGCAATGCGCGAAGATGGTCGGCTGAACGAAAAAGCCCGGCCCGTCCAGCTGGCGCCCGCCATAAAGCACTTCCGCACCTTCGCGGCGCCCTGTTTCAATGTAGGTCATCACGCGGTCCTTCTGTGCCGCCGACACCAGCGGACTGATGAAGCAGTCGCGATCCAGCCCCGGCGCAATCTTCAGCGTTCGCGTGTAATCGACCAGCGCGGCATGAAACCGGTCGTGAAGTTTGCGCTGCACATAGACACGGCTGCCGGCGTCGCACACCTGCCCGGCGTTGAAGAACATGCCGTTCGCCACCGCGCGTGCCGCTGCATCGACATCCGCGTCGTCGAGCACGAGTACGGGCGATTTTCCGCCGAGTTCCAGCGTGACTCGCCGGATGCCGCCGGCAGCCGTGCGGCCAACCGTACGCCCCACCTCCGTGGAGCCCGTGAAGGTCACCTTGTCGATGCCCGGATGGCTGGCCATGGCCGCACCCACCACGCTGCCGTGCCCCGTCACGACGTTGACGACGCCATCGGGAAAGCCAGCCTCCTGAACCAGTTCTGCAAAACGCAGTGTCGACAGCGAGGTGAGTTCCGCTGGCTTGATCACGACGGTGCAGCCTGCCGCGAGCGCGGCCGCCACCTTCCATGCCATCGTCTGAAGCGGAAAATTCCATGGCACGATCACACCGACCACGCCGACTGGCTCCTTGCGCGTGTAGGCCACATAGTTGCCCGGCAGCGATGGCTCGACAGTCCGTCCTTGAAGCTTCGACGGCCAGCCCGCGAAATAGCGGAAGGTATCGACGGTGCCCTGAATGTCGACATCCCGTGCCTGGGAAACCGATTTGCCGACGTCGATCGATTCGATTTCGGCAAGCTCGGTCGCGTGCGTTTCGATCAGGTCCGCGAGCCGGTGAAGTAGCCGCTCACGCTCCAGCGGCTTGAGGCGTCGCCACGTTCCGCCATCGAACTGCCGGCGTGCAGCGGCAACGGCGCGATCCAGATCGCCCGTGGTCGCCAGTGGAATCTGCGCGATCACGCCTGCCGTGGACGGCTCGATTGCGTCGAGGTATTCGCCGCCCTCGCCAGCCACAAATGCGCCGTCGATCAGCATTCTGTGCGGCCTGTCGAGGAAGTGTCGCGTGGCCTCGCACGCGCCGAACTGCTCCAGATAATTTCGTACGATGGTATCCACCGTTGTCTCCTTGTTCGGTGGGTCGTGCCAATGACACGCCCACGGGTGTTGTCATGGTGTGTTGCGCATACCGCGGTTCAGCGGTTGAGCGGTTCAGCGGTTTAGCGGTTCAGCGGTTCAGCGGTTCAGCGGTTCAGGGTTTAGCGGTTCAGCGGCGCGGCGGCGCGGCGGACGCAGGCGGGCCGCCTATCGCGCGTGTTTGCCGCGCTCGTGGAAAATGAAGCCGATGGAGTTCAGCAGCAGTTGTGCAGCAAGAATCGATGTCACGTCGGCCGGGTCATAAGCGGGCGCCACCTCGACAAGGTCGATTCCGCAGATGTTTCCGTGGCTGCGTCGCGCAAGGCCCTGGATGATTTCGAGCACCTCGTAGTACGTGAAGCCGCCGTGACTCGGCGTGCCCGTGCCGGGCGCTATCGACGGATCGAAGCCGTCAATGTCGATCGTGATGTAGTAGGCCGCGCCTTCAGGGATGCGGGCCAGCACGGCTTCGGGACCGAGCCGGCGTACATCGCGCACCGACAGGATGTCGGAGCCCGCCTCGCGAGCGGCATCGTAGTCGGCGCGGTTCGACGACGACACGTTGCGAATGCCGAGCTGCGTCATGCCAACGATGTGGTCCATCTCCGACGCGCGCCGGAGCGGATTGCCGTGACCGTAGCGCACGCCATGTCGCTCATCGACGAAATCCAGATGCGCGTCGAAATGAACGATATGAATCGGACCCCGGCCTTCGAAAGCCTTGATGACTGGCGCATGGATCGAATGATCGCCACCCAGCGTCACGGGCATTGCTCCGCTCTCGAGTATCTTGCGCACGGCAAATTCGATGTTCGCGTTGCTCGCTGCCATATCGGTATGGACGATATCGGCATCGCCCACATCCACCATGCGCACCTGATCGCGGCTCAGGTAGAGAACGTCGTCCTCGTGATCGTATGCACCCGAATGACCGAACGCGAAAAGCGTCGACGCTTCGCGAATGCTGCGCGGACCAAAGCGCGCTCCCGAGCGCCACTGCGTGCCCATGTCGTTCGGTGCGCCGAGAATCGCGACGTCCGCGTCGATCTTGTCCCAGTCGACGCAAACGGGCGACTTCGCAAATGTGCAGTGGCCCACGAACGGCAGATTGAGCCGCCCCGTCTCGTACGTATTGCTCTGCATCCTTGTCTCCATGTGTCATTCGGTAGAAAACGCGGTTTCATTACAGCCGCCGTTCGAAGACACTATCGGTGGAATTTTTTTGTATAAAAATCCCAAGTATCAAATGTTCATATCGGGATTTCCGAAGCGACGAGGGAGAGGCGCGAGCCATGGTTCAGTTGCAGGATGTAGATCTGAAGCTACTTAGGGTTTTCATGAATGTGGTGCGCTGCGGGGGATTCTCGGCGGCGCAGGCAAGCCTGAACGTCAGTCAGTCGACGATCAGCGAACAGATGACAACACTCGAAACGCGGCTCGGACTCAAGCTCTGCGAGCGAGGCAGGGGCGGCTTCAGGCTGACAGAACATGGGACGGCAACGTACGAAGCAGCGCAAAGGCTGCAGGTTGCGGTCGAGGCCTTCTGCATGGATACCGATGCGCTAAAGCAGCACATCTCGGGAAAGCTCTATCTCGGCATCATCGACAACACGATCACGCATACGACTTCACCGCTGCCCAAGGCGCTGCAGAAGTTCGTCTCGCGTGGACACGACGTGCATGTCGATGTCTACGTGGGCACACCAGCCGAACTCGAAGAACGCGTGCTCGATGGGCGTTTGCACGTGGCCGTCGGCCATTTTCCGATTCACGTACCGGGGCTGGCTTATAACGAGCTTTATCTGGAACCCGACGGACTGTATTGCGGCAGACGGCACGCGCTCTTTGCGGGCGCGGCTGGCGGCAACGTGCCGAATGACGCTGTCGCGGCGAGCCGCATCGTGGCGCGCGGCTATCTGCAAGAAAACGATCTGCGCATGCTGAGCGCAAGCAAAGCAGCGGCGACCGTCGACAACGTCGAGGCACAGGCGATACTCGTGTTATCCGGCGCCTATATCGGGTTTCTGCCGAATCACTATGCTGCCCGCTGGGTGGAACGCGACGAGATGCGACGCATCAATCCCGATCAGTTCGGCGCGCAATGGCCGTTCTGTGCGGCCATACGCAGAGGATCGACAATACCGTCGATCCTGAAGGTATTCATGGCCGATCTGAACGAATGTTGCGAAAGCCGGTAGACACGCATCGCGAAGTGCCTGCCGATCCCCTCGCCCGCCAGCAGCCGGTGCGGGCCATACGGCGTGTATCGCAACGAACAGGGCGATAATGACGTAAAGGCTTAGTCCGGCAATGCGCATTGACGGGAAGTGGTGCGTCGCCAACGGCACGTCGGCGCAGCGGCAGAGCGCAATCGTGACAGAAGTGGCAGGCAATACGTGCGTCCGATGCCAAGAGGGAGGATGGATGCAACTGCAAAAGAAGTTGACCTTGCTCGCTCGTGCAGGCGTGCTATACGCGTTGCTGGCACTGCTTTGCGTCGACTTGACGGTCGTTGCGAAGCAGGATCGCGTGCGATGGCCACTGCATTTGCAACAGGCATCTGAGCGCGTACCACGTACGCCACGCAGTGCGGCTGTCCTGATCGAGCGTGTGAATTTCGTTCTCGACCAGGATGCCCAGACGCAAGACGAAGAGGCACAAAATAAGCACAAGGCTGAGCAGCGCCGCTCCGCAGCAGCCAAAACAAAGTCCGGTCCAAAGGCTGCTTCCACCGCCGCAGCGTCGGGCACGCGGCCGACAGCGAATCAGTCACACGCGCCCGCTAGCTCGGCCGCCGCGCGGACAGACCATGGTGTGAAATCAGCTGCGTCCGAAGCTTCGTCATCACAGGGCGCCGCATCCGCGACGCCTGCTGCCAGACTTGCGCCTGCGTCGTCCGCTGTCACTTCGTCTTCCGCCGCTGCGACCGCACCAGCACCGGCATCGTCGCCTGACGGGAAGCAGGGTGCATCGACAGGCGGGAATTCCGTGGCAGCGCTCAACCCGGCCGGCCCAGGTAATGCGCCGCGCCCGGGAGGCGACCGCCCTCCGCGGCTGACCTGGGAGCAACTGACCGCGTTGATGCCGGGCGCCACCCTAAAAAGGACGAACACTGCGGGCGCCCTGAGACAATGGGTCAATGGCGCAGACGGTTCACTGACTGTCTACTGGGGGGGTGGTGGCTTGCTTCAGACACACAGCGCGAGCGGCAAGTGGAGCGTGACGAAGGATGGCCACTTTTGTCTTCAAATCGACTGGCCCGACATGCCAGAAAATTGGTGCCGCTTTCTGGAACCGACAGGCAACGGCGCGTATCAACCGGTCCCGGACGTCGCTGATGCGGGCTGGACGCCCCCGAAGGATAAAACCGAGTGGCGGCCCCTGACCATTCGCCGCTAGCGCAACCGGCGAATCCAGCTGGACCGGGCTCGAACCGGAGAGCAGCGTTCGCATCTCCGATGCCACTCACGGCAGTGCCCAGTGCTTGCGGCGGTCTACACGGACTTCGTTTTACGCGTTGGCATTGCCGAGTCCGCGAACAGGTCGATCACCACCTTGCGCAGCCAGCGATTGCCTTCGTCCTGCTGGACTCGCGCGTGCCAGAGCAAATGGATCGGCGCAGCGGGCAATTTCGAGGGCAATGCGCGCAGGCTCAGTGAAAACGGCGCTGCCAGTTGCAAGGCCAGTCGCTCCGGCACCGTGGCAATCAGATCGGTGCGTTGCAGGATAAAGCCTACGCTCATGAAGTGAGGCACCGTCAATCGCACCTGGCGCTGCACGCCCCGTCGTTTCAGCCAGTCGTCGACCTGACCGTGTCCGGTGCCGGCGGACACCACCACCAGATGCTCGGCTTCACGCCAGGCAGCGAGCGTAAGCGGCGCATCTTCGAGCGTATGGCCGCGCCTGAACAGGCAGACATACGGCTGATTGAACAGGCGGCGCTGATAGAAACCACCCTTGAGCTGCGGCAGTAGTCCGATAGCGAGATCGACCCTACCCTCGGCCATCTCGTTGCCCAGATTGACGCTCGTGTCGCGAACGGTATTGAGCGCGATGCCCGGCGCCTCGCGCGACAGTCGTTCGACAAGCGCGGGCAGAAAGACGACCTCGCCGATGTCGGTCATGCCGATCGTTATCGTGCGCGTGACACGCAGCGGATCGAACCCCGTCTCGGGATTGAGCGCGGCGTGCAGCGTGGCGAGCGCCTGAGAAACCGGCTCTGCGAGGCGCAACGCGAACGGCGTGGGCACGACGCCGCCCGGCGCACGCACGAACAGCGGGTCACCGAGCCGTCGACGCAGTTTGGCAAGCGCGTTGCTGACGCCCGGCTGACTCATGTTCATCTGCTCGGCCACGGTCGCTACGCGCCGCTCCCGCATCAACCGTTGGAAAAGCAGCAGCAGATTGAGATCAACTTCACTCAGTTCCATGATCGGGTCCCTCGTCATCATTGATTTCAGTGATGAAGCAGATTTCCCCCATTTTATTGTGGAATGTCTGGTCAGTGACGAGAATTCAGACAAGGCGCACGCATCCCACTTCAGCACAGTACGCATGCCGTGCCGACTCAATCACATAGTCTGAATATCGGAGACACCCCATGGAACAGCTGGATATGAAGATCGCAATCGTCGGTGCTGGCATCGGCGGCCTCACGCTCGCGCTCGCACTGCGAGAACATGGCATCGACGTGCAACTCTACGAGCAGACCGACGAGCTTCGCGAGGTCGGAGCGGCCGTCGCGCTGTCGGCGAATGCGACGCGATTTTATGAGCGCATGGGACTGCGTGCAGCGTTCGACGCAGTGTGCGCTGAAATACCCGCGCTGATCTATCGGGACGGGCGCAGCGGCGAAGTGATTGGACAGCATCGTGGCGAGCCGAGCTATCGACAGCAGTTCGGCGGTTCGTATTGGGGCGTGCATCGCGCGGATCTCCAGGCCGTGCTGTCGCGGGCGGTCGGCCTCGAGCGCATCAATCTCGGCCATCGGCTGACCGATCTCGTGCAGCATCCGGATCGCGTGAGTCTGAGTTTCGCCAACGGTCGGCACATCGACGCCGATCTGGTGATCGGCGCGGACGGCGCACGCTCGATCACGCGGCGCTGGATGCTCGGCTACGACGATGCCCTGTATTCCGGCTGCTCAGGTTTTCGTGGCGTGGTGCCCGCCGGACGCATGGATCTCCTGCCCGATCCCGAGGCCATTCAGTTCTGGGTCGGACCGCAGGGACATCTGCTTCACTACCCGATCGGCGACAAAGGCGACCAGAACTTTCTGCTTGTCGAGCGCCATCCCTCGCCTTGGCCATCGCGCGACTGGGTCACGTCGGCGACCGAGGGTGAGCAGCTGCGCCTGTTCAAGGACTGGCATCCCGCCGTGGTGCAGATGATCACCGCCGTGCCCATCAGCCAGCGCTGGGGTCTGTTCCATCGTCCCCCGCTCGGGCGCTGGAGCAAGGGCCGCGTGACGCTCATCGGCGATGCAGCGCATGCGCTTGTGCCGCATCATGGCCAGGGCGCCAATCAGTCGATCGAAGATGCCGTGGTGCTGGCCGCGCAGTTGGCCAAGGCTGGACCGGGTCGCTGGCGCGAGGCACAGGAGGCTTACGAGCGGTTACGGCGGGGCCGCACGCGCAAGGTGCAATACGCCTCGATATCGACGGCCGACGTGTTGCATCTGCCGGACGGACCCGAGGCGCAGGCGCGCAACGCCCGCCTTCGAGCACGCGACAGCCT
Organism: Paraburkholderia sp. PGU19; assembly: GCF_013426915.1. Lineage (GTDB taxonomy): Bacteria > Pseudomonadota > Gammaproteobacteria > Burkholderiales > Burkholderiaceae > Paraburkholderia. The sequence continues at coordinate 1,620,038 of NZ_AP023180.1, forward strand.
GCTGCATCATCTGGACTGGATTCACGATTTCGACGCTCTTGCGCAAGAGCCGACGGAACGCCAGGGTGGCACCTGGCTTTAAACTCCGCTCCTCTGGTCGACAAATGCCCCTTCGTGGAGGAACGGTGCCCGATCCGGACAACAAGTTGATCTACCAAGCCGTGCTACGCGCAGAGGACCGTTGCCGACCTCATTGCCGCCGCTCGCCCCGTCTGGGGTTCAACGGCGGTCAATTGAGTCATGCGGTCCTCCACGTCAGCTTTTCGCGGGAGCGGTTCGGCCGTTGCCGACATTGAGGCAGCTCTACTGACTTGGCCGCTCAGTTCGATTCCGGCATGCCGATGTCCAGCAGCACAAGAGCCAGCCAGTACTCAAACAACAAACGCGCGCGTGTCGGACTAAGGTCGTATTGCGTCTATTGAGCCGCGTGACAAAATAAAACCAATGCTCCGAGCTGGCGTTCGCCCGCCAGGTGCCGATTTTTCATCGCACATCACAATTCACCCACAATCGCTGCACCCGAGCGAGTGCACCAACACCGGAACGCGTATTGTGATCGGCAATGCGGTTCGCAAGACGACCGAGCGCATTTCCGACTTCCTCAGGCTGGAGTCGGCGGGTGGCTTGTTGCTTGCGGCTGCGGCCGTGTTCGCATTGATCTGCAGCAATACACCGCTTCGCGTCGCATACGACGAACTGCTAAAGACTCCGGTGGAAGTTCGGTTCGGATCGTTCGCGCTGGCAAAGCCGCTTTTGCTATGGATCAACGACGGCCTGATGGCCATCTTCTTTCTCCTCATCGGCCTGGAGGTCAAGCGCGAGGTGGTCGAAGGTGAGTTGTCCACGCCTGCGCAGATCGTGCTTCCTGTCGTCGGCGGAGTGGGCGGGATGCTGGTCCCCGCGCTCCTCTTTGTTATCACCAACCGTCACGGCGGCGCGTTGAATGGCTGGGCCATTCCCACCGCCACCGACATCGCCTTTGCGCTGGGCATTCTGTCGCTGCTCGGCGACCGCGTGCCGTTGTCGCTCAAAGTCTTCCTGACAGCCGTGGCGATTGCCGACGATCTGGGCGCGATCGTCATCATTGCGCTGTTTTATACCGCCGACCTCTCGCTCTCGATGCTGATTTTCTCGGCTATTCCCATCGCACTGCTGGTTGCCTTGAATCGTCTCAAAGTCACGCGAATTGCACCTTACATGATTGTGGGTGTGATCCTTTGGGTACTCGTTCTGAAGTCGGGCGTCCACGCCACGCTCGCCGGGGTAGCCGCCGCTTTCGCCGTGCCGCTCAAGGCAACAGATGCCGAAGGACACGCCCCCTGCATCGGCTTGAACACAACCTCCACCCCTGGGTGGCATTCGCGATCCTGCCTGTCTTTGCTTTCGCCAATGCCGGAGTCTCCTTCACCGGCATCACCTTCGCCGCCTTTGCTGATCCGCTGACGCTCGGTATCGCCGTCGGCCTTTTCGTCGGTAAATCCGTAGGCGTCTGTGGGGCGTGCGGCGCGCTGATCGCCCTGGGGGCGGCCAGACTTCCTGACGGCGCGAGCTGGCCGCAGTTCGCAGGCGTTGCCGCACTGTGTGGCGTCGGCTTCACCATGAGCCTGTTCATCGGCTCCCTTGCATTCGAGGGACCGGAATATTTCACACCGATCCGCCTGGGCGTGATTGCCGGGTCGTTGCTCTCGGGGATCATGGGCTATCTGCTGCTCAGGTTCGCGCCCCGACATGCCAGCTCAACCTCACGCCCCGGTCGAACTGTCGAACCATAAACGGGAGAAGAACATGGTGAGCCTCGACACGCAGGAAACGCTGATGGCAGCGTGCCTCGTGCTGCTGCTCGGGCGGCAGATCCTTGCTCGAATACGCGTACTGCGCACCTACAGCATTCCAGAACCCGTCGCAGGCGGGCTGCTCGTCGCATTGCTGGTCTTTGCGATGCGCAGCCTCTCGCACATCGAGGTGCGTTTCGATACTGGACTTCAAACGCCGTTGATGTTCGCTTTCTTTGCCACTATCGGGCTGAACGCCGACCTGTCAGCGCTGAAATCCGGCGGGCGCGCCATGGTCATCTTTCTATGCGTCGTGGCGGGCTTGCTCATCATGCAGGATGCGCTCGGCATTACCCTCGCCTGGATGCTGGGGCAAGAACACATTCTCGGCCTGCTTGGGGCATCCGTGACCCTCTCGGGCGGTCATGGCACGGGCGCAGCTTGGGCCAAGGTGTTCGCGGAGCGTCACGGGCTTGCAGCCGCGACGGAAATCGCCATTGCGTGCGCCACCTTCGGGCTGATACTCGGCGGATTGATTGGAGGGCCGGTCGCGCGTTTTCTGATTACGCGCTATGGTCTCACCCCGAGGCCGGAGCCCGGGGATACCGCAGACACGACGGCATTCGAGCAGCCGAAGGCTGTTCGCCCGATTACACCAGACGCCGTCATCGAAACCGTCGCGTTGATTGCAATTTGCCTCGCGGTCGGCTCGTTGCTCGCTTCCTGGTCGAATGGCAAAGCGTTCGAACTGCCCGCCTTCGTGTGGGTGCTGTTCGTCGGTGTCATGCTCCGCAACGTCCTCACCATACGAGGCTGGTACGAGGTTTCCGGACTCGCCGTATCGATGCTGGGCAATGTCAGCCTCAGTCTCTTTCTCGCCATGGCGCTGATGAGCCTCCGCCTATGGGATCTAGCCTCGCTGGCGCTGCCGCTGGTTGTGATCCTCGCCGTACAGGCGATTGCGATGGCCGCGTATGCGATGTTCGTTACTTTCAGGGTGATGGGCCGCAACTATGACGCGGCGGTCCTGGCCGCTGGTCATTGCGGTTTCGGCCTTGGGGCCACGCCGACGGCGATCGCGAACATGCAGGCCATCACCGAGCGGTTTGGTCCGTCCCATCTGGCCTTTCTGGTCGTGCCGATGGTAGGCGCATTTTTCATCGATATCGCAAACGCAATCGTCATCAAACTGTTCCTGCTGTTGCCGATTTACGGGTAACGCTTATCCAGTTGAGCGCCGGAGAGCCATCATGTCGTCGCTTTTGCACCGGGAGATTGATGTACCGCCGTATCGAATCGTCATCAACGCCCGACCAGAGTATCGACCCCGATCACCCAGCGAGATTGCAGGCTACGTGGCGCGAGCCACCATCACTAGGCTGGACGGATCGCCGGTCTATGAAGGCTGCCTCGCCTATCAGATCTACGAAGGTGAAACCTTCCTGGACCCTCAAGCCGCAATGCGCGATGGCGAACAGCGAGCGCGAGAGGACATCAGCACGGGATTCCCGCATTAGCGTTATCGGAATTGCGCCTTGATGAAAAGCGCCAGCATTTGTGAGCGGCAAAGTAGCTGCGTGCGGGAGGCTTTTCCGTGCGCTTTGTCCGTACGTGTGGTTCGCCTCGGCCTGCAAGGCCAGACGATCCCCGCGTTGCCGGATTCGCGGCAGGACCGTTCAGTGCGCGCGGTAACGTCAACGGGCAGGTCTCACAACCTGCGAAGCTTTGTGAGGAAGCCGTTCGCCCAGCGAATCATAGATGGGTGGACAGTGCAGCATGACGGGAACGACCATCGCCGTGAAGCACGCGGTAAGCATCGGCAAGAGTAGCGTAAAGCCTCCTGTCATTTCGGTGACCAGGACGATCCCGGTCACGGGCGCGCGCACGACAGCCGCAAAAAAAGCAGTCATTCCAACCGCGGCAAACGCGCCCGGATCTGCCGCGAAGCCGGGAAACCAGAGCAAGCCGATTCTGCCGAAGCTCAGGCCAGCTTGCGCGCCAAGTACGAGCATGGGCGCAAACAGGCCACCCGGCGTGCCGGCAGCGTATGAGAGAGCACCGAATCCGAAGCGGATGACGAACGCCACTGCGACGCCTGAAAGTTCGCCCGCCCCCAGGAGCGCGCGCTGCGTGAGCGGATCTCCACCGCCAGCGAGATCTGGCGCATACCACGCGAGCACCCCCGCCGCCGCGCCGATCAGCGCGCCCCGGACATATACCGGCCAGTGCGAGAGCCAGTCGGCAATAGCCAGCGCCCACAGTATCGCGCGGCAATAGGCCGCGCCTAAAAGACCAGTGACGGCGCCAAGCAGGAGATAGACCGGCACTGTCCCGAAGCCGGGATGCGGGGGAACACCAAACTGGAAGTCCGGCGCGTCACCATGCATCAGGCGCGCCACGGCAATCGCTCCCGCCGATGCACCGAGCGCCGCGACGGCCGTACGCATATCGAAGCGGCGCAGCAGTTCCTCGAGCACGAACACGGCGCCCGCAATCGGGGCGTTGAACGCCGTGGCGAGCCCCGCCCCAGCGCCGGCGGCGATCAGGATCCGGCAGTCGTCCGCGTTCCGGCGGAGAAGCGTGCCAATCCAGTTTGAGATCGTGGAGGCCATCTGAACGGTCGGACCTTCACGACCGAGCGCGAGCCCGGCACCGATGGCGATCACGCCGCCGACGAACTTCACTGGAACGAGCGCAAGGGGCGCCGGGGGCAGGTCACCGCTCACCACGGCCTCGACGTGAGGAATCCCGCTGCCGATCGCGTGGGGGGCGCGGCGCCTGACGAGGTTCGCAGCAAATGCGGTCGCAGCCGACGTGGCAAGGAGAACACCCATGAAGCCAACAAGGTGCTCTGTGTGCGCCCATCCGATGAATACATTGCGCACTCTGTCCGCGCTCTCGAGCGAGAACCGGAAAAGCGTTCCTATCAAGCCACAGGCCGTTCCCGCGAGGAGGGCACTAGCGGCTAGCATGACCAGTCCGTGACTGTGCTTCCCCGCTCCCGTATCGTCCATGATCCTTTCGCGTCCGCTATTGGACCCGTGCAATACAGGCAAGGCGAAAGCCTCCTGCAGTGCGTTGATCTCCAGTCATGGCGCCTGCATTGCAGCTCGTTGCAATACCCAGGCACAGCGCCCGGCACGAGTCACGCACATGAAACAGGTCTGGCAAGCTACGACGGCGTGCAGGTCCCGAACAGCACAAATACGTCGTCGCGATTCACCAGCGTCGCGGACATCCCGCCCGTTTTCGTGTCGAGCACAATGCTCCAGCCATAGCCCAACTCGGTACCCTGCAGCAGCAACTGGCCGTCACCCGATTCCATGTACCGGATCGGAGTGCTGCGCTGCGAATTGATTACCAGTTTCCTGGCGAAGTTGAGGCGTACGAAGTCAGGCGCGCCGAGGATCCCCGGCAGCGTCCGGAAACAAACCTCTCCGATGTCGCAAAAGTGCGCATCGATCGTCGCGCACAGCAGTGGCTTGCTGCCATCGAAGTCCGCACCCGACACCCATGTCGGTGTCGAGCAGACCAGGATTGCGACGGCAGTCGTCCGCAATGACTTCAACATGGCTTATCCTCCAGCTTCCCGTGAACCAGTCGGGGAGGCCCGCTCATGGCGGACTGACCGTCCGGCGCAGAGGGGCGCGTTGACCCGATACCTACTCGACCGTGTAGCCGCGTCCCGTCATGCACGCGGCGACCGCGCGGTTATAGGTCGCAAGCTGCCCTGATGCCTGCTGCTGCATGCCTTCCTGTTGCATGGCGGCCTGCTGGCGCTCGCGCCGCATTCGCATGCCCATGCCCATCGAGCCGACCAGCGCGCCGATGCCCGCGCCCTCGCCCCAATGGCCGCCGGCCACGCCGCCGATCAAGGTCCCGAACAACGCGCCGCCGCCGGCACCGCGCAACAATCCGCCTCGCTGCTGCTCCGGTGGCGGCGCATTCGCCATCTGCTCGGCAAGAGCGACGGGATCGACACCCGTGGTTCTCTGGGCCCATGTATGACATTCCTGCGTGTCGATCTGCTGCCTTTCCGCACTCTGGCCACGGGCGGGATAGATGATCGGCTGCGCACCGAACGCTACAAGCGATAACGACGAAACCAGCACCCCACCAAGAAGTCGAACAGTCCGTAACATGGCGTGTACTCCAAAATTTCCCCGATCAGTCACTCCGGGCCCGAAAGAATGTCGCTTGACGTGCCAGTGTCAATAGCTGTTTTGCCTTGCAGCTCTACGATACGAGCTCTCGATCCGACAGATAGTCGTGAACAACCGTACCGAGACCGAGCGTCAGGTCAGTCAGAATATGTACTCCGGAAAGTACTTCGAGAACCGGGAGTTCCGCGACAGGAGCGAGAGCATGATGGAATAGCTCGAGCGCTGCGGGACCTTCCCACGCGCCCTTGACTGTGATCTCCTCGCAGAAATAGCGCACCAGTTCGCAGATTCGTGGGGAGCCATCCACGTGTGGAATGATCTTGAGCAGGTAATTGGGCGCAGACAGTGATGCGAGGATCCTGTCATGAGGCACCGGACGATGCTTGTAGCCCATCGTAGCGACTGCAATTGGAATCGGCCCATATCGCAACACGCCACCAATCGTGTCCTTTTCGACGCGGAGTTGGGGACTCGCCAGTTTTTTCGGGAATCCCCATATTTCCCGGCCGCCGGCAATTGGCGCCATGTCGTCAAGGAACATGGCATGTACATACCCGCCAGCCTGCCCCTGAAAACTCACAGGAATCACCTGTCCACTTTCGGTGTAATCCCCGAACCCCGTTGAGTTCGGCATACGGATGAACTCAAATTTGACGATCGGTTCGATCATCTCGAGCGGGCCCGGTATTACTTTTCTCAGTAGGTCTGGATCGGTTCGATAGGTGATGATCAGAAATTCCCGATCAACGAATCGATAAGGTCCCGGTGGAAAAGCGGGACTCGTAAGTGGCATGGCGAAGGCGCGCTCTCTTACGTCAGATTCAGTCATGGTGTTCTCTCCTGCTGCCCTGGATCGAGCGGTGTGAACTCGTAGACATGAATTCCCTGTGCAAGCTCGACTACGCTCTGCCACGCTTGCCGTGAGATAGCGTTGCGCACATCATCGAGCCCCCCTTGCCAGAGTTCGTCAATGGTGGCCCGCGAAAACTCATAGTCCTTGAACTCTGATGAGCGGGTGTTATGACGGTTGGTCAGGCGGACAAGCGCAACCGCTCCCCGTGTGCTCACTGCCGCCAGCCGCTGTACGTCCGGATCGGAGCGCATCGCCTCAGGAAGCTTGTCCAGCAGGCGACGCAGCGCGTCCCGCAGCTCTTCGGTTTCTCTGACGCGGGTCGCACTGAAGCGCGTCTTGCTCGCATATTGAAGGTCCTTGAGGCGCTCCTGAACCTGTTGCAGGTTCTTGGGCAATTCACCCGCACCGGCAAACACATCGACCTGCAAGACAAGAGCACTTTCCCGATAGGCCTCATCGACGACGTACCACATCGGTGTATTGGATGAAATTCCACCGTCCCAGTACCACTGCCCATCGATCTGAACGGGTGGAAACCCCGGAGGCAGTGCACCGCTCGCCATGACATGCTCTGCGCCAATTCTTGTTCTGGTGTTGTCAAAGTAGACAGACTCTCCCGAGCACACGTTGACTGCGCCTAACGAAAGACGCGTTTCCTGACCGTTGATCAGATCAAAGTCGACAAGCTCCTCGAGCGTCGCCTTGAGCGGCTGGGTATCATAAAAACTCAGGGCGCCGACACTGCCCTGAACCGCGAGGAATGGCGGTGGCACACGCGGCACGAAAAATCCGGGCACGCCGAACGTGACAACGGACGCCGCACTCCACGCGTTGAACCATGGTCGTGCGGTGTCATACAACGTGTGCGGCAAAAAGGACGTCCGCGCTGATGCGCGTTTCCAGAACTCACGTAGTCGTTCAACCCGTTTTTCTGGAGGGTTTCCTGCGATGAGCGCGGCATTGATCGCGCCAATCGAGATGCCTGCAATCCAGTCCGGGACAATACCGACCTCCGCGATGCCCGTGAACACGCCGGCCTGATATGCGCCCAGCGCGCCCCCGCCTTGCAGCACAAGAACGGTGTGGTCAAATTTCGCAAGGTTTTCGGCCACGCGCGGAGGCAGTTCCTTCGTTTCGGCTTCCTTTGAAACGCCTTGTGACGGGTCCGTTTTCATTTCTTCATCCCTGAGACGATCGCGTTCGAGATCTCCCGGCTAAGCGCCGCGAGCGCCCGGCTGTGTGCGTCAACCAGTGCGTCGTAACCCGGACCGCTAACCTGTTCATGCACGACGAACTTCCCGTCTGTCGCTCCCTTAACATCGGGATAACGTACTGACCACAAGGCGACCAGGACGGCACCCTCTGCTGCAGAGGAGTCGAATACCTGCACATCGACCGAGAGCCGGACGGCAGGCTTGCCAGCCAATTGTGGAAAAATGAAAACGCGGGAGTCGGGGAAAAGCTCGCCCAGGTCGGCCGCAAGGACACCCGCAATCTGATCCTTTAGCGGTCCGGCCCACCGCGCAAATTCGTCCACCCTCACCTGCGACTGGCTCACGCGCAGCACAAGCTGCGGACGGTCAACCATATCCGGCACGGTTACGGTGTCGATAACAATCGCTGCTGGCGTCACGGGCGCAACCAGCCGGGCCATGGGTTCAGCGCTCAAGGTATAGAAATCCGCTTGTGGGGACCTTGCGCAGGCCCCCGCAATGACCAGCAAGTGGACCGTTACAATAAGAAGGCAGAGGCGGCGAATCATTTTTCGACCTCCGTCTTGCCTCTGATGAGCGCCTCCGGATGCCGTTCGAGATAATCAGCGAGCGTGCGCAATGCGGCAGCCGCACGCGACATTTCTCGCATCGTCTCGACCGTGTTTTGCGTCAGTGCGCTATCCGGCTGTAACGCGCCATTGGCCGAATCGATCGCGTTGCGGGCCGCAGCAAGCGTAGCGCGAGCCTCCGGCGCGACCTCGGAGTCAAGGGACTTAACCAGCTTGTCTGCGTCTGCCAACGTCTGGTGCGCCTTGTTTCCGATTCCTTCGAACGGCACCTTGTTCAGTTTCGCAATCAGACTGGAGACAGAATCCTGTAACGACTGAAGACCACCTGGTATGGTTGGCAATTCCGGCGGATTCGCGCTCAGATCAAGAGAGGCCTTTGGCGCGCCGGGGAAAAAATCCAGGGCGATGTATCGCTGGCCAGTCAGCAGGCTGCCTGTTCTCAACTGCGCGCGCAACCCCCGCTCCACGAGTAGCTGGGCGAGTCTGTGGGGTTCCGTAGTGAGCCTGCCCCCCTTCTCACCTGACGCGTAACGCGATGTGAAGCGTTCGGGAAAAAGTTGGACTTCGACGGGTATGGTGAACGACATCGTGGTGCGATCAAACCGTGTGTATATCGCTGTCACTTCACCGACCGGGATCCCCCAGAATTCCACTGGCGCGCCAACGACCAGACCCCGCACGGACTCCTTGAAGTTGAAGACGTATGTCACGACAATGCGATCCGGATGCTTCATCGCTTCTTCGCGGTCGTGGTACAGGACGAATTCGCTCCGCGCGGCAGCCGGCTCGGTGCTGGTTGTTTCCTTTGGTGTCTGGAATGCGAGACCGCCTATAAGAATGGACACAAGCGACTGGGTGTTGACCCGAACACCCGCCGCGTCAAGCGATACATCGATGCCGCTTGCCTGCCAGAACCGCGTACCCTTAGTCACATACCTGTCGTAAGGCGCGTTGACGAATACGTGCATCGTGACGCCGTTTCCATCAGGGTCGAGCGCGTATGAAGTCACCTGTCCGACTTGCAGCCGACGGAAGAAGACGGGAGAGCCGACATCGAGCGACCCCATGTCTTCGCCCTTAAGCACGAATTCGCTCCCGGGCTCACCGGTTGCGATAACCGGCGGAGTCTCAAGGCCGATAAAGTCGTGTCGCCCGACCTTCGACTTTCCAGGATCCATGCTGACAAACGAGCCGGATAACAACGTCCCCAGACCGGAGATAGTGCCGCCAGAGATGCGGGGCCGAACGACCCAGAACCGGGAATCATCGACGAGCATGTCGGACGCGTTTTTGGTCATCTCGGCTGTCGCGATGACACGGGTGTGGTCACTCGATAACACGACCTTCCTGACGGTCCCGATTTCAACGTTCTTGAACTTGATTTTGGTCTTCCCTGCCTCCAGGCCGTCCCCCGTCTTGAAACTGATCGTGACGGTCGGTCCCTGCTCAAGTACAGCCTTGACCGCAAGCCAGCCTCCGATCAATACGGCAACGAGAGGTACCAGCCAGACCAGTTGCAGGCGCCAGCGGGCGCGACGGACCGTAGCGACTTCAGGGAAGTCCGGTCCACCAGGATCCTGCGGCTCATTGGCTTGAGCCGGTGGTGGCTTGTCCATGATGTGCCTCTGCCGTATCCCAGGTGAGCCGCGGGTCGAATGACATCGCGGCAAACATTGTCAGTACGACAACGGCGCCGAATGCGATTGCAGCGGGACCTGCCTCGATTGTTGCCAATGCGTTGAACTGGACCAGCGCAACCAGCATGGTGATGACATAGATATCGAGCATCGACCAGCGTCCAACCAGTTCGACGAGGCGATAAATGCGGGCTCTGCGCCTTGGCACCCATCGCGAGCGACGCTGTGCCGTCACGACAAGAAATACCAGCGCGATGATTTTCAGCATCGGCACCGCGATACTCGCGATGAACACGACAATCGCAAGCGGCCATGACCCGGATGTCCACAGGTAGACCACGCCGCTCAGTATCGTGTCTTTCTCGGCACCGAACAGCGAGCTTGTATTCATCACCGGCAGCACGTTGGCAGGAACGTACAGGAACGCAGCGGCCACCACGAACGCCCACGTGCGGCTGATGCTACCCGGCGTCCGGAAGTGCAGATGGGCACGGCAGCGGGGACAGTGCGCGTCGTGTAGCTGGGCAGCAACCGAAAGCAGACCACAGTGATGGCATACGTATAAGCCAGCGCGAGCGGCTGTTGGTGCTGAAGCCGTACATGGCGCCGGATACGCATTCAGGTTGGACCTGTTCACGGCACCGATTCGCGCCCAGATATCACGTGGTTCGAAACCTGACGATATCGCGGCCAGGAGCAACATCTGGACACCGAATGCATACAGTCCGATACCCGGCACGACTGTCGCGATAACCGATAGCTTGACCAGCGCCACAAGCAATCCAAGGATCAGCACTTCCGTCATGCACCAGGGTTCGACCAGATGTAATACGCGAAATGCCAGATCCGGTCTGTATGGCGCCAATCCGACACGCAACGGCAGCAGCAGGTACACCAACGCCAGCATGTCGAGCAAGGGCACGAAAAGCGTTGTCAGAAAAACAAGACCCGCAATTGGCCAGACACCATCGTGATAGAGGTCGAGAACGGCACCGAGCAACGTGGTGTCGACCAGATTCCCGCTGACTGACAGGCCGACGACCGGGAACGCGTTCGCGGCGGCAAACGTCACCAACGCGGCCACCGTACACGCGAGCGTCTGGTCGAGTCCTCCGGGACGGCTACGATACAGCGGCGCACCACAGCGCGTGCAACGCGCCGTTGCGTTATCGCCGAGAGGCGATTCGCGCTGGAGCAGGTCGCACTGATGACAGGCGATGAGGGTCCCGCGCGTCATTGCGGCACCTCTGCGACGGGTTGCGGCGCGGCGGGAGGCACCTGCGGCGGCTGCGGCTGTCCGCCTGCCGGCGGGGGCGCCGTCATCTTTTCCGCCTCCACGACCCAGCCGCCGCCCATCGCCATGTACAGGCTGACCACGTTGGTCAGCGTCGCGGCCTGCGTTTGCGTGTACTGGAGCTGCGCGTTGAACAGGTTGCGCTCCGCGTCGAGCACCTCCAGGTAGCTCGTATAGCCCGCATCGTAACGCTGTCGCGCGAGACGCAGATAGGTGCTCAGCGAGTCGACCTGCCGGCCCTGGATAACCAGCTGCTCGCCTGACTTTTGCACGGCGATCAGCGCGTCGTCGACCTGCTGGAACGCCACCTGGATTGCGTTTTCGTACGCGAACAGCGCCTCCTGCTGACGCGCCTCCGCCTGCTTGTTCTGGCCGTAGATGTTGCCCCCGGTGAAGATCGGCACCGTGATCGATCCAGCGTACGCCCAGACCCGGGTGGGTCCGGTGAAGAGGTTCGAGAACCGGGTGCTGACCGAGCCGAACAGCCCCGTGAGCGAAATGTCCGGAAAGTACAGCGCGCGCGCCGCGCCGATCAGGGCGTTTTGCGCGATCAGGTTCTGCTCGGCCTGGAGAACATCCGGCCGGCGATCCAGCAGCTCCGAGGGCAGGCCCGCGGGCACGGCGGGCGCTGCAAGCGCGTCCAGCGCGCGGCCGCGCAGGATGGGCTCCGGATTGCTGCCGAGCAGCACGGACAGCGCGTCTTCCTGTTGCGCGATCTGCTGCTCGAGCTGCGGTATCGTCGCCGCGCTCGCCTCATAGTCGGACTGGCTCTGCGCGAGCTCCATCTGCGAGGTCTGCCCAAACTGCTGGCGCAGCGTGAACACGTGAACCGAATCGGCGCGACTCGCGGTCGTGCTTTGCGCGATCTCGAGCTGCCTGTCGAGGCTGCGCAGTACGATATACGATGATGCAACCGACGACACCAGCGTCAGGATCGTGGCCCGGTGCCCCTGCTCCGCCGCGCCCACGTTCGCGCGCGCCGCTTCCGTCTCGCGCCGCACCTTGCCGAACAGGTCGATGTCCCAGAATCCGGACACGCTCGGCTGGAACTCGTTGAAGACGGGCGAAACGCCAGGGGGGATCGGCGTCGGCCCGCTCTGCGACGCGCGCTGGCGCGATGCCTGGAACCCTGCGCTGACCTGCGGGAACAGCGCCGAGCGCGTGCTGACGAACTGCCCCATGAATTCGTCGACGCGCGCAGACGCCTCCTTGACGTTGAGGTTGTTCGCGAGCGCGGTCTTGATGAGTTCGTTCAGCACCGGGTCCTGGAACTGCTCCCACCACGTCGTGTTGGCGACGTCCTCCGCTTGCGCCTGCGCAAAGCGGTATGTCGCGGGCGTTTCCACCCTCGGCCGCTCGTAGTTTGGGCCGAGCAGGCAGCCGCCCAGGGCACCGGTCACGAGGAGAGGCGCGGCCACGCGCGCAAGAGAGGCGGTGCGCATGTCAGTCGTCCTCGTGCCGCGCGGACGGCGTGACGTGCGGCGAGCCCGGGCCGCCCGACGCAGGCGTTTCCTTGCTGCCCTTGCCGCGCGACGACAGCGACTCGATCGCCCAGTAGAACATCGGAATGAAGAACACGGCGATCGCCGTCGCACCCAGCATCCCGCCGATCACGCCCGTGCCGATCGAATGGCGGCTATTCTGCGATGCGCCGAGCGCGATCGCGAGCGGCACGCAGCCGAGGATGAACGCGAGCGAGGTCATAACGATCGGGCGCAGGCGCTCTTCGGCAGCGGTCAGCGCGGCGTCGTACGGCGACTTGCCCTCCTCACGGTTCAGCACCGCGAACTCGAAGATCAGGATCGCGTTCTTCGCGGCAAGCGCGATCAGCATCGTCAGGCCGATCTGGAAGTAGACGTCGTTGTTGAGCCCGCGCAGCAGGATGGCAAGGAGGGCGCCGAACAGTGCGAACGGCACCGCCATCAGCACGCCGAACGGCAGCGACCACTTCTCATATTGCGCGGCGAGAATCAGGAACACCATGATGATCCCGAACACGAACACGAGGTTCCCGGTGCTGCCCGCCTTGAGCTCTTCGAATGCCTCGCCGCTCCAGCCGGCCGCATAGCCGGCCGGCATCTGCGCGGCGAGTTCCTGCAGCGTCGAGATGACCTGCCCCGAGCTGTGGCCGGGCGCCGCGTTTACGGTGATCTTCACCGCGGGGAAGTTGTTGAAACGCGTGATCAGGGCGGGACCGGTCACGTACCTGTAGGTCATCACGGCCTTGATCGGCACCATGTTGTTGGTCTTGCTGCGCACGTATATCTGGTCGAGGTCCTTCGGCGTGAGCCGGTAGCGCGGATCGGCCTGCACGATGACCTGCCAGAGCCGCGCGTCCTTGTTGAACTGCGATACGTAGAGCGAGCCGAACATCGTCTGCATCGCGCTGTACACCTCTTCGACCGGCACGCCGAGCGTTTCCGCCTGGTCGCGATCGACCTCGACGAGCAGTTGCTGCGATGCCGCGGTGAAAGTATTCGTCACCCCGGACAGTTCCGGCCGCGCCTTGGCCTTCTTGACGAAGTCGTCGACGACGCCCGCGAGCTGCTGAATCGACCCGTCGCCCTGGCTCTCGATCCACATCTCGGTGCCGCCCGTCGTGCCGAGGCCCGGAATGGACGGCGGATTGACCGGCACCACGATGCCCTCCTGCACCTTTGAGAGCGTCTCGTAAGCCTTGATCAGCACGGCGCGCGCGTTGTCCTCCTTGATGTTCGAGAACTTGTAGCGCTCGTCGAACCCCTTGAAGCCGACGAAGAACGTGCCCGCGTTGTTCTTGTTCTGGCTGTCGAGCAGGCTGAAGCCGTTCACGACCGTGACGCTGCTGACGGCCGGCTGCTTCATGAAGTACTCGGTGACCTTGTCGCCGACGTCCGCGGTGCGGTCGAGGCTCGCCGCGTCCGGCATGATGATCGCCCCGAGCAGGTAGCCCTGGTCTTCCGGCGGCAGGAACGAGCCCGGAATCGACTTCGCCATCAACACCGCGAACACGATCATGCCCACGAATACGAAGAGGCCGATGACGTAGCGCCTGATGATGAACCGGACCGCGCGCCCGTAGCCGGCCGTCATCTGCGTGAACTTGTTCTCGAACCACCGGAAGAAGCCTTTCTTCTCGTGGTGCGTGGCCTTGAGCAGGATGGCGGCGAGCGCCGGCGACAGCGTCAGCGCGACGATGCCCGAGAACACCACCGAGATCGCGATCGTGATGGCGAACTGCTTGTAGAGCTGCCCGGTGATTCCGCCGAGGAACGCCACCGGCACGAACACGGCGCACATCACGAGCACGATCGCCACGACCGGACCCGACACCTCGTCCATGGCGCGCTTGGCCGCGTCCTTCGGGCTGAGCTTGTGGACGGTCATGTTGCGCTCGACGTTCTCGATCACGACGATCGCGTCGTCCACCACGATGCCGATCGCGAGCACCATCCCGAACAGCGTCAGCATGTTGATCGAGAAGCCGAGGAGGGACATCCCCATCGCGGTGCCGACGATCGACACCGGCACCGCCAGCACCGGGATGATCGTCGCGCGCAGGTTTTGCAGGAACACGAACACGACGATCACGACCAGCACGAGCGCTTCGAAGAACGTGTGGACCACGTCGGCGATCGACGCGCGCGTGAAGTCGGTCGTGTCCAACGCGATCTGGTATTCGAGCCCCTGCGGAAACGATTTCTTCAGCTCGGCGAGCGTCGCGCGCACCTGCTTCGACACGTCGAGCGCGTTCGCGCCCGGCTGCTGGTAGACCGCGAGGACCGTGGCCGGCTTGCCCTGGAAGGTGGTGCGGTTCGAATAGCTCTTCTGCCCCAGCTCGGTCCGGCCGACATCCTTCAGGCGGACGATCGCCGCGCCATTGCTCGCCGCGCGGATGATGATGTTGTCGAACTGCTCGGGCGTCGCGAGCCGCCCGGTCGTCGTCACCGCGAACGACTGCGCGACGGGGCTGCCGGTCGGCGACTGGCCGACCGTGCCGACGGCGAACTGCTGGTTCTGCGCGCGCACCGCGTTCTGCACGTCGCCCGCGGTGATGCCGAGCTGCGCCATGCGATCCGGCTTCAGCCAGATCCGCATCGCGTAGTCAGGCGTGCCGAAGATCGCCGACTGGTTCGCACCCGAAATTCGCTTGATCGTGTCGAGCACATAGACGTTCGCGTAGTTCGCGATATACGTCGAGTTGAAGCGCTGGTCCGGCGAGTAGATCGCAATGACCATCATGAACGCGTTCGACTTCTTCTGGACCTGCACGCCCTGCGCCTGCACCGATTGCGGCAGCTGTGGCAGCGCGAGGTTCACGCGGTTCTGCACGTCGACCTGCGCGAGCTCCGGGTTGGTGCCGATCTCGAAGAAGGCGTTGAGCGTGAAGTCGCCGGTCGACGAGTTCGATGAGTACATGTAGATCATGTTGTCCGCGCCGTTGACCTGCTGCTCAATCGGTGCGGCCACGTTGTTGGCGACGACGTCCGCGCTCGCCCCCGGGTAAGACGTGGAGACCGTGACCTGCGGTGGCGTGACGTCCGGGTACTGCGCGATCGGCAGCGAGAACAGGGTCAACGCGCCGCCGAGCGTGATGACGATCGAGATGACCGACGCGAAGATTGGACGGTCGATGCAGAAGTGCGAGATGTTCATCGCGTTCGCCCCTTACTGCGATGCGCCGCCGGGCGCGCCCGGCGCCGCCGGTTGGGTTGGGGCAGACGCTTGCGTATCCGAGGCGCCGCCTTTCTCGACGACCGTCTTCCCTCCCGTGTCCGTCGACGCCAGCGTGCCGACGATCTTGAGCGGCACATCGGGCGCGACGCGGATCGCGCCGTCCACGACGACGCGTTCGCCGGCCTTCAGGCCGTCGTTGATGAACCAGTTGTCGCCGTTCCATTCGCCGACCTCGACGACACGCTGATGCGCCTTCGACTCGCCGTCGACGACCCACACGAAATGGCTCCTCGCGCCCTGCAGCACCGCGCGCTGCGGCACGAGGATCGCATTGGGCCGCATTGCCCCCGAGATGCGCGCGCGCACGAACTGCCCCGGGCGCAGGGTCCCCTTCGGGTTGGCGAGCACCGCCCGCACGAGGAAGGTCCCGGTATCGGTACTGAACGCCGGGTTCGCGAAGCTGATCTTGCCGTGCTGCGGAAATTCGGTGCCGTCGGCAAGCTCGACCGCCACGACGAACTCACTGTTGGGCGGAAAGACCAGCTTGCCCGCCGCGATCTGGTCCTGGAACCGAAGCATTTCATTTTGCGAAACGCTGAAGTTCACCCACATCGGGTCAAGTTGATAGACGTAGGTGAGAAGCCCTGTCGAGTTCGCGATCAGATAGCTGCCGTCCTGTTGCCGCGCGTAGCTCGCGAGGCCGTTCAGCGGCGACCTGATCGTCGTGTAGCCGAGATTAAGATCTGCGGTCTCGACCTGCCCTTGCGCGGCGATCACCGCGGCTTGTGCCTGCTTCTCGTTGCCGATCGCGTCGTCGAGATCCTTCTGACTCAATGCCTGCTGTGCCGCGAGCGGCTTCACTCGCGCGAGGTTCTGCTGCGTGACGAGGAGCCGGGCCTGCTGCTGCGCGAGTTGCCCCTTCGCCGTTTGCAGCAACGCCTGAAACGGCTTCGGGTCCATCTGGAACAACGTCTGACCGGCTTTCACCTGCTCGCCTTCGGAGTACGTCCGCCTGTCAAGAAAGCCGTCCACGCGCGCACGGATCTCAACTTCCCGCGAGCTCTGCGTCTGCGCAGTGAACTCCATATCGACCGGCGTATCGCGCGCGGTGACCGTCATCACCGTCACCTCCGGCGCGCCGAGCGCGGGCGGCCCCGCCGGCTTCTTGCAACCGCCAAGGAGCGCAAGCGCGACAACGAGCAGCAGCGGCAGGCCGCTTCGGCGTGCCGCAAACCCGGCTGATGGTCGACGGATTGGAAAGAACAGACCGCTCATGTCAGACCTCCCACATCGCACCGGCAAACGTGCGGCGCATGCATCCTGCGACTGGCGGCCACATGCGGCCAGCCGGGCCTCGCACGGCCGGCGCGTGGGCACACGCCACCGGCTGCCGCGAGCGAATGCTGGGTTCATCGGAAGCTCGTCGCCGTTGCATCGCCGTGCTTCATAGCCGCGTTCCTCCGGTCGGATTCGCTGCTACTGGGGTAACCATAAATGCGGAGGCATTGTAGTAGCCAAGTACTTTTCCGGATGAATCGAACGTGACTCCATTTCATCCCTGTGCGCCAACGAGGAAGCCAGCCTTATAGATCGTCGGAAACACCAGTACTGCCTTGGAAACACAAATGTCGTCAAAAGATTCAAAGGTATTCAGTGGTGAATTCGCCCGACCCGGCACGCGGACATTGACATCCTTCAAGCTTTCACCGTCCACTTCCCATCCTGCAATGTCGCTATTCCCGCGGTACCAGGTCGATTGCTGCGCGTACCGCCTTGATAAACAGCTCATCATCAAACGGCCTTCTGATGTAGGCAATGGCACCTGCAGCCAACGCCCTGTCACGTTCAACGACACCTTCGTGAGCCGTTGTGAAAATGACAGGAACGCCATAGTCAGCCAGCCCCTTCTGAACTTCCAGACCATTGGACACTGGCGTCTGGACGTCAAGAATCACGCAGGCCGGGCGATACGATGGAATCGAACGCATTGTCTCCAGCAGTTCATCTCCCGTTCCAAATCTGTCTGCCGCGACACCGATTGACCGCAGCAGTCTTCGGATCGCACGATTTACCGAGGTATCGTCGTCGACTACCGCAACGAACGGCTTCACTCTGGTCATGGCGAAAGATCCAGTGCAAGTGCACCATGGCATCCAACTGTTTGGGTACTCGATTAACACTAGGACGTCAGAATCCCATTTGATATAAGACTTTGGTGAGATGCCTCGCGACGAAGATCACAGCACACAGTCACGATCCACCGCTCGCGGGAAGTGGGATAGTGAAACGCTTTTCAGACTGATCTGGATAACGAACTGGCAGGACCGTGACAGTGTCAACGGTGCGTTCCGACGAAGCGAAGAGGGAGACCTACATCTGCTAGCAAAGGACATGAAGCGCTGACGCGTTGGCGTATCCAGGTCAACTTCTCAAACGAGTGCGATTCGCGTTCGACACTACACGGCTTGAGCGACGCCAATTTTTCTATTTATTCCGGGTCAGAAGAAGATGCGCCCTGCAGTGCCATTTCTACTGTGCTTAAAAGTATCGAGTCCGTGAATGGTTTGCGAAGATAACCAGCCGCGCCAGAAGCCAATGCCTGTTGTCGAAGGTCGATTTCGTCAAACGCCGTGATAATAATGATGGGTATCCCATAGCCTGATAATTGACGCTGTACCTCGAGGCCATTCGTACCTGGCATATGAATGTCGAGAATGACGCAACCCGGGCGACGCACCGAAACGTCAGACCATGCGCTCAGAAACTCGTCCCCACTCTGGAATGTGTCAGCGTCAATTCCGATCGACAGAAGCAGGCGCCTGATCGCCCTGCATACCGACGCATCGTCATCTACTATCGCAACATATGGTTTGGCGTTTTCCATTGATAGCAGATCGACTTTTGAACCGACCTCTCACGACGGCGATAAAGATTTGTGGGACTTTACCCGAACACCCTTCGATTACAATTCTGTCAATCTACAGATTCACCCCGGCGATTCACGATTCGCCAACACTCCATTTCCAGCCTTGTCTACAAGGTGAATCAGGTCAGCCAGTGATTCCGCCTGCATCTTGGTCATCACTCGCGCGCGATGTATCTTGATCGTCGCCTCTGCAATCCCCAGATTGTCCGCCACCTGTTTGTTTAAACGTCCGGCGACGACATGAGTCATCACCTCGCGTTCTCTGGGAGTCAGACTTGCCATCCGCGATTGAATGTTCTCCTGCTCTCGGCGCCGTTCGTAATCTTCCATTGCACGGTGAAGTGCGCGATCTATCGCTTCAAGCAAAACTTCCTCAACGATTGGTTTGGTCATAAAGTCGAGGGCGCCCGCCTTCATCGCATCCACGCTTGCATCGACGTCACCGTGTCCAGTAATGAAGATGACTGGAAATTTCATGTGCAATCGACGTTGAACTTCGAGCCCACTCAGATCAGGTAGCTGCAGATCGAGCACAACGCAGGCGGGCCGATCAGCGAGGTCCGCATTATCCAGAAACGACTGCGCACTTTCGAAGGCTTCCGCCTGATAACCGACCGAGCAAAGAAGCCGGCAAAGAGCGCGACGAACCGATCCGTCATCGTCAACGATGAAAACCCGCTTTTCGTAGTTCACGATTCACCGCTCACAGCGGGATTAACCCGCCGTGCCCTCAGCTGGAAGATTGACATAGAACGTCGCACCGCAGTCCGGATTATTCAATGCCCAGATTGATCCACCGTGCTTCAGCACGATTGTGCGACTGATTGAGAGACCGAGCCCCAGGCCGTGTGGTTTCGACGTGAAATAGGGTTTGAAGATCATGTCGAGCTGCTCCACCGTCACGCCGGGTCCACGGTCTCGCACCGCGATCTGCACGGAGCCTCCTCTATCTGAAGTAACGTCTACTTCCACTGTGCGACCGGGACTCCCGGGATCACAAACAGCCTCGAACGCATTTAAAAGCAGATTGAGTACAACCTGCTGCAACTGCACCCTGTCACCGCATACGGGTGGAAGATCATCGTCGACATGGACTTTCGTTTGAATACCGCGAATGATTGCATCGCTGTGGACCAGCGACACGACGTCGTGAATCAGACTGGCCAGATCAAGCCTCTGAACTTCAATTTCTCCCTTTCTAACCAGTGTCCGGATCCGCCGTATGATTTCACTCGCACGACAGTCATCGGCGACGACGTCCTTCAAGGTTTCACGAACTTCTCGAAGATTGATGGGCGTGCTTTCGATGAAGTGCTGCACTGCCTGTACGTTACTCAATATCGCCGTAAGCGGCTGATTCAGTTCGTGTGCGAGCGACCCTGCCATTTCGCCCAATGATGAAACTCGAGCGAGATGAGCAAGTTCCTGCGCATTGCGTTGAAGCTCATACCGTTCACTCCGGTCGACGATGATGGCCAGGCGTATATCGATTCCGCTGATTCTGCATACGTTCGTTGATACTTCCGCCAGAAATTCTGTGCCGTCGGCTTTTCTGGCCACGACCGTCATTGTCCTGGACTGCCGGTCATCGCTCACAACGAGCGGATCGGGGATCGAATGGTCTCCCTGATTCCGCGGTTCGGGGAATAGAACACTTGCCGGCATGCCTTGCATGCACTTTCCCCTATAACCAAACAGCTCAATGGCGCTAGGGTTCGCAAATGAAATCGCTTCGCGTTCGCCAAACCCAACTATGGGTATCGGAAGGCTCTCCAGCAGGTCGCTCGTCACGGGCGCAGTGTCGGGTTTTTTGCGGCTCCTTCCCCGTTCCAGCCATTGAGATTGTGCCAATGGTCGGTGCAACGTCTTTCCAGTCGTCCCTTCGGAAGACAAGAAAATTTGGGCTGCAACCGTGTTCGTGGCACACACAGTTTGCGTAACTCCAGCTTTAACCAGTCTGCTAATAACATCGAGGTCAAAGATTCGCCTCACCCTGATCATTCCAGGATCGACAACCGCGCGCGCATCGAACAGGTGTCGTTTCTGAACAAGAATTTTTGACACCATGAGCATGGTCGCGCCATAGAAGTTCGCTGACGTGGTGACCATTACCGGTCTCCTTGCCGCCGAACCCACACATAGTCGATGGGTTCCCGAAGGGTGGTCGATATCAACCGTCGAGGCAGTCTTTCGACCTCTTTGATAGTCGTCAATGAGGAACTGCTGCGTGCGTCATACAGGATTATTCTTGCTTGATAATAGGTCGATTTCATGAACTTTTCGGTATTGTTTTCCTTGGTGTCATCACAAGGAAAGTTGTTAGATTGATGAAAAAATGAAGCCTTCAACTCTCTTAAGCTTCCCTTAAGAAATGTGGTTTTTATCGGCTGCGATAGTGAGCGTGCTTAACTTAGTGATCTAGTTACTAAACCCGGTCAGCGTTGACGCGGAGCGGAGACGACACCCGCGACGCTTCCTTGGGTTATTAGCAAACGGTCGGACCAGCGTGCGGGAGAGATCGGTCCGTCAGCTGAATCGTTGCGTGCCGAAGTTCAACTGTGTCGGACCGACATGGTTTCACGCGGGTCAAATAGCCGGTTTCCCATTTGGCATTTGCCACCTTCCGTTCTTCGTTTCCTGATCGATTGCCTTAGCGGCCATCTCCACGCGCGCGGTGATTAATTCGTCGTACTTCAACCGTATAAGACTAAAGATCAATAGTGTTCTCGCTAAAGAAATACCACACTGGAACTTGTCGTACTGACGGATCGCGGCACGACGCGCCCATGGCTAACAGGAAGGAGTGTGTACCATGTCGAAAATTGTTACTGCGCTCGCCATCATTTCGGCTATGACGTTCGTGGCAGCGTGCACAACTACCGGTTCTATGGACAACACCGCAATGTCGTCGATCCCGGCACAACCAATAGCAGTTGCGCCACCTCCAAACATACAACCGACAAGTGCCACCAAGGTTCTGGACGCGGACGCCCGAGCTGCAATGTTTACTCTGGTCTCCGCGAATCCCAAGATGGATGATCTGGCTCACCATGCCAAAGCAATCCTGGTGTTTCCAAACGTCGTGAGGGCAGGTTTCCTTGCAGGGGTATCTCATGGCGCCGGTGAGCTGATCGAAAACGGGAAGGTGACCGGGTACTACGCAACCACTTCGCTTTCTTACGGTTTCCAGGCGGGCGTGCAGCAATACGCGTATGTCATGCTCTTCATGACAGACGCGGCACTCAATAACCTGAAAACGAGTAGCGATTTCGAGATCGGGGTTGGACCGACCGTGGTTGTGGTTGACCAGGGGATGGCGAAAAATCTGAATACCGAAACTGCGAAGTCGGATGTCTACGCCATCGTCTTTGATCAGCGCGGCTTGATGGCCGGGTCAGCACTAAGAGGGACAAAGATCAGTCGTATCAGCAGATAAATGTAATGTCGTGGAATCGGCAACCAATGAGGCACCAGTTCATTTGCGTGGTCGGGCGGGACATTGCGATTTCAACCGCGCCGGCCCCACCCTTGTCTGCCAGCAATGCCGGCTCGCACATGGACAAGCTTCATCAATATGGAAGCTATGCAGTTATCTTATGTGTTAGCAGATATCAAGGAACATCGGAAATGTCACACGACTAGAACCGTCAATTCACTAAGTGACACGCCATAAGCGATCTTCTCTTGATCGCATTTTCGTTAGTGCTGACTGCCAGCCTTCATCGAGTAGTTGTACAACATCTACACGAAGTGGCTACCGACGCTTCGACGCAAACAATTCCGATTCAACCCGCGTAATTCAGGCGCTTATATGAGCGCCGCGCAGGCAGCTGTCTATCGCACAATTGATTCGCTTTCTCAGAACAAAAGCGGGGGCTTCTTCCAGCGAAAACTCATTGCGCCGCTCGTTCCGTATCGGGCGGCCGTTGCTATCAGCGCGCAGGCGTTTGTCTTCACGCCATCGGCATAGCAGCTACATGCGGGCCAACCGGGCTTTGCGCCTCACCGGGCGCCACCGGACAGTAAAGGCCATCGTGCGGCCCTGGTGCGCTCATGAAGCGCTCTGCATGGTGCCCGGTCAGATAGTGATAGTCGCTGTGCGCGTGGAAATATGCCAGCGACGTCAGCATTGCTGCCCGCTCGGTACGGCAGATTCTGCGCGTCTGAGTCTCGTTCCGCCAAGCAACGGGATCAAACCGCCAACCGTCTGGTGTCTGCACGAGCGGAATCGGCGGTGTCCAGCCCGCCGTTGACAGGCATTGACAGTGGAGGTCCCGGCTAACGGCAACGCCCGGTAGCTGCCGGATAACCTCGGAACCGAACCCACGCTGCGTCCTGACAGAAACGCCCTATACTTTTCTGGCAAGACATTCGCAACCAGGGTGCGGCAACGCTCTGTGTGAAGCATTCCAGACGTATCCCGTCGCTCGGTATTAGCTGGAGCAAACACATGAAAAAGTGCCTCGTGGCTGGTGCTGCGGTCGTCACCCTGACGGGGACGGCGCATGCCCAGAGCAGTGTGACGCTGTATGGCCTGATTGACGCAGGGCTGACCTACACGAATAGCCAGATTTCCGGAACGGGTTCGGGTGGCCACAGCAACTGGCAGATGACCAGCGGTTCAGTCCAGTACAGTCGCTGGGGACTACGTGGTGCCGAAGATCTGGGTGGAGGGTTGAAGGCCATCTTTACTCTGGAAAGTGGCTTTAACGTCAACAACGGACAACTCTCATCGAACAATCGTCTCTTTAACCGTCAGGCTTTTGTTGGTCTGACCACCCGCGAATATGGCACGATCACACTCGGTCGCCAGACCGACGACATGGTCGACTTCGTGGCACCGCTTTCGCTGACGGGAACAGAGTATGGCGGTGTGCACTTTGCTCACCCATTCGACGTCGACAACCTGAACGACTCATTCCAGATCAACAACTCGGTCAAGTATGAGAGTCCGGAATACTACGGATTCAAGATCGGCGGGCTGTATGGTTTCTCGAATCAAGCCGGTGGCTTTGCAAACAATCGCGCCTATAGTGTGGGCATGTCCTACCTCTGGGGGCCCCTGAACTTTGGGGCGGGCTATCTGCATCTGAATAGCGCTGCCAGGACACCTGGCCAGGTCAATACGGGCGGCGCAGTGACCGATACGACGGGCGCTTCGCTTCAGGGACTACTGGCGCCAACCGCTGTTCCGTTAGGCGCGCTTGCCGCGCGCCAGCAAACCTGGGGCGCGGGCGTGAATTACACGTTCGGCCCAGCTGTTGCCGGCTTCGTCTACACGCAGACCAATCTGACGGGTCTGTTTCAGACTGGCTTTAGCACGCACTTCCAGAACTTCGAAGGTAACTTCCGATATGCGCTGAACCCAGCCGTTGAACTCTCGGCCGCCTATACGTATTCGCGCGCAGGTGGAAACTCAGGCAGTGGCAGTCCGCACTGGAACCAGGTGAGCGCGATGGCAGACTACAGTTTCTCGCGCCGAACGGATGCATACATACAGGGAACCTGGCAAGGACTGAGCGCGGGCAGCAACTCCCCATTGGGGGTCGCCTGGATCAACGGCGTGAGTGCGCCGTCGTCCACGAGCAATCAGGTCGAAGCGACCGTCGGCCTGCGTCACCGTTTCTAAGGCCCGCCGCGCTGGACCCCGAGAAGAGTGGGGGCATCGCGGGCATTCCCGTCTCAGCGGCGGCCGTCCTCCCATGCACCACGCGAGAGACGCCGGCCGCGGCGCGCATATATAGAACCAAGGTCTACTATCGGCATCGCCCGCGGTCTCCTACGCTGTCGATGAGCAGGCGAATGCGGCCCGCCGCGCATCGCCCGGCCATGTCGTCCCACGGAATCCACCCTCACGCCACGGTCCGGGAAGCGCGAATGCCCGGAGGCGCCTCGCCGCCCTTCTCTTCCCCGACCCCTAAGGGCAGATCATGAAGAAGCACAGTCTGTTTTTTGCAATGGCGCCCGCGCTGCTTTTCGTGAACGTCGCTGTCGCCCAGCAATACCCGATTCTCGACGCCGTCGCGAACCGGATCGTGCAGAAATACCAGAACTCGAGTTGCGAGCAATTGTGGCAGGAGCGCGCCGAGAAGAAAGGCAGACCGAAGCCCCAGGGCGAGGACATGGCGATCCAGGCGATGCGCAACGACCCGCAGATGCGCGCCGCGTTCATCGACCGCGTGGCCGCGCCGATAGCCAACAAGATGTTCGAGTGCGGGATGATCCCCTGATCGCCGCTGGGCGTGCCGTCACGCTGGCTTGATCACGGAGGCTGCGATGACTTTATGGAACCAGGCCCTGTGCGCAGCGGTCGTCGCTCTGAGCGTGTGCCTTGCCTCGAGCGGCAACGCGCAGCAACACGCGAACGCGCCCTCGAACGTTGCGGCGAAACATGTGCGCAAGGCCGCCGCGCCCGACTTTCAGCCGGGGCTCGACCAGCACGCGCTCGACGTCATCAAGGCCGCATGCGAGCGCCTCGCGGCCGCGAAGTCGATGGCGTTCATGGCCATCGTCTCGTACGAGAGCCCGAGCCGACTCGGCCCGCCCCTCATCTACTCGACCAAGTCGGAAGTCATCATGCAGCGGCCCGACAAGCTGCGCGTGATCACGCTCAGCGACGGTCCGCGCTCGGAGTTCTACTACGACGGCAAGACGATGACGGCCTTCTCGCCGGCCGAGAACCTGGTGGCCGTGACCGACGCGCCGCCGACGATCGACGACGCGCTCAAGAAAGCCTATGACATCGGCGCGATCTATTTCCCGTTCACCGACGTGATCGTCGCGGACCCGTACAAGGACATCGCCGATGCGTTGAAGATCGCCTTCTATATTGGCCAGTCGAGCGTCGTCGACAACACGACAACGGACATGGTCGCGTACGTGACGGGTGACGTGTTCGTGCAGGCCTGGATCGGCACGGAGGACAAGCTGCCGCGCCGCATCGATGCCGTCTACCTGAACGATCCCGCGCGGCTGCGCCACGTGGTGGCGCTCACGAACTGGGTGCTGGACCCGCCGTTTGCACCTGACGCGTTCGTGTCGTCCGACGCGTCCGGCGCGGCGCACATCGCATTCGAGCGCCCCGACGCCGTCAACGCGCCCGGTATGAAGCCGCCGCCGAAGGCCAGGCCCGCCAATCCTCAATGAGGAGGCGCATCGTGAAGACAATCGTGATCTACGTGGCCGCGTGCGTGATTCCCGCTTTCGCGTCGGGCCCCGCCGGCGCCTGGGGACATGCGGATGCCTGGGGACGCGCGGGCGGTTGGGGACATGCCGGCGGCTGGTCGCGCCCGTACGGCTCGGACTCGATGACGCGCAGCAATGTCTGGGGCGGCAGCGAAACGCACACGCCCGGGCAGGGCACCACCGCGACCAACCGCTACGGCGATACGGCCACGCACGCTGCGGGCTCCAACCAGACCACCTACAGCAACAGGTACGGCGCAAGCGCGACCCACACTTACGGCCAGGGCACCACGGCCACCGGTGCGTATGGTGGCACGGCCACGCACGTCGCGGGCTCCGGGCAGACCACCTACTCGAATCGGTACGGCGCAAGCGCGACCCACACCTACGGCCAGGGAACCACAGCGACCAACGCCTATGGCGGCTCCGCGACGCACGTCGAGGGATCGGGCTACACGACCTACACGAACGCATCGGGCGCGACCGCATATCACAGCACATACTACGGCGCGGCCTACCCCGCCTACCATCCGCCGACCACGGTGAACGTCTACGGATCGGGTTGCTACAACTGCGGCGGCTGGTCAACGGCGGGAGCGGCCGCAGCGGGTGCGGTCGTCGGCGTCGCGGCCGGCGCGGCGATCGCCTCCGCGAACACGGCGGCGGTCGCCTCGAACGCGTATAACAGCGGCTATGCGGCCGCGAATACGGTGAACACGTACAACGCCGGCTACGTGGCCGGCGCGACGACCGCAGCGCCCCCGCCCGCCCCTGTCAGCGGGTACTTCGCGATGGGCGCAATCTACGCGACGCTACCCGCCCGTTGCATCACGCCCGCCGGCCTGGGCGGCACCTATTACCTGTGTGGCAATTCGTGGTTCAAGCCCTCGTATGGCGCGAACGGCGTCTACTACCGCGTCGTGCCCGCGCCCTGAGGGACGCGAGGCGCACGGCGTCGGGCGGCGTCCGCGCCGACACGACATCTGACGGAGGACTGAACGGTGCACCATCGTCACAATCGACCCGTAGACCGTGATACCCGACAGCGGCCACTCGACGGTGTCAATGTCCATTGATAGAACTCCATACGTGCAGTTGACTCTGCACGTGTCCGCCGATGCGTGCGTCGGGGTCAATCAGCCAATCGGGGATCATTGGCGGCACGACATCAGACCGGGTAGCGTACGTCACGGCGATATCGCGGGAATCTGGATCGGTTCGTGTTGATCGAGCCTTGCAGCAAGGAGAGCAACCATGAAGAACATTTTGATGGGCGTTTTAGCGGGTCTCTCATTCGGGTGTCTTGCCGCCCAGAATTGCAACGACATAAAGACCAATTGCATCGACAACTACAATCGGGACATCGGAGGGTGTGGAAATTACTCCGACAGACGAGCAGAACTTTGCAAGGCGGACGCACAAAATCGATATCTGTCATGCATTCAGGCTGGTGGCTGCGGGGGCTGACGGCGCCAGATAATCATCGTGGGCGCCTGAAGGTCCCCGCAACCGGAGACGACCCAGCTTCATGACGCGTTTGAGATGAGCAATCAGGATTTCAACCTTCTTGCGGTCCTTGCGCGACTGCCTGTATGCCGGTGTTTTTTCGCAATAGCCCTTGCCTTATCACGTGCAGATTCGTGGATGCTCCGCGCTATCTTTCGTAGTGGCGTGTTCGGACAGCATTGATCCTTTAATACACATCCAGCGCAGTCCAACTGGCTTGATCGATAGACGACTATCTTGGCCTTGGTGATATGCGTGCGAGGATTCCTGAATGGACGACGTTCGCTACGTAGTGCATGTCTGGCGGGGCACCGATATTCATTGCTCTGCTCGAGCCATTGGAAATCGCTGTTCGAGAACGTCTTGTCGTTATGCGCCCCTTTCTCCCAGACCGGAACATGCGGCTCGATCGTCTTGTCATTGCACGAACGCCTCTGAAGCAGCCTCAAAGGTGCATTGCATGTTTCTTGCTTCTTCACCTTTGCGGCCTGTTATCGCCTGGCGACATTGGGCCAACCGGGCGTATCGTCCGTCGAGCAGGGAGGATGCTGATGCCAGCAATTGCCAAAAGGGTGTGCGTTGCAATTTTCGCCATGGTATTTGCAACGCTTGCCGCGTGCGGTGGAGGCGGTGGAAATGGCGGCGGTAGCAGTGCGTCGAATAATCCGGCGGGCGGCATCCATCTGCAAACGGTGTCGTTCGGAGACAGCCTGTCGGACGTCGGAACCTATGCGCCACTCGCCAGCGCGGTGGGCGGGGGGCGTTTCACGACAAATCCCGGGCAGGTTTGGACTCAGCTTGTCGCGCAGTACTATGGCGACACGCTAGGTGCTGCCTTCACGATCGGCTTCGATCATCAATTGAGTCCGCAAGGCGGCTTTGGCTATGCCGAAGGTGGATCCACGGTCGCGACACCAGCCAACCTGAACGACTTCCTTGTCGATGTGATCGGCAACATTGAAATGCCAGTCAATCAGCAGGTGTCGAGCTATCTCGCGGCTCACGGCAGCTTCAACGCGGGACAACTCGTGCTCGTGTGGGCTGGGGCGAACGATGTGCTCCGCGCGGGCTCGCTGCCAGCCGCCGCGCCGACTGTACAGACTGCGGCGACCACTCTGGCGCAGATTATCGGGCAGATTGTCCAGAACGGCGCCACACACGTCGTGGTCGTCAATCTTCCGAACGTCGGTCTGTCGCCCACAGGGCATGCGTCGGCCGACGGCGGGGCGAATCTGACCCAGTTGTCGCAACTCTTCAACGATACGCTGAACGCCGCGCTGCAAACCAATGGATTGCAGGGAAAGGTCATTCAGGTCGATGCATACAGCTGGATAAACCAGATCTTCGCGAACTTTCAGGCCAATGGGTTCACGGTGTCCAACACGAGCCAGGCGTGCGATCCATCCAAAACGCCGCATGACACAGCACTGCTATGCTCGCCGGCTACCTACACTACGCCCAACGCTGATCAGACGTACATGTTCGCTGACGATCTTCATCCGTCCACGCACATGCATGCGCTTTTCGCACAGTTCGTAGAACGGCAGATTGCGAGCACGGGTTTCGGGCACTGAACACGGTTCGATGGTCGTCTGGGCCGACATTGACCAGCGTCTGCCCGATTCGACCGACGGTGATACACGCTAGCCAGCGCGCTCCAAACTTCTGGCGTTGCTACTCGTCCCGCACGCCCCGCCTGTCGGTCGCACTCGATCTGCGTCGAAAAGCGGTCGGATCCATGTCGTGCATGGCGTGAAACGCCTGAGAGAAGTTACTTCGGCTCGAAAAGCCGACCATTCTTGCGACCTCGGCGACGGGAACATCAGTCGTCGCCAACAATTCCGCAGCCTTGCGCAGACGCACGACTTTCAACATGGCCATCGGCGGTTGCCCGAACGCCTTCATGAATTGGGCAGCAAATGCCGAACGGCTCATTCCGGCGATATCGGCTAGCCGCTCCACTGACAACGGCGATGCCAGGCGCTCGAAGATCGCTTCGAGTGCCCCGGCTAGTCGTTTGTCGGCAAAGCCCGCGGCCCAAGGAAGGTCGGCGCCGCCATTATCGATTTGCCGCCGCATTACCATGATCAGACACTGCTTGAGCAGTGCTTCGACCAATGCGCGCGAACCCAGCCCCGGGCGAGCGCATTCCGCGAGCAGCAATACGAATTGATCCTTTAAGCCTGACTGCGTGTCGAACTGTGCGATCAGCGGCCGGCGCATCGTCCTGAACGGGTCGCCGCCATAGTTGGTATCCAGCTTGACTTCACCGCACGCCGTCGCGATGCCTGCTTTGCCTCCACCGACCAGGATCGTCGGGATCGTTTCCCGCGAAGGCCATTCACAAAGACGCCCGTGATTCGTCTCACCAACGGGCGACGTACTGTCGCTTTCGATCCGATAGCCGATTCCCGGCGGCAACAGCACGAAGCTGTGCGGAATCAAAGCCACGCGCTCGCCGTCTTGCGTCACCAACGCACCACGCCCTTCCATGCAGTAGTGAAGACTGGCCGTCGCGCAAGCGTCGAAGCGGGCACTCCAGCCATCGCGTATATCGCAAAGCGTGAAATTAGCCACGCCAATGTCGAGCGCTGCCAGAAAGCGTTCCAGCACTGGAAGCCCGAAGAGAAGATGGTTAGTCATGGACGAATTCGAACCAAATCGAGACCACATGGAACATGGACTTCTCTACTATTTGCCTGTAGACCTTTGATAACTGGAGAAACTCATGTTCGATATGAAACATCTTACCCGACTGAAGAAGCTGGACGAAAACGCACCGGAAGCCATGAAAACTTTCTGGACATTTGAGAAGCAGGTCTTTGAAGACGGCGCTTTGAGCGCGCAACAGAAGCAACTCATTGCGGTTGCCGTCGCGTTGACGACGCAATGCCCCTACTGCATTGAACTGCACACTAAAGCTGCTCGCGACGCCGGCGCTAACGATGCTCAACTGACCGAAGCTACGCTTGTAGCTGCGGCCATCCGTGCGGGCGGTGCCGTGACCCACGCTTCGCATCTCTTCAAAAACTAAGCCCGTACGAGAGTCCGGCGTACTGACTCGTCAACAGATCGTCTTCGAGGAAAGCGTCGGCTTTCCTCGATTCGCATTTCAGCAACGACCTGGGTTGCCTGCCAATCAGGCATCGAAGGCATTGACCGGCCCAATGAAGTCCAGCTTCCCGACGTCGACGCCATTCGTGCGCAAGATTGCGTAAGCCATGGATACATGGAAGTAGACATTCGGAATCACAATCTGCAGCAGATAGTTTTCGCCAGTTAGCTTACCTGCCACCCAGGATACTTTTACGATCTGATCGGCTGCGTCAGCGTACTGGTCTACCGCCACGCCTTCGACGAAATCAATCGTCTTGCGGATGCGCGCACGCGCTTCGTCAAGCGTTTGCTCATTGTCTTCATGTCGCGGTGGCTGCTGCCCTGAAAGAAAGGCCGCGCCGCCCTTCAAATAGTCGCAAGCGCTTTGTATCTGATAGAGCAACCCGCCCATGTCGGGAGCGAGGCGGGTCGATAATAGAACGGCAACGTCGAACTTCTTCGCATTCGCGAAGCGCTCCGCCTTGTCGAGATAGGCATCCATTGTTTTTACTGCTTGCACGCATTGCGCGATAGCTTGTGCATACATCGGACGCTCCAGGGACATGTGTTTTCTTGAAGTCACGCTCTGACACGACACCGCGAAGGCGTAGGCCGGAAAAACTTTTATCTCGCTTTCCAGCAGATTGCCCAACGAGACCGCACTGCGCAGGACCCGCAGGCACCCGACGTTCCAGCTTTTGGGTGGCAACTTCCCCTACAATACTGCGACCTAATCCCACGTGAGCGAACGCGTTGGACCGACTAGAAGCCATGGAAATGTTGCTGACCGCTGTGGACAGAGGAAGCCTGTCGGCGGCGGCGCGCGAACTGAAAATACCTGCCAGCACGCTCACTCGCAAAGTAGCCGACCTCGAGGAGTTGCTTGGAACCCGGTTGCTGATACGAACCACGCGAAAACTGACACTGACCGACGCGGGCATGTCATACGTCGCGGCGGCTCGACGCATCCTCGATCTCGTTCGCGAACAGGAGCGCGAGGCCACGGGCGAGTTCGCGACAGCAAAAGGAGAACTGGTCGTCACTGCGCCCGTCCAGCTCGGTCGCCTGCATATCTTGCCCGTCATCAATCAGTTCCTCGCGCAGTATCCGGACATCGCCGTTAGGCTCCTTCTCTCCGATCGAAATCTTGACCTCATCGATTCGCACGCCGATCTCGCGTTGCGGATCGGAGAACTTGCGGACAGCAGCATGATCGCCACGCGCATCGGTTCGTTGCGGCCGATCGTCTGCGCGAGTCCAGCCTTCCTTGCCAACCATGCGCCGCCGCGCGAACCCGACGACCTCGTGAAGTATTCGTGCGTCGTGTTCAATAGCCCGTATCTGTCGCCATGGCGCTTCCGCCTTCCCACGACGAATAAAACCTATGTGCTCGGCGTGAAACCCCGGCTCGAGGTCACGACACCCGACGCCGCAGTCAGCGCCGCCGTGGACGGCGCGGGCATCACCTACGTATTCGAGCACGATGCCGACGAAGCCATCCGCAGCGGGCAGCTCGAGATCCTCCTTCCGCAGTTTGAGATCGAGCCCGTGCCCGTCCATCTGGTTCATGTGTCCAGAAATCTCATGGCCATCAAACTGCGTCATTTCATCGACTTTGCGGCGCCCAAACTCAGGCAATCGCTGTCCAGGTTCGGCAAGCACAAGCGGCACTAGCGCTCCTTCGCTTCGCGCCGCACACCGTCACGCCCCGACCGCATGTCCTCGGCTGCCCGGCTGCCCGGCTAAGGCTGGCAGCCTTCAAAGCTCACGACTCCTCGCTCTGGTCACCGAGTACCCGGTCATTCCGGTTCTCGATGACATCCCGCGTCGCCTTCGTCGCGCCCGGACCAGCAGCAAATCGAACGTCCCGATACGTCAGCGCCTGCCCGCCCATCGTGCGAACTTCCACGGCCTCTACGGGGCTCCCACTCGCATGCTCCACCAATGCGATCGGCGGCTTGCCATTTGGCCTTAGCCACTTGTCTCCCCATTGCATCAGCGCGACCAGCACCGGGTATAAGTCCGCCCCCTTCGACGTCAACCTGTAACCGAACGTGTTTGCGCGTTCTGCGATCGGGAAGCGTTCGAGTATGTCCAGTTCGATCAAACGTTCCAGCCGTGCAGTGAGGACATTGCGGGCAATACCGAGCCCGCTCTGAAATTCGTCGAAGCGCCTGCTGCCTTGCGTGCACTCGCGAACGATCAGAAGCGTCCACCACTCGCCAACCTCATCGAGGGCGCGAGCGATCGAACAGTCCATTCCATCGAAGCGTTTTCTATACATGATGGAACGTATCGTAGCCCAGGTTTCGTCACGCAACTTAACCAGATTGCGGGGAACAGCTTCCCGGTTTCGGCCAGTAGTGTGACGCAACGGTGTTGCCTATAGTTGCGTCACGAAACTTAGCCGGTCGTCGTTCAGGGGGAAGCTTCCCGGCATAGCGGCCTGGTTCTGGACTAACCCGCTTTCTTCATACCAGAAAGCAAAGATTGATCATCTAACGGCGAGCTGGACATGACTCTCTGTCATACAGCCTGTCAACATACTTAGAAATGCCATGAATAACCGTATTGATCAGGCCGAGGTGGGAGTCGCCGCTCCAGCCAACCCGGCGACGTCCGGCTCCGTCCGATGGGTCGGTAAAGGTGTGGCAGCCGCTGTGATCGTCGCCGTGGCGGCGACGGCGGCTCACATGCACTGGTCGAGTGCAGCACCCGTTGCCGTGCCGCCGCCTCCGTCGGTCGCCATCAGCGCGCCGTTGCAGCGCGATATTGAAGGCCGGCTCGGGTTCCTCGGCCAGTTCTCTGCCGTGAACCGTGTCGAATTGCGCGCTCAGGTCGGCGGCACGCTCACGCAGATCAACTTCAAGGACGGCGACATCGTGCATAAAGGCGACGTGCTCTTCGAGATCGACCCGGAACCGTATCAGATCAAGTTGAGCCAGGCGACGGCTGGACTCGAATCCGCGAATGCCCGACTGGCGCTCGCCACGCGAGAGCTTGCCCGCGCGCAGGAACTGCAGCGTTCGGAGGCGGGAACGGTCGAGAACGTCGACCAGAAAGTCGCTGAACAACGCGCGGCTCAAGCGGCTGTCGACAACGCCAATGCTCTGGTTCGCGATGCCAGGTTCGACCTGGATCGGTGCAAGATCACAGCACCATTTACCGGGCGCATCGGCACACACCTCGTTTCGACGGGCAATCTGGTATCTGGCAGCCGGGCCGGCAGCGGCCCGACCACGCTACTCGCGACCATCGTTTCGCTGGACCCGATCTATCTGGACTTCGACATCAGCGAAAACGACTATGCCGCCTTCCAGCACTCTCGTGAAAACCAGAAAGGACCGTTGGCAGACGCGGTGAATATTTCACCGACAGGCGACAGTAACTATGCACGCACAGGCACGCTCAACTTTATCGACAATACACTCGACCGTTCGAGCGGAACCATCCACGCGCGCGCAACGATTCCCAATAGCGACCTGTCGTTGACACCCGGCGGCTTCGCACGCCTGCGACTGGCAACGACCGCACCGCAACCGGCCTTGCTCGTCCCCGATGCCGCCGTACTCCAGGATCAAACCGACCACATGGTGTACGTCGTGGGAGAAGACAACGTCGCCACCCCGCGAAAGGTCGAGGTTGGCGACCTTCGCGGCGGCCTCCGAGTCATTCGATCTGGACTTGCCCTGACCGACCGCATCGTGATCGACGGTATTCCGGCTGTGCGTCCTGGCTCGAAGATTTCTCCACACGCCGGAACGATCCAGTTCTCAGCTGAGCACGGCGACGAAGGAGCAAGATCATGAAACTGACTCACTTCTTTATCGAGCACCCGCGCTTCGCAGCGGTGCTCAATATATTCGCTGTGCTCATCGGCCTCGCAACCATGATGAAGCTGCCGGTGGCCCAGTATCCGAACATCGTTCCCACGACCATCCAGATCACGACCTCGTATCCGGGTGCGTCGGCGGATACGATTGCGCGCACGGTCGCAACGCCGCTCGAACAGTCCGTCAATGGCGTCGAGAATATGGATTACATTTCGAGCCAATCGACCAGCAACGGTCAGTTGACGATCACTGTGATCTTCAAGGTCGGCACAGACCCGAACACAGCGCTTCTGCTCACGCGCAGCCGCGTGGAGGACACACTGTCGCGCCTGCCCGCAGAAGTGCAATTGCAAGGCGTGCAGGTGAAAAAGACCATCCAGGCGCTGCTGCTCGGCGTTCATGTCTATTCGCCCGATGGTTCCCGTAGTCCCGAATACCTGTCGAACTACATGCTCAAGGTGCGCGATCAGATCGCGCGTTTACCGGGCGTGTCTGACTTTCAGCTGTTCGGTGAGCGGCAGTACGCGATGCGAATCTGGGTCGATCCGGACAAGGCGGCTTCGTACAACATCAGCGCCAGCGAAATACTGGCCGCGCTTCGTGCGCAGAACGCCGCCGTGTCGGCGGGTGTGCTCAATCAGCCGCCTGTATCGAACAATGGGACGGGTGCCTACCAGATCAACATCGACGCGCTTGGCCGTCTTACCACGCCCGAACAGTTTGGCGATGTCGTCGTCAAGTCCGATACGCAGGGACGCGTGACACGCATACGCGATATCGGCCGTGTCGAGCTTGGTTCGGTCGACTACGGCTCGAAGGCTTACGCGGACCGGTATGCAGCAACGCCGTGGTTCGTGATTGCCACGCCCGATGCGAACGTGGTACAGGTCGAGCATGACGTATGGGCCAAAATGTCCGAACTGAAGAAGAGCTTCCCGCCCGGCGTCGACTACATCAAGATCTACGACCCGACTACGTTTGTTTCCCAGTCGATCCATGAGGTCGCCATCACCATCGGCATCGCCATTCTGCTGGTGGTCGGTGTGGTGTATCTGTTCCTGCAGAACTGGCGTGCCACGATCATCCCGGTCGTTGCGATTCCCGTGTCGCTGGTCGGAACCTTCACCGTCCTTTCGCTGTTCGGCGCGTCGATCAATAACCTGTCGTTGTTCGGACTGGTTCTGGCCGTCGGGATCGTCGTGGACGATGCAATCGTGGTGGTCGAGAATGTCGAACGGAACATGGCGCTCGGCATGTCGCCGAAAGAGGCCGCTCATCGAACGATGAACGAGGTCTCGACGGCCATTATTGCCATCGCGCTCACGTTGTGCGCGGTGTTCGGACCCACTGCGTTGATGTCCGGCATCTCGGGGCTGTTCTTCAAGCAGTTCGCGATCACGATTGCTGCGTCCACCGTCATCTCATGTTTCGTCTCGCTGACACTGAGCCCGGCTCTGTGCGCGGTGCTTCTCAAGCCGCACGAAATGGAGAAGTCTCACGGCGGAACGACCGCTCTGGGCCGCGTCCATCATGCGATTTTCGGCCGGTTCAACTCGTCGTTTGAATGGCTGTCGTCGCGCTACGGAAAGATGACGGGCCGCGCGGTTCGCGCGACGACCGTCATGCTGATCGTCTACGCAGGTCTGATTGGCGCGACTGCCTTGCAGATGTCGAAAATGCCCACCGGTTTTATTCCGGATCAGGACATCGGCTATCAGGCTGTGATCGCGTTCCTGCCTCCGGGGTCCAGTCTCGAACGCACCGACAAGGTGATACGCGAGATCAACGACATCGTGCTCGATACGCCCGGACTCAAAGGCGTGACTCATACGTCGCCCGTGTCGGGCCTCGACGTGACGACGGGCACGATTGCGCCCAACGTGGGGACGCTTTTCTACGGGCTGCCCTCGCTGTATGGCAAACATGTCCCCGGCGTCAATGCGGCGTCGATGCTGGTCGAACTCCGTAAGCGGGTCGCGGGTGTCAAGGATGCGGTGGTCGTGGTAATCAATCCGCCGCCCGTGCAGGGGCTGGGCGCGGCGGGTGGCTTCAAGCTGATGCTGGAAGACCGCGGCGGACTCGGGCCGCAGGCACTCGCCGACGCGGCGCGTGCACTCGTGGCTGCAGCGAACAAGGACAAGGTGTTCGGCGGCGTATTCACGCTTTACAACGCGGGCGCGCCATCTGTCTATGCGGACATCGACCGCCTGAAGGCAGAGAAGATCGGTCTCACGCCAGCGGATGTGTTTTCCACGATGGATCTCTACCTTGGCTCGCAGTACGTGAACGACTTCAACTTCATGGGACGTACGTATCAGGTGCGGGTTCAGGGCGATGAAGCATTCCGGCGGACACCGGAAGACATCGGCCGACTCAAGGTGCGCAACTCGACGGGTGACATGGTGCCGATCAGCAGTGTGGCAACGTTCAGAAACACGACACAGCCGTATCGCGTACCGCGCTACAACATGTATCCCGCAGCGGAAATCATGGGTGCGGCGGGCCCTGGATACTCGTCCGGCGATGCCATTCAACACATGGAACAGCTCGCAGCGCAGGTTCTTCCAAACGGCATCACGTACGAATGGACGGATCTCGCTCATCAGCAAAAAGAGCAGACCATGTCTCCCCTCGTGATCTTCGCTGCTTCGGCGCTGTTCGTGTTCCTCGTGCTCGCTGCGCAGTATGAAAGCTGGAAGACACCTCTCGCGATCGTGCTGATCGTGCCGATGTGTCTGCTCGCAGCGGCGGTCGGTCTGAACATGCGAGGCATGCCGATCGACATCCTTGCGCAGATTGGCTTTGTGGTGCTCGTTGGACTGGCCGCCAAGAACGCGATTCTCATCGTCGAGTTCGCCAGACAGCGCCAGGAGGAAGACGGCGTCGATGCGGAGGACGCCGCCACCCATGCGGCACACGTGCGGCTGCGGCCCATCCTGATGACGTCATTCGCCTTTATCGCGGGTGTGGCGCCCCTCGCCATTGCCAGCGGCGCCGGCTCGGAAATGCGGCAATCACTCGGCACGACGGTGTTCTTCGGCATGCTCGGCGTGACGCTCTTCGGGCTCGCATTCACCCCGGCGTTTTACGCCTTCGTTCGCAAGCTCGGCGTCAAGGGCGCGCTTGCCGTGCGGCAACCCGTAGTGGAGAAGTGAAATGAACGGCTTCGTATCCAGAACTTCGAAAGCGATCGTCGGTAGTCTGATCGTCAGCGCCTTGCTTGCAGCCTGTGCCGTCGGGCCAGATTATGTTGCGCCCGACACGCAGATGACGCCGTTTCACAACGCGAAGGTCGTCGCCGACCGGCAAACGACGCTGCCCGCTCCGAAGCTCGATAGCTGGTGGACTGGGTTCAATGATCCTGAGCTGGTCAAGGTGGTGCAACGGGCGCTCGATCAGAACCTGAGTCTCCAGGCTGCGATTGCACGGGTCGCCCAGTCGCGTGCAGCGGCTCAGGCGGCTGGCGCCCGCCTGCTTCCGACGGTCGATGCCAATGCGTCGTACACGGCAACACACCAGAGCGTGCAGAGTCCGCTTGGCACGATCGCGAGCGCGTTTCCCAACTACAGCCGCGACCAGAAGGAGTACGTCGCTGGCGCGACGGCAAGCTGGGAAATCGATCTGGCCGGTGGTCTGCGGCGCGCACACGCGGCAGCCACCGATGAAGAGCAGGCCGCCGAGGCCGCTCAAATGGGAACGCGCGTGACAGTTGCCGCCGACGCTGCTGACGCATACCTGCAAATCAGGGGGTTGCAGGCACAGCTCGCCGTCACACAGGATCAGGTGGATACCGATGCGCGTCTGCTGGAGCTCGTGAAAGCGCGCAAACAGGCCGGTGCATCCGACGAACGCGAGGTGGCTCAGGCCGAAGCCTTGCTGCGTCAGGCACGCGCCACCGTTCCGAGCTTGCGCGTGTCGCTCGAAGCGCAACTGAACCGGCTCGATGTGCTGATGGGCGCGCAGCCGGGGACCTATGCGGCAGAACTCGGCGCGAACGCTGGTGTCATTCCGGACGTGCCGGCCATCGGCAGCGCGGATCAGCCCGTCGACGTTCTACGGCGCCGCCCTGACATCATTGCTGCCGAACGCCACCTGGCGGCTTCCAACGAAGCGATCGGCATGGCACTCGCCGACTACTACCCGAAGATTTCGCTCGCGGGCGCACTCGGATTCGACAGCATCTCAGCCAGTCACTTCCTGAGCGCGAAGTCGTTCCAGCCAATCGGGACAGGTGCGCTGCAGTGGCGTCTGTTCGATTTCGGCAAGGTTGACGCCGAGGTCAAGAGTGCACGCGGATCGTACGCGGAGGCATTGGCGCAGTATCGGGAGGCTGCTCTCAAAGCGACCGAAGACGTCGAAGACGCCTTGATGACGCTTTCGCAAACGGAGATTCGTGCGCAGGAAATTCAACAGGAAGTGAACGCACTAACGAAGGCGCGAGACCTTTCAGAGAAAGCGTATCGCGCGGGATCGATCACGCTCACCGATGTGCTCGACGCAGACCGGCAACTCCTGGTCTCACGCGACGATCTCGATGCAACGAAAGCAGACGCTGCCCGCGCTGCGGTGAGAACGTTCCGTTCGCTGGGTGGAGGATGGGATGCCCCGCATCAGCAGTTCGCCCAGACGAAGTGACTCCCACGCACGACTTAACCGGTTTATGGGGAACAGCTTCCTGCTTTCGGCCCGTAGTGCGACGCAGGCGGCTTCCCTATAGTTTCGTCACGAGACTTTATTCGCAATCTTTCTGGAGAAGCCGACATGGATCGCCGCCTTCTAACACTCTCACTCGGTATGTTCGCGCTGGGTACTGACAGCTTTGTCTTCGCGGGCATCCTGCCTGAAATCGCGCACTCGTTTGGCGTCAGCATCGGCGCTGCCGGCCAGTTGATCAGTGTGTATGCACTGAGCTATGCGCTGCTCGGTCCGACCATCGCAGCGCTTGCTGCGAACATTCCACGAAAGCGTCTGCTGCTCAGCGGCATCGGATTGTTTGTCATCGCCAATCTCGGCACGATCGTGGCGCCGAATCTCGGCATCGCCCTGGCCACACGCGCTTTCGCAGGTCTTGGCGCAGCGATGTTCTCGCCGACTGCCAGCGGAACAGGTGCGTCACTCGTCCCGCCAGAGCGTCGCGGGTACGCGTTGTCCATCATCGTCGCGGGATTGACGACCGCTACCGCGCTGGGCTCGCCCATCGGTGCCGTGATCGGCGGACTCGCAAGCTGGCACTGGACGCTGGTGCTCGTTGCCGCGCTTGGTGCAGCCGCGTTCGCCGGTATTCTCGCGTTCCTGCCTGAGGTGCCGCTGCCGCCCGCCATCTCGCTGCGCGAACGCCTGTCGCCCCTCACCGATTCCCGCGTCGGACTCACACTCACGACGACGGTGCTTGCCCAGATCGGCACATTCATCATCTTCAGCTACTTCTCCGTTGTGTTCGATCGTGCGATCGGCCACAGCGCCCCCGTGCTGGGTGGATTGCTCGTGCTATGGGGACTGGCTGGAACCTTCTCGAATCTGCTGACGGGACGAATCCTCGACAAGATCGGTTCGCACAAAGTCGTTCTGATCAAACTCTCTATCGTTGCAATCGTCATCCTCACGATGCCGATCACGGGCGCACATCTTTGGAGTGCAGCGATCGCGGTGACGATCTGGGGTGCCTGTGCATGGGGTGTGCTGGTGCCGCAACAGTTCCGCCTCGCGAGCCTGAATCCGCCGATGACGGCTGTGCTGGTCGGTCTCAACACTTCAGCGACCTATGTAGGTGTGTCCATTGCTGGGGCTCTCGGTGCTGCTGTGATCCCGGTCATCGGCAGCCATAACCTGGGGTACCTCTCCAGCATTCCCGTGGTCATCGCGATCCTTGTCTCCGGGCTCGCGACGCGTCGCATCGCATCGTTTGCAAAAACAGCAAAAGGCGCCGTAGCGGCTTGAGTTTCAATCCCTTTACGAGGAAAAAAGCAATGTCCAATGCAAGCACATTTCGTCAGTTGCACGACAATTCGATCCCGCTCCGCTTGCCGAATGTCTGGGATGCCGGTAGTGCACGTCTCGTTGAGGCGTTGGGTGCACCCGCAATCGCTACGACAAGCGCCGGCTTTGCGTGGGCATTGGGATATCCAGACGGCCGCATACTCCCTTTCGATGAGGTGATCGCTTCAGTTCGGCGTATCGTCCGCGTGCTGAACGTGCCCTTGTCGGTCGATATCGAGAATGGCTATTCCGACAATCCGAAGACCGTTGCAGACCATGTCATGCGACTGGTGGATCTCGGCATCGCCGGCATCAATATCGAAGATGGCTCAGACCCGGCATCGCTTCTCGCCTTGAAGATCGAGGCGATCAGGGATGCGCTTGTGAAGTCGGGTTCGGATCTCTTCGTCAACGCGCGCTCCGACGTCTTTCTTGCAGGCCTCGCTGAAAAATCGAAGCAGCCGGAAGAGTCGATTGCTCGCGGCAATCTGTATGCATCAGCCGGTGCGGACGGTCTTTTCCTTCCGGCTCTCGTGCAGTCGTCGGATATCGAGACGATTGCCGGCGCAACCCGACTGCCTCTTAACGTCATGGCTGTACCAGGGCTGGCCGACGCAGCGACGCTCGGAAAGCTGGGCGTGCGGCGGTTAAGTGCGGGTAGCGGCATCTCGCAAGTGGTGTTGGGCAAAGCGAAGGCCATCGCGCAAAACTTTCTGGAGGGTGGTCGTTCTGAAGCGCTCGACAGCAATCCCTTGCCGTACTCCGAGATCCAGAACCTTTTCACCGGACTAACGAATCCGTGAGCGGCAGACGCATCGCGAAGCTTCGATGGTTGACGTCCGCTCAAACTTTCCTCACCACTCAACACCCAAGGAGATTTATATGAACCTTACAGGCAAACGCGCTCTCGTCACCGGGGCGAGTCGAGGCATCGGCGCTGCAATCGCGAAGGCTTTAGCAGCCGCTGGCGCAGATGTGGCGATCACATATGAAAAGTCCACCGAGCAGGCCGACAGCGTCGTGAAGGCGATCGAAGCTGAGGGCCGGCGTAGTATCGCAATCCAGGCGGATAGCGCGGATGCATCGGCCGTTCAGGCGTCTGTACAGAAGACGGTCGAAGCATTGGGTGGGCTCGATATTCTGGTGAACAACGCCGGCATTCTCCGGATGGGCGATGTAAAGGATATTTCCGTCGAAGACATCGACGCGACGCTCAACGTCAATGTGCGTGCGCCGATCGTGGCCGCAAAAGCCGCAATCCCTCACTTGGGGACAGGAGGGCGCATCATTTCGATCGGTAGTTACTTTGCCGACCGCGTCCCGGCGTCGATGCTCGGTGTCTATGCTGGCTCCAAGTCCGCTCTCGTTGCGTTCACACAGGGCCTGGCGCGAGAACTCGGCACGCAAGGCATTACGGCAAATCTCGTCCAGCCTGGTTCCATCAACACAGATATGAATCCCGTCGACGGGCCGTTCGCGTCGACGATGAAATCGCTCACGGCCACAGGAGACTACGGCACAGGCGAAGACATAGCACAAGCAGTGGTCTTCCTCGCGAGCGCCAGCGCCAGTTACATCACCGGCGCGACGCTCACCGTCGACGGTGGCGCCAACGCCTAAGGGTCAACACAGGTGTCGGCGTGGGCGGCATGCGCAAGCAGGGCCACGCCCCCACCACCCCCCTTCAACCCTTTTTCCAACCTGGTCCACTTTCCAATTCTTCGCCGGATACTCCGGAATGCCAAGCGAGGTTCCCGCTTCCTTGAATCTCCGAGTCAGTTGATCACGGATCAATTCAGCGGGATCGCCAATTGTCAGCGACGACTTCGAGCCATCCCATGTGTGGCTCCAGTCGATCTTCTGATTCATGCGCGGAATCAGCGGCAGCGGGCCGATAGTCTTGTCCGGCGGGTTCAACACGAACGGCAGGATCTTGCCTTTTGCGCAGGTAAGCTGTGCCTTTGGCGTTATCTCATCGGTTGCCTTACCGATGACATAGTGCGTCGAAAGGATCTGGAATATCTCGCGTACGTAAATCGCGTCGGATTTTTTGTCAACGCCGCCGACCAGATCCTCACGCGGATCAGTGTGTGACATGCGGAAGTGGTCACGGTCGGGACACCAGAACCGGTCGCGTGGTGGGTAGTCTCAGGCCGGACTGATCCAGTGCCGTTGTCGGAGCCAGCGCTCGGAGCTCGTTCAGATTGCTCGCTTTTTCTTGATCTTCGTTAGCAATCAGATCAACTATCGCATTCCTGGTCGTCACATCCTGCTGCGGTGTCGACCTGAAAAACGGCGATGTCGATTGTGCATGCGCAGCCGGGGCGATGCCAGCGACAGATAATACTAATAATGCTAAGGCTAGGCATCGCATCTCGCCCTCTATCGCCGCCTATTTGATAGAAGATTAGATAGCCGACCAAGACAAGTAAAGCGTGCAAACCTGCCGTCCTGATAACACGAGCGACGGCGTCCGGTTCGGGTCACTGACGTGCATCGCCGGTTGCTCCAGGTTGACGGGTATCCGGCTCGTCCAGATAGGGCACCCAGTCGAGAAACTCCACATCCGACAGGCTGCGCGGCCGGGTCG
This sequence comes from Paraburkholderia sp. PGU19, assembly GCF_013426915.1. Lineage (GTDB taxonomy): Bacteria > Pseudomonadota > Gammaproteobacteria > Burkholderiales > Burkholderiaceae > Paraburkholderia. Next base: position 1,663,308 of record NZ_AP023180.1, read on the forward strand.
CGAAGAACACGACCGCGCGCAATCCGTCCGTATGGTAGGTCGCGCCATCGAGCGTTGTACGGGGATGGGCAGCCGATGCCACGCCAACACCGTTCACGTATCCGAGCTTGTCAAGACCACCCGAGTACATCAGGTCCTGGGTGAGAAAGTTGCGTGCCTCGTCAACGTTCTCGTGCGGGGTGAGCTGCGTTTCGCCGCGTGGCGCAAAGCGCCCGCCGACAGGGCGGCCAACTTCCGCGACGTAGACCAGTTGCCCCTGGAAGCGGATCGGGGCGAGCCATCCCCGTATCCACGTCGCAGGCGCGCCCGCCTGCGCCTGCTTGCGCATGACAAAGTCCGGCTCCCGCCCGAAGACCCGCTGCGCGAGGTCGGACTCGCGCGCGTCACGCCGATAGTCTCGCCGCACCAACGCCGCCCCGATGTCGGTGAGCTGGCCGATCCCAACGGCGTTCAGGGGGTCGGCCTGAACCGTCCCGCTCGCGTCGGTGGCGCAGCATGGCAACCGTTCGAGTGCAGCACGCAGTGACGCGAGGTCCTGGTAGTCCGTGATCGCGGTTTCGGGGAACGGGAAAGGGATCTGCGCGAGCTGCGGATCCACCGTGCCGCCGGGTACGCGCAGAAAAAGCGAGAAGGGAATCAGCGTCTGGTTTCCCAACAGATCGACATTGACGAGCTTGATGCCCTGATCGGGGTTGGTGAACAGGATGCCCGACCGTGTCGCGCCCGGTGGGATCGGGTTGCTGAATCCGAGGTCGTGGAAATAATCGTCCATGCGCGTATTGGTTGCACCGCCAAACGGTGTATGCATGGACCATGCTACTTCGTGAGGAGAAAAGTAGTCCGGGTCCGTACCCGAGCGCAACAGCCACAGCGCCTGCGATGTCCCGTTCTGCACTTCGAGCCATAGCGGCTGGACTCCCGTCCTGTTGACGTCGGCGCCATACATCAGCTTGCTGTCTTCACTGCCGAGCACCGTTGCACTCACGCGCACGTTGTGACTGGTGGCACTGACCTCACGCTGACGCAGCGGCCCATCGTCGGCCTCAGGCGGGGCATCCCATGTCGCACAGCTGGCCAGCGCAAGCGCGAGGCAGAGCGCGTGCCCCGCATGGAGCAGTGCACGATGCAAGGTCTGCAAAATCCTCATGGCTTCGCTCCGGGACTGACGTGCATGACCCTGTGCGGCGTGATCCATGGAAAGACCTCGATGTCCGACAGCGACCTCGGCGTGCGGTCGAAGACCAGGACGACGCGATAGCCATCGGTGTAATACGGATCGGTCGTCAGGTTCTCGCGTGGCGCGCTTTCCAGCGCGGCACCCACGCCCGTCACGAGACCCATCTTCATGAGAGTCTGCGAATACGCCATGTCCTCGGTCAGCGCGGTGCGTGCTTCATCCACGTCCGGGTCGATCTTGTGTGTGGTGAACGTTGACGAGTGCCAGGTCAGACGGATACCGATATCGCGGCTGATCTGTCCTACCCAGACGGGTTTGTCGTGGTAACGCATGTTGCTGAGCCACAGGCGCATATGGTTACGCTGGTGGATGTCGCCCCGCGCCTTTTGCAAGGCGAGGTCCTGTGCGCGCCCGAAGAGGTAAAGGTCGCTCACGGGTGCGTTGACATACGGTTCGCCGGACAGTGCCGCGCTGATCATCCGGCTGATCGCGCCGGACCATTTCTGCTCCGTGAGGCTCCAGCCCCGCCGGACAAGTGCGGGGAAGGCGTCGTCGAGGCTGCCGACGATCACCAGGTTGAGCGGGTCGCCATTCTTCGAGCCGTCCTCGTTTGTCGCGCAGCATGGCAGAGCTTCGAGCGCTGCGCGGAAATTCGCGTCATCCGTGTAGTTCACGGTGGGCTCTTGCGGATCGACAATGCGTTTGAATACCTGGCTGCGCTTGTAGTCGGCCTCAAACCCGGGTACGGCTACGAAAACGGAAAACGTCCGGGCGCGCTCCTTTGCGACGAGGTCAATCTGTACGAGCTTCGCACCTTCGTTGAGATTGGTCAGGACAAAACCCGCGACTTTCTCTCCTGGACGGACGGGGTTATGAAAAGCGAGATCACGGAAGCGGCGGTCGAGGTCGGCCCGCTGGTCGTGTGAAGCAGTGCCAGCAAACGCCTCGGCCGCCTCCGACGCAGGAAAGAAGTTCGGATCCATGCCGGGCGACAGGAGAAAGTAGTTGCGGTCCTCGCGGTTTTCGACCTCGATCCAGACGGGCTGGATTTTCCTGTCGGCAAGCGGGACACCGTACACCGCTGCGCTTTCCTCTGGCGACAGCACGGCGGTCGAAACCTGGATGCCGCCCTCGGCGCGTGTCATGGCGCGATTCCGGTATCCGGGTACGGAAGCCGTTGACGAGACTGCGGTACAGCCCGCCAGTACACAGCTGACGAAGATGACGGCCAGCATCTGCATCACGATGCGGTTCATCAAGACACCTCTTCGCGGGGATCCCGGGGTGCAGTGGTATCGATGGGACGATCGCGCGCCTCCTGATGTCACAGGCAAACAGGCCTTTCGCAGCGCGCGCACAGAAATGCGCCAAATCTACGGTCCAGTTTAGTTGATTGGGGGCCGCACCAGCCATGTTTCGCCTGACGTCACGCGAGTCTCACTGACAGATGAAACGTCAGTAATCTGCGCCCATGAAAGGCCGAATCCTGCCCCGAAAGAGACCCACGAGTGTCCGTCGAAGTGAAAGCATGAAAGACTGCAACTGCCCGGACACGGTCCCACGCCGGGCCGCGGACACGATACCCCCAGCGTGGCAACGCACGTCCGACGCGATCGCGTCAACGACGAAGAGACGACCTGCAAAGCATCAGGGACAATGCGTCTCGCCGGCAACAAGCAAATGCCGATTCAGAATGGCTGTGGCCTGCATTGCACTCGTTCATCGAGCGGCTTCCCCGTATGTTCGCGTCGTCGAACGACGATTACTGAAGGTCGCGACGGACTCGCACGCTGAATTCCCTCATGGCCGGATGGGCCCGTTATCCGACAATCGCAGCGCCGCCTGCTCCGCTAAAACGCTCAACGCAGACAGCCGCTCGACAATCTCATCGAAGGAAGGCCGCATCTCGACGCGCTCGCGGAAACAGTCTTCGATCAGCCCATCGAACCCGGTAGCGAGGTCATCGGCCTCTCCGGCCAAACGTTGCGCGAGTTCTTCAAGGAGGCAGCCAAACGCGCGCACCTCAATCCGCTGGAGCGCCAGCGCCATTGCGCGATCATCGATATCGTGGCGCGACGCCGCGCCGAAGTCGCCGAGCAATACGTGCCCTGCGCCGTCATGCAGGATGTTGTGCGCGTAGAGATCACCATGCATGATCCCGCGCCGATGCAGATGCTGCGCCGCCGATGCGATTCCGCGCGCGATATGCAACGCAACCGGCTTGTCGAACCGTACTTCGTCCGCATAGACGTCTCGTGTACAGGAGTCGAGGCTCGGAGGCCCCGCGAGATTGCCGAACGACGGATGGATCAACTTCATCACGAGGCCGTGCTCGTCGAGCGGATGCCCCGTGATCTTGCCAAGCACCGGGATGAGATTCGGGTGCTGGCCGGCTTGCAGGCAGGCGGACATTTCGAGCTCCGGCAAACCGTCGCTCGTCACCGCGCCCTTGAAAAGCTTGACGGCGACCGCCTCGACGGGATGCCCGTCGCTCAGGAGACGCGTCGCGCGATGCGTCACGCCGGATGCCCCTTCCCCGAGCGTTTGTCCAAGCGCGAGCGTATGCCAGTCGATTTCCGGCACCGGCGCATCGGCGAGCGCCACCTGCTCGCGCGCTGCGTTCAGCGGATTGCCTGCGTAGGCGAGCCACGCGAGCCGCGGCAGGCGCAACAGCCAGTCGGGCAAGGCGTCGAGCCGGTTCGCCGAAATGCGCAGCAGTTCGAGGCGGCTGCAAGCGGCCATCGTCTCGGGCAGCGACCGCAGCCGGTTGCCGGCAAGCATCAGCTTCTGCAGATTCGGACGCTCGCCGATTTCCGCAGGCAGCGTTTCGATATCGTTATCGGTCAGGATGAGCCAGCGCAATTGGGGCGGCAGCGCGCGCCCCGAAACGTGCCGGATGCGATTCGCCTTGAAGCCGACCATGCTCAGCGATTCGCAATCGCCGAGCACGGCCGGCAACTCGGTGAACTGGTTATCCGAGGCGAACAGGATGCGCAGGTGGCGCAGCTTCGCCAGATCATCCGGCAGCGATGTGAGCGCATTGCCCGACAGGTCGAGCACCTCCAGGGTGTCGGCGAGATCGAAGATTTCGCGTGGCATGTCGGTCAACCCGCAAGCGAGCTTGATCTGTCGTGCACCGGCGAGTTGCCCGTCACGCAGTTCTTCGAGGGTAGCAGTCTTCACATGTAGATTGAATCGGAGAATGGCAAGGAGGTCGCAAGCGCCGGCGCGCAATGCGGCCAGTGGAGCATCGGTTGGTCACCGGTCTTTATCCGGCCTCTATTCTATCGGGCGAACCGCACGATCAGGCATCCGCACTCCGCCAGAGAATGACCGGTTGTGGCCGCACGCGCTCCATCAAACTCTTCGTGTCGCCGCTCATTAAAGCAACTAGTCCCCGGCCCGCTTCGCGCTGTGGCCGTCCTTTCTGAGCGCTTCGATGATCCGCTCGCAATGATCACCCTGTACTTCAATCACGCCATCCTTGACCGTTCCACCAGAACCGCAGGCCGTGCGCAACTGCTTGCCTAGCAACGCCAGGGCAAGAGGATCGAGCGCCAGTCCTTTAACGATGGTCACGCTTTTCCCGCCCCGGCCCTTGGTCACATGAGTCACTCGTACCACGCCATCACCTACCGGCTGCGTCCTGGCAACCGCCTTGCACACACATTCCGCGAGCACCTGTCTGCATTCGGGACACATCCGCCCGCCATCGGTGGAGTAGACAAGGCCACCTTTTGAACCACTCTTCATGATTGGCTTACTCAAGGAATAATCGGGACGAGTTTAGCAGGGGCGCATTCCGCTGGGCGTGTCAAACAATGCGACGGGAGCGTGCGATTGCGATTGGAAATTCACTATTCCGGCAGATCTTGAATAAACGCTACGACAAGCTGTTGTTCCAGAAATCGTCGACCGTCACGGCGAAGCCCCCGACGGAAGATCTTGTTGTGTCAGCGTGCTTGAGTAGTGCATTTCACGTTGAAGTTGTGGAAGGTCCATCCGTCGTGAGGCCCGACGGCTGCGGTACCTCGCCCGTCAATGCAGCACCGTGATGGGCGTGGGACTCAGGCGCCACAATTTCGCTAGCATGCCCCATCTTCGGAAGAAGCCGAGACTGCTTGCGTCGAGCACGACGACATCAGCGCGGTTCGTCGCGGCATACGCGGCAATGGTCTTTTCAGGGGGGCCAAAAACACGCTTCCACGTATAGGGCACGCCGGCATCATCGAGTACCGCGCAAGTCCGGATCAGAGCATCGCGCATCGACAGCTTCTCACGCCGTCGCAATGTCGAGCGCGACTGAAACGCGACCGTGCGCCCCTCTCCCACTTCTTCCAGCACCTCGATCAGTTCGACCTGCGCCACGCATTTTTCGGCAAAGAGAAACGCTGCGTGGCGCGCAGCTTCAAGTGCGCCCGTCTGGCAAAGCACTGGAATGAGCAGCCTCAACATCTTCAACCTCGACAAGATGATAATCCCCTGCTATCCATTGCAGCACGCAGCACGTCAAGACACCGAAAAGCTTTGGACCACGGGCATAAAAATGCCGTCAAAATCCAGCGGCGTCAGGTTCCCGCCGCGTACGTCGACATTGGACAACAATCGCCTGGGGCGTTGGCGGCCTGTCGACTACCTGACGCCCACAAGCCGATACCCCACCCCTAGCTCGGTGACGATATAGACGGGTTGCGCCGGATCACGCTCCAGCTTCTGACGCAGATGTCCCATGTAGATGCGCAGATAGTGCGCGTTCTCCGCATGCGCAGGTCCCCAGACTTCCTGCAGCAATTGCCGGTGCGTCAACACGCGGCCGGCGTGATGCGCCAGCGCTGAAAGCAGCCTGTACTCGATCGGCGTGAGATGGATCGTGTGGCCGTCGCGTTCCACCAGCCGTGCATCGAAGTCGACCAGCACCTCGCCGAAGGAAATCTTCGACGTTTCGCGCGTGACGCCGCCACGCTGACGACGCAACTGCGCGTGGATACGCGCAATCAGTTCAGGCGCGCCAAACGGCTTGGTCAGGTAGTCGTCGGCCCCAGCATTGAGCGCGCCAACCTTGTCTTCTTCACGGGTACGCGCCGAGAGAACGATCACAGGTACAGCGGACCAGTCCCTCAACACACGGATCACCTCGATCCCGTCGATGTCCGGCAGCCCGAGGTCGACGATCACCAGGTCGGGCCGGGAACTGGCCGCCATCGCGAGGCCCTCGCGCCCCGTCCCGGCTTCGACAACGCGCATGCCCTCACCTTCCAGCGATGCGTGCACAAAGCGCCGAATGAGTTTTTCGTCTTCAATCAGGACGATGGTAACGGTGGGCTCTGCCATGACCTGTGCTATGCACGCTCCTGCGACGTGTTCGCAGGCAGCGCAGCCGCCACTGCCGCGCTCGCCGGCTCTGGCTGCTCGCCTTCGACGGGCGGGTTGTCGTCTGCGGGCAGCACGAACCAGAATGTCGCGCCCAGCACATGCCCATTCGGGTCCGTCCTGTTCGACGCGCCGATCCGGCCTCCGTGCGCCTCGACAATCGCACGGCAGATCGCAAGACCCAGCCCGATCCCTGGCTTGGCCGACTCCTTTTCTCCGCGGGTGAACTTGTCGAACACACGCGCTTCCATCCCAGTCGGCAAACCCGGACCACTATCGGAGACCTCGACCCGCACGTATCGATGCGCCTCTTCCTGCAACACGGATGCATCGATACTCAACGGCGTACCAGCGGGCGTATATTTGGCCGCGTTCTCGAGCAGGTTCGCGAAGAGCCGCTCCACCAGAACGGCGTCGAGTTGCACGAGCGGGAGGTCGGGCGGCACGCGTGCCTGAACCTCGCGATCCCCGAGGATGCGCCTGCAGCCGGCCAGCGCAGAGCCGACTACCTCTTCGATCGACGACCACTGCCGGTTCAGCCGCATGCTGCCTTCCTGCAGACGCGCCATGTCGAGCAGATTCACGACCAGTCCATTCATCCTCAGCGCCTCGTCCCGGATCGCCTCCGCGAGTTCCAGCGCCTTCGGGCCGCCCGACACAGCGGCGCCCTGTTCGGCAAGCACCGATGCGAAACCCACAATCGCGGTAAGCGGCGTGCGCAAGTCGTGGGAAATCGCAGACAGCAGCGAATTGCGCAGACGCTCCGATTCCATGCTGACGAGCGCATCCTGCGCGATCTCGACGTAGTGCACCCGTTCGAGCGCAAGCGCGATCTGCGCGACGAACGTATCCAGCATGCGACGCTGCTCTGGCACCGCAAACTCCTCCATCCGTGCGGACACCAGCGCGATCACACCGCGTGTGCGCATCGGCGCCTTGAGCGGCAAGTACAGCGCCGATGCGGCCGGCAGCGTGTCCGTCCCATGACCGGCGGCCTTCTGCTGGTCATAGACCCATTGGGCAATATCGCGATCGAGATCGGCGTCGTTGAGCGTGATCGCTGGATCGGGATTTTCGACCTTGGGCCGCACCTTCTCCGCGCTGTCCGGCAGCAGAATGGCCATGCGCGCCTGGAACACGTCGCTCACATGGCGTGTGCCGATCTCGATGATCTGGTCGGTCATCAGCGCACCACCCAGTTCGCGCGTCATCGCGAACATCGCACCTGTGCGGCGTTCTCGCAGCGTCGCAAGGTGTGCCTGACGCTTTAGGCTCGCCGTCAGGTGGCTGATCGTCAGCGACGTCATCAGCATCACCGCAAATGTGAGCAGATATTGCGTATCCGAGACCGAGAACGACATGCGCGGTGGCACGAAAAAGAAGTCGAAGGCCGCCACGCCGAGAAACGAAAACATCACGCCCGGCCCTCGCCCCAGGCGCGCAGCCGTGAAGACGGCGCCGAGCAGATACAGCATCACGAGATTGGTCAGCGCGATGTGGCTGAGCAGCACGCTTGAGATTGCCGTAATGACCGCGCAGATCGCGACTGCATAGGCGTAAGAAGCGGGCGGCGAGCCACGCGCTTCTGTGCCTGTGCCAGCAAACCCGCGCATGGCATCGTGCCGTTCGGCGGCTTCGCGCACCGCGCCGGAATTGACCAGCGTGACATCGATATCGCGAGCCGACCACACCATTTGCTGCGCGACAGACGGATTGAGGCGCGCGCGCCACCCGCTCACAGAAGACGCGCCCACCACGAGCTTCGATACGTTGCGCATGCGCGCATAGGCGATGATGGTCTGCGCGGCGTCGTCGCCTTGCAGCGTCACGGTCTCCGCACCTAGTTCGGATGCCAGCTTGAGTGCGTCCAGCGTGCGCTTGCGAATCGAATCAGGCAGCCGCGCAAGCTTCGGTGTCTCGACATAGACGGCAAGCCAGTCCGCTTTCTGGCTTGACGCGAGGCGCGCTGCCGCGCGCACGAGGTTGCTGCTCTCCGGGCCGGCGCCAACGCAGACGATGATGCGTTCGCGCGCCTGCCAGATCCGCTCGATCGACTGGTCGGCACGGTACTCGCGCATCTGCGCATCGACGCGGTCGGCCGTGCGGCGCAACGCCAGCTCGCGCAGCGCGATCAGATTGCCCTTGCGGAAAAAGTTGCGCACGGCATGTTCCGCCTGCTTCGGCATATAGACCTTGCCGTCGCGCAGGCGGTCGAGCAGTTCTTCCGGCGGCAGGTCGACCAGCGTCACCTCGTCGGCGAGATCGAATACGCGGTCAGGGACGGTTTCCCACACGCGGATGCCCGTTATCTGTCCGACCACGTCGTTCAGGCTCTCGAGATGCTGGACGTTGACCGTGGTGTAAACGTCGATGCCGGCATCCAGCAGTTCCTGAACATCCTGCCAACGCTTCACATGCCGGGAACCCTGGACGTTCGAATGCGCAAGCTCGTCGACGAGAATCAGTTGCGGCTTGCGCGCGAGCGCGGCATCGAGATCGAACTCGGCGAGCAGCCGCCCGCGATATTCGATCCGTGCCGGCGCAATGACCTCCAGGCCTTCGATCAGTGCGAGCGTCTCCTTGCGTCCATGCGTTTCGACGATCCCTACCGCGACGTCGACGCCTTCTTCCTTGCGGCGCCTCGCGGCCTGCAGCATCGCAAACGTCTTGCCGACTCCGGCCGATGCGCCAAAGAAGATCTTGAGCCGGCCACGCTGGCTTTTTTCTTCGTCGCGCTGGATCCTGTCGAGCAGTTCGTCGGGATCGGGTCGGTTCATCGCGCGTCTCCCCTGCGATTTATCCCGTCATTGCAGCCGTGCTGCACGCGTGGAATGCGTGCGACCCTCCGTGAAACTCAGTGCATCGGCTTGACGTCGTCGAGCGCGAGATTGAGCTTCAGTACATTCACGCGACGCTCGCCCAATATGCCGAGCTGCCGCCCCGACGTGTTCTGCGCGATCAACCCGTCGACCTGCTCGCGGGACAGGCCGCGCGCCTTGGCGACGCGTGCTGCCTGATACGCTGCCGCTGCCGGCGTGATCTCCGGATCAAGACCACTGCCCGACGACGTGACGAGATCGACGGGCACGGGCGCAGTATTCGCCGGGTCCGCGTCGTGCAGCGCGGCGAGACGCCCTTTGACCTCGTCGGCGAGCGCCGGGTTCGTCGGGCCGAGATTCGAGCCGCTCGAGCCTTGCGCGTTATAGGGGTTCGGCGTCGTGGCCGACAGCCGTCCCCAGAAGTAGTACGGCGCATCGAACTGCTGCCCGATGATTTCCGAGCCCACAGCCTTGCCGCCCGTCTCGATGAGACTGCCGTTCGCCTGATGTGAAAACACCGCCTGGCCAACAGCCGTCACGACGGCGGGATAAACGATGCCCGTGACCACCGTCAATGCGACAAACAGCACCAGCACGGGTCGCAATGCGTTCTTCATGATCGTTGACTCACAAAGCCATATCGGTTGAGAAAGGCCGGACGGGCTATACGCAACGCCCATCCGGCAAGGTCGCACGGGTCAATCATGACCAGCCCATCGCGTTGATGAACATGTCGATCAGCTTGATGAACGGGAACGGCAACAGAATGCCGCCCAGCCCGTAGATCAGCAGATTGCGGCGCAATAGCGAAGCAGCACCGAGCGGGCGATACTTCACACCCTTCAATGCCAGCGGGATCAGCGCCACGATGATCAGCGCGTTGAAGATCACGGCCGAAAGGATCGCCGACGATGGCGACGTGAGGTGCATCACGTCGAGCACGCGCAACTGCGGATAGGTCGTCGCGAACGCGGCCGGAATGATCGCGAAATACTTGGCGACGTCATTCGCAATCGAGAACGTCGTCAACGATCCGCGCGTCATCAGCATCTGCTTGCCGATCTCGACGATCTCGATCAGCTTGGTCGGATTCGAATCGAGGTCGACCATGTTGCCCGCTTCCTTTGCTGCCTGCGTGCCCGTGTTCATCGCCACGGCGACGTCGGCCTGCGCGAGCGCGGGCGCATCGTTGGTGCCGTCGCCCGTCATCGCAACAAGGCGGCCTTCGGCCTGGTGCGAGCGGATCGTCGTCAGCTTCGCTTCCGGGGTAGCTTCGGCGAGGAAATCGTCGACACCTGCCTCGGCTGCAATCGCGGCTGCCGTCAGACGGTTGTCGCCCGTCACCATTACGGTCTTGATGCCCATCTTGCGCAGTTCGGCAAAACGTTCCTTGATGCCGCCCTTGACGATGTCCTTCAGTTCGATCACGCCCAGAACACGCGCGGCGCCGCTTTCGTCGTCATGGCCGCCAGCTTTCTCGGCCACCACCAGCGGCGTGCTGCCGCGGCGCGCGACATCGTCGACCGCTTTCTGGACTTCCTGAGGGAAGCGCCCACGATGATCTTCGACGTACTTGCGCACCGCGTCGGCAGCGCCCTTGCGGATCTCGCGGTTTGGCAGATCGACGCCGCTCATCCGCGTCTGCGCGGTAAAGCCGAGGAACGTCGCGTGCAGCGACGCCATGTCGCGCTCACGGATATTGAAACGCTGCTTCGCAAGCACGACGATGCTGCGCCCTTCGGGCGTCTCGTCGGCGAGCGAAGCGAGCTGGGCCGCATCGGCAAGGTCATGCTCTGACACGTCCGGAGCGGGAACGAAGGCGGACGCCTGCCGGTTGCCGAGCGTGATCGTACCCGTCTTGTCCAGCAGCAACACATCGACGTCGCCCGCTGCCTCGACGGCGCGGCCCGACGTTGCGATCACGTTCGCCTGCATCATCCGGCTCATGCCCGCCACGCCGATGGCGGACAGCAGCCCGCCAATCGTCGTGGGAATCAGGCACACGAGCAACGCGACAAGCGCCGTGATCGTCACCACATGGCCCGCCTTCATCGCGTCGACGGCGAAGATCGAAAACGGCAGCAGGGTCGCCGTCGCGAACAGCAGCACGAGCGTCAGCGCGACAAGCAGAATGGTCAACGCGATCTCGTTCGGGGTCTTCTGACGCTTCGCGCCTTCGACCATCGCGATCATCCGGTCGAGAAACGCCTCGCCGGGGTTGACGCTCACGCGCACGACGATCCAGTCCGACAGCACACGCGTGCCGCCCGTCACCGACGAAAAATCGCCGCCCGATTCGCGGATCACAGGCGCGGATTCGCCCGTAATCGCCGATTCGTCGACGGACGCGACGCCTTCGATCACGTCGCCGTCAGCGGGAATGACGTCACCCGATTCGACCAGCACGACATCGCCCTTGCGCAGATCCGTCGACGTCGTGATCCGGATGGGCGCCTTCGGATGCGGCTCGTTGAGCTTCTTCGCCATCACGTTGTGCTTGGCGCTGCGCAGAGACGCAGCCTGCGCTTTCGAACGGCCTTCCGCGAGCGCCTCTGCGAAGTTCGCGAACAGCACGGTGAACCACAGCCATAGCGCAATGGCGAGAATGAAGCCGGCGGGCGCTTCCGCCTGGCCGGCAAGCGCGGCAAGCCACAGGATCGTCGTCAGGATGCTGCCGATATAGACGCAGAACATCACCGGGTTGCGCAACTGCGTGCGAGGCGCGAACTTCCTGAACGAATCGATGATCGCCGGTTTGACCAGCGCGGGATCGAACATCGAACGCGCCGCCGTGCGTGCCTGTCCGAGATTGTCCGGACGGTGGGCAGGCGGTTGTCTGGCAGTAGTCATGCTTACCTCGAAATCAGTGACCGGCGATCATCAGCAGATGTTCGACGACGGGACCGAGCGCGAGCGCGGGCACATAGGTGAGCGCGCCGACGAGCACCAGTGTGCCGAGCAGCAATACAACGAAGAGCGGCCCATGTGTCGGCAAGGTGCCGGAGGTCGCGGCGATGCGCTTCTTGTTCGCCAGCGAGCCGGCAATGGCGAGCACGGGGACGATCGTGCCGAAACGGCCGAACCACATCGCGATGCCAAGCAGCGAGTTATAGAACGGCGTATTCACCGAGAGCCCTGCAAACGCACTGCCGTTGTTGTTGGCGGCAGAGCTGAACGCGTACAGGATCTCGGAGAAGCCATGCGGCCCAGGGTTCGCGATGCCGCCAGTACCCAGCGGCGACAGCACGCCGATCGACGTGCCGACCAGCACGAGAAACGGCGTCAGGAGGATCGCGACCGACACCATCTTCATTTCGAACGATTCGATCTTCTTGCCGACGTACTCGGGCGTCCTGCCAATCATCAGCCCGGCAACAAACACGGCAAGCAGCGCGAACACCAGCATCCCGTAGAGGCCCGAGCCGACGCCGCCGAAGATCACTTCACCAAGCTGGATCAGCAGCAGCGGCACGAAGCCGCCCATCGGCGTCAGCGAATCGTGCATGTTGTTCACCGCGCCGCACGATGCAGCCGTCGTCGCGACCGTGAAGATGCCCGACTGCGCGATGCCGAAGCGCACTTCCTTGCCCTCCGCATTGCCGCCCGCCTGAAGCGCGGATGCGCTCTGGTCGACGTGCAGCGACGTGAAGAGCGGATTGCCCCCCTGCTCCGCCGAAATCTCGCCGACCACGGCAACCGTGAAGGCGATCGTCATCGCCGCGAGTATGGCGTAGCCCTGCCGACGGTCGCCGACCATGCGCCCAAACACCACGCATAAGGCAGCGGGAATGATCAGCATCGACACCATCTGGACAAAGTTCGACAGCGGCGTCGGGTTCTCGTACGGATGCGCGGAGTTCGCATTGAAGAAGCCGCCGCCGTTCGTGCCGAGCATCTTGATCGCTTCCTGCGATGCAACGGGGCCCATCGCGAGCGTCTGCTTGTCGGCCTTGACGTCCTGCATGACAGGATTGCCCTTCGCGTCCTTGACTGCGTTGCCTTGCGCGTCGGTCTTCGGCACCTGATACGTGGTCACCTGGAGCGTCGGCACGTCCTGATAGGATCTGAAGTTCTGGATTGCGCCCTGGCTGATGAACAGCAGCGATACCACGATCGCAAGCGGTGCGAGCACATAGAGCGTGATGCGCGTCAGGTCGATCCAGAAGTTACCGATCGTTTGCGTGGTGTGGCGAGCAAAACCGCGAATCAACGCAACGACGACGGCAATGCCCGTCGCCGCCGACAGGAAGTTCTGCACCGTCAGGCCCATCATCTGCGTCAGATAGCTGACCGTCTGCTCCGGGGAATAATCCTGCCAGTTCGTGTTGGTCACGAAGCTGACGGCTGTGTTGAACGCCGCGTCCGGCGTCATCGGACCGAACGATTGCGGGTTCGCCGGCAGCCACTGCTGCAGCCGCAGGAAGCCATAGACGGCAAGCGCGCCGAGTGCGTTGAACAGCAGCACGGCAAGCGCATAGTGCTTCCATGACATTTCTGCTTCCGGGTCGACACCTGCGAGGCGATACAGCAGATGTTCGACCGGCCGGCCGACCTTGCGCACGACGACGGACGAGCCGTCGAGCACAGCCGTCATATAGCGTCCAAGCGGGATGGCGAGGCCAATCAGGACGACGATATAGAAGGCCGTCTGAAAGAGGTTGTTGGCGTTCATTCCAGATCCTCCGCACGCAGTAGCGCGTACACGAGGTAGGCGAGCAGGAGCAGCGTGGCGGCGCTCGCCAGCCACATCATCCAGGCGATCATGGACGGCCTCCCGGTGCGCGGTTTCGCAGCTTGTCGCAACCCACTGTGAGCGCGACACAGAGCGCCCAGAAAGCCGCGATTCCAAGGAAATAGAACAGGTCCATTGGCAAGGTCTCCCGTGACGGATGGGGACGGCTTGAACGGTAGACCAGAATGAGTAAACGCCTTGCCAAGAGTGAGGCGGCGGGCGTAAAAAAGGTGTAAACGCGGTGGATAAGGCACCCGCGTTGCGCCGCGCTTTGTCGTGCAGCGCGGCGGTGCGGCTAGCGCAAGGCGGCGGAATTCAGTTCAACGTGCAAGATGACGAGCCAGCGTTTGGGACAATCGGCGGCGATCTGCAGGCCATCGCGGCTCTCGCCTTCCGCGCGAACATAACCGTTGGTCTGCGCGAGTGCAAATGCACGGCGCGCATCGGACTGGAGCCATAGCGTCAGCAGTCCGCACGTCAAGCAACTGAATAGTGTCACTGCCTGATTGTCCAGACCGAGATCCAGCGTCTGCGCCAGGTATTCGAAGATGTTCGTCAGGAACAGGTTCACTGCGATCGCGATGAACATGACCTTGCTCATTCCCCTGAAAAACATTGCTGCCTTGGTGCGGGTCATTGCTTTCCTCTGGCTTCTCCGATCCCGCGAAGTGTAGGGTTCGTCATTGAAGCGCCGCAAGAAAAAATGTCGTAAAGAGCGGCAGACAGACGCTCCCGTTTGCAGCGCCACACGGTTAAGGACAACTTCGACTCCACTCGACGGGCGGCCGCATATCGAAAAGACAACATAAGCGAGTCGTAAGCGTTTTGACATGCCGTGACCGTCTGGCGCTACCTGGGTAACGCCGACTGGCGCATGAGGTCAAGGTGACCTAAATTTCTCCCCACGAACGTCATCCGACAGCAGGCGGACTCCGTTGGCGCTTCGCTTTCCCACGACGCGCAGCGCTGCAACTCATACGCTCACGTCAACGGCGCTGCCACAGGTCCATGCTTCGTGCTCCGCCGTGAACGGCTGCTCCGATGAAACGGGAGGCTCGATGGCTACCCTGAACAAGATGTGGCGGCTGATTGTCGGCAAGCCGCTCGATCCACTCGACCCCGGCACCCGTCATGCGATCGCCGTCACGCCGCTGCTTGCGTGGGTCGGACTCGGAGCAGATGGGTTGTCCTCTTCCTGTTACGGGCCTGAAGAAGCGTTCCTTGCATTGGGACAACACACGCCGCTTGCGCTATTCCTCGCTATCGCCACGGCGGCGACGGTTTTCATCATTGCGCTGGGTTACAACCAGGTGATCGAACTGTTCCCGACGGGCGGCGGTGGTTATCGCGTTGCCACCGCCCTGCTCGGCCCGCGACCGGGTCTCGTATCGGGCGCGGCGCTGCTCGTCGACTATGTGCTGACGGTGGCGACATCGCTCGCTAGCGGCGTCGACGCATTCTTCAGCCTGTTGCCCGTCGGCGCGCAGGAACTCAAGCTCTCGACCGAGCTCATACTGATCGTCCTGATGACGGGCCTGAATTTTCGCGGCATGCGCGAATCGATTCTCGTACTGCTGCCGATTTTCCTTGGCTTCGTCGTGCTGCATCTGGGGTTGATCGTCTACGGCGTCGCCGCGCACGGCAGCAATCTCGCCTCGGTCGTTCCGAGCGCGGTCGGCGAGGCGCATGGCATGTCGCACACGCTGGGTCCCCTCGTCGTTGCGGCACTGCTGATGCGGGCGTTCTCGCTCGGCGGCGGTACGTACACCGGGCTCGAAGCCGTATCGAACAACGTCAACATGCTGGCCGAGCCGCGCGTGCCGAACGGCAAGGTCACGATGTTCTATATGTCGACGTCGCTGGCGTTCACGGCGGGAGGCATCATCCTGCTCTACATGCTTTGGCATGCAACGCCCGTCGAAGGACAGACATTGAACGCCGTTGTATTCGGCAGCGTGATCGATCACCTCGGGCTGGGTTCATCGTTCGCACGGCACGCGCTGCTCGCCGCCGTGCTGGCATTCGAAGCGGGACTGTTGCTGGTGGGCGCGCAAACCGGGTTCCTCGATGGTCCTGCCGTGCTGTCGAACATGGCGTCCGATTCGTGGGTGCCACGTCACTTCCGCGATCTGTCCACACGGCTCGTGAGGCAGAACGGCATCGTCGTGATGGGTGTCGCGAGCCTCGCGATCCTGTTCTGGACACACGGCAACGTAGACGTTCTCGTCGTGCTGTACAGCATCAACGTGTTCCTGACATTCAGTCTGTCGCTGCTTGGCTTGTGCGTGTACTGGTGGAAACATCGCGCCGACGGAAGCCATTGGATAAGGCACTTCGCGTTTTCCGCGCTCGGTCTTTCCGTCACGAGTACGGTTCTCGTCATTACGCTGATCGAGAAATTCGCGGCGGGCGGATGGCTGACGGTGCTGGTGACAAGCGCCGTCGTCGCGCTGTGTGTGCTGATCAAACGTCACTACAGCGATACGCGCGCCCAGATCGCAAAAGAGGACGCATTGTTCGCGGGTGCTACGCCTGAAGTCGATGCCGATAGCGCGTCAGCCAAACCCGACCCGTCGTTGCCCACCGCGATCCTGCTTGTCGGCAAGCACCGCGGCGCAAGCATGCATGCGTTGTTGTGGGTGAACCGGCTGTTCCCCGGACATTTCAGGAACATCATCTTTCTCGCCGTCGGCGAAGTGGATGCGCAAAGTTATGAAGGTGTGGAGCATCTGGAGAAACTGCGGCAGACGATCACTTCGTCGCTCGACTACTACGTCGCGCATTGCCGCCGGCATGGCATCGCCGCCGATTACCGGATTGCCTTCGGCACGCATCCGATCGGCGAGTTCATGAAGCTTGCCGAAACGACGATGGATGAGTTTCCAAATAGCGTCTGCTTCGCCAGCAAGTTGATCTTCAAGCGGGTCAACTTCCTCACGGCGTGGCTTCATAATCAGACGCCCGTCGAAATACAGACGCGCCTTCATTTGCAGGGCCGCCAAATGGTGTTGCTGCCGATGAATGTCGGGTAGAACATCAGGCATTCGTCGCACACGCGAACGCCTGGTCAGGTCTCGCGGCCAGTCTGCGCAGTTCGGCCGGATCGCTCGCCGACGCCACGAGCCCGCCACAACCTATCGCTACAACAAGCCTGTGGAGTTCTCCCCGCACCGTGTAATGTTCCGGCCGCGGGCCGCGCACGACATCCGCGTGCTGTCGGCTACGCTGGCGGTGTCGCCGCACAGCACAAAGTACTGGATGCAGAACGTGTTTTCCAATTCAGTCGCGATCGTCGAACCACAGGTGTCGGCCGACGCGCTGGATCTCCGCGCGCGCTTCGTGATCGAGCATTCCGGTGTCAGGAATCTGGAGTTGCCAGTGGCGCCCGAAGCCGGGAACTACGCGTTCCAGTACAACGACGAGGATCGCCTCGACCTTGCACCCTTCCTGCTCCGCAATATCCAGAGGATCAGCCAGTTCCCACAAACGGGACCGTTGAACTACTACTCACAGTGTTCGACCAGGACGTACACAACTGCGAAATGCGAGACCGTACACTGCGCCCTGCGGCCGCGTACTGCACGAAAACGCGCGGGGCGCCGCAGAAGCCTCGTGTCCACTCGGAATGAAACTGCTGGCTTCTCGGTCGATGCGCACAAGAATTTACAGGCCCCATACGTCGTTCGCCTGGCGCTATGCGGACACCACCTGGCATGGGCTTGCTTTCGCGGCTAGTCCTGCTGCAACCGGGCATGATGCTACTTAATCACATCCATGACCGCAGCCGTCATCACCGAGGTTGAGACTCCAAACATAAGGATGCCATTGGCAGCTTCGATTGGGCCAAGCATGCGCCATTGCTTGGACATGACAATGTCGCCGTAGCCCAGCGTGATGAAGTTGACCGCGGAGTGATACAGAGCAGTGGCGAAATCGGAAAACTCGCTAAGAACATGAACAACGCAGCCCAGATTGCCATTTGGGCGAAATTGCAGAGCAACGTCAGCAGCATCACAGTTATCAATAGCAGGACGTCCACCCATAACAAGTCCTGATTCTTAACGTTGCGCCGGAAGCGCGCGTACCGGCGCAGGCAGATGGCTACCACTATGCCTTGCAGCAGCAGGCACAGGACCATGGCCGGAGCGGCGGCCAGTACATTGTGTAGCATGTTTGACTCCGTCTTCAGGGGGAGCGCGCAGGCACAAAAGGCGCCGCATTCGGGACGCCGCAAGTTCAAAACTTGCTGCCCCGACCCATCATAGGACACGTTGCGTCAGCCGCACCCAGCGATGTCCCGCTCGAAACGTTGGGCCTGCCGAACGGGCGTTTACTGAGCGAAGCAGTCGTCCGAATGTCTGAGTGCGGGTACAGACGAACGGCTGCTTTTGGCCGATTTTTCACGTTGATCTTTGCAGGGAATTGCCGTCCGAACGCTACATGCGACAAATGACCGGTCTGAGTGATCGAAAGTCGACACGTCCACATGCGTAGCTTTGCCAGGGCCGATCAGCCTACGAATTTCGCCCTTTCCATCACGCGACGCCCGACTCAGGCGTTTGCCGTGAAAAGGCGCAGATTATCGCGGCAGCCTTAACGCGCGCAGCTATGAAACGGTTGCGTCAATGGATGGCGACTTAAAACAGGTCGCATTGCGTCGGGGATCTGTTCATGTGCGTACGTTGCTAAGTCAGGGGTCTTCATTGCGCTAGCGCTGTCGCGCAGGTTGTCGACTGAAATTTCGAGTGCGACGAACACAACGGCTGTTGCCTGGGCTGAAAGAGCGACGTCGGTTCGTCAGCCACTTTGTGCTCACGACGCGTTTGCCGGCGCACGGATAACCACGGCATTTAGACTAGACTGAGGTTTCAGACCTTAGCCGCTTGCAGTTCCTGTTTGGGAGCCGCGCGATGCATACTGCCATGGGTTGGTTTGGATGCAACGATCACCTGCAAATGCCGCGGTCCGGCGAGTTGCCGGACGAGCGCATTGCGCGCGCGATTTCCCTCGCTGGCACGCCCGGTCAAGCGTATGTCGAGCGTCGCGGCATCCCTCTCGATATCGCAGACGCCGCCGGGATGCGCTTCGATCCCGATTGGGACGGCCGGGCTGCCGTACTGGTCGGCCTGTATGACCATGACGGCGCACTGGCGTCGGTGCACGGCCGCTATCTCACCACCGTGCGTGGCCAGAACAAGATGCTGACGGTCGGCCGGAGCGGCGGGGTAGCCTGTGTCGGCGATGGCTGGCAGGCCAGACGCCTCATTCTGGTCGAGGGCATATTCGATGCTCTCTCGCTCGCAGTTTGCGGCTGGCCCGGTGTTGCCACCATCGGACGTTGGGCTCCCTGGTTGCCACAGATTTGCGCCCAGCGTGTCGTGTGGCTCGGTTTCGATGCGAACGCGCCCGGCGATCGCGCGGCGGAGCGCTACATGCAACTGCTGTCCGAGGCAACTGTGTATCGCCTGTTACCTCCCCCTCGATGTAAAGATTGGAACACCGCGCTAGCCAAATGCGGACCTGCCGCCGTGACACGCCGGCTTCGAGACCGAATAGCTGCCGTCGACGAAACGAGCATACGATGAGCGACAAACCCAAAACTGAGATCTATGTCAGCACGGACGTCGAGGTCGACGGGCCGATTCCAGGCCCGCATTCGATGCTCAGCTTCGCGTCCGCCGCGTATGGTGCAGACAAGGTACTGCACGGCACATTTTCCGCAACTCTCGAACTCCTGCCCGGCGCGAGCGGTCACCCCGACACGCTCGACTGGTGGCGCCAGCATCAGGAGGCCTGGCAGGCTGCGCGCACGAATCCACGGCCGCCACAGGCGGTTATGACCGACTATTTCGTATGGCTGGAGGGGCTGCCCGGGTTGCCCGTGTTCGTCGGCTATCCGGCGGCCTTTGACTTCATGTTCGTGTACTGGTATCTGATGCGCTTCGTGGGCCGCAGCCCTTTCAGCTTCTCTGCGCTCGACATAAAGACGATGGCGATGGTCCTTCTGCGCAAGGACTATCGTCGCAGCACGAAAAGCGCAATGCCCAGACGCTGGTTCGACGATCTGCCGCATAGCCATGTCGCTCTTGACGATGCACTCGAGCAAGGAGCATTGTTTTGCAACATGCTCAGCGAGAGCCGCAAACGCTGATTGCGGACAATTCTCCTCTACCATGAACCTGCACCTGCCGCTAATGGTCTGCTTCAGGGTCACGCGCTATTGCAATGCGCGTTGCGGCTTCTGCCTCGCGCCACCTGATGGCGCACATCCGCCCGCCGCGGTCCTCATGCAACGTCTGGATTGGCTGTCAAAACAGGGCGTTCGGGTTATCCATTTCTGCGGCGGCGAGCCAACCATTCACCCAGCCTTGCCGGAACTGCTGGCGTACGTTGCGTCGCGCGGCGGCGGCTCGCGACTTACAACGAACGGCATCGCCTTGTCGGAGCGCTTATTACCTGTCTTGCGCTCCGCAGGGACGCAGGTCAAGGTGAGTCTGCACGGCGACCGGGCACGTCATGACGCGCTTGTGGGGCGAGTTGCGTTCGATCTCGCAACCGAGCATCTCCGCTGTCTGCTTCGTGCCGGAATTCCCACGTCCGTTCAAACGACAATTGTCTCTGACGGCGATTGGGTCCTCGACTGGATGGCGGATTTTTGCCTTACCGAGGGCGTACGGCAACTTAGCATTCTTCCGTTCATTCCGCGTGGAAACGGATTTCGCACGCAAGGCGAATACGGACTGACGCTCACCCAGCGGACCGCCCTTCGCGAGCACGTCCGGCGTAAGCGGCGATCGCTCCAAGGTCGCCTGGACGTGCGCTGGCTTGATTTCTCGGCTCGACCGCTGCATGTGGTGGAGGCCGATGGGCGCGTCGTACTCGAGGGCGCAAGTGAGTCGATGGACACCTTGTTGTGCACGATTCCCGGGGAAACAGTAGCGAGGAAACGCTTTGCCATTCGGCCGAGTGTCACTAGCTGATCTCTCCGGCGTCGGGATCGCACAAGGTCTGCCTTCGATTTGCGAGGTTGACTCTTCAGCCTTTCACTGAACGCAGTCGAAATGCCGGTCTGATCTTGCAGATTTGGACAGGCGCCGAACAACCTTCAAGTCAACCGGGCAAAGCGGGTCGGACAGGCGATGGCCGAAGATTGGCCATAGTCGACATTGGCGGGCGATCCGGTCAGCGGCCTTAATGCGCGGCTAAAGCAGCCACCTCGCATGAATGCAAGCTATGACCGTTCCGCAAAGGCAGTGAACGTTAAGGGTTATTCGACGCCTGCCCACACGCGCCGCAGCACACTCGCAGCCATGTGAATGAGTGCAGGCGTCGAATAACCCTGAACCGTAGTACCCGCTGAGCTATGCCGCCACAAAGCTGCTGGCGCAGGGAAACGTTTTCGGATCGCAGCTTTCGGTGATGTGAGCCGAGCGGGTACAGTCATTTTACCGGTCGACGCCAGCCATGTGAGATGGGCCATCTCGACCACACATGAGACGACCGTGCAATGTGCGCAACGGCTCGGGCGTGCATCACTGCACGCGTCACTCACACGTGCGAATGCCAGGTGCACGCTTTGACGGCTAGGTGTAAGACGACTTCAATGCTCGTTCGCCTTGCTGACCTTGACAAAATGAGCGCTTGCCTGGATGGCGACTTCGCAACCCATGTCACATTTTGTCCCATCAAGGGCGGGAGCGCCGCCCGCTATATGCTGAGTGCTCGTGACACCGAACATCTCATTGCCGTTGTCAACAACGATGGTTTTTTACGCAAGCATGCTCCCATTGTGAATATCGAGTCGCAGTTCGCCAGTACAATCCGCATACACGGTGTACGTGAGCGTTTCGTTGTCCTGGAATGAATCGGACGGCGAGCCCGGCCTGACTGTGCCGTTGAGTATTCCATAGTCAATCTGTGTGCCGGCCCCGGCACCGTCAAATTTCGCAAGGGCAAGGCCGTCAACAAGATTGGGCGTGGCATACCGGTGGAGCACCTGACTCGGTGCGGTTCCGGTGAGGATGCCGAGCGCCTCTCCGTGAACTGTGACGCCGTATGGGCCTTTCAGGCTCGCAGTTGTGCATTCGTGGTTCTGCGCCTGGGCCACACCGCTCAGTGACAGCAATACAATCGCGACGGCCGCCGCTTCTTTCAAGAACCTGCTTGTCAGCTTCATCCCCTTTCTTTTGCCGATTCAGTCAAAAAATTCAATATTTAGTGACCACTGTCGGCGTTGCATTGGGGTTGATGACCGCAGGTAGCCGACCCCGAGCGATCCATTCTGCCGCTTGCACTGGTGCTCCCGGAAACACCGCCATACCCGGAGTTACTGCTAGCATTGGCCGATGCCGATTGCCCATCTTGTTGCCCGGATGCATCCTGAGCTTGGGCTACGCTCGCAAGCGAGAGAATGCCCAGGAGCGCTGCGGACACGAGAATTGTCGTCTTCATGGCTTAACTCCTTCATTACGAAATCAGCTTCAGTTAAGGCGGCCGCTTTGAAATAGGTAGAGGACGTAGCAGCCGACACGCGCGTCAGATTATTCGCTGCAAGGCGAATTCGTCCGCTGCCGTGACCCGGTTGCGGGGACGCTTTTCCTGGCTTTCTACCAGGTGGGGAAAGATACGGCGCGGTAATACCGCGCGTAGCGTCCGAGGTGCCAGGAGCACCTGAAAGACCGCCGGTGGGCTGGTAAGCCCGGTGCGCAATAGAGGGCGCACTGTTGCCGCCTGTGTACTCGTAACAGGCACGCGAGAAGAGAAGAATTTGAATTATCGCGCGGTGAATTACGTCCTCCTTGTGTCGAATTATGCTGCATTATTCCGCCGTGTAACCTTGTCAGTTGTAGTTAAATCGGTTATCCGATGTTCGGTATCAAATGTTCCTTAATAGGCGAACAAATGTTCGGTGTCGCTTTGCGACTATTCGTTACAGTTACTTCTTGAGAGTACGGGACACACACCGAGTAACGGATGCAGGTCGACGCGACACAAGCGCTGCGAGTGCCCAATGTCGCGATTGGCGAGCCGTGCTCGAGGCCAGGACAACTGCGAGTTGCTGGTACAGCGTGGCGCCGCGCACCGGCCGCACACTTACGCTCGATTGTCAGCTTAGACGGTCTTCCATCCAATGCCCGGCACAGCGGGCACAAATCTACCGCAGGGTTCCCCTACGTGGACCACACACTTTTGTTCGGCATGTAACAGAACACTTGTCCCATCGACGTGCTGGCGGACCGCTAGCACAATGGGGCTACGCTGAACGTGACACTCCGAGGAGGCCTTCTATGGCGTCCGGTACTCGAACTCGAAGTGATTCTGACGCGGACGAAAGGTCCGGGCGCAGAACATCACTGAGCGCAAGCGAAACGGCTCACAAAATCGAGCGCCGCAGATTCGTTGAATTTGTGAATCTTGTTCGGAGACCGGTTGCGGCACTCAGTGCCGGGCAGAATCTTCGCGTTAAACGCGAGTTATTGGAATCACTGTCGCGTCGAGCTCTATATTGGATGGCGTTGGTGTTGTTCGGAAGCGTGTTCGAGCTCGAATTTGGATATTGGATCAAGACATCGGATATTTATCTTTTGTTCCGTGTCGTCTGGATCTTCGGACTGTGGGGGATGGCCGCTCCCATGGCAATATATTTACTGAAAAATACCATGGCGCTTCCAAAGCACGCGGGCGTCAACGCGGTCGAGCAGATGCACTGGGCATGGGCTGCATTGGTCATACTGACATCGGTGTGGTGGGCGGCGGGTAGCTTTGGGTTAATCCCCGTCCAAGTCCAGGTTCATGGTATTGGTTCCGGCAGGATTGGCTTCTTAGAGCTGACACTGATCGGCGATACATTTACTGTTCTGCTGCTCGCACCTAGTCTTCGTGCAACTTTAGGTTCACTCGTGCTCGGCACTATCCCGTTCGGATTTAGCGTGGGAGAATTCCTGTTGATTAAACGGCCAGGAATATTTGACTGGTATATGGGTCAACTAATTGGCTATTGTCTGATCGCATGGTTTCTTTGTTACAACCAGAAGCGCGCACGTATAAAAGAGATTATTCTCGAGGAGGCGCGATCGCAGGCCGAAGCGGCAATGGCGGAGAAGAACCAATTTATCGCTGCGATAAGCCATGATTTGCGCCAGCCGCTCACAACGCTCGGCCTGAAGTTGAACTATATCGAGCGGAACATTGAATCAACCAGGCTGGCCGAAGACGTCTCGATTGCGCAAAGGCAAGTGGATGCGATGGAAGGGATGATTAACGGCACACTGGATATCTGCCGCCTCGAGTCCGGCACCTGGAGTGTAGAAATTCAGGAGGTGGTGCTGCCTTCCCTTTTGCACGGCATAGTCGTGGATATGCAGCCGCTGGCCCGGGCGAAGGGGCTGAAGTTAAGACTCCATAGCCGGCCCTATCTGACCCATACGGATCGTCATGCGTTGGACCGGATCATCCGAAATATGGTCACCAATGCCGTCCGTTACACGCCTTCCGAACAGGGAGGAAAGAAGGGGCATATTCTGGTGGGTTGCCAAAGGCGGGGCAACCTCGTCAAGATAAGCGTCTGGGACAACGGGATCGGTATCCCTGAAGATAAACAAGCGGATATCTTCAAAAGCTATGTACAGGTCGACAATCCCGAGAGGGATCGTGAAAAGGGATTCGGCCTGGGTCTGTCCATAGTTCAGGGTCTCGCGAACCTTCTTGGTCACAAACTGGACGTGGACTCGACACCAGGGCGGGGATCGCGTTTTTCGGTTACGGTCCCCTTCGCAGGACGCATACCGCCAGAGTTGCTCGAGGTTCAGACGGTTGAAAGCGGCGACCTGGACCTGACCAATATGGTAGTGGCGATCATCGAGGACAATAGCGACTTGAGAACCGAAATATCGATGCGCCTGATCGAGCATGGATGCTACGTCGTGGCGGGAGAATCATCATGCGACGTCATCGAGCAGCTGCGCATCGAGGCCTTGGCGAGTGGTCCGCACTTCATCCTTTCTGACTACCGGCTGAAAAACGAGGACGGTGTTGCCGCGATTGCGGCGGTCCGCGCTGCTACCGACGCCTCGGTCCCTGCGATCCTGTGGTCGGGGGACACCTCGTCAGCTGTGCTCAAAAAAGTGACCGTCAGTGGCATGAAGCTTTTGTCGAAACCGGTTTCGGAAAAGACCATCCTGACCTTGCTTGCAAAGCATAAGCCATCGACCGAGGGCGAGTGAAGTGATTGCGGTGGAACGTAAAGTGTGGTGTCACAGAGATCTTCACGGCAGTCCCTTCGCTGGGCCACTTCCACCGGCCAGCGTTTCCTGATTTTCCCTGGTGCCGGTATGCCGATGACGGATTGGTGCATTGCCACACCGAGCCGGAGGCGCAGACAGTCAAGACGACGCTTCAGACAGGGCTGGCGGCGTGCCATCTGGAAATGCATCCGGACTAGACCAGAATTGGCTACTGCAAGGGTGGAAGTCGCAGGAGCAGGGTTCCCCTACGTGGACCACACACTTTTGTTCGGCATGTAACAGAACACTTGTCCCATCGACGTGCTGGCGGACCGCTAGCACAATGGGGCTACGCTGAACGTGACACTCCGAGGAGGCCTTCTATGGCGTCTCGTACTCGAACACGACGTGATTCGGACGTGGGCGAAGAGCCCGGGGCCAGAACATCACTGAGCGCAAGCGAAACGGCTCACAAAATCGAGCGCCGCAGAGTCAGTGAATTTGTGAATCTTGTTCGGGGACCGGTTGCGGCACTCAGTACCGAGCAGAATCTCCTTGTCAAACGCGATTTATTGGAATCACTGTCGCGTCGAGCGGTATGTTGGATGGCGTTGGTGTTGTTCGTAAGCGTGTTCGTGTTCGAATTTGGATATTGGATCAAGACATCGGATATTTATCTTTTGTTCCGTGTCGTCTGGATCTTCGGACTGTGGGGGATGGCCGCTCCCATGGCAATATATTTACTGAAAAAGACCATGGCGCTTCCAAAGCACGCGGGCGTCAACGCGGTCGAGCAGATGCACTGGGCATGGGCTGCATTGGTCGTACTGACATCGGTGTGGTGGGCGGCCGGTAGCTTTGGGATAAAGCCACCCTTTTTCCCGGCCCACGGTGATTCTCATATTATTTTCCACAGGAATTTCTTCCTAAGGCTGACGCTGATCTGCCATGTATTTACTGTGCTGCTGCTCGCACCTAGTCTTCGTGCAACTTTAGGTTCACTCGTGCTCGGCACCATCCCATTCGGATTTAGCCTGGGAGAAATTCTGTTATTTAAACTGCCAGCTGTGCTTGAGTCGCTTACGGCTCAACTAATTGGCTATTGTCTCATCGCATGGTTTCTTTGTTACGATCAGAAGCACGCATGTGTAAAAGAGGTTATTCTCGAAGAGGCGCGATCGCGGGCCGAAGCGGCAAGGGCGGAGAAGAACCAACTTATCGCTGCGATAAGCCATGATTTGCGCCAGCCGCTCACAACGCTCGGCCTGAAGTTGAACTATATCGAGCGGAACATTGAATCAACCAGGCTGGCCGAAGACGTCTCGATTGCGCAAAGGCAAGTGGATGCGATGGAAGGGATGATTAACGGCACACTGGATATCTGCCGCCTCGAGTCCGGCACCTGGAGTGTAGAAATTCAGGAGGTGGTGCTGCCTTCCCTTTTGCACGGCATAGTCGTGGATATGCAGCCGCTGGCCCGGGCGAAGGGGCTGAAGTTAAGACTCCATAGCCGGCCCTATCTGACCCATACGGATCGTCATGCGTTGGACCGGATCATCCGAAATATGGTCACCAATGCCGTCCGTTACACGCCTTCCGAACAGGGAGGAAAGAAGGGGCATATTCTGGTGGGTTGCCAAAGGCGGGGCAACCTCGTCAAGATAAGCGTCTGGGACAACGGGATCGGTATCGCTGAAGATAAACAAGCGGATATCTTCAAAAGCTATGTACAGGTCGACAATCCCGAGAGGGATCGTGAAAAGGGATTCGGCCTGGGTCTGTCCATAGTTCAGGGTCTCGCGAACCTTCTTGGTCACAAACTGGACGTGGACTCGACACCAGGGCGGGGATCGCGTTTTTCGGTTACGGTCCCCTTCGCAGGACGCATACCGCCAGAGTTGCTCGAGGTTCAGACGGTTGAAAGCGGCGACCTGGACCTGACCAATATGGTAGTGGCGATCATCGAGGACAATAGCGACTTGAGAACCGAAATATCGA
Source organism: Paraburkholderia sp. PGU19 (assembly GCF_013426915.1). Taxonomy (GTDB): domain Bacteria; phylum Pseudomonadota; class Gammaproteobacteria; order Burkholderiales; family Burkholderiaceae; genus Paraburkholderia. Next base: position 1,690,626 of record NZ_AP023180.1, read on the forward strand.
TGCGCCTGATCGAGCATGGATGCTACGTCGTGGCGGGAGAATCATCATGCGACGTCATCGAGCAGTTGCGCATCGAGGCCTTGGCGACTGGTCCGCACTTCATCCTTTCTGACTACCGGCTGAAAAACGAGGATGGTGTTGCCGCGATTGCGGCGGTCCGCGCTGCTACCGACGCTTCGATCCCTGCGATCCTGTGGTCGGGGGACACCTCGTCAGCTGTGCTCAAAAAAGTGACCGTCAGTGGCATAAGGCTTTTGTCGAAACCGGTTTCGGAAAAGACCATCCTGACCTTGCTTGCAAAACATAAGCCATCGACCGAGGGCGAGTGAAGTGATGGCGGTGGAACGTAAAGTGTGGTGTCACAGAGATCTTCACGGCAGTCCCTTCGCTGGCCCACTTCCACCGGCCAGTTCGGCATTGACTTTAAGTGCAGCTTCAACGCGGTTTCTGACTTGAAGTTTGTCGTAAATAACACAGGAAACCTGTCTGACATGTCCCTCGGTGACGTTAAGCTCTCTTGCGATCTGTTTTCCTGAGAGGCCACCTGCAATGCAACGCGCCACGTCCCACTCTCGTGGAGAGAGTCCGAGGTGATGCTGATTCTGGATAGCTGAAGGTGCTTGTGTCGAGCAGGCAAAGCGCATCAGGACTTCTTCCGGAATCCAGAGTTCACCTCCTAAAATCCTGCTCAGTCCAATGAACATTTTTTTGTACGCGCCTCCTTTCAAAATGATTCCCCGAGCAGCGTAGTCACGCATGCACATTCGCAAAATTTCAACTTCATCATCGTTTCCAGGAGCGAGTCCCGTGCAGATGACCACGGGAACATTGGATGGATTGCCGGACTGGAAATGCTCAAGTGTCGTGGCGCCACGGTTCTCACCATCCAGATTGAGATCCAGGAATACGAGGTCTGGAGGAGGTGCCTTGCTTATTTCTTCAAGCGCGCTGGCAAGTGTGAATACGGGTGTGACTTCGATTGGGGCTACGCTCAACTCCGATGCGTGTGTCTGGACATATTCGGAAAGAGCAACGCAAAGAATTTCGTGATCGTCGACCCATAGGATTTTCATGGCTGCTTCTCCTCTTTATACCTCAGAGAAAAACAATCGATCGCGCGCGACGTTTGTGTGCAGCACCGCTTGATAGCTAACTTGAACACTGGCATTCTCCGACCGTCGAAATTCGTGGCACAAGCGTCGCGGTATTCGCGTGCCTCAGACGTCGGGTCGGCGGGGTCGAGGCAGTTTTGGCCGTTTGGCGCTGCCCTCGCATGCAGGTGGGACACGCGGGAATTCATTGACACAGCTTTACTTCCGCGGCATACGCGATGAGGCCCGGGGAAACGTCGCCCAGCAGATTGGCGTGCTGTAGCCGCCTTAGCATCCTTGCAGTGCACGCCCAGGCATGGAACGCCGCAAGGTAAGTTAATGTGGCGCGCTCTCAGGCAGCGCCGCAGCAGCGTCGACAGCATCGCACGATCGCGCAAACCTTTCAGAGTCGTCATCGCCTGCTTCGCCTCGTTGAGGGTCGGATTTTTGCTATACACGACCAAATGAGCGGGCGTCCGGTGCCACATATTGAACAGAATACCTCGCGTCCGGGAAGGGAGGAACATCCGAGAATGAACTTTACGGCTGAATGCGCGACCGAATACGGCAGCGAGAACGCAATTGCTAGTGACACACATTCAACCAACGATAGCCGCGAGGCAACCGTTACAACCCGAATACGTGAACGTCGGCATCCCGAAGCCGTCATCGATGTCTGAGTCCGCCCGACCGATACGGGTCGGGAGTGTGACTTCGATGAGGCAGTAGGCTGCCGTCAGGCTGCTCGATGGCGCCACCGTCAGCAATCCCGCAAATTGCTGATGTACAACCCAGCCCGGCCGAATGTCGGACAGAGGACCTGCCGGATCGAGCCTGTATCTTAATGGCCCGTACCGGAGCATGGCCGACGTTCGAATGTCAATCTGAGAGCGTCGGCGGACGGCCGAAATTGGCCGAGAGCACCAGTTCAATGAAGGTGCTGTAGGGCAGCCGTTGAAATCTTCAGCGGCCGCTTTCGGGCGACTTCCGTGAATGAGTACAGTCGGCCACAAGCGGCCGCTGACCAACATACTCGCGCGGATATTCGGATGACCGAACTACATCAGACAACGGACCCTCGCGTCGCGGTCCCGCTTCTTGAGCACCCGGCCTTATGCGGCATTGACGGAACCATTACCCCTCGGCAAAGGCTACAAAGCCAGCAGGCCCACCCAGTCTAACTGTGCGTACTGAACTACGTAAGCATGCACGGCTTGAGGGGTCCAGGCCGATCTAAACCCGATGCCAGTAAACCACGAATTCCGCGTACATCTGATCGGCCTGTTTCAGCATGAACTCATTGCTGCCAAAGAAGGTCCAGCTCTTGGTGAAGCCAGTCTCCTGCCCGATCACCGAATGTTTGCCCGCCTTGATCGTGGAGGTGTCTTGTGTGCGGTGGCTGTCATGCGTGCGGGCCTTCGTAGGAATTCCCAGTAGACATCGCGCGAGAATCAGCATCCGGTCCACCGGTTTATCGTCCTGGTCGGTGCAATCGCATTTCAACGCATTGCAGATTGGGCAGCCAGTATAGGTCTGCACCTTCGCAAACGAGTCGCCGAAATAGGTACCTTGCCCCAGCGCGCCGTACTTCCTGACGTTCCCCGATGGTGTTCCCTTGTTGAAGTCAGGATCGAATCCTTTATCGACTATGATCTTGATGACGTTGGGCAGCGTTCCGTGCATCAACAGCACCTCTCCGATGCTGCGGTCAAGCACGGGCAGCCGTTCGGTCGATGAAGCGCTGATCCCTTCGTCTGACTGCGTGGTAAATTTGACCGCGCTACGTCCGAATACCTTGCCGCCGGTCGTGAGCGCCCGAGGCGGGGTTATGTAGCTGCCCATCCTGAGTTCTACCGCTTCGGCGTTGACCTTGTCGTAGATGTCCTGTGTTTTGGCGATGTCGTCCCTGATGCGCACCGCCGCCGCCTCGTATTGATTCCACAGTGCCTGATGGCGGATCACCCGGATCTTGGTAATCTCGACGTTGCCGGATTTTGGTGGCGCCTGCTTACTCTGTGAGATGCCGTACTTCGTGTAATACGTGCCATAGTTGGCCTTGATGAATGAGGGGTCTTCTCGCAGCGTATTCAGGTTGGTTCTGAGCACAAGCTTTTCATTGTCCGACAGAGCGGGTTTTTGGATCAGCTCGTCGATCTTGTTCTGGGCCCGAACCATGCGTGTGCGCTCCCCCTGTGGCGGTGCGAGGGTCCGCGCAGCGGCGTTGGCGCACAGATACTCAGCGATCCGGCGGAACAGGTCGCTGCCGGGATCGAGGAACGCCGTGTCATACGACCCTCGATCAGCGACCGCCGCTATCAATTCCACTTCTGACAGGGGCTTCGCACGACGGTGCTTGGTGCCGTTCTTGATCTTTCGCGATCCGCTGTCATCCTTGCGTTCCGAGGTCGCAACGACCGTGGGTTGTTGCTGGTCCCAGCCGTTCGTCCATTTCAGGTGTTGCCAATAGTCAGGTACGCTCATGGTGGGGGAAATAGTAAAGTGTTGAATCAGCCGATCAAGGTTCTGTCCTCTTCCTCGGCTCTCAGCGTGAAGTCTCGTTCCGGTTCTCAAATGAGTTTTTACTCATCGTGCACTCACGCGATTGCGCTTTCGATACGGGACGCCGAGCTGAGCCGATTATTATTTTTCTTTCGGTTGGTACTTTGTCGCTCCATTGCGCGAGGAGAGAACGAGATTCTCTACATTTCTTTTTGTTTTTCGGCGCACCTGGAATTGCGCAGGATGCCGCGTCAGACGTCAACCTTTCCCTGCTCCCATCGCTTGTAAGACGTTCTCATTCGTCTGTTCTTCATACTAGCGATAAGCGTATGTCCTGCCGCCGCGATTGACAAGGTCAACAACGATCGACAGTCGACGTGCATGCTGCGCAGGGCTCCATGAGAAACCTCCGGCCTGTGCGCCCATTCGCGCATCGGCCACCGTGCCCTCGATGACCCGCACCTGCATGCCGTTGCGCTGGTGTCGCCGGTCGGTGTCGCTAGCATACACGGTACTCAGGTACGAACCGTCTACCAGCGGCACCTCGCACCGCAGTCGCACATTCGACTTCACCCGCCACGGCAGCTTCGCTCCCGTGACCACCGCGTCGCGTCACATGTCATACCCATAGAACAGGCGATCCGCCAGCACCAACATCTCGCTCGAGAACGCCGGAAACAGCTGCCGGGTGAGCGCCTGTTCGCTGTTCTCGCGCACTCCGCCCATCTGGATCTCACCCAGCGCGTGCGTCGCACATTCGGCCAGCGCCACAAAGCGGATCTGCGGATACGCGCCTTTGCAGATTCCGAAGGAACGATCGAATGGCCGATACAGTTTTTAAAGCTGCCGCCGGCGCGCCGTACCGGCGAACGTCGGTTGTGGGTCGAGAGTACGCATCCGCTGGTAGTGAACGCGACACTCAGGGATGCCGAGATCCGAATGGCAGCAAAGGGACCTGATGCTGCCTCACGAATGGCGACACCTGAATGTCGGCATTGGCCGAAATCCTCACATAGGACATCCTGCAGGTTTCGGACATGAACCAGCCGATTGAAGGGCGGTTCTGTGGAATGGGCGAGCAAAGACAACTTGCCACGCCAGAACCTCATGCGGTCAGAATTGCGCACGCCCTGTTTGACCCATCAATTCTTGATGAGACGAATTTCGCAGCCTCGGCGGCCAAAACGTGGGCAAACGAACAGACTCATGATCGGTGTTCGTGGTTGCATAAAACGTTCTGCAGCCGGCATCCGGGGGAAGCGAGCAATGAACGAAAAACCCTGTACGCGCCACACCATTCATGAGCATCAGAACCATCTTGGCTGGGACAACTCGCTAAGTCCGGTACTGACCGTCGCGCCACACGAAACCGTCGAGTTCTTTCCGGTGGATGCATCCGGCGGACAACTTACTGCGAACTCGAGCGTCGCCGACATTCCACGGTTGGACTTTGCAAGGGTGAACCCGGTCGTCGGCCCGGTGTATATCGATGGCGCGGAGCCGGGCGACGCCGTCAAGGTGACACTGTTATCGTTCGCTCCTTCGGGCTGGGGTTGGACGGCGAACATTCCCGGTTTTGGCCTGCTGGCAGATCAGTTCCCCGAGCCCGCGCTACATATCTGGAAATACGAGCCGGACCTTAGTGTCCCGGCGATGTTCGGACCAGGGGGCCGGGTTCCGTTGAAGCCATTCTGCGGCACCATTGGCCTCGCCCCAGGCGAAGCGGGTGTGCATAGTGTGATTCCACCCCGCCGTGTCGGTGGCAACATGGATATCCGCGACATTTGTGCCGGCACGGAACTCTACCTTCCCGTCGAAGTGAAGGGCGCGCTGTTCTCTGTCGGCGATACGCATGCCGCGCAGGGGGACGGCGAGGTGTGCGGAACGGCAATCGAAAGTCCTGTGTCTCTGGCGGCAGAGTTCGAGTTGATCAAAGGGGCGAACCTCCCGTTTCCCCGATTTACCACGCCGGGCCCCGTAAGTCGTCACCTGGACGCAATCGGCTACGAGGTCACCACGGGCATTGGTCCGGATTTAATGGACGGAGCTCGGGCCGCAGTGTCAGGGATGATCGACCTGCTGATGAAACAACACCATATCAGCGCAATCGATGCTTACCTGCTCTGTAGTGTTTGTGCCGACTTGCGCATCAACGAGATCGTCGACCAGCCTAACCGGATCGTTTCGCTCTACTTCCCGCGCATCGTATTCGAGTGAGATCATTAACGCGGTCGCGCGGTTCACCAGCGTTATTCGATCGTGCATCGGCAATGGAGACACGGGTACACTCCCGCCGAAGACATTCGACTGCATTCGAGAAGGAACATTCAAGGGACCGCGCTTTCGATATATGCGATGGTCGCTGGTGGTCGACTGTACGCATCCTCCCCACACTGAAAATTGACGGTGTAATTATCTGCCCCAGGCCGGCAACAGTTCTGGGGCGGCATAGCTCAAAGGGTGAAACCGTCCAGTTGTAGCCGCTTGTCTATTCAACGAGGCCGTCATCCGGATGGCCAGTTCGTTCGGGAACTTACCCCATAACGACGAGCAAAGTTCGGCCTTTGCTGACATTCAAGTGTTACCGTTCGTAAGGCAGCTTGAGCTAGCGTTTCTGCCATTCGGATATCCGCAACTGCGAACGTCACAATTGAAAGTGGATGCGTACTCTCGACCCCGAAAGAGTCGTTAGGCTAGCTACCGCGAACGTCCGCTATAAGTTCTTGTAAGTTCCAGCGCCGCAGCCGGGTAAGATTGCATGCTCTCACATGCAATCAATCACATGATGATCGACCAGGGTACCTTGATTACTACGCTCATTAGCCACGAGTTCTTGCGTGGCGCCCTCGAACTCGAGCAAACCGGACGGGGGTGATGCCGCACCGGCTGCCAGCTCGAGCGCGCGCTCAATGCACGGACCCGCAGTTGGCGATGGCCGAGTCGCAGCCCTCAGGAGTACGACTGGTGTTCCGCACCCATGCGACGGACATTGAGATCGATGCCCTGCCGACACGGTACGCATATGCGGGTGTCCCGCCGCGGCCGGCCGGTGTCTATGACCTGCTGGTCGACGGCCGCCTCGTTCAGCAAAGCAGTGCGGCTGGAGGCGACACCGTGACGATCGACATGGCCAGCGGCACCGTTTCGAAGCAGTCAGGGTCGCCGGCCACCCTACGGTTCACCGGCCTGCCCGGCCATGACAAGAAAGTCGAGATCTGGCTGCCGCATAACGAAATCACGGAGCTTGTCGCGCTGCGCGCCAACGCCCACGTCGAGCCCATGGCCGACGAGGGTCGACACGTCTGGCTGCATCACGGCAGCTCCATCAGTCATGGCTCCAACGGAGATAGCCCGACTTCGATCTGGCCCGCGCTTGCCGCTTCCCTCGGAGACGTGGAGCTGATCAATCTTGGATTCGGCGGCAGCGCGCTACTCGACCCCTTCACCGCCCGAACGATGCGCGACACGCCTGCCGACGTGATCAGCCTTAAGATCGGCATCAACCTCGTCAATACGGATCTGATGCGGCTGCGCGCTTTTACGCCAGCGGTTCACGGTTTTCTCGACACTATCCGGGAAGGTCACCCAGGCGCGCCGTTGCTGGTCATCTCGCCGCTCTATTGCCCGATTCACGAGGATACGCCGGGTCCTGGAGCGTTCGATATGAATGCGCTGGCGGCAGGGAAGGTTTCGTTTCGGGCGACGGGTGATCCGGCCGAACGCAAGGCCGGAAAGCTGACGCTTACCGTCATCCGGGATGAGTTGCGACGCATTGTGCAGCAGCGGGCGGCGAACGACCCACATCTACGCTACCTCGACGGACTTGAACTCTACGGTCAACAGGATTTCGCCGATCTGCCTCTGCCCGATCAACTGCACCCGGATGGGCCTGCACACCGTCGCATTGGCGAACGGTTCGCCAAGCTGGCGTTTGGCGGTGGAGGCCTTCTCTCTGTTGAGTGATCAACACGGTGAGGTTCGGAAAGGCGCTGCGATCGGACAATCAAGCGATACGGTTGATTGTCCCTTTCTGGCCCGGGTGCTGCCTCATGTAATTGGCAGGTGCAGCCATGAACCTCGCCAGGTTGCGGTCGGCAACACCCGTTAATGGTCGCCCCTTTCTCCCTCATTCTCATGGTCATGGTGCCAGTCGCCTCGCTGACCGTCGCGATGGTCGTGGTCCCAGTCACCCCGAGGGCCACCGCGATAGTCGCGCGCATCATGCCATTCCCGTTCACCTCGATGACGCTCCTCCCATTCTCGGCGTTCCCAGTAACGATGCCCGTCATAGTATCTTTCGCCGTACCAGCCGGGACTCACAACTACAGCGGCAGGTGGCTCGACGTACACCGGCGGAGGCGGAGCGTAGACTGGCTCGGGCGCATACACGATACCGGGGCTGCCGATGTTGACACCAACATCAACATGAGCGAAGGCGACAGATGATGTGCCTATGCCGAGACAGGCCATCAGCGTCGTTGCGAACCGGCGACGGTGTGTGATGCTCATGATTTGCTTTCTCTGATATGTGTGGTTGGAGCGTATTACGCAAGCTTGTCTACTGCGGTTAATAACGGTCGTGGTAATAGCCGTGATAGCCACCTGCAGGCACAACAATGCAACCGCTCAACGCGCTTCCAAGACATACAGCCATCAGCATCAATGCAACGATTCTTTTCATAACGTGCCTCACTTGTCAGTTGTGAACGCACTATATTGAATGGGCACATTACCGGTGTTTTTGTGTGTAACGAGACGTGTCGCATGAAACATCTTCGATCGGCAGCACGATGCCTTCCGTGCAACCAGTTGTGAACCGCCCCAGGATTTGCGGCGGCTGGTCGGTTTTAGTCAGACCGTGGCGACCTGCTCGGTAAGCTGCCGATAACACGTTGCCTCGGCTTCGGCTTCGGCCGGCGGCACGTCTGCGATGGCGCCTGGAAGTCGGTGATAGATGGGCCTGCACTGACACAAGATGCTGGTCGTGCACCGCCACATGTACCACGCGTTTTGAGCCGCAGCGGAACTGAGCCCGGCTCTGAGGGGTGCCTACGATGATTTCGCTGCCGACTCCAGGTTCATTTCGGGTAGCGTGACGATGTCGATGCCCTCGGCCGTGAGGGCGTCCCGGACGGCTCTGACCAGGCCCATGGCGGTCCCTTCGTCACCGTGCGTGCAGAACGAGTGGATCGGGGTGGGGATACGCTTGCCGCTTCGGGTAATGATCGCCTGCTCCCTGATGAACGAGAGCACCTGTTTGACGGCTACGTTCGCGTCGTGAATCACCGCGTCAGGCTCTGTTCTCGACGTCATCAACCCACTGTCGTCATATCGCCGGTCTACGTACGCCTCATGTGCAACGCGCAACCCGAGTTCCTGTCCCGCAATCACCATCTCGGAGCATGCATTCGCGACGAAGATCAAGTCGGAATCGGCGGCTTTTATTCCCCTTGCAATGGCCATCGCGTAGTCGCGCCGCATGTGCGCCATGTTATTCAAGGCGCCGTGCGGCTTCACGTGCGTCACACTCGCACCGGCAGCGCGGGCGATGGCCTGCAGTGCACCTATCTGGTACGTGATCATGTACTGCAGGTCTTCGGGGTTCATTTGAATCTGGCGGCGGCCAAAGCCCCACAAATCGTTGAAGCCCGGATGGGCGCCAATCGAAACGCCATTTTCCTTGGCAAGCGAAACGGCCTCTGTCATGACGGTCGGGTCGCCGGCATGGAAGCCACACGCGATATTCGCGGACCGGATGACCTGCATGATCCCGCTATCGTCCCCGATCCGGTAGCGCCCAAAACTCTCGCCGAGATCGGCATTCAGGTTGATCGCTGGCATCTCGCTGCTCCCTGGATTTGCGCTCCGAACAATGGAGCTTCTGTGAGCGGTGTAGGACCTTGGAACTCCAGGCTTTACCGAAAGTCACGTGCAAGCGCCGCGGACTTTGAAACCATGCTGGCATGCGCCCGGGTTGTGGAGCGGACGGTCGTGTCCATTTCAGGCACAAGCCCTGCGGCTTCCAATCGCTTGCCATGGAGATCCTTGGCTTCGACGTGTCATGAAGAACAAGTAGCACCGCTCGACGCGTCTCGGCACGAGAGGCCAGCAAAATTGGCGCGCCCAGGATCATGTCGGAATGGCCTGCGCATGATGCGAGATTATGCGCCACTGGACTCCATCTTTCTCAAAAATGGAGGATCCATGCGCACGTCGCCGGCGTTCCGGTCAATCAACTCCTCTACCTGGGTGCCGGTGTCATAGCGTACGCGTGACATCAATGCATCCCGGCGGCCCTTAGACGTACGCAAGTGGCTCACCTCGTCGTGTACAGGTGCGGCCGGTCGGCCAGATGCGCCGATTCGATGATCCCTGCCCGGCGTCGGGCGGACCGGCGCGTGACCAACCCGCTTTTCATACGGCGCACTGATCGCAAGACTGCTGCAACTGATGTACGCGAAGATCGAGTCCACGCCCTTCCCGGAACCCTTCCTTAATACCCTGTTCAGCGCGCCGCCTGTTACCACTTGCAACGACTGCAACTGAACCTCTACCTCAAACCATCGTCTCACCGGGAGCATTCCGCAATGGGGACCATGAAACCGTCGATGGTCGCCATACACCATGTTGTGATACATCCAGCAAGCCTTATCGACCGTCAAACGCTGTACAACGTTTTAACCACGACTGGAGGAAAGGGAACATGCCAAAGAAGAGCTCAGTTGGAACGTCAGCCAGCAACGGCAGCGGCCGCGTGCTCGTCGCACCCGTTTTCTCGCAGCCGCAGCCTACGCCCGATCCGCAAACCTTCATCGTCAGGCACGCATCCGATGTGGCAGCCTACAAGATCATCGACGAACTCAACCGTGAGCACAAACTCAAGGCCCTTCCGTTTCCTGTGCCGCGCGGTGGCGTCGAGCCCCGGCTGACACTCGCGGACGTGATCAACAACGATCAGACCATCCTCAACCAGATCAATGCGAACGGACAGATCGTTTTTCATTCGACGGGCGATTGCGGCAGTACCGGAGGCCCGAAAACACAGAACGAAGTCTCCGACAAGATGGTCAGCGATTTCGACGAAACCGATCCTGCCGAAGTGCCGCAATTCAACTTTCTGCTGGGCGACATCGTCTACAGCTTTGGCGAGGCCCAGTACTACTACGACCAGTTCTATGAGCCCTATCGTGACTATCACGCGCCGATTCTCGCAGTCGCCGGCAATCATGACGGGATGATCTCGCCTTTGCAGCATGAAAAAAGTCTGCAGGCGTTTCTGCGAAACTTCTGCTCCGACTGCTTTCAGGTCTCGCCCGACGCGGGCAACCTTTCACGTACTGCACAGATTCAACCGGGAGTCTTCTTTACATTCGAAGCCCCGTTCGTTCGCATCATCGCGTTGTATAGCAATACGCTCGAAGATCCGGGCGTGATTTCGAACAGCGACATCGGCAACAGCCAGCTGAAGTTTCTCAGGGCCGCGTTGACGCGGGTGAAGAAGGAAGGCTACACGGGCGCATTGCTGTTCGCGCATCATCATCCGCCATATGTCGCGCGCGGACGTCATGGCTGGAGTATCGAGATGCAGCAGCAGATCGATGCGATCTGCAATGAGGTGGGCGTATGGCCTCATGCCGATCTGGCAGGACACGCGCACAACTATCAGCGTTTTACACGCACACGTCCTGACGGAACCCAGATTCCGTACATGGTGTGCGGCAACGGCGGGCACAACGTGCAGCGACTGACCACCAACGGACAACCGCCGCTTCGTGCACCGCAGCTGATTCAGGCCGCATCGAAGGACACCGATGCCGTGCTCATCGAAAACTACGACGACCAGAACTACGGCTATTTGCGCATCATCGCGAACGACACCCAGTTGCGGATCGAATATCACGCCGCCGTCGACGGACCGCATACCAAGGCGCCCGACGATCAGGTGACCGTGGATCTGGCCACACGCCAGATTTCGCACTACGTTGCCCGCAATGCCGGCATACCCACACTGGCCGCGCGCATCCGGGAGTTCGCGCAAAGCGCGAAACGCAAACGCTGATGTCAGTTCCACGAAACGTGCTGCAAGCAAGTCGTCAGTATCTGGGCGATACAAATCAGACGACACGATGATCACGGCTTTATTCGCACCCATCAGCCGCGGCCATCGTGTCAAATGACATGCTATGCGAGCGTGACTATCGGTCATCCCCGGTTGCCACAAACGCCATACCATGTGGGCTCATCAGATTGGTCACGAGGGGCAGCAGTGCACCGCTGCCCAGGTCGAGCTGACCCACGTAAGCCGGCACGGCCGGCGTGCCATTCGTCGCAGCGACGCCCGTCGATGCGGAGAACGCTGCGCCGCGCTGCCACACATCGGCGCTGATCTTGTAGACCTTGTTGGCCTTCGTGTCCGACACGAGCAGGTAGCCGCGTCGTGAAGTCGCAAATACCGTGTCGTCGACCTGAACTCGACCGAGTAGCGGCAGATATTGCAGCTGCGGCTCAGTGCCCGGCGCGCGCCACAGTATGAGCTGGCCATCACCCTGGTCATCAAGCAGCACATCACCCGACGGAGTGAGCGTCATCGAATCCGGATCGGTCAGGTTGAGCCGCGTCACTGTGCCGAAAGGAATGTTGCTCGCGGTAGGCGTGCCGGACAATACCGCGGACACGTCAATCGTACCGTCAGATTCGAGAATGGCCCGCACGATCGACGGCCCTATATTCTGACCTTGTCCATTCAGTGTGGGATTGGATGCGCTGAAAAAGGCCTGGCCGTCCTTGAAGATGACGTCATCGTAACCGCCACCGTGCGGTGGCTTGCCGAAGACGTAGCGCCTGGTGCGGCCCGTTGCGGAATCGATGGTGACGAGGTTGGCATTCGCATCCTCGTTTTGCACGGCCCAGATTTCACGCGTGTACGGATTCACTTTCAGACCATCGTTGTGTCCCATGACGGTGATCGACCGCTGGACCTTGCCGTCCAGTGAGTATTCGACAATCTGGCTTTGCGCGTTACCGGAACCATCGGGTGCACCGCCATTTGCATAACCGACCCAGACGTGGTCATCGAGTACGGCGAGCGAATCCGGCGCGCTGGATCCGGCTGGCGGCACAGCAAAAACGTTGATGCTGAAGCCCGGCGTGAGGACGGGACTCGTTGATGTTTGCGCGGCGGCGTTGCCCGCCGCGAACGACAAAGCGGACAAGCCCAGCACGCCGCAAGTGAAGACGCGGCTGGCTGCGGCAACAGGTCGAAGGGATCGCATGTTTAGCTCCTGAGACGTGTACGCGGATGAGAATGCATGGAAGGTGGACGCAATGGTCCGAGTTCGAACGTGTGTAATGCCTTGAAATACCGCGTAGGTGATGGAAACATGCGATCGTGACCGAAGGGTGTCACGGGGCGAGAAAAGAAAATCGCAGATTGGTTGGCAATCTGCAATATCGCATCAGCGCGACGTAATGGAGACACGCAACGCCTCGGGCTGATCGCGACGTGCATGCATCGTGCGGGACACACGGCGCATCTAGCAAATCAGCGTTCTCGCGCGGCAAAGCGCTTCATTCGCGACGACGTCATTCAATTCACAACGTGACGGTTATTGTGACGCTGTCAGCGCAGATCGAACCATTCGCTTATCAGGAATGGAACTTGTTCTCACATTCAATCATCGCGCGTCAACCTGACTGAATTGCGCTTCTGCTGATTAAAGTTAGCAGTGTTTCAAGCGATCTGAACGCCCCCTCAGTTTCCCCAAAGGTAGCTCATTCAATCGAGATAATGATTGGCGATCAGTGTGCTCTGTGGCATCACTTGCAGAGAAGAACTGTACCTAATCAATCAGTGTGTCCCAGTTCCAGCGCCGGGAATGTTTGCTGTCGGAATAGTCACCCCCATTTTCTTACCGTTTGGTAAATAATCTATTTCCGGATCGGCGGTGAAAACGAAATGCGATTGTAACTTCTGCCTGATATAAACCTCCGAGATGTCGAAAGCCCCTTTTTTATCCGACCTCCATTGCGATTTGGCAACGCGAAACCCGCTGGCTGCGAACCATACGTTCGTTGAATCTGTGGGGCTTCGCGTTTCTGATCGTCACATTTCCGGCGCCGTGGATTCTACTCTGCGCCTGTCTGGCTTCACGCTCCTGGAGCACTCATGAAAACCCTGTTCTTGCAGGCGCCGTCGTACGACGGGTTTGATGGTGGTGCGGGTTCGCGCTATCAGGCCAAGCGTGAGATTCGCTCGTTCTGGTATCCGACGTGGCTCGCGCAGCCCGCCGCACTCATCCCCGACAGCCGTGTGCTCGACGCCCCTGCCGACGGCCTGTCCGTCGACATATCACTCGAGATCGCGCAGCAATACGATCTGGTAATCATCCACACCAGCACGCCGTCCTTTCCGACCGACGCACTGTTCGCCGAAGACCTGAAGAAGCGCAAGCCTTCCGTGCTGATCGGCATGGTCGGTGCGAAGGTCGCCGTCGATCCGCACAACTCGCTGACGGCGAGCGCGGCGATCGATTTCGTTTGCCGTGAAGAGTTCGACTTTACCTGCAAGGAAATCGCCGAAGGTCTGCCGTTCGCGCAGATCAAAGGCCTGAGCTATCGCGCGGCCGACGGTTCGATCGAGCACAATGAGGCACGCCCGATCCTCGAGAACATGGACGAGCTGCCGTTCGTCGCACCGGTCTACAAGCGCGATCTGAAGATCGACAACTACTTCATCGGCTATCTGAAGCACCCGTATGTGTCGATTTACACGGGCCGCGGCTGCCGCTCGAAATGCACTTTCTGCCTGTGGCCGCAAACAGTGGGTGGCCATCGCTACCGCACGCGCTCCGTCGAGAACGTGCTCGAAGAAGTGAAGTGGATCCGCGACAACATGCCCGAAGTGAAGGAGATCATGTTCGACGACGACACCTTCACCGACTTCAAGCCGCGCGTCGAGGAAATCGCGCACGGTCTCGGCAAGCTCGGCGTCACGTGGTCATGCAACGCGAAGGCGAACGTGCCGTACGCGACGCTGAAGATCATGAAAGAGAACGGCCTGCGCCTGCTGCTGGTCGGCTACGAATCGGGCGACGACCAGATTCTGCTGAACATCAAGAAGGGCCTGCGCACCGACATCGCGCGACGCTTCTCCGAAGACTGCCGCAAGCTCGGCATCAAGATTCACGGCACATTCATTCTCGGCCTGCCGGGCGAGACGCAGGAGACGATCCAGAAGACCATTGAGTACGCGAAGGACATCAATCCACACACGATCCAGGTTTCGCTCGCCGCGCCGTATCCGGGCACGACGCTTTATAAGCAGGCCGTCGAAAACGGCTGGCTCGAAGAGAACAAGGTGATCAACCTTGTGAGCAAGGAAGGCGTGCAGCTGGCGGCGATCGGCTATCCGCATCTCTCGCGTGAAGAAATCTATCACCATCTCGAACAGTTCTACCGGCAGTTCTATTTCCGTCCGTCGAAGATCTGGGAGATCGTGCGCGAGATGCTGGTGAGCTGGGAGATGATGAAGCGGCGTCTGCGTGAAGGTGTGGAGTTCTTCCGTTTCCTGCGCGCACACGAAGCATGAGGGACGTGCGCCGCTCCTGCCGCGCAGCGCAGAGGGGATAAACATGAAGCGTGTGGCGTGGTTTGTTTGCCCGAGTCTCCTGTTTCTCGTGATCGGACTCATCGATCTGCAAGGACCTCTGCGCGCAGTGCATATGCTTCGCTTCTGGTTGGCAGCGGTGTGCGGAACGGGCGCCGCACTCGGCATCGCTTACACGCTTCTGGCCAGCGCATTGATCCCGCGATTCTTCGCGAGGCCGACTTCTGGTGCCTCCAATTACCCGCCTGTCACGGTCGTCAAGCCGCTACACGGTGACGAGTGGGATTTGCTCAGCAACCTGTCGAGCTTCTGTCAGCAGGATTATCCAGGGGAAGTGCAGTATCTGTTCGGCGTGCACGATGCGGCAGACCCAGCGCTGAAATCGGTTGACGAGTTGCGCTCGCTCTACCCCCTGGCGCACATCACCGTGGTAGCGGATGCTCGCCTGTACGGACCGAACAGGAAGATCGGCAACATCGTGAACATGCTGCCGCAGGCCGCGCATGATGTGATGATCTTTGCAGACAGCGATGTGAGTGTGAGCACGGATTATTTGCGCGTCATCGTCGGCGAATTGCAAAAGCCGGGTGTGGGCCTCGTAACGTGCATCTATGGCGGGAAATCAGCCCCTGGACTGTGGCCGAGTCTGGCTGCCAATGCGATCAACTATCATTTTTTTCCCGGCGTTATAACCGGCTTGACACTGGGTCTGGCAGAACCATGTATGGGACCGACGATTGCAATGCGTCGCGCTACGCTGGAGAGGATCGGCGGTTTCGAGCAGTTTGCCCATCACCTTGCCGAGGACCACGCGATCGGCCAGGCGGTGCGTATGACCGGTGAGAGCGTTGCGATTCCACCGTTCTCCATTTCCCATGCCTGCGTAGAAACGAGTGCCACGAGACTGATCTCGCACGAATTGCGCTGGAGCCGCACGATCCGCTCCATCGACCCGGCAGGCCATCTTGGTTCTGCGCTGATGCATCCGTTCGCGTTTGCCATCCTGGCGGTCGCGATGTCGGGTGCGGCGCCCTGGTCATGGTCACTTGCTGCGGTCGCGCTCCTGACGCGCGCATGGTTAAAGTTGCGGGCGGACCAGGCTTTGGGCCACGTCGATCGGAGGCTTTGGTTGTTGCCAATATGGGACATTGCATTGTTTCTTGTTTTCGTCGCGAGCCACATTTCGACGCGGGTGACCTGGCGCGGCTTTACTTTCCGCGTCGACGGAAACGGCATGCTACATCCGCTACGCGACGAAGAGGAAAAGCCGGGACGACAGCCAACATAATCTGGCACACGTGCCGAACATCGGCGGACCAACCCGGGTTGGGAGGCGAGTCCCTCGTGGTTTTGATGTAGTGAACGACCGCTGAGTTTCCGCTCCATGAGCTGATCCGGGTTCCGTTCTGAATCATCTTGTGCCCTCCGCCGCTCTACGCTCCTGTCGATTCGCCAAGCGACCGGGTGGATCATTTTCCTTCGCTCCGGAAACTGACACCGGCAAGCCAGGTGCGACACCGGGCGGTTCGGCGTGGATCGGAGCCCCTCAAGAAAGCCGGCCCCTCCCGGCGCCTATCAGCGCCGCGGCACAAACCATCCCTGCAATCCCGCAGAGCAGCCACAGATACCCTTTTCGCGGCCGCTGCTGATACGGCAGCACAGTAACGCTGAGCGCGAGGAGCAAGCCGAGCACAAGGGGCAACATCAGTGCGTTGAGGACCTGTGCTGCGACGTTCAACATGACCAGGTCTGGTGCCAGCCAGACCACGCAGGCGCTGCCAGTAACGGAAGCCACGTACACCCCGTAGAACCAGGGCGCCGTCGTGGGGCGGTCTTCGAGCGACCGCCGGTATCCCGCCACTTCACCCAGCCCCCATGCGAGCGCCAGTGAGCTGACAATGGCTGCGACCACAGATGCGCCCAGCACACCAGCGCTGAACAGAATTCGTCCCGCCTGTGCGCCTACCACTGTCGCGAGCGCATCACTGATTTCCCCGATGCTCTGCAAAGAGCGCGGTTGACCATTTCCCGACAGCGTCGCCGCTGCGGCGACAAGGACAGCGGCGGTCAACAGCTGCGTGAGTACCGCGCCGACAGCCGTTTCAACCCGGGCCGCCATATGATCTGCTGGAGAGAGCTTTTTGTCCGCTACGGCCGCCTGCTGATAGAAGATCATCCACGGATTGAAGGTCGCTCCAATCAGCGCAGCAGCAAGGTAGCCAAATTCGCGGTTGCCGACGGGCAGATGGGGCAACTGACGCAGCAGGTCACGAAAGTGCGGATGCGCCTTCCAGGCAACTGCAAAGAACGTCAGTTCAAAGGCCCCGATGACGATCGCGATCTTGTCGGCGCGTTTATGCGAGCCGGTCAGCACGGTACCAATCAGGACGACGACTGCAAGCGGCAGCGTGACGGAGCGGGAGATGCCATACATTTCGCCGACGCCTGCGACGCCAGTGAACTCAGTGACCAGTGAACCGAACACTGCAATGGCCAGCCCGAGCGCTGAAACCCATGCCCACTGGGAACCAAAGTGCATGCGGATCAGTTCACCGTAGCCTCGCCCGGTAAAGATGCCCAGACGGACCGTGAGTTCCTGAACCATGTAGAGCAGAGGAATAAGTCCAAGCAGCACCGGCAACAGTTGCAGGCCCCATTGTGCGCCGCTCTGCGCGGCTGTCACGATATTTCCCGCGTCGCAGTCCGCGAGCATGACAAGCACTCCCGGTCCCCATAACGCGACCCTACGAAGACCCGGGGTGAATCCTGGTCCGGGAAGGAGAGAATCCGGCATGCGAATTGAAAGGCAGTGAAGGTAGTATTCCCGTGCGGATTGTAGCGTGCCTCGCACGGTCGGCTGGCATGTCGCGAGTGAGATACACACTGAAAGATCCGTCTCTGCGGGCCGCATCGCAGATGCTTTCTTGCCCGTTTTTTCTACTTGCATGTTCCGGTGAAAGTGATTGAAACGTACATCCTGTTAGGCGGTGGCTTCGGGCTTGCATTGTTGATCGCAGTCTGGGGAATCTGGCATCTCAGGTAACCCGGCAAACAGCGAGACTGCCGATGGAGCTGCGAGGTGGTGGCGTTGTCATGAAAAGCGTCCTATCAGGCCAGACAGAAATATTTTCATTAGAAGCAATCGTATATTCGTAATGCACCCAGGTCATCACCCGGCCAGAGCGACCGGTCAAGAGAAACGGCGCAGTTTGACGCTCATTCAGAGTATGGTGTTGATCGCGATTCTTGGCGTGCTCGCGGTGCTGATCGTGCCGAAGATCATGACTCATTCGAGTGAGGCGCGTCGAGACGCGGCGCGCCACGACATCGAAACGATCACGCGGGCACTCAAGCTTTATCGCAGCGACAATGGGTACTACCCCACCCAGAAGCAAGGGCTGCGCGCGTTGATTGAAAAGCCCTCCACCGACCCGGCGCCCAACAGATGGAAGTCCGGTGGCTATCTGGAGCGTCTGCCGAAGGATCCGTGGGGGCATTCCTATCAGTATTTGAACCCGGGTGTCCATGACGAGATTGATGTGTTCAGCTATGGTGCCGCGGGCAAGTCTGGTAGTGGGGGGGACGAGACCGACATAGGGTCATGGCACTGACGCGTACCACGGACACGCAGCCCGGTGCCATAGACGACTGAGAGCGCGGTCTGGTGCTTGAGGTTGGCCGTTGCGGCGATGAGCCGCCGCACTTCATTGGGGCTGAGCACGACGGGCAATATGCGGGGCACGCGCACCGGTTGCATCCTGACCATCAGTTCGGGCCGGTCGAGCGCGACTGTGAAGAAGAACTTCAGGCCGGTGATCGCGTGGTTCAGCGACACGGCCGATGTGCCGTGGTCGACCAGATAGAGCTGGTAGCGGCGCAGGTCCTCGACCGTGGCCGTGTCAGGTGAGCGCCCGAGAAACCGGGTGAACTCACGCACGATGTGCAGGCAGATGTCCTGCATCCTGGGGGCAAGCTGGCGCATGCGCGTGTCGTCGCTCATGCGCTGGCGCAGCGGACTGACGTTTGACTGTGAGGAGGTCATGATTCGGCTCCTGCTGGAGAACGAGGCGGATTGCCTCATTCGCCAACATACGGAACCGCGATGCCGGCCTGTCCCTGAACACCGGCGTCTGACCGTAGCCCCTACCGCGCGAGCGGTTTGAGTCTGCCGGCCAGTTTCTGCCACTCGAACAAATGTCACGACGGTCCGCTTGCAACCTGACATGTGACGGACGCGATTCCACTGCGAGTTTCACCGTTCATCGGTGAACGATCCTGGCAGCGCGCCGTTGCCTGTGCGCTGAGGCTTGCCAGATTGCTGGACTGAGGCGGGGAGTCGGCGCGACGGGCACAGGTGATCAGGGAGTCCAACGGTAAACAACAATGCTGGAGCCGTTGTAGTTATCCTTCGTGACCACGTACTCGCCGGTCGATCGAAGGTAAGATCGAAGACCGTACATCGAATCCACGTCATTGCCGACGTACACGTTGCTGGGGTTGCTGTTGATGAACGTGTTGTCCAGGCTGCCCGTCGTCAGGTTGAAGGCATCGATGTTGGGCACGGTGTGGACGTAGCCAACGAACAGGTAGTTGCCGGCAGCAGTGAGGGACTTCGGATTGGCACTGGTGAGCGTGATAACCGGGTTCGGGTTGGTCGTGTTGCCGGCGAGCCACCCATGGTAGACCTCTACGCGGGTTCCGATGCCGGTCCAGTCCGTGCTGCCCGTGATCCGCTGCCCGAGAATCATCGTGTCGCTTTCGGGCAGGTAGATGATGCGGCTCAGGTCACCGATCGATGCAGGAACTGTCACAGTCACGGGCGTTCCCCATGACGGCTTGCCGTTCGCATCGAACCCGGTCAGCGGCCAGTGCCAGATCTGGTTGGTCTTGTCGAGCCCGGCCCACACGTCACCCCTGCTGTCGAGGCAGAAGCCGTTGCGAACCCGCGCAGTGGCATTGAATAGCGTGCCCGGCAATACCCCATCCGGGACGGCAGTGTAGCCCTGGGCAGGGTCAAAGTGGAAGAAGTAGAAGCCGTCGGGGTTCTGGTCAGTGGCGACTAGCACCCTGTTCGCTCCTGCGCTCGCAATCATGCCGAAGTGCAGGCCGCGCCCCCGGTAAGTCACGTCGAGGCGGGGGTCGGACGGATACGTGAACGGGTCAACGGTGTTAGCGACAAACTTCCAGTCCGCACTACCTGTGCCTGAATAGATGTTCACGCCGGAATAGAACACGGTTGCGTCAGCCGCCGGATCGGGGGCGGCTATCGCCTCGAAATTCAGTGCACGCAGGTTGTAGAGGAGTTTGCCTGTCGGACTGTATTCGTAGAGGTCTGTGCCTCCTGTGCGTCCATGGTCCCATGAGCCTCCCCACGGCTGCGAGAGGATGTAGAGGTTGCCGGCCGAGTCTTTGCCGATTCCGTCGATGCGCGCGAAGCGCAGGCTCCCCACCTGGCCTTTCGTACCAGTCGTTGTATCCAGATAGCCACCCTTCACCCCGAATGTACTGTTCAGCGTCCACGTGCGCGTGTCGTAGATCTTCGCGTTCTGGTCCGGTCCTGCGTCGCCGATCCAAAGATACTGCGTGGTTGGGTCGAAGTAGAGCGCATGGGGGACTTCGCCACTGGGCAGGGTGAGCGTATGCAGGATGGTGCCGGTCTGGCTGACCTGAAGGACGGTGCCCTCTGCCTCCTGAGCGACGAGGATGTTGCCATTGCGGTCGAACGCAACTGCGCCGGGGTCAGTCACGGCAATGTCACGCAGCCAGGTGCCATTGGTGTCGTAAAGTCGCATGCGCGCGCACGGGTTGTCGCTCGCCACCCAGAAGTGGGACCAGGTGGCGATACCGGTGATCACATCGGCGCGCCGCTCGGCGGTGTCGCACGAGACCTGGATGCTCTGGTCAAACGTCCCCGTCACCCGGTCGTATCTGATCACCAGGCCGCTCGAGTAGACCCCGTTCACGCGCCCCCACTGGCGCGGTGCCCAGAGCTTGGTGGCATTGCCGGTGATGGCACTGCCTTGTGGTTCACCATGCGCGCCAATGCTGCCGGCGTTCAAACCACTCTTGTAGATCGCAATGCCGCCCTCGTTCTCGTCCCACATGGACGCGGTGTAAATGGTGCCTTCTGGCGCAACCCACATCGAACGCGCGGCGTTACCTACGTGAGTGGCGTTAGTCCCAAACGTATTCGCTATCCAGTCGGTCGTATACTGCCCCTGACATTCTGACGCGACCGTCGCGCTGAGCACTGCTGCAAAGAATGCGGCACAGATTCGCTTCATGACGTACTCCCAATTTGCAACACGTGCAACGGCCTCCATCAGGAGAACGGATGGCTTTTGCAGTGAGGTGGCTTGCAAGAAAGGATGCGGTCCGGCGCGATCAAATCCGCGAGCCGTGCAGACCGGCACGTTCCGCGCCGGTTTTGTCAGTCGGGGGACGTGCTCCTGAAAAATAGTGCTCTGGGCACGAAGCCCGAAGACCAAACAGAGCAGAAGTGTACGATTGCGTACGTTGGCATTTTCACGGCACCGTCACATTGGTGGCCTATGCCGCACCTGGCCATGCGGGTCAACGAACGGCCAATCCACCTTTGGATGCCGCCGTTGAGATCGACTGGACTGACGGGCCGAAGTGGTCGGCAAGGAGCATTCGACTTTCTCGACAGCGGCCATTCGCGGCCGAGGAATTTGACCGATCTCGCATGGCTGCAACATGGTCGAAAAGCACTGGTAGATCATCGGGCAGGTTTCCGAGCGAAGCCGATAACGGATAGGCATCGGCGTGCGATGGGTTCAGTTATCACGCTAGCCGCCTTCGAGGTACAGAAAATGGCAACACTGGAATTCTGGCTGGCCAACACGCACGTTCGGGCGTCGGGTGACGGTGACCATCTGTTTGATGCCATCGATGTGGATCGATTCCTTCAATTCGCTGATCCGGTCATCTGTCGCGCGACGTGGATTGCGCTCATAGAGATCACCACACCGGTCACCCTGAGCCGAATTGCCGAAACCAGCGTGTGACCGGGATTACCAGGAACCCGAGCCTTCGCATCGAGCCGCTGCGCGGCCGCGCGCCGCGTTCTTTTGCAACTCCCCGACCGCGTTCTCCTGTGTCATTCCTGCGGGGAATCAAGGGGAGATGGAGGGGCAAACAATTTCAAATGAAAGGAATTCGAATTATCCGGAAACCCATGTCACCACTGGGCGGAAGGCAGCCGGAGTCGAACCGACCAGAGAGTGGCTGACACCCCCTACTGGGTTTGAAGCCCAGCCGCACCACCAGATACGAATGCCTTCCGTCGACGCCTCACTTCACCCACAAACTTCCCGCGACCGATTATAGCCAGCGCTAAACAACACCAGCATCCGCGGGGCGCGCAATCGCGCGACTCCACATCACGCACCCGATTCGCACGCAAGCGCCTCACGCAAATGCGAATCCGGCCTCAGCCAGTGCACCTCGCGTTGAAAGCGCGTATAGCCGATGCGATCGAAGAACTCCAGAATCTGGATCGCGCGCTTGCGCCCCAGGCCTGTCGCGTCGCGAAACCCCGATGCGCCCAGCGCGCCGCCATGCCCATTCGCAATCCCAGCGACGAGCCGCGCAAGCTCATGCACCACGTCGCGGTGATAGAACAGATCGCGGACAACCTGATGCACGTCGCCTTGCCGCGCCAGCTTGCGCAATACCTGACGCACGGCCTCTTCGTGCTGCCCCGTCGTCTTCGCGAGATCGCGCACCCACGGCGGATCGAAGCGGCCTTCCCGCAGCAGCGGCAGCAATGCATTGGCGAGCGCCTGCTCGTTCGCATCGAGCGTAACCGAATGCTCCGGCGCATGCAGCCACGGCCCGCTTCTCGCGACGACACCTTCCGCCACGAGCGAATCGACCAGCGTGCGCCACATTGCGTCTGGCACCAGCGGCGCCGCGATGCGCCGCAAGCGCGCGGCATCCGGTCCCAGTTCGTCAGGCGAGCGCGCGTGATATTGATCGAGCGCCGCAATCACGTTCGCTCGCAGACGCGCCCAGTGCGTGCGTAACACGACGACGGCATCCCCCGCGTCCTTGCCATGCAGCGCAATCTCGTCGGCATCGGCAGGCAGCGGCAATGCGTCCGCGGGCAGTCCCGTCAGTTGTGTCAGCATCGAACGCGTTACGCCGCGCGGCGCCTCGTCGAGCAGCGGACCGATACGGCCGTCGTCGAGCCATGCCTGCAATGCGTCGAGCCACGCGCGCCGCTCCGCCGTCCTGCGCTTGCGCGGCGGCCCGAACGGATCGAGCACGCGCCCGCCGCCGACCGTGCGCGTCGCCTGCGCATTGCGCACGATGAAGCGGTCGCCCGGCAACGCGCAGACAGGCGCATCGAACACCAGCTGCACACGCGCGCTGTAACCGGCCGCGAGCGTATCGCCTTCGAGCAACGCGACATGCGCGACACGATGCAGCGTGCCGACATGCACATGCAGCGGCGCCCAGTGTTGCAGCGTGATATCCGCGTCAGCGAGTAGCGTCAGCTCGACGTCGAACCGCTCGCCGGGTTTCGCGAGCCGCGCGTCGACGATCCAGTCGCCGCGCGCAATCGCGTCTTTATCGATACCGGCGAGATTGAGCGCGCAGCGCTGTCCCGCACGCCCTACATCGGCCGCACGGTTTTGCGCGTGGATGCTGCGCACGCGCACGGCTCGATGCGCCGGTTCGAGCATCAGCGTGTCGCCCGTCGCGACGCGTCCGGCGAACACCGTGCCCGTCACGATCGTGCCCTGCCCTGCAAGCGTGAACACGCGGTCGACGGCGAGACGGAACAGCCCATCGTCGCGCCGCGCGCGCCACGCGACGGCCGCGTCGCGCAGATGATGCGACAGCGCGCGCACGCCGGCATCGTCGGATGAAGTCGCGTTCGTGTCGAAGACGGGCGCGTCGGCGAACGGCGTCGCAGCAAGCCACGCGCGAATCTCTTCGTGCACCTGCGCGATGCGCGCGTCATCCACGCGATCGGTTTTTGTCAATGCGATCGCGCCGCGCGTAATGCCGAGCAGTTGCAGGATCGCGAGATGCTCGCGCGTCTGCGGCATGATGCCGTCGTCGGCGGCGATCACGAGCAGCGCGTAATCGATGCCGCACGCGCCCGCCGCCATCGTATGCACGAGCTTTTCGTGGCCCGGCACGTCGATCATGCCGAGCACGTCGCCGTTATCGAGCGGCGTGTACGCGTAGCCGAGTTCAATCGAGATGCCGCGCGCCTTCTCTTCCTTCAGGCGGTCGGTGTCGACGCCCGTCAGCGCGCGTACCAGTGTCGTCTTGCCGTGATCGATATGGCCCGCCGTGCCGACGATCATATCCACAGCTCCGCGCATTGCGCGACGAATACGGCTTCGTCGGCGGCTTCGAGGCAGCGCAGATCGAGGCACAGCGCGTCATCGGCAATGCGTCCGAGCACCGGGCGCGGCAACGCACGCAGCGCTTCTTCGAGCTTCATCAGCGCGCGGCCGCCGCGCTTGCCCGCGGCATTGCGCATCGCAAGACCGAAGCTCGGCAACTGATCGACAGGCAATGCGCCGCTGCCTATCTGGCTCATCATCGGCTCGGCTGTCACGCTGTACGCTTCGCCGAGCGCGCGTTGCAGCACTGCTTGCACACGCGCCGCCTGTTCCTGCATGTCGGCGGCGGGACGCGTCAACAGACGCAATGTCGTCAGCCGCTCGCGCAACCGCTCGGGCGCGCGATAAAGCTGCAACACGGGTTCGAGCGCCGCGAGCGTCAGCTTGCCAACGCGCAGCGCGCGCTTGAGCGGATGCTTCTTGATCTTGCGGATCAGCTCGGCGCGTCCGACGATCAAGCCCGCCTGCGGCCCGCCCAGCAGCTTGTCGCCACTGAACGTGACGAGATCGGCACCCGCTTCGACTGTCTCGCGCACGGTCGGCTCGGTCGGCAAACCGAACTGTGCAAGATCGACGAGCGTGCCGCTGCCGAGATCGACGGCCATCGGCAGGCCGCGCGCATGCGCGAGCTGCGCGACTTCATCGACGGATACGCTTTTTGTGAAGCCTTCTATCGCATAGTTGCTGCAATGCACCTTCATCAGCAGCGCGGTGCGCGCGTTGATCGCCTCGTCGTAATCCTTCAGATGCGTGCGGTTCGTGGTGCCGATCTCGCGCAGCTTCGCGCCCGCGCGCGACATGATGTCGGGAATACGGAACGCGCCGCCAATCTCGACCAGTTCGCCGCGCGACACCACCACTTCCTTCTTCGACGCGAGCGCCGACAACGTGAGGAGCACGGCCGCCGCGTTGTTGTTGACCACCGTCGCCGCCTCGGCGCCCGTCAGTTCGCAGATGAGTTCGTCGATCAGATCGTCGCGGTCGCCGCGGCTGCCCGTGGCGAGGTCGAACTCCAGGTTCATCGGCCGCGTGAGCGCTTCGATCACCGCCCGCACGGCTTCGTCGGGCAGCAGTGCGCGCCCGAGATTCGTATGCAGTACGGTGCCCGTCAGATTGAACACCGCGCGCAAATGGGGCCGCGCGCGCGCGGCGAGCGTGCGAGACGCGTCATCGATGAGCTTCGTTTCGAAGCTGAACGATTCATCGAACGAAGTGCCCGCGAGCAGGTCGCGCCTTAGTGAGTCGGCGGCCGCGCGTATTGCGTCGACGACCTGCGTGCGGCCGTATTCGCCGATCAATGGTTGCACTTGCGCCGACGACAGCACGCGCTCGACAGCCGGCACGCGCGCGAGCAACGCGCGCACGTCCCTGTTCAGCTCGTTTCCCGACACTTCGCTCACGCTTGCGTCCCCCGCGCGGTTGCTACGACGACGGCTCACTCGTCCGAAGGCACTTCCGGCCACAGCAGCGGATTCGGACTGCTGCGCTTATAGCCTGCTTCGTTCATCAGCAGATCGAGCGTGAGGCTCGCGAGGTCGTCGGCAAGCGGCTCGAAGTCGTAGTCTTTCTCCTGATAGCCGATCTTGCGATACGTGTGACACTCGTCGCACGATTCGGCTTTCAGCGCTTCGCTGCCGCCGTCGATGCCGTGATACGCGATGCCCTTCGTCGAATCGCAATTCGTGCACTTGACGCGCACCACATGCCACTCGGTCGAGCACAGGCCGCATTGCACGTAGCGATAGCCCTGGAACTGTCCGCCCACGCGCACGATGCTCGCGACGGGCGGCACGCCGCACACGGGACACGCGCCGGGCCCGTCGAGATACGGCACGGCGCGCTGATCGATGCGGCTCGCGATGTCCGTCCACACCACCTGCAGCGCCGCCATCACGAACGGCGCGGACGCGGGCTCGACTTCGTTGAAGCGCAGCGCCAGGATCGCGTCGGCGAGTGCGTCGAGTTCTTCCGCACGCTTTACGCGCAAGTCGTCGATCACGCGGGCGAGCATGGGCGTCACCAGTCCCGCCGCTTCGACGCGATCGAGCAGACGCTGCAATACGTCGCGCCACAACGGATCGCGCTCCGCCGTGGTCGCGGGCGCGATGGGCATCGAATGCTGCTGCGCGAGGTCGATGGATTCTCTGGAGGGCATCGTCGCGGTGATCTGCGCGAGCATTTGCTGCTGCGCGTCGGCCAATGTCGCCATCAGCCGGATATAGCCGCCAATCGGACTCGCGCCCGCCAGTTGGCGAAGGCGCGCGGCGCGCGTCGAGAATAGCGTTGCGCGCTCCGGCATGCGCAGGCGCGGAATGGCGGAGTGATCGATCGATTCGATCTGGCCGGGTTCCAGGATGCGTTGCACCAATTCAGGTTCCTGCTGGTCAGAAACATGGATGGCGTCAACAGTAGCAGATATGCAGACGCAGCGCGCACCACCGGCCCGGCGCGCGCCGCTCACACGTCACTTGATACTCTCGCGAAACCACTTTGGATGATGCTTGCGCGCCCAGCCGAGCGTCACCGTGCCGCGCACCATCGCGCCGATCGAACCCTTCACCCATATTGCCGCGTAGATATGCACGATGATGCTGCAGATCAGCACGAACGCCGTCACGGCATGAATCACGGCTGCGACGCGCACCACTTCAATCGGGAAATAAAACGCAAAATACGCGCGCCAGATGACGATGCCGCTCAGCAGCAACAGCAGCAGGCACAGCACCAGCACAAAGAACAGCAGCTTCTGCCCGGCGTTGTATCTGCCGACTTCGGGCAACCGGTCTTCGCGGTTCGTGAGCACATCGTTGATCTGTCGCAGCCACTGCCGGTCGTCGGCGTCGAGATAGTTGTGATGCCAGAAGCGCAGCGCAAGAATCATGAACGACGCGAACATCACAAGGCCGACGAACGGATGCAGGATGCGCGTCCATTGCCCGCCGCCGAACAGCGCGGACAGCCAGAACATCGACGGATGAAACAGCGCCAGGCCCGACAGCGCGAGCAGCACGAAGGTGATCGCCGTGATCCAGTGATTCGTGCGCTCGTTCGGCGTATAGCGCACGATCAGGTCCGGGTTCTCATGCCGATGATGTTTCATTTGACGGGCTCCTCGGGCTTGTGCTCGCGCCGTTCGCGGATATCGTGCGCGGCGTTGCGGGCGGCGTCTTCGTCTTCTTCGCTGACCTCGTTCGGGCCAATGCGCGTGTAGTGGAAGAAGCCGGCCAGCGCCGTCAGCGCAATCGCCGCGACGCCGAGCGGCTTCGCAATGCCTTTCCACAGCTTCACGAACGGGCTGATGTGCGGATCGTCAGGCAAGCCGTGATACAGCGACGGCTGGTCCGCGTGATGCAGCACGTACATCACATGCGTGCCGCCCACGCCCGCCGGGTTGTACAGTCCCGCGTGTTCGAAGCCACGCTCCTTCAGGTCCGTAATGCGCTCTTCCGCGTGCTGGATCATGTCGACCTTGGTGCCGAACACGATCGCGCCCGTCGGGCAGGTCTTCACGCACGCCGGTTCCTGGCCCACGCCGACGCGGTCCGAGCAGAGCGTGCACTTGTACACGCGATGATCCGCTTTCGAGAGCCGAGGAATATTGAACGGGCAACCCGCAATGCAGTAGCCGCAGCCGATGCAGTTCTCCTCGTGGAAATCCACGATGCCGTTCGTGTACTGCACGATCGCGCCCGGCGACGGACACGCCTTCAGGCAGCCGGGATCTTCGCAGTGCATGCAGCCGTCCTTGCGGATCAGCCATTCGAGATCGCCTTTCGGGTTCTCGTACTCGGTGAAGCGCATCACCGTCCACGAATGCTCGGAGAGATCGCGCGGGTTGTCGTAGACGCCCGTTGTGATGCCGACCTCGTCGCGCAGGTCGTTCCACTCCATGCACGCCGTCTGGCACGCCTTGCAACCGATGCACTTGGTCACATCGATCAGCTTCGCGACTTCTCCCGTGACAGGTTCGCGCACCGACGTCGGCTGCACGGTCGTGGCGGAGATGCGTTTGATATCGAGCGATTGAAATGCCATGACGCCTCCCCTATGCCTTCTCGACCTTCACGAGGAACGACTTGAATTCCGGTGTCTGCGAATTCGCGTCGGCCACGACAGGCGTCAATGTGTTGGTGATATAGCCCGGCTTTGTCAGGCCCTTGAACCCCCAATGCAGCGGAATGCCGACCGTCTGCACCTTCTTGCCGTCGATCATCAGCGGTTTGATCCGTTTCGTGACGACGGCCACGGCGACGATGTACCCACGATTGCTCGACACTTTCACGCGGTCGCCCGCCACCACGCCGACCTGCTTTGCGAGGTCCTCGCCGATTTCGACAAACTGCTGCGGCTGGATGATCGCGTTCAGGCGCGCATGCTTGGTCCAGAAGTGGAAGTGTTCCGTCAGACGATAGGTGGTCGCCGTGTGCGGGAAATTGGCCGCCTTGCCGAACGCCTCGCGGTCGTCCGGGAACACACGCGCAGCCGGGTTGTTCGTCGCCAGCGGATTGTTCGGATGGAACGTGTTGTAGCCGAGCGGTGTCTCGAACGGTTCGTAGTGCTCGGGGAAAGGCCCTTCGTTCATGCCGTCGCGCGCGAAGAAACGCGCGACGCCTTCCGGGTTCATGATGAATGGCCCCATGCCATTTTCGGGTGCCTCATCGATCTTGTAGTCGGGAATGTCGGGCCCGCTCCAGCTCGTGCCGTTCCAAGCGATCAGCTTGCGTTTCGGGTCGAAAGGCTTGCCGTTCAGGTCGCACGACGCGCGGTTGTACAGCACGCGCCGGTTCGCGGGCCATGCCCATGCCCAGCCGAGCGTCTGACCGATGCCCGTCGGATCGCTGTTGTCGCGCCGGCCCATCTGGTTGCCGTTCTGGGTCCACGCGCCGCAGAAGATCCAGCAGCCGCTCGCCGTCGTGCCGTCGTCCTTCAGTTGCGCGAAGCCGCCCAGCTGGTCGCCCTTCTTGACGAGCACCTTGCTCGCATCTTTGGGATCGGGCAGGTCAGCGAGCGCCTTGCCGCTGAACTCCATCGCGATCTCTTCGGGCGTCGGGCTGTCGGGATGCGCGTACGTCCAGTTCAGGTTGACGATGGGATCGGGATACTTGCCGCCCTGCTCCTTGTACGCCTTGCGCATGCGCAGGAAAAGGCCCGACATGATCTCGAGGTCGCTGCGCGCTTCGCCCGGCCCCTCCACGCCCTGCCAGTGCCATTGCAGCACGCGGCTCGAACTCACGAGCGAACCGCGCTCTTCGGCGAAGCAGGTGGTCGGCAGCCGGAACACTTCCGTCTGGATCTTCGATGCATCGACGTCGTTGTACTCGCCGTAGTTCTTCCAGAACTCGGAGGTTTCCGTCGCGAGCGGGTCCATGATGACGAGCCACTTCAGCTTCGCCAGGCCCGCCGCCGTCTTCGCCTTGTTCGGCGCGGCCGCCAGCGGATTGAAGCCCTGGCAGATATAGCCGTTCATCTTGCCCTGGTACATCAGCTCGATGGTCTGCAGCAGGTCGTACGGCTTGTCGAGCTTCGGCAGGTAGTCGAAGCCCCAGTTGTTGTCGGCCGTCGCGGCGTCGCCCCACCACGACTTCATCATGCTCACGTGGAAGGCGCGATAGTTCTTCCAGTAGCTCAACTGGTTGGGCCGCAGCGGCTGCGCCGCGCGCTTCTTGATATAGGCGTCGAAATCCTGCTCGGGCTCGTTCGGCAGCGTCATGTAGCCTGGCAGCAGGTTCGACATCAGGCCCAGGTCCGTCAACCCCTGGATGTTCGAGTGGCCGCGCAATGCGTTCATCCCGCCGCCCGCGATGCCGATATTGCCCAGCAGCAGTTGCACCATCGCGCCCGTGCGGATCATCTGCGCGCCGATCGAATGATGCGTCCAGCCGAGCGCATAGAGAATCGTGCCCGCGCGGCCCGGCGTTGCCGTAGTCGCGAGCGTCTCGCAGACGTGCAGGAATTTGTCCTTCGGCGTGCCGCAGGTCTTTTCGACCATCTCCGGCGTGTAGCGCGAATAGTGCTGCTTGAGCAGGTTGTACACGCAGCGAGGATGCTGCAGCGTCATATCGACCTTCACGAAGCCGTCGTCGCCGCGCTCGTAATCCCACGTCGATTTGTCTGCGTACTTGTGCGCGTTCGCGTCGTAGCCGGAGAAGATGCCGTCGTTGAACGCAAAGTCTTCACGGACGATGAACGGCATGTCCGTGTAGTTCTTCACATACTCGTGCTGGATCTTGTCATTGGTCAGCAGATAGTTGATCACGCCGCCAAGGAACGCGATGTCCGTGCCCGTGCGGATCGGCGCATAGAAGTCCGCGATGGAAGCCGTGCGCGTAAAGCGCGGATCGACGACCATCAGCTTCGCCTTGTTGTGCGCTTTCGCCTCAGTCACCCATTTGAAACCGCACGGGTGCGCCTCGGCCGCATTGCCGCCCATCACCAGAATCACGTCCGCGTTCTTGATGTCGACCCAATGGTTCGTCATCGCTCCACGGCCAAACGTCGGGGCAAGACCTGCCACCGTCGGGCCGTGTCAGACACGCGCCTGGTTGTCGAACGCGAGCATCCCCATGCTGCGCACGGTCTTGTGCGTCAGATAGCCGACCTCGTTGCTGCCCGCCGACGCCGCGAGCATGCCCGTGGTCAGCCAGCGGTTGACCTTCTTGCCGTCGGACGTGCTTTCGACGAAGTTCGCGTCGCGATCTTCCTTCATCAGCTTGGCGATGCGGTCGAGCGCATCATTCCACGAAATGCGTTGCCACTGATCGGAACCGGCCGCACGATACTCGGGATACTTCAGACGGCTCGGACTGTGGATGAAGTCGATCAGGCTCGCCCCTTTCGGGCACAACGTGCCGCGATTGACCGGGTGGTCCGGGTCGCCTTCAATGTGGATGATGCTGGCAGTCGCGTTCTTCGCGCCGTCGCCCAGGCCGTACATCAGGATGCCGCAGCCGACTGAGCAATAAGGACAGGTGTTGCGCGTTTCGGTAGTACGAGCCAGTTTGTACTGTCGGACTTCGGCGAGCGCGGGTTCCGGCGAGAAGCCCATCAGGGCCAAACTCGATCCGGCCAGCGTGCTCGCCGTCACTTTCAGAAACTGACGGCGGGACATTTGCAACATGGTCGCCTCTCGTTCTAATTGTGGGGATGTGAAAAAAGTATAAGTCGTTTCCTGACGATCGTAAGCAGACGGAAGCACAAAGCGCAGCACAATCTATGCTCGACGACTCGGCGTTGTGGTTTAGTCCTGTTGCTCGTTTTTGTTGTACTCGCATAGGTAGATGGGCATGACGCTTGCGTCATACGATTGTCAGTTGCATGCCTCGTCGCACGTCGATGCGCGATGAATCCGCGATGCCATGCGTTGTGCGTTCGACGTATCAACCCTCGTGATGAAGGACCGTCATGGAACTCGATTCACTGTCCGCCGACAAGCTGCAAACGGTCGCGAAGAAGCAGGCGTCGTGGGCTGCCGGCGCGTTGCGGCAGTTCTCCGAGAACCGCTGCGCGGCGATGGCGGCGAGCATCGCGTTCTATGCGGCGTTCTCGCTCGCGCCGACGCTCGTGATGGTGATCGCCATTTCCGGCTGGTTCTTCGGCGCTGAAGCCGCGCGCGGCGAACTGTTCAGACAGGTGCATAGCGTGCTCGGCAACGATGCCGCTGCCGCCGTCACGACCATCGTGCAGAACGCGCATCGCAGCGGCAGCGCGGGCGGCGTCGCTGCGATCATCTCGTTCGTTCTGCTGGCCGTGGGCGCGTCCGCGACCTTTTCGTCGTTGAACAGCGCGCTCAATATCGTCTGGCCGTCGGTGGCGCCGCGCGCGTCGAGCGTGTTCGCGCTGGTGCGCGTGCGGCTGATCTCGTTCGGCCTCGTGCTCGGCGTGGCGTTCCTGCTGATCGTGTCGCTGGTGCTCGACACGGCGATCACGTTCATCGGCAACTGGATCTGGGGCGACTCGCCGTACGTGGTGATCGGCAATCTGCTGCAACTGGCCGTCGGCTGGATGGTGCTCGCGTTCGCGTTCGCCGCGCTGCTCAAGTTCCTGCCCGATGCGCCCGTGCGCTGGCGCGACGCGTTGGTCGGCGGGACGGTGGCGGCCGCGCTGTTCTCGGCGGGCAAGAAGCTCTTCGCGCTCTATCTCGCGCATGCCGGCATGGCCAATTCGTTCGGCGCGGCCGGCTCGCTCGCCGTGTTGCTGATGTGGCTGTACTTCTCGGCGGTCGTGTTGCTGCTCGGCGCGGAGTTCTCCGCGGCGCGCGGCCGCATGCACGATCCGCGCGGCGCGTGGGGTTTCGCGCCCGCCCCGCCGCCGGGCAGCCGCGCGATGCTGGCGTCCGTGCTGGCGGCATCGACGATGGCGACAGACGCAAGACGTGGTCCGGCACGCGGCCCGGGAAGCGACCCGCAGCAGGCTCCAACCGTCACGCCGCCGACACCGCGTCCTTCCATTGCCACGCGATTGCTGGCGAAGCATGACGCCGGCATCGGCAAGGCCGTGTCGATCGGCAAAACTGTCATCGAGGTCGAAACGCAGGCGACGCGCGCCGCCGCGGTGACGATCGTCGAGGCAAGACGCAGAGCCATCGCGGCCGACCGTTACGTCCGGCGGCATCCATGGGAGTCGATGCTGATCGCGGCGAGCACCGCGATGGCCGTGGCCGCGTTCGCCCGGCGCCGCAACGCTTCGGATGACACTGAAACACCGCCCTCCGATAACGCCACCCGTTAAGCGTCCACTTCAACAGCGCCGGCCGGCCACGATCACATCCGACCGAAACTGTCCACCCGAAACGTCAAGCTGAACGCTCGCAGCCTTTATAACTTCTTTATGTGAAAGCGGATATTTCCGCAGTCGACTAGACAACTTTCTTACACGAAACACGCGCCTGATGACGTAAATCGTACCGATGCTATCGATCACTGTCATAAAAAGAACAATAATCCATAGTCAGAGATTCAATATTGCCAAAACAGAAACAATCGTTGACAAGCTTACGATACAAGGCTTCTACCGGGCTGTCGGTTTTTCGATACACCTTAATTTTTTTCAGTTCTTACACGTAGAGACACTGCGCTATTCTCCGATTCGCAACAACGAAAACCAATCATCTGCGTGGAGAAATGGATGAAACGAATCGCACTGTCGACGCTCTCGCTGGCACTGCTCGGCGCTGCAGGCGCAGCACATGCACAGAGCAGCGTGACGCTTTATGGCTTGATCGATGACTCGATCCAGTACGTTCACAACTCAAACCCGGCTGACCAAAACCTTTGGCAACTGGCCGCCGGTAACCTGCAAGGCAGCCGTTGGGGCATGAAGGGCACGGAAGACCTGGGCGGTGGCCTGAAGGCGATCTTCCAGTTGGAAAGCGGCTTCAACCCGAACAACGGCAAGATGGGCTCGTACGGCACGGGCACGAAGCTGTTCGGCCGCCAGGCATATGTCGGTTTGACGCACGACGCGTACGGTACGTTCACGCTGGGTCGCCAGTACGACCCGCTGGTCGACCTGGTCCAGCCGCTGACGGCTGACAACTACTTCGGCAGCACGTTCACGACGCCGGGCGACGTTGACAACAACGACAACAGCTCGCGTACGAACAACGCAATCAAGTACGTGTCGCCCGTGTGGAGCGGCTTCCAGTTCGAAGGCATGTACGCTCTCGGCGGCGTCGCTGGCGCAACGGGTGCAGGCCAATCGTGGGCAGGCGCAGCAACGTGGAGCGGCGGTCCGTTCAGCGTTGCAGCTGGCTACTTCCGCATGGAAAACGCCAACACGCTGGCTAGCCGCGGCGTCACCCCGGCAACGCCGGCTGGCACGTGGAACACAGGCGTGACGTCGGACGGTACGTTTGACGGCTCGAACATCAACGGCGCGTACCAGTCTGCCAAGCAGATCGACATCACGTCGGTTGCTGGCCAATATGTCACGGGTCCGTTCACGTTCAACCTGCGTTACAGCTTCGCGCAGTACAAGCCGGACGCATTCTCGGGCTTCGCGTCGCAGCAGAAGTATCAGGTTGCTGGCGCCTTCGCTGGCTACCAGATCACGCCGGCGATGCTGGTCGGTCTGGGCTACACGTACACGCACGGCTCTGGCGACGCGTCGGCAAGCTACAACCAGGTTTCGTTGGGCGGCGACTACAATCTGTCGAAGCGTACCGACCTGTACCTGATCGGTGCTTACCAGCACGCAAGCGGCCATCAGCGTGATCAAACCACGGGCAAGATCGTCGACGCAGGCGCATCGGTTGGCTCGTATGGCTACCAGGCAGGTTCGACCAGCCAGGAAATCGTCAGCCTGGGTATCCGTCACAAGTTCTAATAGAACAATATGACGCACGGCTCGAGACATCGAGCCGTACTCTGAAGCCAGCAGCGGCGCAAGCCAACGCTGGCTTTTTTCATTGCCCCAGTGGAAAAAGTGGATGCGCCCTGAAGCGGGCGCGCTGTGTCAGCGCGATCAGCCGCGCGCTTTAGGCTTGTCGGCTTGCGCCAGAGTCTGCGCGGGCCGCGGATCGACACCCGGCGTGCCGGGCGCTGCATGCGCATGCAACTCGCCCGGCGGCCGATACAGCACCATCTCTCCGACATGCCCGTTCTGCGGCACGTCGCCCGTGACTTGCCAGTCCGGATCGGGAATCTCGCCGAACACTTGCCGAAGCCGTTCGCCCCACGTGCGATGGATCATCTGGTAATAGGCATTGTCCTGATCGATCGATACGAAGCGCGTCACCTTCAGCGAATCTTTCTCATAGACGAGCAGATCGAGCGGCAGCCCGACCGAGAGGTTCGAGCGCAGCGTCGAGTCCATCGAGATCAGCGCGCACTTGGCGGCCTCGTCGAGCGGCGTGGATGGGATCAGCACGCGGTCGATGATCGGCTTGCCATACTTCGACTCGCCGATCTGAAAGTACGGGTTCACGCGTGACGATTCGATGAAATTGCCCGCCGCATAGATCATGAAGAGACGCGGCCGCGGCTGTCCGGCGCCATTGCCGCTTTCCGCGTTCTCACGGATCTGTCCGCCGAGAATGAAGCTGCAATTGAAGTCGACGCCGAATTCCTGCAGCGCATTCGCCTCGCGCAGGTGCACGTCGCGCACTGCCTGGCCGACCACGCGCGCGGCATCGGCCATGGTGGGCACGCTCCAGAGCGTGGGCTTCGACGAAGCGGAAGGCCCAGTAGGCTCGGACAACTCTTGCAGCACGGCCTGCGTGAGCGACAGATTGCCCGCTCCGAGCAGCACCAGCATGCGTTCGCCAGGCTCTTCGAACACCGACATCTTGCGCGCGGTGCTGATGTGATCGACGCCGGCATTGGTCCGCGTATCCGACAGGAACACGAGCCCTTCATCGACGCACATCGCCACACAGTAAGTCATGACAGGAATCCAGACGGCTGCCCTAAACGAACGGTTGGGCGAGCCGGAAAAAGGCACAGGCCGCGGGCAGCGCCGCGGGACGCTGCCATTGTAATGCGCGCGCCTGGCACGCTGCAGCCGATGTGTGCCCGAAAAGACCCCAGGTTTAGCGGCGCGCCGCCTATTGCGGCGACTGTTCCTGCGCCTTCACGGCAACGGACACATCGAGCGTTTCTTCCAGTCCGCCGATACGCCGCCCGCGCACAGGCGACGCCGCTTCATAGTCGCGCGCCGCCGCGAGCCGGCAATACATCTCGCTGGCGAACGCAGCGTGCGTGACGTCGACGGAAATCCAGCCGATACCCGTGAGCCACACATCGACCCACGCGTGACTCGCCGCATGTTCGACGTCGCCCGGTTCGATATAGCCGCTCACATAGCGCGCCGGAATGCCGCGCGCGCGGCAGCACGCGAGCATCAGATGCGCGTGGTCCTGACAGACGCCCTTGCCGAGCGCGAGCGCCTGCGACGCCGTGCTCGTCACGCCCGTCGCGCCCGTCTCGAACTGCACGCGATCGATGATCTTCTCCGCCAGCGCAATCAGCGCGGCTGGCTTGTCGAGCGACGGCACGGACGCCGCCAGTTCGCGGATCGCGGGATCGCAGTCGGTCAGCCGCGTCGCGCAGGTGAAATGCTCGAGCGGGATCGCGCCCGCGTCGTTGCCGAGCCGACCGTCGATCAACGCAAACGTGTCGACTTCGCCCGACACATGCACGCGTATCTCGTCGTGCTGCTTGTTGAGCACGAGCGTGTGCAGCACGTTGCCATAGGCATCGAAGGTCGAGTCGAGCTTGCCGGGCGCATCGAGCGTCCAGCGCCGCACGATCTGTGAAGCACCGCTCGACGGCGTGAGGCGCAGTTGCTGGATCGAGTAATGGACCGTCGATTCGTAGCGGTAAAAGGTGTCGTGGCGGATCGTCAGATACATTGAGGGCACTCCATCAGGCAACGGGCAGCATCAGGTACGTGCGCGCGACCATGTTGCCGAGTTCGAACACGCGGGCGAGAAACTGCGTGAGCCACGCGTGCAGACCGGTTTCGAAAATCTGCCGGATATCCGAGTAAAGCAGTTCGGCGCGCAGCTTGCCCGCAAAGCGCTCGCATTGATTCGAGCCCTGCGTGCGCAGCATCGCGAGGTTTTCGCAGACGCCGTCGAGCGACGCCAGCAGCGAGCGCGGCATCTGCGAATTCAGGATCATCAGTTCGACCACACGCGCCGGCGTCACGACATCCCGATACACCTTGCGGTAGATCTCCAGCGCCGACACCGAACTCAGAATCGACGTCCAGTAATAGAAGTCTTCGAGCTGCCGGGCCGCCTCGCGCGAGTTCGGCTCGGCGTCGGCGAAGCGCACGTCGAGAATGCGCGCCGTGTTGTCCGCGCGTTCGAGAAAGGTGCCGAGCTGCGTGAAGAAGAATGCGTCGTCCTGCAACGCGGTGCCGATCGTCACGCCGCGCGACAGATGCGAGCGGAACTTCACCCATTCGAACAGCGCCGACAGGTTGTTCGACACCTCGCCGTGGGCGGTGCGCTCGTTGAATTCGAGCCACGTATCGTTGATCGTCTCCCACCATTCGGTGGTCAGTGTGCCGCGCACCGCGCGCGCGTTTTCGCGGGCTGCCTGCAGACACGAATGAATGCTCGACGGGTTGGTCGGATCGGCCACCATGAAATCGAGCACGTTTTCGCGGGTCGGCTCGTCGTAGCGCTGCGCGAACGCGTGCTCCAGCTCGGAGATGCGCAGCACCGAGCGCTGCGTGCGCTCCTCCTGTTCGGGCGTCTGCGGCAGCAATTGCGCCTTCAGGTTGATGTCGAGCATGCGCGCGGTATTCTCCGCGCGCTCCATGTAACGGGCCATCCAGAACAGATGATCGGCAGTGCGGCTCAGCATGTCGGCTTTCCGTATTGATTGGACGCGCTCTCGTCGCCGTGTGACGCGAAGCGCGCCGGGTTGCCCGTGGTTTGTCGGCTTTGCGCCTGCATCGCGCGATGCGGGCGCTTCGGAACATCGGTCGGACGTGGTCAGTCGACCATCCAGGTGTCTTTCGTGCCGCCTCCCTGAGACGAGTTGACGACCAGCGAGCCCTCCTGCAACGCGACGCGCGTGAGGCCGCCCGCGCACATCGTCACCGTCTTGCCCGACAGGACGAAAGGGCGCAAATCGATATGGCGCGGCGCGATGCCCGATTCGACGAAAGTCGGACAGGCTGACAGCGCGAGCGTCGGCTGCGCGATGTAGCCGGCGGGCTTTTCGATCAGCCGCTGGCGGAACGCCTCGATTTCCGCCGACGTCGACGCCGGCCCGACGAGCATCCCGTAACCGCCTGCGCCATGCACCTCCTTGACGACCAGCTCGGGCAGATGCGCGAGCGTGTAGGCGAGGTCGTCAGGCTTGCGGCACTGGTAGGTCGGCACGTTGTTCAGGATCGGCTTTTCACCCAGATAGAACTCGATCATGTCGGGCACGTACGGATAGATCGACTTGTCGTCGGCGATACCTGTGCCCATCGCGTTCGCCAGCGCCACACGACCCGCGCGATACGCCGTCAGCAGCCCCGGCACGCCGAGCGCCGAATCCGGGCGGAACGCGAGCGGATCGAGAAAGTCGTCGTCGACCCGCCGGTAGATCACATCCACGCGCCGCGGCCCTTGGGTGGTGCGCATGAACACGTAGTTGTCGTCGACGAAGAGGTCCTTGCCTTCCACCAGTTCGACGCCCATCTGCTGCGCGAGGAAGGTGTGCTCGAAGTAGGCGGAGTTGTACATGCCGGGCGTCAGCACGACGACGACGGGATCGTCGACGCCTTCGGGCGCCACCGAACGCAGCGTGTCGAGCAGCAGATCGGGATAGTGGGCGACGGGCGCGATGCGGTTCTGCACGAACAGTTCGGGGAAGAGCCGCATCATCATCTTGCGGTTTTCGAGCATGTACGACACGCCCGACGGCACGCGCAGATTGTCTTCGAGCACGTAGAACTCGCCGTTCTCGCCGGCGCGCACGACGTCGACGCCTGCGATGTGGGCGTAGACGCCGAGCGGCACGTCGACGCCCTGCATTTCCGGCCGGTATTGCGCGTTGGTGTAGACCTGATCGGCGGGCACGATGCCGGCGCGAACGATGTTGCGGTCGTGATAGACGTCGTGAATGAAGAGGTTGAGCGCCTGGACGCGCTGCCTGAGGCCGGCTTCGAGCGTTTGCCATTCGCCGCGCGGGATGATGCGCGGGATCAGATCGAACGGGATGAGCCGCTCGGTGCCTGACAGATCGCCGTTGACGGCGAACGTGATGCCGACGCGGCGAAACAGCAGATCGGCTTCGGCCCGCTTTCTCACGATTGCCTCACTGCCTTGCTGCACGAGCCAGCGTTCGAACCGCTGATAGTGCGGCCGCACGGCGTCATCGAACTGACGCATCTCGTCAAAGCATCGCATGTTACGCCCCACTCTTTTTGTCGGATAGAAGGCGAATGCGCTGCGCATTCGGTTTTTCAATCTCGATCAAGCAAGCGTTATGCCATTCGGGATTTGTGCGCTGCGCGCGGTGGATGCACTGGGAACGCGCACTGCGATGGCGCTCGATTGTCCTTGTCATCGTAGCGCGGAGGGGGAGGATGCGCTACTCCGGTGCGTGTTGTTGCGTACACGGTGCAGGGGGGCGCTGGCGCGGGCCCTGGTTTGGGGATCGGTTTTGGTTTGGTTTTGGTTTTGGGTTTGGTTTTGGCTCGCGGCGCGGGAGTTGGGTTGTTTGTCTCTGTCATGCAGTCCGCGTTATGAGTTTCCCGTGTATGCGTTGCCCCTGTGCGGGGCGGCATGTCTTTTTGTTGGCACCGGCGGTTTGGCTGCGTCGCGCGGCCGGGTTGGTTTGCTCGTGTTTTTGCTGGCGTCCGCGTTACGGTATCTGCCGTTCATGCATTTGCGCATTTGCGCCGCGGCGCGGGCGGTTTTGTTCGTTCTTTGCGCTGGCATCCGCGATGCGTTAGCGTGCTTCACGCGTCGCCCCTGTGCGGGGCGGCACCTACTTTTCTTTGCCGCCGCAAAGAAAAGTAGGCAAAAGAAAGCGGCTAACACCGCCAGCTTTTGTGTTTGCCTGAGGGCCCCCAAAGGGTCTTACGCTTCACACGGCAACGCACCTGTTCGCGTGCGTTGCCAACGCGCTGATCAGATGCATCACCCGCTTCAGACACCCGTACATGGTCAAGCGGCAGCGAATGGTTTCTGCCGCCCAGGTGGCAAACTGTGTGTAGGTTGTGCCGTCGTACAGGGTAGCGCTTTTACACGGTGGCACGCGTGCGCTATCAGTCCGAAGTGATGCATGTGGGGTGCGACGGCCTACACACAGTTTGCCACCTGGGCGACCGAGGAATGTCTGGCACGGCGTGCTGCGACGCGGGCGCGCGAAGCGGGTGATGCGCACCGCAAGAGCGTTGGCAACGAACGTGGGTCACGTGGTTGCCGTGTGAAGCGTAAGACCCTTTGGGGGCCCTCAGGCAGGAAGAAGAGTTGGCGGTGTTAGCCGCTTTCTTTTGCCTGGCGGTTTCAAGATGCAAGTGCAACACTTCCGTTTAGGATACGTTGCATGGGAAAGAACTACGAACATCTGAGCGCCGAAGAGCGCGGTGTGATCTTTACAATGAAGCTTGAGGCCAAGAGCACGCGCGAGATCGCGCGTGCTCTTTTGCGCTCACCAAGTACGATCAGTCGTGAACTGAGGCGCAATGACTGGAAACCGGCCCACGAGCGCTCTGTGATGGGACGC
Source organism: Paraburkholderia sp. PGU19 (assembly GCF_013426915.1). GTDB lineage: Bacteria > Pseudomonadota > Gammaproteobacteria > Burkholderiales > Burkholderiaceae > Paraburkholderia. Next base: position 1,731,385 of record NZ_AP023180.1, read on the forward strand.
CCTGCGATCGCAGGCGGCTACAATTCAAGACGTGCGGGTTTGCGGGCAGGCAGACTGCGGCGCAAGCCACGGCGGGAGCGCAAACTGCACATCGACGGAGCGCTGTGGCCGCAAGTGCGCGAACTGTTGAGCAAACACCATTCACCCGAGCAGATCAGTGCGCAACTGAAGCTGGCGCATCCGGACGAGCCCACCCTGAACGTATCTCACGAAACCATCTATCACGCCATCTACGCAATGCCTCGGGGCGAGCTTAAACGCGAGCTGATCGCGCTTCTCAGACGGGGGCGCAGCACGCGCAGACCCCGCTCGCACGGTGAAGACCGACGAGGCAAGCTCACCGACATGGTCAGCATCCACGTGCGTCCGCCCGAGGCAAACGAGCGGTTGATTACCGGACACTGGGAAGGCGATCTCATCAAGGGTGCAGCAAACCGCTCGGCGGTGGGCACGCTGATCGATCGCAGCACACTGTTCCTGATGCTGGTCAAAATGGATGGCAGCACAGCGGAAGAGGCGTTGCGGGCCTACAGCGCGGCGTTCGCGCCGCTTGACCCGCAACTGCTCAAGACGCTGACCTACGATCAGGGCAAGGAGATGGCACTGCACAAGGAACTGGCCAAAGCGACGGGCATCCGCATCTACTTCTGCGATCCACACAGCCCGTGGCAGCGCGGTATCTGTGAGAACACCAACGGTCTGTTGCGCCAGTACCTGCCCAAAGGCGCGGACCTGTCCGTGCTCTCACAGCGTCAGCTTGACCTGATTGCTATCGAGATGAACACCCGTCCACGCAAGACTCTCGGCTGGAGAACGCCTGCGCAAGCCTTTATTGAAAACTGCAAGAAACAGGGAATCGAAATCAACCCCGCTGTTGCACTTGGTCTTTGAAACCGCCCCTACTTTTCTTTGCGGCGGCAAAGAAAAGTAGGTGCCGCCCCGCACAGGGGCGACGCGTGAAGCAAGCTAACGCATCGCGGATGCCTGCGCAAACACGAGCAAACCACCCAGCGTCGCAGACAACCAAAACCAAGTCCCGCCCCGCAGAGTGGCGACGCCTGAAGCACGAAGGCAAAGCACGGATGTCAGCGAACACCCCAAAAAAAGCCAAACCAGCCGCGCTACGAAAGCAACCCCCGGATACCAGCGCAATATCAAGCGCTACCCCACCCCCAGCGTCGCAGACAAAAAACAAAATCCCCGCACACTTCCGCATGCGGGACCGCGATAAAGCAACCCAACGACAGCGGCTCGCGCCGCCATCGAGGCGCATCAACTTACGCTGCTGCGTCCTTCAGCTTCTTCAACGCACGTGCCTTGACCCGCACGCTTGCCGGCTTCGCCGGGAACCAACGCTCCTGACCCGTGAACGGGTCCTTGCCGAAGCGCTTCTTCTTCGCCGGAACGGTCTGAACGACGATCTTCAGAAGACCCGACAGCGTGAATTCGCCAGCGCCCTTCTTGTGAACCGAACCGAGGATCGTGTCTTCGAGTGCAGCCAGAACTGCCTTCGCCGACTTCGGCTCGACGCCCGCACGCTCCGCAACGTGTGCAGCCAGCGAGGCCTTCGTGAAGGTGTCCTTGATCGGCGAGGGAACGCCGGACGCCTTCACGGCGACCTTCTTAGCCGTGACTTTCTTTGCGGGAGCAGCAGCTTTCTTTGCAGCAACCTTCTTCGTCGGTACCGTAGCAGCCTTCTTGGCTACCTTTTTTGCGGAAGTCGCCATATTTCTCCTACCTCTAAGGGTCATTGATTGCGAGAAGCGCACGCGATATGCACACGCTTCAACGCCGGATTCTACAAGCGCTTTTGCGTTCTGCGCGAATCTTTTGTGTATAACGGTTACGGTTTGTTGCGTGGCGCTGACTACCTCGCGCATTTCGAGCCTGTTTTTAAGGGGTAAACGCGATCGCCAGGCGATTTCGCCGCACCTGTCCAGCACGAATCGTGAACCCATCGCCTGCCAGGAAGACGCCCGTCTCAATGAAGAAATTGAGCGTGCGTTACGCGCACGAGCGTCGGGGACCCCTGACAGGACGGCATGCGCGACCCCTCAAAAGCACGCTCAAGTCCTTGATTCGACACGCGGCAGCAGCTTCGCGAGCGTCGCAAGGGCAGTGTCTATCTGTCCGGCCTCGATGCCGCCATAGCCAAATACAAGCCCTGGCTGCGGCGTTGCGCGCACATAGAAAGGCGCGAGCCCATGCAATGCGATCGATTCGTTGCGCGCCGCTTCGATCACTGCAGCCTCCGTGAGCGGCGCCTTCAGCAACGCAGCCATATGGATGCCCGCCGTCGGCACAATGGGCTCGAACCAGCGAGCGAGGTCGCCCTGCAAATGCGCAAGCAGGCTTATGCGGCGTGCTGCGTAAAGTTTGTGCATCCGCTTCAGGTGCTTGGCGAAGTCACCGTTCAACATGAAACTGGAAAGCGCCGTCTGCGTCAGCGAGCAACCATGCCAGTCGCCAATCTGCCTCGCCTTGCACAGCGTCTCGAACAGCGACGCAGGCGGCACCATGTAACCGACGCGCAGCTCGGGAAAGATCGTCTTTGAAAACGTTCCCACGTACGCGACGAGGCCCGTGCGGTCGAGGCTCTTCAGCGGCTCCATCGGCCGTCCTTCGAAGCGGTATTCGCAGTCGTAGTCGTCTTCGATGATGACGGCGTCGCGCTGTTGCGCCCATTCGAGCAGCTCGACGCGCCGCGCGAGACTCATCGGCATGCCAAGCGGAAACTGGTGCGACGGTGTCACGTAGACGAGCCGCGCGTGCTTCGGCAGTTTGCTCACGACCAGGCCTTCGGCATCGACGGGCACGGCTACGACCTTCGCGCCCACGGCCGTGAGGCACGCGCGCGCGGGAGGATAGCCGGGGTCTTCGATAGCGGCGACGTCGCCGGGACGCAGCGTCACGCGCGCGATGAGGTCGAGCGCATGCTGCGCGCCCTGCGTCACGATGACGTCCTCCCAGTTGCTCGCGACGGCGCGATTAAACGCGAGATAGCGCGAGATCGCGAGCCGCAATTCCTGTTCGCCGGCGGCATCGCGATACGTGCCGCGTCCGCGCGATTGCACGCGAAGCGCGTGGTTTACGCAGCGGCGCCAGACGTCGAAAGGGAAATGGGACTTGTCGGTAATGCCACCGATAAAGTCATACGGCGTGCCAGGAGTGGGCTGCGGACCGAGCACCTCGGGGACGGTATGCCACACCGGCTGCGGGCGGGCGCTGGAACTGGGAGCCGTTTTCGCGTCATGCGCGGCACGTGCGTGTGCTGGCTTTTCGGCGGGCAGTCGCTGCAAACCTCCGGCGACGAAGGTGCCCGAGCCGGGGCGCGCATGCAGGAAGCCCTCGGCGAGCAGGCGCTCGAAGACGTCGAGGGTCGTTTTGCGGGAGACGCCGAGTTGCGTCGCGAGATCGCGGGTCGAAGGCAGTTGGGTGCCGCCTGCCAGGCGGCCTTCGATTATTCCTGCGCGCAGTTGTCGGTAGATTTGCCCCGCCAGGTCGTGGCGGCCCTCTACGGATAGGTGGATTTCCATTTCAGTTTTGGTTCTGGTTCTGGTTCTGGTTTGGTTTTTGCCTGCGGTGCTTTTGGTTGTCGGTAGCTTAGCGTGCGCGTCGGGGTTCGGGGTTTGTTTGTGCGTTCGCACTTGAGGTGGTTGCTGCGCAGGCGGTTTGGTTTTTTTGATTTTGCACAGGCATCCGAGGTTGAGCCTTCGCGGCGCGGGTGCCCGGGTTGGTTTTGGTTTGCTCGTGTTTGCGCAGGCATCCGCGATTCGCTAGCCTGCTTCACGCTTCGCCCCTGTGCGGGGCGGCACCTACTTTTCTTTGCCGCCGCAAAGAAAAGTAGGCAAAAGAAAGCGGCTAACACCACCAGTTCTTGTGATTGCCTGAGGGCCCCAAAGGTTCCTACGCTCCACACGGCAATCACGTGCCCCACATTCGTTGCCAGCGCTCTTGCACTGCGCATCACCCGCTTCATGCCCCCGCGTTGCATCATGCCGTGCCAGACATTGCACGGCCGCCCAGGTGGCAAACTGTGTGTAGGCCGTAGTGCCTCGCACACCTCACTTCGGACCGATAGCGCATACGTCCCGCCCTGTAAGAGCGCTACCCTATACGACGCGACAACCTACACACAGTTTGCCACCTGGGCGGCACATACCAGTCGCTGCCGCTTGGCCGAATACGGGTATTCGAAGCGGGTGAGGCGTCAATTCAAAGCGAGGGCAACACACGCCGACAAAATCGCTGCCGTGTGAAGCATAAGACCCGTTGGGGGCCCTCAGGCAGGAACAAGGATTGGCGGTGTTAGCCGCTTTCTTTTGCCTACTTTTCTTTGCGGCGGCAAAGAAAAGTAGGTGCCGCCCCGCACAGCGGCGACGCGTGAAGCAAGCTAACGCATCGCGGATGCCAGCACAAACACAAGCAAACCAAACCCAAAACAGCAACACCACCCTCACCAAAAAAGAAAAAGGCGCCCCCAAAAGGAACGCCTTAGAAGACCACTCCGCCCCGAAGGGGCAAAAGAAAACCTTATTGCACCGAGGCGGCCACACCCTCCCCGCTGCGCGCTTGCTCAACGCACTGCTGATGCGCCCGCGAAAGGCGCCCCATCAGCGGCAGCAACAAGATAGCAACAACAGCCCCAACAGCAGCCAGCCACCCAAGCTCAGCAAAGAGCTTCGTATACAGCGGAAGAGAAGTCATAGGCTCAAGATCCCCAGCCGGCATCTTCGCCAGATTGGCAACAACACTACCCAGATACTGCGACACGCCCGTCGCCACAAAATAAGCGCCCATCATAAAACCGCTCATCCGCGCCGGCACATAGCGGGCAATCATCGCAAGCCCGAGGCCGCTCACCAGCAGTTCGCCGAGCGAGTACAGACCATAACCGCCCACCATCCACCACGACGAAACGCGTCCATTGACGGCAAAGCTGCCGCTCCACGCATAAACGAAGAACCCCGCCGCAACGACGGCAAAACCAAACGCATACTTCGCCGCAACCGGCACGTCCTTGCCGCTCTTCGCGAGCTTCGTATACAGCATCGCGAGAAGTGGACTCAGCAACATGATCCAGATCGGATTCAGCGCCTGGAACTGCGCAGCACTCCACGTAAACAGATGCGCGCCGAACAGCGAGAACGTCGGATCGACATTACGCAGCGCGAACAACGTCAGCGACGTCGACATCTGCTGATAGAACACGAAGAACAGAATCACCTGCAGCGTCAGAATCAGCGCTGCCAGCAAGCCCGAGCGCTCCGACCGCTCGCAGCTGAGCAGCATGTACGCAAAGATCGCCAGAATCGCGACGCCCGCCGTGTATACGCATGCAACGGCAATCGCCTTGTGCTGCAACACGAACGTCGTCGCCGTGCCCAGCGCGATCCCGCCGATCGCAACAGCCAGCACGCGCTTCCAGCGGATCGGCTCGGCATCCGGCGCGGAGCCTACATGCGACAGCGTGCGGAACATCAGGAAGTAGTTCACCACGGCAATCAACATGCCGCCGCAGCAGACGGCGAACGCCGTGTGCCAGCCCCAGTGATCCTTGATCCACGGCGTCGCCAGCATCGACACCGTCGAGCCGATGTTCACCGCCATGTAGTAGATCGTGAACGCACTGTCGATGCGCGCATCGTCGCCTTCATAAATACGGCGCACGAGATTCGCGGCGTTCGACTTGAACAGCCCATTGCCAACCACGATCACGCCCAGCGACGCATACATGAACTCGAGGCTGTCGTTCGGCAGCGCAAGCATCAGGTAGCCAGCCGCGAGCACCAGCGCGCCGAAAATCATCGAGCGGCGCGCGCCGAGAATCTTGTCGCCAATCCAGCCGCCGATCGACGGCGACGCATACACCAGCGCCGCGAACGCGCCCCACGTGAGCGTCGCGCGGGCGTCGTCGAAGCCAAGCCGGTCGATCATGAACAGCACAAGCAGCGCCGCCATGCCGTAGTAGCCGAAGCGTTCCCACATCTCAATGAGAAAGACCGTCGAGAACGACCGGGTCTGGGATACGGGTGATTTCATGCTTTCCTCTTTTGTACGCGATAGCAGCCGCGCGCATGCGTCGGGCGGACGCAATGCCACGTGGCGAAGCTGGAAAAACTGGAGATCGTCGATCACTTGCCGTGGCCGATGCGAGAAGCGGCATCGGGCGACGGTTCAGTGCGATACGAGCAACGGACAGCGCGGTCCGCGTCGAAAACGGAACAGCCAGGACTTCAGCGGGAAGCCGTCAACGCGAAAAGCGCGTGACGAAAGGCTCAATGATAAAGCATCGCGCGAGCGGACCGCTTCGGCGGCTGCACTGAAATACGCGTGCTGGATATGCGGGATGAATGTGGAAAGACTGCGAAAGAAATCGACATGGATGTTCACCTTCATTCGTCGGTGGCAGTCCGGTCAGGACGTACCGATCAAAACGCCGCCGCAGGATCGCTGCAAACGGGAGTGCTGGCGAATCAGCCCGGCTTGGGCCAACTCGCGCGAGGTTGCGATTGTGCGCATCGAAACGCGACTTGTCGCTTCGGGAATTCACTGAGATGCGCGCGGTCCATGCACGATCCGTCTGAATGCATTACGGGCCTTCTAACGCAAATCCGATAAGTGGACTTTGCGATCTGGCAACATAGAGTGCTTTCTCGAAAAGATCGGATCTGCGTGAACGGCATGGCGGAGTTGTCAAGTTGCGCAAGGCTCGGCGGGAAAGAGCAGCACGTCATCAAACAACATTTGCTTCTATCAAACTAATTTTGACGGACTAATTTGGTTTTGCTATGGTCACGACACTTGAGAAAGACACGGCACTTGCACTGGGGAGCAAGATCCGCGCGCTGAGGCAAAGGCTGAAGCGTACGCTCGACGAAACAGCGACAGCAGCAGGCATTTCGAAGCCGTTTCTGTCGCAGGTCGAGCGCGGTCTCGCGTCGCCGTCCATCACGTCGCTGGCAGGCATTGCGAATGCGTTGGGAGTGAAGGTGCAGTATTTCGTCGACACACCAAGCGAAGAGCGCTCGGTGTGTCGCGCAAACGAGCTGAAGTTTTTTGGTTTCGCAGACTCGGCGAACCTGTTTGCCCGGATGACCAATCTGTCGGGGGGCCGTCAGTTGGAAGCCATCCTTGTGAGGATGCCACCCGGGCAAAAGCGTTCCGAAGTCACGACACATGCCGGTGAAGAGTTCATCTATGTCATCGAAGGGCAAGTGTCGTTGACGCTGGAAGGCAAGACCTTCGTGCTGCGCGCCGGAGACAGCGCGCATTACGAATCGACGGTGCCGCATAGCTGGGCCAATACGGCCCGCAAGGAATCGGTCGTCGTGTGGGTAGGTACGCCGAGATTGTTTTAGAAGGCAGGCATTCGATCCTGGTTGGAAGCGCTTCCGCAAGTCGGGGGCGCACTTAATTCCGCTGTAGGATGCCTGTAATAATAATTGTAAGGAATCCTGCATGCCGTACACCGAACAAGGGCCGCCTCGGCCTTCATCACGCGGATAACCGTTAGTGGCGTCCGCGCCGCCTGCGTTTCTCTCCCGACTTTTCTGCGAATCCAACCATGAAAACACCGTTCGTTTACACGACGGCGCTGGCCGCGCTCGTCCTCACATTTCAGCAACACGCATCGGCCGTCACGGTCCCGTCGGGCGCCACGCTCGCCGCGAGCCAGGAACTGACCCGTCAGGTTCCCGCCGAAACCGAATCGCTCGACCCCGCGCACATCGAATCGTGGACGGGCAACACGATCGGCCTCGATCTGTTCGAAGGCTTGACGCGCATCGACGCATCGGGCGCGATCGTGCCCGGCGTCGCGCAGTCGTGGACGCGCACCGCGCCCGACACGTGGGTCTTCAAGCTGCGTCACGATGCGAAGTGGAGCAACGGCCAGCCCGTCACGGCAGCGGACTTCGTGTATGCGTGGCAGCGCGTCGTCGATCCGAAGACGGGTTCGAAGTACACGGTGCTCGTCGAGTTCGTGAAGAACGCGAAGGAGATCATCGCGGGCAAGGCGCTCGTCACGAGCCTCGGCGCGCGCGCCGTCGATCCGTACACGCTCGAAGTGAAGACCGACGTGCCCGCTGCATTCTTCCCGCAACTGACTGCGATGGCGACGATGGCCCCCGTCGACAAGGCAGTCGTGACCAAATTCGGCAACGACTGGACGCGCCCGGCGAATTTCGTCGGCAACGGCGCGTTTGCGCTGACCGACTGGCAGCCGAACAACCGCCTCGTCATCAACAAGAACGGCAACTACTGGAACGCGCCGAAGGTCGCGATCTCGAAGGTCACGTATCTGCCTATCGAAAGCGACGAAACGGCCATGCGCATGTACCAGGCCGGGCAGTTCGACTACACGTACACGATTCCGTCGGGCATCTACAACCAGGTCGACAAGCAGTTCGGCACGCAGTTGCAAAAGGGCCTGCAGATCGCAACGTATTACTACAGCCTCAATAACGACGACCCCGTCTTCAAGGACAAGCGCGTGCGCCAGGCGCTGTCGATGGTGGTCGATCGCGAGTTGCTGACGTCGAAGCTCACGTCGAGCGGCGAACTGCCGATGTACGGCCTGATCTCGAAAGGCACGGAAGGCGCCGCCGTCTTCAAGCCGGAGTGGGCATCATGGCCGATGGCAAAGCGCGTCGAATACGCACGCAACCTGCTGAAGGAAGCCGGCTACTCGGATGCGAAGCCGCTGACGTTCACCTTCACGTACAACACGAACGACCTGCACAAGAAGGTTGCCCTCTTCGTCACGTCCGAATGGCGCACCAAGCTCGGCGTCACCGCGAAGCTGGAGAACGTCGAGTACAAGGTGCTGCTCAAGCAGCGTCACGACGGCAAGGTGCAGGCATCGCGCGACGGCTGGTTCGTCGACTACAACGACGCGATGTCGTATTTCGACCTGATCCGCTGCGGCAGCGTGCAGAACGACCAGCACTACTGCAACCCGAAGGTCGACGCGCTGATCGATCAGGCCAACCAGCAGACCGATGACAAGCAGCGCACGGCCCTGCTCTCGCAGGCGCATGACCTCGCGATGAACGACTATCCGATGATCCCGCTGTTCCAGTACTCGGCGGCGCGTCTGGTGAAGCCGTACGTCGGTGGTTATGCATCGACCAACTATCTCGACATGCGCGCGTCGCAAGACCTGTACTTGCTCAAGCACTAAACAGCAGGAACCGCACTCATGCTTGCATACACGTTGCGCCGCACGCTGTGGGCGATCCCGACGATACTCGCCGTGATCACCGCATGCTATCTGCTGCTGCATCTCACACCGGGCGGCCCGTTCGATACCGAGAAGCATCTGTCGGAGGCCACGCTCGCGAACCTGAACGCGCGCTATCACCTCGACGAGCCGCTGTGGAAGCAGTATCTGCACTATCTGTGGGCACTGCTGCACGGTGACCTCGGCCTGTCGTTCCGCTACACCGACTGGTCCGTCACCGATCTCGTGTTGAAGGCGCTGCCCGTGAGTCTCGGCGTCGGCGGCGTGTCGGTGCCGATCGCCGTGGTGATCGGCGTCACGCTCGGCACGGTTGCCGCCGTGCGCCGCGATAGCATGATCGATCACGCGGTGATGGTGCTCGGCAATATCGGCAACGTCGTGCCGCCGTTCGTGCTCGGCCCGCTGCTGGTGTGGGTGTTCGCCATTCTGCTCAAGACCGCGGACGGCCACGGCTGGCTGCCCGCGGGCGGTTGGGGCGAAGGCGAGTGGCGCTATCGCGTGCTGCCCATCGCGCTTCTGACGATCATCAACGTCGCGCTGATCGCCCGCGTGATGCGCGGCAGCATGATCGAAGTACTGTCGGGCAACTTCATCCGCACCGCGCGGGCGAAGGGTCTGCCCGCGCGCACGATCGTCCTGCGCCACGCCATGAAGCCCGCGCTGATGCCGGTCGTGTCGCTGCTCGGCTCGGTGTGCATTTCGTCGATCACGGCGGCTGTCGTCACGGAATCCGTGTTCGCACTGCCGGGTATCGGCCAGCTCGTCGTCAACGGCGCGATCAACCGCGACTACACGCTGGTGCTCGGCCTCGTCGTGCTGACGACAGCCGTCGCCGTCCTGTTCAACCTGCTCGTCGACCTTGCGTACGCATGGCTCGATCCGCGTATCCGCTATTGAACCCGATGAGAATGCCACCTGTTTCATTGACCGTCGTCGACGCGCCGCCTTCGCGCAGCCCGCTGGCGACGGCCGCGCGCCGCTTCGTGCGCAATCGCGCGGCGTTCGTCGCGCTGCTGCTGCTCGCCGTCATCATGCTCGCGTGCTTCGTCGGGCCGCTGCTATCGCCGAACAATGCGATCGACAGCGACTGGTCCGCGATCAGCCTCGCGCCCACATTCGACAACATGCACTGGTTCGGCACCGATGAACTCGGCCGCGACCTGCTGGTGCGCACGCTGGTCGGCGGGCGCGTGTCGCTCGAAGTCGGTTTGCTCGGCACGCTCGTGTCGGGGCTGATCGGCGTCGCGTGGGGCGCGACGGCGGGCTATCTGGGCGGACGTGTCGATGCCGTGATGATGCGCATCGTCGACATGATGTACGCGATCCCCTACATGCTGATCGCGATCCTGATGATGACGCTCTTTGGCCGCGCGTTCTATCTGGTCGTGCTGACCATCAGCGCCTTTTCGTGGCTCGACATGGCGCGCGTCGTGCGCGGTCAAACGTTGTCGTTGCGCTCGCGTGAATTCATCGACGCAGCCAAGGCAATCGGCGTCGACTCGCGTTCGATCATCACGCGCCATATCGTGCCGAACCTGATCGGCGTGGTGGTCGTCTATGCGACGGTCACGGTGCCAGGCATCGTGCTGACGGAATCGGTGCTGTCGTTTCTCGGCCTCGGCGTGCAGGAACCGATGACGAGCTGGGGCGTGCTGATCCAGGACGGCGCGCAGAAGCTCGAATCGACGCCGTGGCTGCTACTGTGCCCTGCCCTCATGCTGTGCGCGACGCTCTATGCCGTGAGCTTCGTCGGCGACGGCCTGCGCGATGCACTCGATCCGAAGGACCGCTGAGATGGCACTACTCGAAGTCAAAGATTTAAGCGTGCGTTTCGCGCGCCGCGACGGTGCGCCCGTCGACGCCGTGCAACGCGTGTCGTTCTCGCTCGATAAAGGCAAGACGCTCGGCATCGTGGGCGAATCCGGCTCGGGCAAAAGCCAGACCGTGATGGCGCTGCTCGGCCTGCTCGCGAAGAACGGCAAGGTCAGCGGTGAAGCGCTCTACAACGGCGCCAACCTGCTGACGATGAACGACGCCGCGCTCAACCGCATTCGCGGCGACCGCATCGGCATGATCTTTCAGGACCCGATGACGTCGCTCAATCCGTTCCTGACGATCGAGCGGCAGATGACGGAGACGCTGCAACTGCATCGCAAGCTGTCGCGCCGCGAGGCGAAGCAGCGCGCGATCGAAACGCTCGAACGCGTGCGTATTCCCGATGCGGCGCGCCGTATCGGCATGTATCCGCATGAGTTCTCGGGCGGCATGCGCCAGCGCGTGATGATCGCGATGGCGCTGTTGTCGGAACCCGAAATCCTGATCGCCGATGAACCGACCACGGCGCTCGACGTCACCGTGCAGGCACAGATCATCGAACTGCTGCGCGAGCTGAACCGCGAGCGCGGCACCGCGATCATCCTGATCACGCACGACATGGGCGTCGTGGCGGGTCTGTGCGACGACGTGATGGTGATGTACGCGGGGCAAACCGTCGAACAGGCGCCCGCGCAGCAACTGTTCGCCGCGCCGACGCATCCGTACACGATCGGCCTGCTGAACGCGCTGCCGCGGCTTACCGACGACGACGACCAGCCGCTGCAGACCATTCCGGGCAATCCGCCGTTGCCGGGCATGGCGACGCAAGGCTGTGCGTTCGCACCGCGCTGCACGTACGCCGAAGAGCGATGCCGCGCGACGCGTCCGGCGCTCGAACCGATCGAAGGCGAGGTCCATGCGCTGCGCGCGTGCCATCGTCCCGTCCAGGCTATCGCGGAGGTGCTATGAGCGCCCAGGAAACCCTACTCAAGGTCGACAACCTCAGCGTGCATTTCGGCATCGCTCAGGGCGGCTATCCGTGGTCGAAGAAAGCGACGCTGCGTGCCGTCGACGGTGTGTCGTTTGATGTTCGTCGTGGCGAGACGGTGGGCCTCGTCGGAGAATCCGGTTGCGGAAAGTCGACGCTCGCGCGCGCGATCATCGGCCTGACGCCGGTGACTTCGGGCAGCGTGCAATGGAAAGGACACGAGTCGGTAAAAGGCGCGTCACGCGACACCACACAGATTCGCCGCGACGTGCAGATGATCTTTCAGGACCCGCTCGCCTCGCTCGATCCGCGCATGACGATCGAACAGATCGTCGCAGAGCCGCTGAAGACGCATCAGCCGCAACTCGGCCGTGAGGAGATACGCGTACGTGTGCGGACGATGCTCGAACGCGTCGGCTTGAGCAACCATCATCTGCGCCGCTATCCGCACGAATTCTCGGGCGGCCAATGCCAGCGCGTGGGCATCGCGCGTGCGTTGATCGGCGAACCGCAACTGGTGATCTGCGACGAGCCGGTGTCCGCACTCGATGTGTCGATCCAGGCGCAGATCGTCAATCTGCTGCGCGATCTGCAACGCGAACTGTCGCTGTCACTGCTGTTCGTCGCGCACGATCTGGCCGTCGTGAAGGCGATCAGCCAGCGCGTGCTCGTGATGTACCTGGGCCGCGTGATGGAGTTCGGCGACAAGCGCGACGTGTATCGCCAGCCGCAACATCCGTACACGCGAGCGCTGCTGTCGGCCGTGCCGCTGCCCGATCCGGCTGCCGAGCGCGCGCGCAAGCATGTGCTGTTGCGCGGCGAGATTCCGTCGCCGCTCAAGCCGCCTTCGGGCTGCGCGTTCCGCACGCGCTGCCCGGATGCGATCGATGCCTGCGCGAACGAGCGGCCCGTTACGAGCGCAACGGGCATCGGTCATACGCAGGTCGCCTGCATACGCGCCGTCATGACCTGACAACCCTTTAGCTTCACGCACCCCTTTTTCCACGACGCAGCTAGCCGCTGCGCCGAGGGAGGCGTTCGTTCGCGCGACGGCGGGAACGGGCGAGTAAGTGTGGCACGGCCGACCGCCGCGCCGCTGTTTCATCAACTAGAAAAAACGGAACTGCAATGACAACCCAAAGATCCACATCAGGAGCATCGAAGTTCGCATTGCTGGCAGTGGGCCTGCCAGCACTGACGATCGCCACCGCCGCGCTGGCCGACGACGCAGCCGCGCCTGCCGTACCTGCCGCGGCGAGCGCCGCCGTGGCGCAGGCGGCGCCGGCAACACCAGCGGCACCCACGGCACCAGCCAAACCGAAGCTGAAACACACGCCGAATGTCGCTGAGGTGCAGCCCGAGACCAACAACGCGCTCGTGAACGCCGAAGCCGACCAGGCCGTGACACCGCCCGCGCCGTTGTCGAGCCAGGCGAAGAGCCAAGGCCTGATCGCCGACAGCCATCTGAACCTGCTGTTCCGCAACTACGCCGACCAGTTCGACAACGAAGGCGGACCGCACCGTCACGCGTGGGTTCAGGGCATGCAGGCGAATTTCGAATCGGGCTATACGCAGGGGCCCGTGGGACTCGGCTTCGACGCGTCGCTGTTTGCCGCGCTCAAGCTCGACGGCGGCAACGGCGCGGGCAACATGGTGCACGTGGCGAAGGGCGGCGGCGGCTCCGATCAGCTCGCGTGGGCGTATCCGGGCATGTACGACATCAAGGGGCGCATCTCCGAAACGGTCGTCAAGTATGGCTTGCAGATCGTCGACAACAACCCGTTCATGGAACCGCACGACAACCGCGCGTTGCCGCCGACGTTCCTCGGCGTGTCGGCCGTGAGCAACGATATCCATAACGTCACGCTGCAAGCGGGCAGCTTCACGAAGGTCGACCCGCGCGGCCACACGAACCTCGTTGACCTGACGACATCGTACGGCGGCACGACGTTCAAGCGCCTGTCCTACTTCGGCGGCAACTGGGACTATTCGCCCAACGGCACGGTCACGCTGTACGCGGACCAGGCGGAAGACGTGTGGAATCAGTTCTACGCGGCGATCTCACATTCGATCGGCGATGTGAACACTGTCAAGTGGGCGGGTCTCGCGAACATCTACTCGACGCATCAGACGGGTTCGGCGCTGCAAGGGCATATCAACAACAATGCGTATAGCCTGTCGCTGTCGGCGCAGCATGGTCCGCATCAGGTGTTGCTCGGGTATCAACAGATTCTTGGCGACCAGTTCTTCGATTACGTGAACGAGACCAATGGTATCTATCTCGTGAACTCGATGGACGTCGACTACAACGCGCCGCATGAAAAGTCGTTCCAGCTGCGGTATACGTTTGATGGCAAGTATGCCGGCTTGCCTGGCTTCAAGGCGATGCTGTGGGGCGTGACGGGCTGGGGCGCGGATGCTTCGGCTGGCGCCGCGTCGAATGCTATCGGGCCGTATACGAGAAACGGCGAGTATGTGCATGGCACGCACCATGAAATCGGGTTTATTCCGAGCTATACGCTGCAGAGCGGGCGGTTCAAGGATACGAAGATCACGTTTATCGCGATGTATCACAAGTCGACGGCACACTATTCGGATCCGGATAATATGGAGTATCGGCTGGTGGTGAATGTACCGGTGAAGGTGTTCTGATTTTTTTTGTTGTCTGTGACGCTGGGTGGTGTTTCTGCCTTTGCGCTGGCATCCGCGACGCGTTAGCCTGCTTCCAGGCGTCGCCCCTGTGCGGGGCGGCACCTACTTTTCTTTGCCGCCGCAAAGAAAAGTAGGCAAAAGAAAGCGGCTAACACCGCCAATCCTTGTCCCTGCCTGAGGGCCCCCAAAGGGTCTTACGCTTCACACGGCGACGCACCTGTTTGCGTGCGTTGCCAACGCTCTCTCTGTACGCCTCACCCACTTCATGTGCCCGCGTCGGACCACATCGTGCCAGATAGTCCCCCGCCGCCCAGGTGGAAAACTGTGTGTAGGCTTGTGAGTCGTACGCGCATCACTCCGGACTGGGAGGCACGGTTGGTGTTTCTGTTAAGAGCGCCAACCTGTGCGGTGCGACAACCTACACACAGTTTGCCACCTTGGCGGCCCAAGCCATTCGCTGCCGCTAGCCCTTGTGCGGGTGTTTGAAGTGGGTGAGGCGCTTATTCGAAACGTTGGCAACACGCGCGAACAAGGATGTTGCCGTGTGAGGCGTAAGACCCTTTGGGGGCCCTCAGGCAAGAAGAAATGTTGGCGGTGTGAGCCGCTTTCTTTTGCCTACTTTTCTTTGCGGCGGCAAAGAAAAGTAGGTGCCGCCCCGCACAGGGGCGACGCGTGAAGCAAGCTAACGCATCGCGGATGCCAGCGCAAAGGCAGAAACACCACCCAGCGTCGCAGACAAACAAAAAAATCAAAAGATAACCGATACAACAATCGACAACCAAACCGCAATCATCCCAACCAGAAACATCCTCCGCGCGGAGCGCACTTTCTTATCATTCGTATCAGGCTCGACAGGACTCGTCACCACCCACGGCACGAGCCCAAAAACGCAAACCCAACAATCGCAAGCCCAGCAACGAACCTGTCGGTAAGCGTCCAGTTGCCTCCTTCCTGGAGGCCCCAATAGCCAAGAAAGATAATACCGATCGAGAACGTCGTCGCGGAAGCCGTGCACAGCGCTGGCACCGATCCCTGGGGAGTGGGCATGGTCCACCTCGCGTGATTCAGTGCCGTCGATTCTACTTCAGCTTCGTCGCGTTCTGGCCCCTCCGCGTTGTTACGCGGATAACCGCGCCAACCTCGCCTCATAAGCTTTCAGATGGCTGTACGCGATACGCAGCAGCGACAACACGCCATCCTTCTGCGCCTCGCCGCCGCGCGCAATCAGATCGCCGACGATATGATCGGCCTCTATCCGCGACTGCCCTTCGATATCGCGCAGCATCGACGCCGTCAGCGCCGAGCCATCCGCAAACAGAATGGTCTGCGCACGCGCATTGGACGCCTCGCCGATGGCATAACCGTTCGCCGCCGCGACCGCCTTGCATTCGGCCAATATGCCTTCGATCACACGGCGCCCGTCCGGTGTCTTCAGAACGTCGCCAATCGCGGCACGATGAAGACAGGTGCTGGCCGCAAGCGTGGCGAGGAAAACCCACTTCTCCCACATCTGCTGAAGGATGTTGTCGGACGCCGTCGAGTCGAAGCCCGCACCATCGAACGCCGACGCAACCGCTTGCACGCGCTCGCTCAGTCCGCCACCGAGTTCACCGAAGCCGATCGCATGCATGTCGTTCAGATGCACGATCTCGCGCTCGCGATTGAGCGTCGCGGCAATCACGCACTGCCCGCCCAGTACCTTCGAAGCGCCAAATCGCTGCTTGAGCACATCGATATGACGCATTCCGTTCAGCACGGGCAGGATCATCGTCGATTCACCGACAGCGGAAGCAAACGATTCAACCGCATCGTCCAGGTTGTACGCTTTGCAGCTCAACAGCACGAGATCGTAAGGCTGCGCGATCTGGTTCGCGAGCACGGTCTTCACGTCGCGCAATGTCACATCGCCGCGCGGACTTTTAATGACGAGCCCGAAGTGCCGCAGTTCTTCCGCGCGCTTTTCACGCACGAGAAACGTCACGTCGCGACCCGCCTGCGCAAGACGTCCGCCGAAGTATCCGCCTACGGCACCCGCGCCCACTACGAGAATTCGCATTGCTCCTCCATTGGTCCGTTTGCGTGGCCTACGCCATGCGCATGCAGTATGTCGCAAATCGACGATGCCCGCAGCGGGCTTGCGAGTCCCGCTGCGGGCATCAGAACGGCACGGACAACCGCGTCAGACGATTTCCAGCGCGAGTGCAATGCCCTGCCCGCCGCCGATGCACAACGTCACAATGCCGCGCTTGAGGCCATCGCGGCGCATCGAATGGATGAGGCGCGTCGTGAGCACCGCACCCGTCGCGCCGATAGGATGACCATGCGCAATCGCGCCGCCTTCGACATTGACGATGTCGAGCGCCAGCCCCAGCTTCTGCGCAACGGCGAGTGGCACCGCGGCAAACGCCTCGTTGATCTCGACACGTTCGACATCACCGAGTTTCCAGCCCGCGCGTTCGAGCGCGATCTGCACAGCGGGCACGGGACCGAGGCCGAACATGCCTGGCTCGACGGCTGCAATGCCGAACGAAACCAGACGCGCGGACGCTTCAATGCCATGCGCCTCCGCATAGTCGCGCCCCGCGACGATCATCGCCGCCGCACCGCTATTGAGGCCCGGCGCATTGCCCGCCGTGATCGTGCCATCGGGACGAAACGCGGGGCGCAGCTTCGCGAGCGTCTCGATCGTCGTGTCGGGACGCGGTTGCTCATCGCGCGCGAACTGCACCGCGCCCTTGCGCCCCGCGATTTCGACGGCGACCAGTTCCGCGTCGAACACACCGCGCTCCTGCGCGGCAGCAAAGCGCTGCTGCGAGCGCGCCGCCCATTCGTCCTGTGCGGCGCGCGTCAGTTCGGCCTTGCTCACGAGGTCTTCCGTGTGCCAGCCGGAGTGTTCGTTCGAGAACGCATCGACGAGACCATCGCGCAGCATGCTGTCATGCACCTGCGCATTGCCCATGCGGCTGCCCCAGCGTCCGCTTTCGAGCAGATACGGCGCGCGGTCCATGTTCTCCATGCCGCCCGCGACAGCCACGTCGCCAAGTCCGAGCGCGATCTCCTGCGCCGCCGACACGATCGCCTGCGCACCCGATCCGCACACGCGGTTCACCGTCAGCGCGGGCACCGACACGGGCACGCCACCGCCAATCGCCGCCTGGCGCGCAGGGTTCATCTTGTTCCCCGCCTGCACGACGTTGCCCATCACCACCGACGACAACGCCTTCGCATCGAGCCCGCCGCGCCGCAGCGTCTCGCGCACGACAGCCGCGCCCAGCTGCACGGCAGGCACTTCTTTCAACGACCCGCCAAATGCGCCAATCGGCGTGCGGACGGGATGGGCAATCACAATATCGCGAGCTTTCATCGCTATTCCTCAGGTTGAAGGACTACGCTTGCGTGCCTCGCGCAAACGAGGCACGTTCATTCCGCTTCATGTTTCGTTAATTAGCCGCGACATCTGTCGACGGCTTCGCCTTCGCAACATCGCTATTAGCAGGCACATCCCAGCCGCCGCCGAGCGACCGATACAGCGCGACAGCCGCCTGCGCATGCTCGCGCTTCGCCTGATTCAGCGATTCCGAGTCGCGCAGATAGGCCTCTTGCGCATCGAGCACATCGAGGAAGCTCGACGCGCCGCCCTTGTACAGCTCAGTGGAAAGCTTCAGCGCCTGCCCCGACGCACCGAGCGCGCCGCGGAGTTTCTCGACCTGCGCGTCGCCGTTGACGAGATCGCTGCGCGTATCCTCGATTTCCTTCAGCGCGTTCAGCATCGTCTGCTGCAAGCCGAGTTGCGATTCGCGCATGCGGCTCTCGTTCTGCTCGATGTGCGCGGTAATGCGGCCCGCGTTGAAGATCGGGCTCGTCGCGTTCAACGCGGCGCTGAAGAGGTTATCCGTCAACGTCGGCAGGCCGAGATACGACGACGCGAGAATGCCGTCGCTCAGGCTCAGATTGAACTTCGGATAGCGGTCCGCTCGCGCAACGCCCACTTCGGCCGCGCGTTGCTCGACGGTTGCGTAGGCGGTGCGCACGTCAGGACGTCGCAACAGCGCTTCGGACGGCAGCGTCTGCGGCACGCTTTGCGCAGGCACGGGAATCGGATGCGCCTCGCTGAGCAACAGGCTGTCGACGCTTTCCGGCGTGCGTCCCGAGTACACCGCAATCAGGCTCATGTCATGCTGAATGTCCGAGCGGATTTTTGGAAGCTGCGCCTGCAAATCCTGCAACTGGTTTTGCGCACGCGCGACATCGAGTTGTGTCGACAGGCCGTATTTCAGGCGCTGTTGCGTGAGCTTCAGCGCGCGAGCGCGGATTTCTTCGTTGTCGTTGACGATCTGCAACTGCGACTGCGCCCAGCGCAAGTCGATATATGCGGCGGCCGCGTTCGCAGCCAGCGCGAGCCGCAATTCGTTCAGCGCCGATTGACGCCCCGACACCTGCGCCTGCGCAGCAAGCACCGCGAGACGTTCGCCGCCGAATACATCGGGCTGCCACGAAGCCGTCAAGCCGATACCCGCCTGCTTCACATAGCCGAGCGGCGGCGGCGTGTTTTGCCGCTCGTATGCGGCCGTCGCGCCCGCGTCGAGTTGCGGCGCGAGCGCTGCGCGCTGCTGCTTCGTGACTTCCTGTGCCTGCTTCACGCGCTCGACGGCGGCTTTCACATCGAGGTTGTCGTTGAGCACGATGTCCACCAGCTTGTGCATGGTCGGGTCGCCGAATTGCGACCACCACTGGTCGGCATCCACGGTATCTTTCGGCGCATCGACGCTCCACGCGTCCGGGGCGACGGTCTTCACCGTCTGCGGCAGGTCCGCGTGCGTCTCGGGTTGTACGGCACACGCAGCAAGCGTCATGGCGGCGGCAACGGCGAGCGCTTTGGCTACGATCGTTTTCATGTCGGGTCTTCCAATCATCGGATGTGTTGATGGCTTTCGCGTGGTTCTGTGCGCTTCAGTGTGCGTCGGGCGGCGGCGCGGTAAGACCGAAAGGCCGCGAGAACAGCACGCTGATCAGGCCCACCGCGAAGCACAGCGAGACCGCCAGGAACGTGTCGGAGAATGTCAGCACGAGCGCTTCGCGCATCAGCAGCGCGTGCAGCGATGCAAGACCCGCCGACGCGCCGTTGATCAAGTCGCCACCGACCGCCGAGAAATGCGCCGCCTGATCGCGCAGCATTCCTTCGATCACCGGGCGGCCAGCCGTCACGTGTTCGTCGAGCCGTTCGTAATGCAGGTTCAGACGGTCATTGAGCATCGTGCTGCACACCGCAATGCCGATAGCGCCGCCCAGGTTGCGCATCAGATTGAACAGGCCGCTAGCGGACTTGAGCCGCGAAGGCGGCAGCGAACCGAGCGCCATCGTCACGATGGGCGGCACGCAGAACTGCTGGCCGACACCACGCAGCATCTGCGGGATCAGCAGTTCATGCCAGCCCCACTGATTCGTCAGCGGCACATACAGGTAGCAGCCAACACCGAAGCAGGTCAGCCCGAACACCATCAGCAGACGCATGTCGACCCTGCGTGCGAGAAACGAGTACGCCGTCAGCGCGACCAGTTGCGCGCAACCGACCGACAGCAGCGCGAGGCCGATCTGCAGCGAATCGAATCCGCGCACTCGCGACAGAAACACGGGCGTGAGAAACACGGTGCAGAACAGGCCAATCCCCGTGATGAAAGACAGCAGGCTGCCGATACCGAAGTTGCGGATGGCAAGGGCCCGCAGGTCGACGATTGGCTCCTTGGCGGTGAACGCATGCACGAGAAACAGGAAGCCGCAGATCGCGCAGATCCACGCGCAGAACAGAATCGCGTTGTCGCCGAACCAGTTCTTGCGCGGCCCTTCTTCCAGCACGTATTCGAGGCAGCCGAGAAAGCCCGACATCAGCACGATGCCCAGATAGTCGCCCGTTTTCAGCAGCGAGACATCGGCGTGATCGACGTTGACATAGCGCGGCACGAGCACCGTGACGAGCACGCCCGGCACGAGGTTCAGATAGAACAGCCAGTGCCACGACCATTGATCGGTGATCCAGCCGCCGATCACGGGGCCGATCGTCGGTGCGAGCGACGCCAGCGCGCCGATCGTCGTCGCGGCGATGATCCGCTGCTTGCCCGGGAACAGCATGAAGGCGGTCGTGAACACGGTGGGGATCATCGCGGCGCCCGCTGCGCCTTGCAGGCCGCGAAACAGGATCATCGAGTTGATGTCCCAGGCGAGCCCGCATAGCATGCTCGTGATGGTGAAGCCCAAGGCGGAAGCCGCGAATACCCAGCGCGTCGAGAACACGCGCGTGAGCCAGCCCGACATCGGGATCACCATGATTTCGGCGATCAGATACGCGGTCTGCACCCAGGAGAGTTCATCCTGACTCGCCGAAAGGCCGCCGCCGATATCCTTTAGCGACGATGCCACGATCTGGATATCGAGCGTCGCCATGAAGAAGCCGAGGCACAGCAGCGAAAACGCGAAGACTTTGGTTGCGGTCGGCAGATCGGCCGGGTTCGCGGGTGCGGATGTCGTCTTGCTCATGATGGTCGCGGCGTCCGTGGGTTACGAAGCCGAGCGGGCTGCGTCGTGGCTGGCTTCTGCGTCGGAGCGCAGATGCACCTTCACCGTCGCCGAGAGGCCGGGGCGCAGCACGCCTTGCATCGCTTTCGGCACCGACAGCCGCACGCGCACGGGCACGCGCTGCACGATCTTCGTGAAGTTACCCGTCGCGTTCTCCGCGGGCAGCACGCTGAAGGTGGCGCCCGTCGCCGGCGCAAGACTCTCGACCACGCCTTCGATGGGATGGCTCGACGCGTCGAGATCGACATCGACCGTGTCGCCGATTCTCATCTTCTTCAACTGGTCTTCCTTGAAGTTCGCATCGATCCACAGTCCGTTAGCGGGCACCACCGTCAGCAGCGAGACGCCGACATTGGCCAGCACGCCGACGCGCGCCGTGCGATTGCCGACATAGCCGTCGATAGGCGATCGGATCGTCGTGTATTCGACGTTGAGCGCGGCGACACGTTGCGCCGCCACGGCCGTTGCGATGCGGGCATGCGCATCGTTGATCTGCGCATCGAGCACGGGCAACTGACGCTGCGCCGCCGTCAACGCTGCACTGCTGCGATCCACGGCCGCATGCGCTTTCGCAAGATCCGCGTCGGCACGCTCGACGACCTGGTTCGACACCGCGTCGTCCTTCACGAGCTGACGGTAACGTACCGAATCCGACGCGCTGCGCGTGAGTTCCGCACCCGACGCGCGCACTTCAGCGGATTGCTCGTTGATCGTCGCGAGTTGCAGCGACTTCTTTGCCTCAAGCTCCGTCACGGCCGCTTCCGCGCTCGCGACTTCGGCATTGGCCTGCGCGAGGCGGGCATCGTAATCGCGCGCGTCGAGGCGGATCAGCACCTGCCCCGCCTTCACGTACTGGTTGTCCTGCACCAGCACGTCGTTGACGAAGCCGTTCACCTTCGGCGCAAGCACGGTGACGTCGCCGCCCACGTAGGCGTCGTCGGTCGTTTCGACAAAGCGACCCACGAAGAACCAGTACGATGCGGCCGCCGCGACAACGACGACGACGGTGATCACCGCCAGCAGCATCCACGGGATGCTGCGCGTCTGTTTCGCGGCGCCGGCGACGCTCGGCGGAGCAATAGAAGGAGTGGTAGACATGGCTCTATGTGCGTATGCACTGGAAATCGTTGAAAAAAAGCGCCTGGTAGCGCCCGCTTTGTTGCTTGAAAATATGAGCGTTAGCGCTTTGTCATGTCGAACAACTCTTCTCGCAGACTCGCTGCGCGCTGCGGTCCGAAACGCTGCTCGAATTCTTCCTGTGCCGCGAACCAGTGGTCGCGCGCCGCCTGCAACCGTTCTTCGCCCGCTGTGGTCAGCATCACCGTCAACACGCGGCGATTGCTGCGCGACGCTTCCGTGAACACGAGCCCGTCGCGCTGCAACGGCTGAATCGCGCGGACCAGCGTGGTGCGCTCCATCACCATCGAGTCGGCGAGTTCCTTCATCGTCATCCACTTGCGGCGGCGCAGCCGGCACATGATCGAAAACTGCGTGGTTTTCAGCCCGACCTGACCGAGATGACGGTCGTATAGCTGCGTCACATAGCGCGCCGCCTGGCGGATCGCAAAGCAGTCGTCGTTGGGCGAAACCTGTATTTCTTCCGTGTCAGTCTCTACGTGCATATGCACACCATTGAATCGATTTCGTCGAGCGCGCAATACCACGCGCTAAAAGAACAACGGGATTACGAGGTCAGATTGAACAGCTCGGCGCGCAATGCCTTCGCGCGGCTGCGACCGAACTTGGTTTCGAATTCGTCCTGCGCGGCGCGCCACGCGATGGCGGCCTGCTCGAACGTTTCCTTGCCCGCTTTCGACAGGCTGAACTGATACGTGCGCCCATCGTGCTCGGACGGCTCGCTGAGCACGAGGCCATCGCGCTGCAACGGCTTCAGCGCGCGCACAAGCGTGGTGCGTTCCATCACCATCGTATCGGCCAGTTCCACCATGGTCAGGCCGGGCTTGCGGGCGAGCTTCGCGACGATCGTGAACTGGGCCGCCGTCAGGCCAACCTGGCCGAGATGGCGTTCGTAGATCTGCGTAACGAAGCGCGCCGCCTGACGCAGCGCGAAACAGTTGCAATCATCGTGAGAAATAGGCTTGCTCATAAGAAGGAAGTCTATATGTGCGTATGCACGCTGTCAAATCGCGCTGTGATGCGCCGGATGAAATTCATTATTGCTCACAGCGCCAACACGCTGACGGCCACCTCGACGCGATGCGCGCCGCCGCCAAGAATCATGCCGCGCAGCAGCGAAACATCGCTGTAATCGCGGCCGATCGCGAGCGTCACGTGGTCCATGTCGGCGAGCACGTCGTTGGTCGGGTCCAGATCGATCCAGCCGCTTTGCGGGCAATGCACCGACACCCAGGCATGCGACGCATCGGCGCCGATCAGGCGCGGCTGACCCGGCGGCGGATCGTTGCGCAGATAGCCGCTCACATAACGCGCTGGCAGGCCGAGCGCGCGCAGGCAGCCGATCATCACCTGCGCGAAGTCCTGGCAGACGCCGCTTTTCATATCGAACGCACGTTCGGCGGGTGTATCGAACATCGTCGCCGACGGCTTGTAGTCGAAATCCGCGTAAATGCGATGCATCAGATCAATCGCGCCCGCGACGATCGGCGTGCCGGGGCGGAAGCTGCGCAGCGCGTAGTCGCGTAACGTTGGCTTGAGCGTGACATTCGGCGACGCGAAACGGAACTCGACCTGCGGATGACACTCGCCGCCCGCGCGAAACCGCATCGAGTCCGCCACCTCTTCCCACGCGGGCGTCGCGTCGGGATCGAGATCGCGCCAGCGCGGCGTGAGCTGCACGGTCGTTTCGCTGACCATTTGCAGGCGTTCGTGCGGCGCATCGAGCGCGAAATACAGCACGTCATTGCCGAACGCATCGATGCGGCTATGCAGATACGAAGGCGACGGCTCGATGCGTTCCGTATGCGTGACCACACGCTGCCACGCGCACGCGAGCGGGCGGATCGTCGCGAGGTGCTGGGCCGTTTCGACGAGCGTCGAATAGTGATAGGTCGTGCGATGCGACACGGACAGCAGCGTCTGCGCGTCTTTCATGACGACACCTGCGCGGCCAGCGTGTTCGCGTGGCTGAAATAGCGCGCGCTGATTTCATTCGCGGCCGCCGTCATGCTCATCGCGAGGCGGTCGCACAGCGTGACCAGTTCTGCGTACATGCCGCTGCCGTCCGTCGTGCACAACTGTTCCAGCGAGGGCAGCGTGCTCACGTCCGGCAGCATGTCGTTGAAACGCCGATGGCGCGTGTTGCCCGCCGCCATCGAGATATCGTCGAGCTTCGAGCACAGCCGCGCGTACACGCCGTACAGTCCGCGCGGATTGGTCGGCTCGATCACGAGCAGATCGATCAGCGCAGGCACTTCGAGGCGCCCCGGATACAGCGAGCGATACGTGAGCGTGCTGTCGAACAGTTGCAGCAGCAGATCGAACGCGGCGGGCGTCGCGAGTTGGCGCTGCATCGCGACGACGCGCAGTATCGACGTCATCGCCCACACGCGCTCGATATGCCGGCCCGCGAACATCAGGCGCCACGCTTCGTCGCGCGTCATGCGGTCGCCTTGTGCGCCGCTGATCGCCGCAAGCTGTGTGGAAAGATGTTCGAGCGCATTCATCAGCGACACGCGGTTGTAGCGCGCCTTGCCGCGCGAAGACGCATTCGACGATACAGCCGCCGCCGGCGTCAGTTCGTGCAGCGCGTCGCGGAAGTCGTTGCGCGCGGCGAGCGTGATGCGCCAGTGATCGTTCGAAAGCCGGCCGCGTATCTCGCCGCTCGCGCGCGCCTGGCTCGCGAGGTTCTGGCCGATGCTATACGCGCCCGTGTTTTCGTGCAGATTCGCGACCAGCGTGCGCTCGAACGCTCGCAGCGACTGGCCCGCCACGATGTCGCCCGGTTGCACGAGGCCGTATTGCAGCGCGAGCTCCGCGAGCGTGCCGAACATGGTGTCCGCGCCGTTGCTTTCCAGCGAGCCGAGAATCAGCCGCAACAGCCGCACGTTGTTTTCCGCGCGCTCGCCGTAGCGGCCGCTCCAGAACAGGTTCTCCGCCGCGCGGCTCGACACCGTGCGATGCTTGCGCGCGAGATCCGCGGGCTTGAGCGGCGAAGGCAACAGCGTAAAGGTCGAATTCGGATGACTCGACAGCACCCACGTATCCACGCTGCTGCCGCCGAACTGCATCGACACGGACGACTGACGCTCCCCCGCGAGCCGCGTGAAGCCGCCGGGCAGCACGTGCCAGTTGCCGTTCGCATCGGCGACAGCGAGGGCGCGCAGCACGCTCGGCCGGTTGCCGAGCGTACCGTCTTCGTAGCGCGGCGTGCACGAATACGGCAGCGGCTGCTGGATCGTGAACGCATCGGGCGCGCGCTCGATGCGGCTCTTCCACGCGTCGAGACGCTGCGCGCCAGGCGCGATGCCAGGTGGCCCGTCCGGCGTGCGGGTGGGCCATGTCGGTTGCAGGAAGGCGTCCTCCATGTTCGCGAACGCATGCTCGCGCGCGGCGTCCTCGCCGCACCACCACGTCGACACGCCGCCCAGCAACAGCGGCTCGTTCAGCAAGGTCTGCGCGATGCCCGGCAAAAAACCGTGCATGGCCGGCGATTCGAGAAAGCCCGAGCCCGGCACGTTCGACACGATCACATTGCCCGCGCGCATCACCTGCAACAGACCCGGCACGCCGATCGTCGAATCAGCGCGCAGTTCGACGGGGTCGCAGAACGCGTCGTCGAGGCGCCGCACGACGACGTGCACGCGCTCCAGACCCGTGAGCGTCTTCAGATACAGCATGTCGTTGCGCACCGTCAGGTCTTTGCCTTCGACGAGCGTCACGCCCAGATAGCGCGCCAGAAACGCATGCTCGAAATACGTCTCCGCAAACGGCCCCGGCGTGAGCAGCGCGATATGCGGCGCGCTGTCCGTCTTGCCGTTGCGCATCGTCGCGCGCGCCCATTCGGCGAGCGTCGCGATCAGCGTGGAGAACGTCGGCGCAAGGCGGCTCACGCGCAATTCGCGGAACGCGTCGGCGAATACGCTCGACACGATCATGCGGTTTTCCAGCGCATAGCCGAGGCCCGACGGCACTTCGGTGCGATGCGACACGACCGTCCACTCGCCGCTGGTCGCACGCGCCAGATCGACGCCGATCACCTGCAGGAACTGGCCGCCCGGCGGCGCGAAGCCCTTCACGGCACGCAAATAGCCGGGGTGCCCGTAGACGAGCGCGGGGGGCAGCTTGCCTTGCTGCAGCAGCTTTTGCGGACCGTACACGTCGGCGACGATCGCGTTGAGCAAATGCGCGCGTTGCTTCACGCCCCGCTCGATATGTGCCCACTCGTCTTCGCCGATGATGAACGGCAGCAGGTCGAGCGACCACGGGCGCGGCTCGCCTTTATCCGCGTAGACGTTGTACGTGATGTCGTTGTCGCGCACCTGCTGGGCGATCGATGCGCGGCCCGGCTCCAGACCCGCGATGCCTTCCTCGCCGAGCAGTTCGAAAAAGCGCCGCCACGGCTCGCGCAGCGCGCCCGATTCGTCGCGCAGTTCGTCCCAGTGGCCTTCGCGCACGTCGAGCAGCGGCAGCGAGCGCAGCAGCGCCAGCGCGTCGGGATGGCCTGCTGCCGCTTCGAACGGAAAGGTCGATTGAAAAGCCAAGATGTCGTCGCGAGTCTGTCGTTGTGGGCTTACGGTTTCAGCAGCGGCTTACCAGTGCCGCAAATCCAGCGTGAACGGGAATTCCAGGCTGCGCGGCGGCGCTTGCGTCATCAGCGGCCCCGGCGTGTGGCCCGTCGTGAAGAAGCGCGAGCGTCGCCGGCTTTCCGCTTCGTACGCGTTCACCGGGAACGTCTGATAGTTGCGTCCGCCCGGATGAGCGACATGATACTGGCATCCGCCGATCGAGCGGCCCGTCCAGGTATCGACGACATCGAACGTCAGCGGCGCGTGCACGCCTATCGTAGGATGCAGCGACGACGACTGCGCCCATGCGCGGAAGCGCACGCCCGCAACGAATTCGCTGATGCGGCCCGTCGGCTGCAGCGGCAGGGACACGCCATTGACGCTCACCACGTGACGGTTGTCGTTCAGCCCCAGCACCTTCACCTCGAGCCGTTCCACTGACGAATCGACATACCGCACCGTGCCGCCCGCCGCGCCCTCTTCGCCCATCACGTGCCACGGCTCCAGCGCGCCGCTGATCGTCAGCGACATGCCGTTGGCGTGCATCTCGCCGATGGCCGGGAAACGGAACGCGAAGTGCGGCGCGAACCATTCGCTGTCGAACGCGTAGCCCGCGCCGCGCAGATCGGCGAGCACGTCGTCGAAATCCATCTGCACGAACGTGCCGAGCAGGAAGCGGTCGTGCAAGCCGGTGCCCCAGCGCGTGAGGCGCGTGGTGTAAGGCGTATTCCAGAACTTCGCGACCAGCGCGCGCAGCAGCAGTTGCTGCACGAGACTCATGCGCGCATGCGGCGGCATTTCGAAGCCGCGCAGTTCGAGCAGACCGAGGCGGCCCGTCGGGCCATCGGGCGAATAGAGTTTGTCGATGCAGAACTCGGCGCGGTGCGTGTTGCCTGTCACGTCGATCAGGATGTTGCGCAGCGCGCGGTCGATCATCCACGGCGGCAGTTGCGCGCTACCCTGGCCACCGAGCAGATCGATCTGCCGTTGCAGTTCGCTGAACGCCAGTTCGAGTTCGTAGACCTGATCGTTGCGCGCTTCGTCGATACGCGGCGCCTGGCTGGTCGGCCCGATGAACAGCCCCGAAAACAGGTACGACAGCGACGGATGGTTGTGCCAGTACGCGACGAGGCTGGCGAGCAGATCCGGGCGGCGCAGGAACGGACTGTCGGCGGGCGTCGCGCCGCCGAGTACGAAGTGATTGCCGCCGCCCGTGCCCGCATGGCGTCCATCGAGCATGAACTTCTCGGTGCTCAGATACGTTTCGTGCGCAGCGTTGTAGAGGAACTCGGTGTGATCGACGAGTTCGTCCCAGTTCTTCGCCGGATGGATGTTGACTTCGATCACGCCGGGATCGGGCGTCACCTGCAGCACATGCAGACGCGGATCGCGCGGCGGCGGATAGCCTTCGATCACGACGGGCATCTTCAGCTCGGCGGCCGTGGCTTCGATGGCGGCCAGCAGGTCGAGATAGTCGTCGAGTTCGGTGAGTGGCGGCATGAAGACGTGCAGCAGCGCACGGCCGTCGCCCAGCGCGTCGGCTTCCACTTTGGGGCCCGCCGCGCGCGCCGGATTGCGCGCCTCGACGCACAGTGCCGTGCGGATCAGCGATGCTGCCGATTCGCCGCGCTCGGGTAAGCGGTCCTGCGGCAGCGGCGTGCCTGTGCCGGGTACGCCTGTACCCGCGCCGCGTCCATCGCCCGGTTGGACACCGCCGCGAGCGACATACGACACACCTTCATACTGCATCCGCAATTGCGCCGACGTGCGCAGCGGCGCGGGTTCCGCAAACGGATCATGCGCATGCTGATACGGATAGTCCTCCTCCGACACCCACGGCAGCGAATCGAGCGGCAAACGCAAGCCCATCGGCGAGTCGCCGGGAATCAGGTACATGCGTGCGTCGCGGAAGAACCACGCGCCGCTCGTCCAGCCCGGGCCGGTCGTCGAGCGCGCCAGCGGGAGCACATAACCCGTTACACCCGACAGCCCCGCCTCGAACACGCGGCGCAACCGCACGCGCTCCATTTCGTCGTCGAGACGCGAATCGAACGGATCGACGTTGACGGGCAAACGACGCTCGCGCCACAGGTAGTACCACGTGTCCTCATAGCCGGGCTGCGCGTACTGGCTGTCGACGGACAGTTTGCTGGCGAGCCGCGTGATGAAGCGCTGCGCATCGTCGGACGTATAGCGGCCGGGGCTGCGCTCGTCCGCGAACAGCGTCGGGTCGTTCCAGCACGGCTGGCCGTCCGCGCGCCAGTACAGCGATAGCGCCCAGCGCGGCAACTGCTCGCCCGGATACCACTTGCCCTGGCCGATATGCAGAAAGCCGTTCGCGCCGTAATGGCCGCGCAGCTTGTCCATCAGCGTGACGGCATACCCGCGCTTGGTCGGGCCGAGCGCGTCGGTGTTCCATTCGGCGGCGTCTCGGTCGCGCACCGACACGAAGGTCGGCTCGCCGCCCATCGTCAGGCGCACGTCCATCGCGCCGAGCTGGCTGTCGACGTGCGCGCCCATCGTCAGCACGCGGTCCCACGCGGCTTCCGTATAGGGCTTCGTCACGCGCGGCGTTTCCAGCACGCGCGTGATCGACATCGCGTGCTCGAACTCGACTTCGGACTGGTCGACGGCGCCCGAAATCGGCGCGGCGCTGCCCGGCTCCGGCGTGCACGCAACGGGAATATGACCCTCGCCCGCGAGCAGGCCCGAGGTCGGATCGAGACCGATCCAGCCCGCGCCGGGCAGGAACACTTCGCACCACGCATGCAGGTCGGTGAAATCGTATTCGGTGCCACTCGGGCCATCGAGCGACTTCGTATCGGGCGCAAGCTGCAGCAGATAACCCGACACGAAGCGCGCCGCCAGCCCCAGCTGGCGCAGCGTCTCAACCAGCAGCCAGCCCGAATCGCGACACGAGCCCGACGCATTGACGAGCGTTTCCTCGGGCGTCTGCACGCCCGGCTCCATCCGGATCAGATAGCGGATGTCGTGCTGCAGACGCTGGTTCAACTCGACGAGGAAATCCGCTGTGACGCGCGGCGAACGGTCGATGCTCGCGACGAACTCCTTGAAGCGCGGCGTCATCTCGCGTTTGACGAGATACGGCGCCAGTTCGGCCGCAAGCTCGGGCGCGTACTCGAACGGAAACTTTTCGGCGGCCGGCTCCAGGAAGAAATCGAACGGATTGTAGACGGCCATTTCCGCGACGAGATCGACCGTGATCTTGAACTCGGGCGTGCGCTCGGGAAACACGAGCCGTGCCTGGTAGTTCGCAAACGCGTCCTGCTGCCAGTTGATGAAGTGCAGTTCCGGCTCGACGCGCATCGAGTACGACAGGATCGGCGTGCGGCAATGCGGCGCCGGGCGCAGCCGCACGACCTGCGGCGACAATCCGACGAGACGGTCATAGCGGTAATGCGTGACATGGTTCAGCGCGACACGTATGGACACTCCGGACTCCTGGGCGGA
Source organism: Paraburkholderia sp. PGU19 (assembly GCF_013426915.1). Taxonomy (GTDB): domain Bacteria; phylum Pseudomonadota; class Gammaproteobacteria; order Burkholderiales; family Burkholderiaceae; genus Paraburkholderia. The sequence goes on from NZ_AP023180.1 coordinate 1,761,830, forward strand.
AAAAGCCGATAAGGGGGCAGACGCGAAAAGCAAGCTTTATGCCGTTGAGCGTGACAACACGACAGGTGCAGCGTTTGCATCTATCGCATTGTCACGCGGCGGCCTCATGCTTCGAAGTTCTTCGAATGTCAAAAGCACGCGTGCCACGCAACCGACCACACGCACCAAAGCGGCGCATGCGGTGGGCGTACGCGCACGCAATGTGCGCAAGACCCACGACGTTATAGCGAAGCGGCATGAAGATTGCGGGAACCCACGCGCGTCGAGGTTGCCACGGCCGCCGGACACCCCTCTCATCCACTGCACGACGACACAAACGTAAACGGATTGAAGCGATGAAAGCCTTCCATTGCAACCGGTGCGACCAGCGCGTGTTCTTCGAGAACGTATTGTGCGAGCGCTGCGAGGCGTTGCTCGGCTACGTGCCCGAACTGGCTGAAATCAGCGCGTTCGAAGACGCAGGCGACGGTCAGTGGCGCAGCCTGCATCCCGACGCCCACGGCAAGCTGTACCGTCAATGCCACAACTACGCAGTCGAGAACATCTGCAACTGGATGCTGCCCGCCGACGATCCCGACACGCTGTGCCGCTCGTGCCGGCTCACGCACACGATCCCGAATCTCGCGGAACCGAACAACCGGCTCTACTGGTACCGTCTGGAGACCGCGAAGCGCCGCCTGCTCTATACACTCGCCTCGCTCGGCCTCGCGATCGAATCGCGCCAGGTCGATCCCGACAATGGCCTTGAATTCGACTTCCGCGAAAATACGGGCGACGGCAAAGCGGTGATGACGGGACACGACAACGGCCGCATCACGCTGAACGTGGCCGAAGCTGACGACGCGCACCGCGAGAAAGTCCGCACCGACATGCGCGAGCCGTATCGAACGCTGCTCGGGCATTTCCGCCACGAGTCGGGGCATTATTACTTCGAAAAGCTGGTTGCGGGGACGCACTGGCTCAAGCCGTTTCACGAACGCTTCGGCGACGATCAGGCCGACTATGGCGAAGCGATGGACAACTACTATCGCAACGGCGCGCCCGCCGACTGGGAAAACAGCTTCATCAGCGCGTACGCGACGATGCATCCGTGGGAAGATTGGGCCGAAACCTGGGCGCACTATCTGATGATCGTCGAGGTGCTCGATACGTCGACGGCATACGGGCTTGCGCTGCTGTCGCCCGCGCCGAACGAGCCGTCGCTGACCGACCAGACGCCCGTCGAGGAAGCGAGCTTCGATAACCTGATGAAGCGCTGGTTTCCGCTGACAGAGGCGCTGAACAGCCTGAACCGCAGTCTCGGCATGCAGGACGGCTATCCGTTCACGCTGGCGCCGTCCGTCGTGGACAAGCTGCGATTCGTGCATCGTGTGATCGCGCAGACGTCGGCACGCAAGTAGTCACGCACAAGCCACGCACGCGCGGCCAGCCTCGCGTTGCAGCCTGCGGCGAACGCGCGTTACTTCTTCTGCAGCAGTGTCTTCAGCTCTTCGACGTTCTCTTCGACGCGCTTCGCGATCACCGCATACGAATCGGCCTGCGTGCGATACGCGGCTTGCGTGAGCTGCTGCATGTCCGCGAGCGCCTTGTGCAGCGTCTGCTGGACCAGTTCCGCGGTCTGCGCGGACGGCACGCCGCCCGCGGCTGCCTGCTTCTGGGCGACATCCTGCAGCTCGGAGAGCGTCGAACGCAGCATTTCGGCCTGCTTTTGCGCGAGCGCCTGGATGCCCTGCACGGCCGTCTGATTCGCGGCGATCAGGGCCTCGACGTCCTTGCGACGCGCTTCCATCACGGCCGGGACATCGAACCCGGGCAGCTTGAACTGTTCGAACAGCTTGTTGAACTCGGCAAACGGATTGGCGGCGTCAAAGGGTTCCATGCTTGATCTCCACAAGGCGCTTGGGTGGGTTGGGCATGTGCCTCGAAGGCTTGACGCAGGCACATGACACGATCATGCCCGTTAATGCGGCAATGCGCCAGCGAGCAACACGGATGCCAGCAGGCACGGCGGCCGGGCTATGCCCATTTCATATCACGTTATGATGCAGTGCAACGACGCACGGCTTACGGGTTTTCCCTGCATTTTCAGGCCCCACAGGCGTCCACGGGGCAGGCGTTGCGCGGGATTTATATCACGTTGGCATATATCCATGACGACAAGTTGTTTCCTTTCTGACAGCTTTTCCCTTAACTTACGCCTGCCCGTTTCCCTCAACAGAACAATATCTTGACCCGTTCCCCTTTTTTCCAGTGGCTGGCGCGCTTTTATCCCGCCGCGATGAACGTCAAATGGCCCGAGCGCATGCGCTCGGCGCTCGGCGCGTTGATCGGCATTGCCTTCACGGGCGGCAGCATGCATCTGCTGCTCGGTCCGAACGTGAACATTCCGCTGCTGGTCGCGCCGATGGGCGCGTCGGCCGTGCTGCTGTTCGGCGTGCCCGCGAGTCCGCTCGCGCAGCCGTGGTCGATCATCGGCGGCAATCTCGTGTCGGCGACCGTGGGCGTGGCCGCCGCGATGTTGATCTCGGACCCTGTCGCGGCGGCGGCGCTCGCGGTGGGTGTCGCGATCGCCGCGATGTTCGCGCTGCGCTGCGTGCACCCTCCTTCGGGCGCCGTCGCGTTGACGGCCGTGGTCGGCGGGCCCGCCATTCATGCGCTCGGCTTTCGCTTCGTGCTCGAGCCGATCCTGATCCAGTCGGCGGCCCTGCTCGGCGCGGCGCTCGTCTATCACGCGGTGACGGGCCACCGCTATCCGCACGCGACGCGCGCCGCGCCGTCCGTGCCGCAAGCGCCCGCATCCGGCAACAGCATCACGCGCGCCGACCTCGAAGCCGTGCTGAACCGGCGCGGCGAACTGCTCGACATCGACCCTGAAGACCTCGAAACGCTGTTTCGCGAAACGCAGTTGCAGGCCTACGCGCGCACCTTCAGTGAACTGGCATGCCGCGACGTGATGTCGGCGCCCGTCGTCAGCGTCACGCCCGACAGCACGTTGCGCGCCGCCGCAGACCTGTTGCAGCGTCACTCGATCAAGGCGCTGCCCGTCGTCGACAAGCGTCAGCACGTGGCGGGCATCGTCACGCGCGCCGATCTCGCGAACAAGCCGAAAAGCGCGGACCTGCGTCTGATGGAAGCGCTGTCGGCGCGTCTCTTCAAGCGCGACGCGACCCGCGGACGACTCGTCAGCACCGTCATGACGACGCACGTGCGCACCGTCTCGACCAGCACGCCGATCGTCGAACTGGTGCCGCTCTTCGCCGACGACGGCCATCACCACATTCCCGTGATCGACTCGCATGACAGACTGGTTGGCATCATCACGCAATCCGATCTGATCGCGGGTCTGTACCGGCAGACGCAGATGCAGGCTCAAGCTCAGGCGCAACAGCGCCCTGCCGCCTGAGCGCGGCCGTCGCGCGTCACTGGATTCAAAGCCCTGACAATTCCGGATGGCGATGCCCAGGCATCGCCATTTATATCATTCTGTGATACATTTTTTGTTTTCCCTTGCCCGGCCATCGACATGAAAGTTCTGACGCGCACGTTGAACAAGGCGGACTACGAACAGCTCTCTGAGTTTCGCTATCAGATGCGGCGCTTCGAGCGCTTCTCCGAGCAGGCCGCGCAGGGCGAAGGCATTACGCCGCTGCAATATCTGTTGCTGCTGCATATCAAGGGCTATCCCGATCGCGAATGGGCCACCATCGGCGAACTGGCGGAGCGGCTGCAGGCGCAGCATCACGGCGTGGTCGCGCTGGTATCGCGCTGCGAAGCGCTCGAACTGGTCAAGCGCAAGATCAGCGAGACCGACCGCCGCCAGGTGGAAGTGCATCTGCTGAAGGCAGGTGAAAAGGTGCTGGCGCGGCTTGCGGAACTGCATCGCGCCGAGCTGCGCTCGCTCAAGGGCGCGTTCACGATTCCGCAAATCGATCTCTGATTACGGCCTCTGACCAGCCAGCGACACAGCATTTGACACAGCATTCATGAGCGACAACTCTCACAAGCGGGACTTCTCCAGCAACGCACGCTTGCCCGGCATTTCCGCGCTGGCGGCGGGCATCGGCTTGCTCAGCACGCTGGCCGCGTTCGTGCTGCTGAGCCTGATTCATCTGTTCACCAACCTGTTCTTCTTCGGCAGCTTTTCGTTCGCCGACCGTTCGCCTGCAACGAATACGCTCGGCGCGTGGGTGATCGTGATTCCCGTGATCGGCGGATTGATCGTCGGCATGATGGCGCGCTTCGGCTCGGAGAAGATTCGCGGGCACGGCATTCCCGAAGCGATCGAAGCCATCCTGTTCGGAAAGAGCCGCATGTCGCCGAAGGTTGCCGTGCTCAAGCCCTTGTCGTCGGGCATCGTGATCGGCAGCGGCGGTCCGTTCGGCGCGGAAGGCCCGATCATCATGACGGGCGGCGCCCTCGGCTCGCTGATCGCGCAGTGCGTGAAGGTGACTTCGGCGGAGCGCAAGACGCTGCTCGTCGCGGGCGCCGCGGCGGGCATGACGGCCGTGTTCGGCACGCCCGTCGCCGCCGTGCTGCTCGCCGTCGAACTGCTGCTGTTCGAATGGCGGCCGCGCAGCTTTTTGCCCGTCGCGCTGGCTTGCGCGGTGGCCGGCTTTGCGCGCGCAATCTTCTTCGGCACCGATCCCCTGTTTGCACTTCAAACCGCGCCGCCCACAGCCATTTCGCTCGTGTCGTGCGTGATCGCGGGGCTGTTGTCGGGCGCGCTCGCATCGGGCTTGTCGGCGGCGCTCTACAAGACGGAAGACCTCTTTCACAAGCTGCCGCTGCACTGGATGTGGTGGCCTGCCATCGGCGGGCTGGCGGTGGGTATCGGCGGATTCATCGAACCGCGCGCGCTCGGCGTCGGCTATGACGTGATCGGCGATCTGCTGCATCAACATATCGCGCTGCAGGTCGCGGTGGCGATTCTCGTCGTGAAGGCGGTGATCTGGGTGATCGCGCTCGGCTCGGGTACATCGGGCGGCGTGCTCGCGCCGCTGCTGATGCTCGGCGCGGGGCTCGGCACCGTGCTCGGCCACGTGCTGCCCGGCAACGAGCCCGCGCTGTGGCCGCTCGTTTGCATGGCCGCGACGCTCGGCGCCACGCTGGGTGCGCCGCTGACGGCCATCGTGTTCGCGTTCGGCCTCACGCACGACAGCAACGCGCTGCTGCCGCTGCTCGCCGCAACGCTGGTCGCGCACGGCTTTGCAACCGTCGTAATGAAGCGTTCGATCATGACCGAGAAGATCGCGCGACGCGGCTATCACATCTATCGCGAGTACGGTGTCGATCCGCTCGAACGGCATTATGTCGACGAGGTGATGACGCAAAAGGTCGATTCGATCGACGGCGCGCTCAGCGTGCGCGACGCGCTCGCTGAGTATTTCGGCGCGACGCAGAAACGGCGTGCGTATCCCGTCGTGCGCGCGAACGGCGCAGTGCTCGGCATCGTCGATCGCGCGATGCTCGATGCCGTGCGCGAAGGCGCGACGTCACACACGCTCGATACGCCACTCGCCGATGTGCTGAAAGGCGCGTCGCCCGTCGTCGCGCTGCCCGACGAAACCTGCCGCCTCGTCGCGACGCGTCTTGCCGTGCACGATCTCGAACGGCTCCCCGTCGTCGTCGATCGCGATTCGATGCAACTGCTCGGCGTGGTGTCGCGCAGCGATCTCGTGAAGCCTTCCGTCGCGCACTTCGAGGAGGAGCACAAACGCGAGCGCTTTCGGCGTCTGAGCTTCGCGTCGGGCAAAAAGCATTTCCCGCCCGTACGCAAAACGCGCACGCACGGCTGAACCTCGAACAAAGGTCTATAGCAACAGCAGTGAAACCCACGCGCCGGAACAGCCTTCCGGCTCGTGACATCTAACTCCTCGAATCGTGCCCGTGCGCCTGCCTTCATGAAGATGGCGGCCGCGCATCTTCGAGGAGGCTTCAGATGAAATCCGCACATTGGTTGCTGCTCACCGCGCTTGCACTCGCAGGCACTCCCGCCTGGTCCCAGGGCTCAGGCCCGACCGATCCGCAAATCGCCGCCATCGTCGTCGCCGCGAATCAGGCCGATATCGACGCGGGCAAGCTCGCCGAATCGAAGACGCATTCGAAGGACGTGAAAGCGTTCGCGCAGCAAATGGTCACGGACCATACGGGCGTCAACAAGGCGGCCGTCGATCTCGTGCACAAGCTCGGCGTCAAGCCCGAAACGAATCCAACCAGCGACAGCCTCAAACAGGGCGGCGAAGCGAACGTCGCGAATCTGAAGCCGCTGCAAGGCGCGACATTCGATCGCGCGTATATCGATCATGAAGTCACGTATCACCAGAACGTGATCGATGCACTCGACAAGACGCTGATTCCGTCCGCGCAGAACGCCGAACTGAAAGCGCTGCTGGTGAAGGTCCGGCCCGCGTTCGTCGCGCATCTCGAACACGCGAAGATGGTGCAGGCATCGCTGCCGCAAGCGCAATGAGCCGCGTGTACAACGCTGTGCTGCGCGGGCTCGCAATGGCCTCGTGTGCGTTTGCATTGCCTGCGTTTGCCGGCGCTTATGTCGTGACGATCGAGCAGATGCGCTTCAACCCGCCCACATTGACCGTGCATCGCGGCGACGAAATCGTGTGGGTCAACAAGGATCTCGTCGCGCACACGGCAAGTACCGACGCAAAAGGCTTCGATTCCCGCAGCATCGCGCCCGAAGCATCATGGCGCTATCGGGTCAGCACGCCCGGCCGCTATACATACCGCTGCATCTTTCATCCGACGATGCATGGCACACTGATCGTCGAACCGGCACCATGACGACATGAAGACCGACACGATGAATGGCATGACGGCGCAAGCCGCCTCTACATCACGTTCCGACGACGACGACGACGCGGAGATCGTGCGCCGCATCGTGGCGGGCGACCGCACCGCATTCGAACTGCTGATGCGCCGCCACAACCGGCGTCTCTATCGACTTGCGCGCGCCACGCTGCGCAACGATGCCGAAGCGGAAGACGCATTGCAGGACGCGTATCTGAACGCCTATCGGTCCATCGCGCAGTTTCGCGGCGATGCACGGCTCTTCACATGGCTCTCGCGTCTCGTGCTGAACGAATGCTTCGGGCGGATGCGCCGCGAAGCGCGGCGCCAGAATGTGTTGCCGATGCTCCACGATTGTCCCGACGACGAGCACATGTCATCCATCATGGACACGCTGAACGCCCACGACCACCACGCGCCCGACCAGGCGGCGGCACGCGCGGAAATTCGCGCGCTGCTCGAACGAAAGCTCGACGCGCTGCCTTCCGGCTTTCGCACCGTATTCGTGCTGCGTTCGGTCGAAGAGATGAGCGTCGAAGAAACGGCGCAATGCCTCGACATTCCCGAAGCCACCGTGCGCAGCCGGCATTTCAGGGCGAAACTGCTATTGCGCGAATCGCTTGCGGACGAAGTGGAAAAGTTGGGTCCGGCGCTATTCGAGTTCGGCGGCGCGCATTGCGACCGCATCGTCGCTTCGGTGCTGGAGAGACTGCACGACGAATAGCGGGAGAAACACCATGGCACGAAGACTCGGTTTGCTTGTGATCGCCGCTATCGCTGCTTCCGTCTTCAACATTGAAGCGCAAGCTCAAGCGGAACGCATCCGCATCGAATCAGGCACGTACGGCGCAAATTGCGGCGCGGCAACAGGTAACGCCACGCGCGATCTCGCGAAGCACTGCAACGATCGCGCGACTTGCCGCTACATCGTGCGCACGCGGCTCGAACCGGCGCAGCAAGCGTCATGCGCGCGCGATTTCACAGCCGAATGGTCTTGCGATCACCGCGAGTTTCATCGCGCGATGTTGAGTGCCGAAGCGGGCAACGGCAGTTCGCTGGTCCTCACATGCGTGCCTTCGACGGGCGCGGGCAAGTGACCTGAACGATAAAGCTCAAAGGTCCAGCGTGAGGCTCGCGCGCTCTCCTCTCGCAACGGGATGCGCCATGCAGATCAACGCGCAACCGTCGGCGACTTCCGCTTCGATTTCGCCGTCGTAAGCGACCTGTCCCGACAACACTTTGGTCGAACACGTGCCGCACATGCCTGAACGGCAACTCGATTGTGCTTCGATGCCGCGTTTTTCCGCGAGTTCGAGCAAGCTGCCATGCCTTGGCAGCCATTGGACCGTGCGTTGCGAGCGCGCGAACGTCACTTGCGCGCCGCCTGCATCGGCTTTTTCTTCGGCGACGGGTTCGACCAGCGTCGGTGTGCGCTTCACGCTGGCGGGGCCGAACGCTTCGAAACGGATGCGTTCGTCAGCGACATTCAATGCGCGCAAACCTTCGTACAGGTCGCGCATGAACTGCTCGGGGCCGCATAGATAGAAATCGTAGTCGTCGAACGGTAACGCGCGCTTCAACGCGGCGATGTTCACGCGGCCTTGCGTGATGCCATCCGCAGATTCGCTTGCCGCGCTATCGAACAGATGCATCGACACCGACGGATAACGCGCCGCCGCGTCTTTCAAATGCGCGCTGAACGGACGCTCGCGATCGCTGCGCGCACCGTGAAAGAAGAACAGACGTTTTGCCTGACTATCGTCCGCGACGCGCGCATTCAGTTCGTGGTTCAGCATCGCGATCATCGGCGTGATGCCGATGCCGGCGGAAATGAACACCGCCGGCCGCGGGCTGTGCGCGTCGTAGACGAATGCGCCGTGCGGCGCCATTGCGTCGATCTCCATGCCCGCCGCGAGATGATCGTGCAGCCAGTTCGACGCGATGCCCTCGCGCTTTACGCTGATCCGGTAACGGCGCGGATCGTGCGCATCGGAGAGCGTGTACGTGCGCGTCAGCGGCGCATCGTGTCCTTCGACGGGTACGCGAATCGGGAGATACTGGCCCGGCTGATACGCGGGCAACGGCGCGCCATCGGTGGATTCGAAATAGAACGACCGAATCGAAGCCGTCTCATCGACGATAGCCGCCACCTTCAGCTTGTGCCACGGCGACGCGGCAGCCGCCTTGCGCATTGCCGCTGCAAACTGCGGCGCGTATTCGACATCAGACCAGCGGAACGGCAGCACGCTCTTGCTGCGCCGCACTTCCTGCACATGAAAACGCATCAGCCTCTCAGCGCCTTCGAAAGTGGCCAGTTCGGCGCCCTGCCAGATGATTTCGGCGCGCACGGCGAGATACAGCAGATCGCCGCTCGCGAAGTCGATGAACAGCAGTCCCGCGCGCGGATCGTGCAGCAGATTGCCGATCGTGTTGAAGAACTTGTTGCCGGTGAAATCGGGCGTGGTGAGCGTCGCCGCGTCGTCGATGTGCACGAAGCCCGGCGCGCCGCCGCGATGCGACACGTCGACGCCGCGCGCGAAGCCCGCGTCATCCGCCATATTCGCGCTCGCGATGAAGAAGGTGTCAGCGCGCCCGAGGAACGCGCGGTCCGCATCGCTCAGGTGCGTCGAGATTTCCTGCGGCACTGAAACGCCACCGTCAGCACGGTCGATGAACGTCGGCACGCGTCCCTGAATGTAATTCGCGCAGTTGCCAAAGCTCTGGGTCACTTCGAGCGTAACCGTATCGCCGCTCACGTTCGTCACGACGCCATTGATGCGGTTGCGCCGCCGCGTCTGCGGCTGAATACCGAGCCCGCCGATCATCGCACCCGTCTGCCAGCGCGGGCCGAGCGGATCGCCGGGCAGCGCACGGCTGTCGATGCGCAGCGTGCGCGCATCCGGCGACGACACGAAGCCCGGTTCACCGGTGCGTATCGTGGCCCACGGCTGCCCGCTCGCATCGACACCGCCGAACACCATGAACGGCTGCTGCGCGTAGAACTCCCGGTGCTGGTCCGGCATGTAGCGGCGAATGCCGCGCCGGCCCGACGAGTCCGCCTGACTGTCCACGCCTGCAAGCCGCTGCGCGGCGAGTTCGGCAGCGTGAAACGGCGAGGTGTCGAGGCCCCAGCCGTTCAGAGGAATGAAATCGGACATGTCAGGCTCCTGCGGGCAAAACGTCAACGTGATGCGTCGTACGGAACCGCTCGCCGCTGACTACCCGGCGAGCAGTCCCGCCTTCGTCGCCGGCATCGCGATGAAGCGCGGCAGCGCCTCCACGCGGCGCAGCCACGCGCGAATGTTCGGATACGGCTCCAGCGACACCCCGCCTTCCGGCGCGTGCGCGATATACGTGTGCGCGGCAATATCGGCGATCGTCACGTGCTCGCCGGCGGCGAACGGCTTGGTCGCCAGTTCGCACTCGATCACGTCGAACAGCTTCACCGCGATGCCCTTCGCCGTTTCATGATTCAGCGGGGCGCCGAACACGGTGACGAGCCTCGCGGAGCATGGGCCAAAGGCGATCTGTCCCGCCGCCAGCGACAGCCAGCGCTGCACGGCCGCCGCGCCGAGCGGGTCTTCCGGCAGCCACGACGGGTCGCCATAGCGCTTGGCCAGGTACACCAGAATCGCGTTCGAATCGAACAGCGTCACGTCGCCGTCCTGGATGGTGGGCACCTGGCCGAACGGATTCAGCGCCAGATACTCGGGCTTGCGGTTGTCACCGGCGCGCATGTCCAGTTCGATCACTTCGAACGGCAGGTCGAGCAAAGTCAGGAACAGCTTCACGCGATGCCCATGACCCGATAGCAGGGTCGTGTACAGGCGGATCGGCTGGGCGGGCTTGGCTGCGGGCATTCGTCACTCCGGGTTCAGTCATATTGGACAATACGAAGGTTAATGCGCGGCGCCCGGCCGCAGAAGGCTGATAACCTTGAAAACACAATCATCTGAAGGTGGACAATCGACATGGCCGACGTGCGTGACGTGAACCTGAACCGGCTGGCCGTCTTCGTCGCCGTGGTCGAAGCGGGCTCACTGACAGCGGCCGCCACGCGGCTCGGGCTCGCGAAGACGATGGTCAGCACGCACATGCAGCGGCTCGAAGCGGAAGTGGGCGCAAGCCTGCTGGTGCGCACGACGCGGCGCCTCGGCATCACTGAAGCGGGCCGCGCGTTCTACGACGCGAGCGTGAAGATCCTGCGCGCAGCGGAGGAAGCGCTGGCTGAAATCGGCGGCGAGGAGGCACCCGTGCGCGGCACACTGCGCGTGAGTTGCCCGATCGACTACGGCACGCTCGTGGTCGCGCCCGTACTGGTGGAACTGCGCCGCGCGCATCCTCAACTCGATATCGAACTGCTGTGCAGCGACCACGTCGTCGATCTGATCGCGGACGGCATCGACGTCGCGATCCGGCTCGGGCGTCTCGCGGATTCGAACTATCGCGCAGTGATGCTCGGGCGCTACGAGAAATGGGTCGTCGCGAGTCCTGCGTTCGTCGAGACCTGGGGCGAGCCGCAGACGCCCGCCGATCTCCCGGCAATGCCTTTCGTCGCGCTGACGGTTTTGCCGCACCCGCAAACGCTCGACATGCGCCACACGAACGGCGCGACGGAAAGCGTCCGTTGCGAGAACGCGTTTCTCGTGAACACGGCGGCAGCCGCGCGCGCGGCGACGCTCGCGGGCGGCGGGCTGGGGCTGTTGACGGACTTTTCGATCAGCAACGACGTCGCGGCGGGCCGCCTCGTTCGGCTGTTGCCTGAATGGTCGACGGAGCCGGCGGGCATCCAGGCCGTGTTTCCGCCGACACAGCACACGCCGTCCAAGGTCCGTGCGCTGATCGAAACATTCAGGGCGTACCTCGCGCGCGACGCAGCGCCACTGCATCAGTAGAATTGTCCGTCCGGGTTTCAGCCGATCAAGAAACGATGCCGCCGTGCCGTTGACATGGCGAGACGCGCCCTTGGGCGCAAGCGACCAACACGAAGCGATCATGAAAAACATCGACGACACACAAGACATGCTCGGCGCCGCGTTTCTGCGCCATGACGATGCCAGCGCCAGCATGCGCGCCGAAGGCGAGCGGCTCGAACACGACAGCGCCGTGTATCGCACGCTGCTCGAATCGACCAAAGCGATTCCGTGGAAGATCGACTGGGCGACGATGGCCTTCACTTATATCGGCCCGCAGATCGAGGCGTTGCTCGGCTGGGCGCCGTCGTCGTGGAAAACGGTCAACGACTGGGCCGAACGGATGCATCCCGACGATCGGCAGAAGGTGGTCGAGTTTTGCGTCGCGCAGTCGCAGGCGGGCACCGATCATGAAGCGGACTATCGCGCGCTAACGAAAGACGGCGGCTACGTGTGGCTGCGCGACGTCGTGCATGTGGTGCGCAAGCCCGACGGCGGTGTCGATTCGCTGATCGGCTTCATGTTCGACATCAGCGAACGCAAGCGCACGGAAGAAAAGCTCGCGCGTCTACAGAAGGAACTCGAAGAACTGTCGTTCAAGGACGGACTGACGGGCGCGGGCAACCGCCGCATGTTCGACGCCGTGATGCAGCGCGAGTGGGCTGCGAGTCAGGCAAGCGGCAAGCCGCTGTCGCTGATCATGATCGATATCGACTTCTTCAAGGCCTACAACGATTACTACGGCCACCTCCAGGGCGACGAATGCCTGAAGCGCATCGCGGGCGTGCTCGCGCAGGCCGCGCGTTCCGGCGATTTTCTCGGACGGTTCGGCGGCGAGGAATTTGTGCTGGTGCTGCCGGACACGGACGCGGATACGGCCGTGAAGACGGCCGAACGTTGCCGCGATCTGATCGATGCCGAGGCGATCGCGCATGTGCGCTCGCCGCATCAGCAGCGCGTGACGGCGAGTTTCGGCGTGGGCACCATCGTGCCGAATGGTTTGTCCGGCGGGATGGATACGACCGCTTTCATCAACCTGATTGACGCACAGCTGTATCAGGCGAAGGACAACGGCCGCAACCGCATCGTTGCCGTCGATCGCGCGGGCCTGGGCGGCGAGGCGTTCCGCACGCACTCGCGCTAACCGCGCGTACGCTCACCGTACGAGAGAAGCGCCGCGACGGATCACACCGTCTTCAGCACCCGCGGCTTCGGCTCGGGAACAGGAACGGGACCACTGGTTAACTCGCTTTTGCCCGCGACGATCGACAGATATCGCAAGCAGCACACGCGCAGGAACGATGCGAAATTGCTCGGCACTTCACCGCGCAGCGCGATGAGTTCGTCGTAGAGCTTGACGGCAAATTGCGTGGTCGTCATGTTCTCGCGCGACGCGATTTCATGCAGCACGTCCCAGAAGAGATTCTCCAGACGCACAGTCGTAATCACGCCGTGAATGCGCAGCGAACGCGTGCGCGATTCGTACAGGATCGGGTCCGCGTTCACGTAGACATTGCACATGGTTTGTCTCCATTGTTCGTATGAGTGCGGCGGCGATCATCGCGCCCGCCTGCCGCACTCGATGAGTTCACGTGCGTCGATCAGATTGTGCGCCTGTTCATCTGCCCTGCGATGTAGTCGGCCTGACGGATCGCCAGCGTCACGATGGTCAGCGTCGGGTTTTCCGCCGCGCCCGTCGTGAACTGACTGCCGTCGGAGATGAACAGGTTCGGCACGTCATGCGTCTGGCCGAACCGGTTGCACACGCCGTCCTGCGGCTTCGCGCTCATGCGCGCGGTGCCGAGGTTATGCGTCGACGGATAGGGCGGCACCTTATACACCGTCTTCGCGCCCGCCGCCTGATACACGGCGCTGCCCTGCTTGAAGCCGTGCTCGCGCATCGCTTCGTCGTTCGGATGATCGTCGAAATGCACGTTGGGCACGGGCAGGCCGTACTGATCCTTCACGTCGGTATTCAGCGTGATGCGGTTGGTCTCGCGCGGCATGTCCTCGCCGACGATCCACATGCCTGCCGTGTACGGATACGCGTCCATGGCCTGCGTGAAGTCCGAGCCCCAGGCGCCGGGATCGAGAAACGCCGCATAGAACGGCAGCCCCAGCGACACCGTCTCCATGTGATAGCCGCCCGCGAAACCACGCGACGTATCGAAGCGCGCTTCGTCTTCGATGATGCCCGCCATCGTCGTGCCCTTGTACATGTCGACCTTGTCGTTGAACACGGCATAGACGGAGCCCGTCGTGTGACGCATGTAATTGCGCCCGACCTGTCCGGATGAATTTGCCAGCCCGTCAGGGAAGCGGCTCGAATGCGAATTCAGCAAGAGACGCGGCGTTTCGATCGCGTTGCCCGCCACCGCGACGATGCGCGCCTTCTGGCGTTGCAGCTTGCCGGCGGCGTCGTAATAGACGACGGCGCTTGCCTTGCCCTTCGCATCCGTTTCGATCTTCACGACCTGCGCTTGCGTGCGCAATTCCATGTGGCCCGTGGCCTGCGCGCGCGGAATCTCCGTGTACAGCGTCGACCATTTCGCGCCCGTGCGGCAGCCCTGGAAGCAGAAGCCGCGCTGGAAGCAATGCGCGCGGTCATCGCGCACGATGCTGTTGGTCGCCATATGGCCGGTATTGCACTCCTTGTAGCCGACCTTCGTTGCGCCGTTGTACATCACCTTGAAGTTGTTGTTGCCGGGCAGTCCGGGCAAGCCGTTGGTGCGCGTCACGCCCATTTTCTTTTCGGCGCGGTCGTACCACGGCGCCATTTCCTCGCTCGTCACGGGCCAGTCGAGCAGGTTCGCATCCTTGATCGTGCCGTAGTTCGTTTTCGCCTTGAACTCGTGCGCCTGAAAGCGCAGGCTCGCGCCCGCCCAGTGCGTCGTCGTGCCGCCGACCGTCTTGCAGATCCACGCGGGCAGATTGGGGAAGTCGGTGGCGATGCGCCAGCTGCCCGACGTGGTGCGCTTGTCGAGCCACGACAGCATCGAGAACGAGCCCCATTCGTCCGTGGTGAAATCGCCTTGCGTATGCATCTTGCCCGCTTCGAGCACGATCACGTCGACGCCCTTTTGCGCCAGCTCATTGGCCAGCGTGCCGCCGCCCGCGCCGGAGCCGATGATGACCACGGGGCGCGCATCGTTGTGCGAGAAATGCACCTTGTTGTTGTCGTCCATGTCAGGTCTCCGTTGCTCAGCTGTCGGTGGGAATCGGACCGCTCGCGGCGGCCGGCGGATTCGGCAGCCACGCCAGATCGTTGAAGCCCTTGGTCAGATAGCCGCCGTCGCCTTGTGCCGCGCCGTAGCCGAAATGCGCGTACGCCATGTCATTGCTATACAGCGAGACGATGGCCGTCGTGCGCACGGTCGTGAAGAACGGTGTTTTCTGCATCGCGGCGACATCGCGCGCCTGGTCGGCGGGCGAGCGTTTGGTCCAGTCCGAGCCGTTGAGCGCGTCGAGCTGCTTCACGCCGTCGGCGAGTTGCTGACGCACGGCCGGATCTTTCTGCGCCTTCGCATCGAGGTCCTTGACGACGAGCGCATAGACCGCGTCGTCGAGCGTCTTGTGCGGGTACTGCTGCTTGACGAAGGCGAGCAGCACCGCCCCCTGGTGCGTATCGAGCGCCTGCATTTCGAGCGCCCATACGCGGCTCGGCGCAAGCGTCGCGAGGATCGACGGGAACGCCAGCGTGCCGATCAGCACACCCGTGCCCTTGAGCCACTCGCGCCTCGCCAGCGAGCGCGGCGCAGGCGGTGCATCCGGCTCATGAGCCGTGGCAGACGTTGCGGCGATTGGAATCACTCTGTGACTCATGCCTGTCTCCTTGATGGTTGTGTTGTGGGGGTACCGCGTCGTGCGCGGCTTTCTATGGCTTTCTACTGGTAATGTCCGTGCCGTTCGAGCACTTCGATCTTGTAGCCGTCCGGGTCCTGAATGAAGAAGTAACGCGCGAGCAAGGCGCCGTCGTCGTTCTTGAATTCGCGCACGTCGTTCGGCGTCATGCCGAGTTGCAGGAGACGCTCGCGCTCGCGCGTCACGTCGTCGACGACGAACGCGACGTGCCCGTAGCCATCGCCATGCGAGTACGCGTCTTCGCGTCCCTTGTTCCAGGTGAGTTCGATCTCGTTGTCGGATTCGTCGTTGCGCAGATAGACAAGCGAGAAGTCCGGAAAATCGAGCCGATGCGAAGGCTCGAGCCCGAACGCGCGTTGATAGAACTTCAGCGAGCGGTCGAGATCCTGAATGCGGACCATCGTGTGGATCATCTTGGCCATGTCGTCCCTCCTCCGTTTGATGCTGAGTGTAGGAGGGCGATGTGCGGCGTGGTAATGCAGGGCTAAATGCGCTTAGGGACTTGCCCTATGTTGCAGATGCGTGCGGGTGCGGGGATCGGAAGGTGGCTTCGAGTGTGAAGACGATGCGATGCGCCGCCGGGCAACGAAGTGCGGCGCAGCATGCGCGCACGGCGCATGCTGCTGTTCGACGCGCGATCCAGGGTAAGCGATAAGCCCGTGCGAATGTCGCAGCGTGGCTGCTGCGATGCGCCATCTGCGGGATGACAGCAAGCCTATAAAGCGTTCACCTCGTGCGGCGGGCTGATGCCCGCGGCCGCAAGCGCTTCATGCAGCGTGTCGAAGACATTCGACTCGCCGACGACCTGCGTAATGCGATGCCGGTCCATATCGGCGCGCAGGTAAGGATTCACTCGCCCGAAGATGACAGCCACCTTGCGCTCTTGCAGATCCGTAATCAGATCGCTCAGCGTGAGGGCCGCCGAATAGTCGAGTGCGGTGATCGCGCCGGCATCGATGACGAGCGAATGCAGATCGCCGGATGCCGCATCGACGAGTTCGATGACTTCCGCCGTGAAGACATGATCGTTGGCGAAGAACAGATCGGAGCCGAAGCGGTACACGATGAGCCCCGGCGCGCTCATGATCCCCGGCTTCGCGGGCACGGGCTGCCATCTGCCGTTGGCGGGCGACGGTTCCATCACCATCGTATGCGGACGATAGCTGTGCCGCACGTGGCGCAGCAGCGACAACGCGACGGCGAGCAGAATGCCATGCTCGACGCCGACCATCACGACGGCTGCCGCCGTGATGAGCGCGAGCGTGAACTCGCCGGGGCTTTCGGCGCGGATCGCCGCGAGACTCGGCACGTTGACGAGACCGACTGCGATCGTGAACACGATCCCGGCGAGCACGCAATGCGGCAAGTATTGCAGATACGAGCTGAAAAAGAGCAGCACGACCACGACCACGCCCGCGAACGCGAGTTGCCCGATCTGGCTGCGCGTGCCCGCGCGTTCGGCCATCGCGGTTTGCGTCGGGCTGCCGTTGACGACGAACGTGCCGCTGAATGCGGCAGCGGCATTGGCCGCCGCCAGCCCGAGGATGTCGGCGTTGGTGTCCACTTCTTCGTGATACTGCTGCGCGAACACGCGAGCCGCGGCAGCGCTTTGCGCAATGATCATCACGAAGCACGACGCCGCCACCGGCACGAGGTCGAGAAACTGCTGCCATGTGACAGCCGGAAACGCGAATGGCGGCAGACCGCCGCTGATCGGGCCGAGGATCGTAATGCCGTGCCCGGCGAAATCGTAGGTCTTGCTGGCTGCGATGCTGCCTACCACGGCAATGAGGGGAATCGGCACGCGCGGCAGGAAGCGCTTGCCGATGAGAATCGCGCCCACCACCAGCACGGTGAGCATGAGCGTCGGCAGATGCGCGTGTACGACATGTCCGATCACATAAATCAGTTGCGCAAGACTTCGCGACGAAGGATACGGCACGGTCATGCCGAACATGTCGCCAAGCATCGCAATCGATACCTGTATGCCCACGCCCGTCAGAAAGCCGACCAGCACGGTGCGCGACAGGAAATCGGCGAGAAAGCCGAGCCTGAAGATGCGGGCGAGCAGCAGGAGCGCCGCCGTCAGCAAGGCGACCATGCCAGCCAGCGCGACATACTCGACGCTGCCCATCGGCGCAATGGTCGATGCGCGGCTGGCGAAGATGGTCGCCGTGGCCGAGTCGGCGGCGACCACGAGGTGGCGCGACGCGCCGAAGAACGCGAACGCCACCAGCGGCAGAAACACGGTGTACAGCCCCGTCACGGCGGGCATGCCGGCGATGCGCGCATAGCCGAGCACCTGAGGTATGTCCATCGACGCGAGTGATATGCCGGAGAACACGTCGCGCCATGCGCTAGCGCGGCCGACCGGCAGGATGCCTTTCAGAAGGCTCAGGGATGCTGAAGATTTTTCTTTTGAGTTGTGCATGCTCAAGTACGTTGGAGTGCTGTCCACGCATCCTGCCCTGAATGTTTGCGCTGTGGCAAGGAACCTCGGCACATACCCGCGCTCCGTACCGGAAATCATGCACGCATCTGTACCGGTACTGTACCGGCTCTGATCGATACACTGTCGTCAATCTCGAAATTCTCGCGGAGCCGTCCATGACCCTCGACACCCTGAGCGCCAGCGCCCTGCCCGCCGGCATCCTGTTCGCGCTCGTCACGACCATCACGCCTGGACCGAACAACACGATGCTGCTCGCATCCGGTGTCAATTTCGGTTTTCGCCGCACGCTGCCGCATATTCTCGGCATCAGCGCGGGCGTCGCGTTGCTGATGCTGTCGGTGGGTTTCGGGCTTGGCGAAGCGTTCCGCCGCTTCGAGGTGCTGTACACGGTGCTCGAAGTGCTGAGCGTCGTGTATCTGCTGTATCTCGCGTGGAAAATCGGCACGTCGGGCGAGATGCAGCTCAAGAAGGGCGAGCGCCGCCCGATGCGCTTTCATGAAGCGATCGCGTTCCAGTGGGTCAATCCGAAGGCATGGATGATGGTGCTCACAGCCGCGACGACGATTCATCTGAGTGCCGACTTCGGCATCAATGCGCTGTTGATGGCCGTGCTGTTCTATGTGATCGGCTTGCCGTGCATCTGCCTGTGGGCCGCGTTCGGCACCGCGATGCGCCGCGCACTGTCGAACCCCGTGTGGCTGCGCACGTTCAACATCGCGATGGCGCTGATGCTCGTCGCGACGCTTTATCCCATCGTGTTGCGCCTGATCGCGTAACGCGCGGACAGTCTGAAAATTTTTCTCGCCTTGCACGACTTTTTGGCCAGCCGCCGCGCGCTTCAAACGTCCGTTTTCCGCCACGGCCCGTCTTGCGAATTAAAAGTAGAATAGCCAACACATAACCCTGTCCTCGTGAGCGGGCCCAGCACTGTCCTCGCCGGCATCATCGCCGGATTGCGGCACTTGATGGGCTCGATAATTGCTCCAAGACCACGGTTATCTCCGAGCAGATTTCGGCGCGTACGCGACGCGCCAGTCCCGCCATTGACAGACGCAGACCGCAAGGGTCGGAGGCGTTGCACACATGGACGCACAGGAATCTCCGGACCGCGAGCGCGGCGGCCGGCAGCAGCAGTACGAGAGCGCGTATCTACCCGATAGCGACGATCCGCAGGCACGGCATTACAGCTGGGTGCAGATCTGCCTGATCTCGGCGATGGGCCTTGCCGTCGGCGTGATGGGCACGGCCGCGTATGTGATCTGGTTCAACCGCGACCAGGTGGCCTACGCCGAAGCCGTCGAATCAGCCCGACGCCCGCTGCCCAGCACGGCAACCAGCGCGAACGGCGACCTGCGCGTCCCAAGCCATGCAGTTGCAGCCGTGCCGACCAGTTCAGTGTCGGGCCGCGTGATACCGGCAACGCCGACGCAAAAACCCGCGCCCACCGGCACCGACTCGCTCGCCGCAGCCCAGACAGCCGACGACACGGACACGGACGCGGACGCGAGCGCAGACGACCCGCCGCAAGCCGCGCGCACCGCGCCCGGGCCAAACAATTCCGCCGCCGCTCGCGCCGACCGTGGCAAGCAGCCGGGCAACGCCGCGCGCCATGCGCAACGGGCGAAACCGAAGGAAACGTTCGTGTCGCGGCTGACCGCGATGTTCCGCAAGGTCGGCTATCACCGCCGCACCCGAGAGCCTGGCAACAACCCCGATCCGTATTCGCACCCCTAGCCCGCCGGCGTGAAGCAAACCGTCACGCCGATCCGCCCGCTCAGCCCGCGATGGCGCCCCCAGCCGATCGTGGTCGGCGCGATCGCGCTCGCGTGCCTCGTGGTCGGGCTGCTCTATGTCGCCGTGCAGGTCAAGGCGCTATTCTCGGATCACTTCCAGCAGCAATACGCAACGCTCGTGCTGGAAGGCGTCGGGCGGGCCGACAATGCGCTCAACGTCGCGAGCCTGCTGAAGCGCAGCGCGCCTTCGAATGGCGCTAACGCGACATACCAGCAGGCGCTCGACGAACTGGGCGCACGCGTGACCGAACTCGACGCGCTGATCGGATCGAGCCCCGTTCCCGCGCCGCGCTTGCCGCAGGCCAATGCGACGGCAAAGAGTCTCGACGAACTGAAGCAGTCGCTCGCGGCCACGGCGGACTATTGGCACGCGCGCCGCGACGCCGTCAGCAACGATGTTCGCCGGCGCACGCTGCGCGTCGCGAGCGTGCTCGCCGTGCTGACCGTCGTGGTGACGGGCGTGCTGTTCGCGGCGCTCGTCGTGTTTGCGCGGCGGCATCGGCGGCTCGCGGGTCTCACGCATCAGTTCCGCCACGCCGCCCAGCATGACGCGATGACGGGCCTGCCCAACCGCCAGCAACTGCTCGCGCGGCTCGATCGTATCGCGGCCGAGCGCGCGCCCGGCAAATGCGCCGTGCTGTATGTCGACCTCGACGGCTTCAAGCAGGTCAACGACACCTTGGGCCATGCGATCGGCGACGAATTTCTGATCGCGCTCGCGCAGCGCTTTCGCCAGTCGCTGCGCCCCGGCGATATGGTCGCGCGCATGGGCGGCGACGAATTCGCGGCGCTAGTCTCCGGCTTCGGCAACGACACGGAGCTCACGGGCATCGCCGCGCGGCTGATGAACTGCGTCGGCGAAACCGACACGCAAATGGGCCTCGGCTTCGTGCGCGCGAGCGTCGGCATTGCGACCTATCCCGATCGCGTCGCCGATCACCGGCTGCTCGTCGCCGCCGCCGACGGCGCGATGTACGAAGTCAAGCGCCACGGCAAGAATGGCTACGCGTTCGCCGTCAGCCCCATTCCGCCCGCATGATTTCGACGCGAGACAGCGCTTCCATCGAGTCGATTCCGGCGATCGACGCCGCCAGTTCAGCACTTCCATGCTGTTTCAATCGAATCTGAGAAACGCAATCAACTTCCGTCCGGCGCTGCCGTTATAAGGGTTCAGCAAGGCGCGGCAGCATGCGCGCCGTCTCCTATGAACGGTCGAGTTGAAGTGCCTCACGCGTCAGCCATCAGCCAGTGAAGAACACCGCGTCCGTAATGAGGTCGTTGACAGGCAGACTTCGCAGATCCATCAAGCGCTTGCGGCCCCGCGGCCACGGCAACGCGCCGCACCGCGCGTTCATCCTGCTGCCCGCGCTGACCGTGCTGATCCTCGCTGTTTTGTGGATCACGATCCTGATGCGCCTGCGCGTCGAAGAGGCAGCCGCGCTGCACGACGCGCGTGTCGCGGCCGGCACCGTCGCGAGCGCGCTCGACACGCACACGCTGAAAACGATTCACGACGTCGACGCGATTGCGCTGCTCGTCAAATACGGCTACGAAAGCTCGCCCGATACGTTCGACCTCAAGAAATACCAGGCCTACGGTCTCATCACCGCCGACACGGCGCTGCAAGTCACCTTAGCTGGCGCGGATGGCCATGTGATCACATCGACGATTCCGTTTTCCGGCGCCATCGACCTCAGCGATCGCAAGCACTTTCGCGTGCATCGCGAGCGAGCCGACGTCGGGCTGTTCCTCAGTGAACCGGTGATCGGCCGCATCTCGCGGCAATGGTCGATTCAGGCGACGCGACGCATCAACCGTCCGGACGGCAGCTTCGGTGGCGTCGTGATCGTGTCGGAGAATCCCGCCTGGCTCACCGACGGCTTTTACACGAGCGCCGCGCTCGGCGAGCACGGCATGATCGCGGTGCTGTCGGGCCGCGGTTCGATGCTGTCGCGCCGCGCAGGCGACGCGCCGAGCCGCACGGGCGACTCGCTGCCGACGGGCTACGTCGATCCGCACGGGAACGACGACACGTTCACCGACCCGATCGACCGCGTGGAGCGCATCGTCGCGCACCGCGAGGTCAAGCGGTACGGGCTCACGGTGATGGCGGGCCTCTCCGTCGCCGAGACGCTCGACGACTACTACCGGATGCGCCGCGTCTACGTGACGATGGCAAGCGTGATTTCGGCGATTCTGGTCGGACTGTCCACGTGGATCGCCGCGCTGATCCTGAAACTGCTGAAAGGCCGGGCGCAGTTGCACCGGCTCGCGCATACCGACCGTCTGACGGGTCTGTCCAATCGCGGCTGCATCATGGATCGGCTCGAGGAAGCCGTCGCCGCGCCGGACGCCGCTGGCCGCGTGGCCGTGATTTTCGTCGACCTGGACCGCTTCAAGGAACTCAACGATACGTTTGGCCATCATCTGGGCGACACGATTCTTGCTGAGATCGCGCGACGCCTGACGGATGTCGCGCAGGGCCGCGCGCAGGTCGGACGGCTGGGCGGCGACGAGTTCCTGGTCGTGATCGAGGACGACGCAGCGCAGGCGCCCGACGTCGCCGATGCGATCACGGCAGCGCTGGAGGTGCCCGTCAGCGTGCACGGCAATGCGTACCGCGTGTGCGCGAGCCTCGGCATCGCGGTGCTGCAACCGGGCGAACGCGCGGAGGATCTGGTGAAAAGCGCGGACCGGGTGATGTACGACGCCAAGGAGCTCAGCCGCGCGAACCGCGCGCCAAGGGCAAAGAATGCGCTCGTCGCGTGATACGGGGACAATTCGGGGCAGAACCAACACAACGCATTCGGCGCATCGCTTGCTCGCGACGAAACGAATGCTCTACAACGAGGGGGAAACGGCTCAAGCTTTGCGGCTTGCTGTCGTTAGCGCAGGGTATGGAAAAGAAACTCGCACAACGCATCGTCAGTTCAGCGCACCGCGCAGCAGAAGCGATCGCGAACGCCCGCACGGATCTGCCCGAAGTCCAGCGGGATCAGTTGTACAGCCGTGTGTTCATCGGGCTGCTGGAAGACAATGTCGGCGCCGCAAACATCGGCGAACTCATCGACTCGCTCGCCAGGCCCTGACGTTTCCGCTCGCGCTTGCCGTGCTCAGCCCCGGCCGATTCGCTCGATGAAGCGCCACAACGCGTCGTCGGTCGAATGCGGGACGTTGAAGCGGAACCACGCGCTCGGCGCATCGTCGGGACGGAAATAGGAACCGGGCGCGAGCCAGATGCCATCCGACAGCGCCGCCGTCGCGATCTCGCCCGCGCGCTCGGGCTCCACGGGCAAGCGGGCGAACAGGAACAGTCCCGCGCGCGGCCGGTGAAAGGCTTCCAGCCCCAGCGCATCCAGCCGTTCCTCGACGATCGCGTGCGCGGCGCGCAACCTGTCATTGACCTGCTCGACATGCCGCGCATAGCGCCCTTCGTGCAGCACCTTGTCGACGATCCGCTCGATCGCCTCCGACGACGTCAATCCCACCGCCATCTTCGTGCGCGCCAGCTCCCGCAGCACGTCGCGCTCGGCGACCACGTAACCGCAGCGCAGCGCGGGCGTCACGGTCTTCGAAAAGCCGCTGATGTAGAGCACGCGCCGCAGCCCTTCCATGGCCGCGAAAATCGGCGCGCCGGGCGAGCCAAGCTCGCGGCTCACGTCGTCCTCGATCACCCACATGCGGTTGCGCTCGGCGATCTGCAGCAGGCGGAATGCGGACGCCATGCCGTAGGTCGCGCCCGTCGGATTCTGCAAGGTCGTGTTGACGAAGATCGCCTTCGGATGATGCGCGTCGACGATTTGCTCCAGCACGTCCGTATCGATGCCCGCCGGCGTGCGCGGCACGCCGATGACGTTCAACCCGGCGAGCTTCAGAATTTGCAGCAGGTTGCAGTAGCCGGGATCTTCGACGACGACGGTATCTCCCGCGCGCAGCAGCGTGCGCACGATCAGATCGAGCGCCTGGGTCGCACCCTGCGTCAGCAGCACGTTCGACACCTCGACGGGCAGGCCGCGCCGGTCCATCTGCTCGGCGATCTTCGCGCGCAGCGGCGCGAAGCCGTACGGATGCCCGTAATCACCAAGGCGCGCGGCGGGCACGCGGCTCATCGCGCGAAATGCGTGCTGCATGCCCGTTTCGTTGATCCATTCGTTCGGCAGCCAGCCGCCGCCCGCCTTGATCGGCATGGAATGGTCGGCGAACACGTCGGACAGCAGCCACGTCGCGGTGAGGCTGGGCGGCTGCCAATCGACGGTATTCGCGTGCGCGGCCCGCGCGCGCGGCGCGACGCGATAGCCGGAGCCGCGCCGTGCTGTCACGAGGCCCATCGACACGAGCCGGTTGTACGCCTCAGTCACCGTGAAGGTGCTCAGCGAATGCGATTGCGCAAGCTGCCGCACCGACGGCAACAGCGCGCCGGCGCGCAGCGCCTGGCTGTCGATCGCATGTGTGAAGCCTTGCACGACCTGCTCGACGAGCGTCGGCGCCAGGCGTCGGTCACGATCCAGTTCGAGTTCGATCATCAGGGTTAATCCAGACGGCAACGGATACTGCGCCGATTTCAGCACAGTTTGACCGATTCGACCAGCACAGTTAGCAGCGCAGTGAGTGAACTGTTTATGTCCGCCATTTAACCTCGGACGCTACAGTTTCGCTATCCATTCGAGGAGAAACTCATGACTTCGCGCCCTGTAATCGACGATCTGTCGAATTTCTGGATGCCTTTCACCGCCAACCGTCAGTTCAAGTCGGCGCCGCGCCTGCTGGAATCGGCGAAAGGCATGTACTACCGCTCCACCGACGGGCGCGACGTGCTCGACGCGTGCGCGGGCCTGTGGTGCGTGAACGCGGGTCATGGCCGCGACGAGATCGTCGCCGCCGTCCAGAAACAGGCCGCGACGCTCGATTTCGCGCCGACCTTTCAGATGGGTCACCCGCTCGCGTTCGAAGCGGCGTCGAAAGTCGCGGAACTGATGCCCGAAGGGCTAGACCGCGTGTTCTTCACGAACTCCGGCTCGGAGTCGGTCGATACCGCGCTGAAGATCGCGCTCGCCTATCACCGCGCGCGCGGCGAAGGACAGCGCACGCGCCTGATCGGCCGCGAGCGCGGCTATCACGGCGTCGGCTTTGGCGGCATTTCGGTTGGCGGCATTGCGCCGAACCGCAAGACGTTCTCGGGCGCGCTTCTGCCGTCCGTCGATCACCTGCCGCACACGCACAACCTCGAACACAACGCGTTCTCGAAGGGCCAACCGGCCTGGGGCGCGCATCTCGCCGACGAACTGGAGCGCATCGTCACGCTGCACGACGCGTCGACGATCGCCGCCGTGATCGTCGAACCCGTGGCGGGCTCGACGGGCGTGCTGATCCCGCCGCAAGGCTATCTGCAGAAGCTGCGCGATATCTGCACGAAGCACGGCATCCTGCTGATTTTCGACGAAGTGATCACGGGATTTGGGCGTCTGGGCGCGGCAACGGCCAGCGAGTATTTCGGCGTGAAGCCCGATCTGCTGACGATGGCCAAGGCGATCAACAACGCCTCCGTGCCGATGGGCGCCGTCGCGGCGAGCCGCACGGTGCACGACACGATCATCAACGCCGGCGCGCAAGGCGCGATCGAACTGTTCCACGGCTACACGTACTCGGCGCACCCGCTCGCCGCTGCCGCCTGCGTGGCGACGCTCGACCTGTATCGCAGCGAAGGGCTGTTCGAGCGCGCCGCGACGATGGCGCCGAAGTTCGAAGCCGCCGTTCACGCGCTGCGCGACGCGAAGCACGTGAAGGACATCCGCAACCTCGGCATGGTCGCGGGCATCGAACTGGAGCCGCGCGACGGCGCGCCGGGCGCCCGCGCGTACGAGGCGTTCGTCAAGTGCTTCGAGGCAGGCGTGCTGATCCGCTTCACGGGCGACATTCTGGCCTTCTCGCCGCCCCTGATCATCGACGAAGCGCAGATCGACCAGATCTTCCAGACCGTCCGCAACGCGCTGGCATCCATCCAGTAAGGCGTCTTGCAGGCCGCTGCGGCTCGCCGCCGGTCGTTTAAACGACGGCGAGCGCAGCGGCGGTTCTCCCGCTAGCTTTCAATGATGCGCACGCGCGGCCCGCGTATGCGCAGCCTTCTTCGCGGCCGCCGACCTTCCCGCCGCGCCCTTCGTCGCAGCCGCCCTCTTCGCCGCAGCCGAGCGGCTCGCGGCCGGACGGCGCGCTGCCGCTGCCTTGGCCTGCTTCGACAACGCATCCTTCGGTGCGCCTTGTCCGCTTTCGTGTTTCAGCACGGCCTCGGCAACACGCGAGCGCTTCGCCGTCGATTCGCTGCTCGGACGGCGTGCGGCCGTGGTCTTCGAAGCTGATTTCGCCGTGGCTTTCTGCGCGGCTGTGTGCTCAGCGGCTGCGGCTTTCTTGCGCATGGCCGCGCTCGTCGTTCCCGTCTTCGGCTGCTTCAGCGCGACGCCCGCGCGGCGCGCCTTCGACAAGCCGATTGCGATTGCCTGCTTCGCCGATTTGACGCCGTGCTTGCCTTCGCGCACGTGGTCGATTTCTTCCTTCACGAATTCGCCCGCTTGAGTGCTCGCCGACTTGCCGGCGCGCTTGTCGGCGGCGGCACGCTTGAGGGTTGCTTTATCAGGCATGACAGTGCTCCCGTTGAATGGTGGCCTTGTCATACGCAGCAACGGGTGTGCCTTGTCCTTGCTGACGGCTGTCCTGGCTCGAAAGCCCTGCGTTTTTGCGGTCGTCCAACCGCTCGCCAGGCGAAGGAATGCTTCGATTCGCGCTGCCTGGCAATCACGACGCAAGCGGCCACAAGCACAACGAGGCCTGCGCAATGCGCCGATAGCGTCTATGGTTTACGTCAAAGGCGGCGATGCAACCGTCAGGAGACGCCTCATGAACACACAGACAGTCAGGGCAGGCGCCCATATCGAAGGGATTCACTGGGTGGCGGAATACGCGGAGACGATGCATGAGATTCGCATCTTCCGCGAAGGCCAGGAAGTGGACGTGCACAATGCGCCATCGACGCTGTTCGGCGACGAAGAGAACGCCGGTTCGAAAAGCTGCGCGGACCATCGCGCGGCGGAAGCGGCCGTGCTCGCGTATCTGCGCCATTTCGTGGCCGAGCACGACGCCGAGGAATGACGGCGCACGAATAAGAAGGCCAGCCGTACGGCTGGCCTTCGGGACGCGTCTTACCTGTTCGCGCAATCAGTCCGCGGGACGCAGTTTCTTCACTTCGGCGTCGGACGGCTGCACGCTCGCGCCGTCGATATAGCGATACGACGTCATCACGCCCTTGCCGTCCTTCAACGCGGTCACGCCGACGAACGCGCCCATCGTCGACTGGTTGTCCTGCGGGCGATACGTGATCGGCCCGAACGGCGTATCGACATTCAAGCCCTTGAACGCGGCTGCGAGCTTGTCGGGATCGGTTGAGCCCGCCTTCTTGATGCCGTTCGCAATCGACATCAGCGCCGCATAGCCGACCACCGAACCGAGGCGCGGATAGTCGCGATATTTCGCTTCGTAGTCCGCGACGAACTTCTTGTTGGCGGGTGTATCGATGGAATACCACGGGTAGCCCGTCACGATCCAGCCGGTGGGCGCTTCTGCGCCGAGTGTATCGAGATAATCCGGCTCGCCCGTCAGCAGCGACACGACGCTGCGGTCCTTGAAGAGCCCGCGCGTGTTGCCCTCGCGAACGAACTTGCCGAGGTCTGCGCTGAACAGCACGTTGAAGATCGCGTCGGGCTTCGCGTCGGCGAGCGCCTGCACGGTCGAGCCGGCATCCAGGTTGCCGAGTGGCGTGGCCTGTTCGGTGACGAACTCGACGTCGGGCTGCGCGGCCTTCAGCAGCTTCTTGAACGTCGCCGCCGCCGACTGGCCGTATTCATAGTTCGGGTACACGAGCGCCCAGCGCTTTTTCTTCAGCTTTGCCGCTTCGGGCACGAGCATCGCGACCTGCATGTAGGTGGAAGGACGCAGGCGGTAGGTGTACTTGTTGCCGTCGGCCCAGACGATCTTGTCGGTGAGCGGCTCGGCGGCGAGGAAGAACATGCGCTTCTGCTTCGCGAAGTCCGTTAGCGCGAGGCCCGTGTTCGACAGATAGCCGCCGAACAGCAGTTGCACCTGCTCGCGGGCGATGAGTTCTTGCGCGACGCGGATCGTGTCGCCGGGGTTCGCGTTGTCGTCGCGTGAGACGACTTCGAGCTTTTTGCCTAGCACGCCGCCAGTTGCGTTTATCTGATCCAGTGCGAGATTCCAGCCGTTTTTATAGGGCATCAGGAACGCGGGCTGTGCCTTGTAGCTGTTGATTTCGCCGATTTTGATGGTTTGTTGTGCGGAAGCGCTTAGGGCCGTCAGCGAGACGGCTAGTGAAGCTGCAATGCGGAATGTCCATGCTGCGCGCGAGGTCATGCGGTGGCTCCGTTTTATTTGTCCGTTCAGGGGTACGGGTGGGACGTGCGAAGGTTGAATCGTACCGGTTCTTTGCGTTCGCGGTGTGGGGTGGGTTGGTCGGTGTTTCTGCCTTTGCGGCGCAGGCGTTGCCGTTCGGTGTTTTTGGCATCTGCGTTGGCGCCTGTGCGGCGCGGGCGGTTTGGTTTGGTTTGCTTGTGGTTGCGCTGGCATCCGCGCTTTGCCTTCGCGGCGCGGTCGGTTTGGTTTGCCCGTGTTTGCGCTGGCATCCGCGCTTTGCCTTTGCGGCGCGGGCGTTGGTTTTGGTTTGCTTGTGTTTGCGCTGGCATCCGCGATTTGTTAGCGTGCTTCACGCGTCGCCCCTGTGCGGGGCGGCACCTACTTTTCTTTGCCGCCGCAAAGAAAAGTAGGGGCGGTTTCAAAGACCAAGTGCAACAGCGGGGTTGATTTCGATTCCCTGCTTCTTGCAGTTTTCAATAAAGACTTGCGCGGGCGTTCTCCAGCCGAGCGTCTTGCGCGGACGGTTGTTCATCTCTATCGCAATCATGTCGAGCTGGCGCTGCGAGAGCACGGACAGGTCCGCGCCCTTGGGCAGGTACTGGCGCAACAGACCGTTGGTGTTCTCACAGATGCCGCGCTGCCACGGGCTGTGTGGATCGCAGAAGTAGATGCGCATGCCCGTTGCTTTGGCCAGTTCCTTGTGCAGTGCCATCTCCTTGCCCTGATCGTAGGTCAGCGTCTTGAGCAGTTCCGGGTCAAGCGGCGCAAACGCTGCGCTGTAGCCCCGCAACGCCGCTTCCGCCGTGCTGTCATCCATCTTGACCAGCATCAGGAACAGCGTGCTGCGATCGATCAGCGTGCCCACCGCCGAGCGGTTTCCTGCCCCCTTGATGAGATCGCCTTCCCAGTGTCCGGCAAGCACCCGCTCGTTCGCCTCCGGGGGGCGCACATGGATGCTGACCATGTCAGTGAGCTTGCCACGCCGGTCTTCGCCGCGCGAGCGGGGTCTGCGCGTGCTGCGTCCCCGTCTGAGCAGCGCGATCAGCTCGCGTTTGAGCTCGCCCCGAGGCATGGCATAGATGGCGTGATAGATGGTTTCGTGAGACACGTTCAGGGTGGGCTCATCCGGATGCGCCTGCTTCAGCTGCGCACTGATCTGCTCGGGTGAATGGCATTTGGCCAGCAGTTCACGCACCTGCGGCCACAGCGGCCCATCGACGTGCAGCTTGCGTTCCCGCCGAGGCTTGCGCCGCAGTCTGCCTGCCCGCAAACCCGCACGCCTTGAATTGTAACCGCCGGCGATCGGCGGTCGTCCCATCGTTGCGCGCTCGTGAGCCGGTTTCCAGTCATTGCGCTTCAGTTCGCGACTGATCGTACTGGGTGAGCGCACAAGCGCACGCGCGATCTCGCGCGTGCTCTTGTCCTCAAACTTCATTGTAAAGATCACACCGCGCTCTTCGGCGCTCAGCTGTTCGTAGTTTTTTCCCATGCAACGTATCCTAAACGGAAGTGTTGCACTTGCATCTTGAAACCGCCAGGCAAAAGAAAGCGGCTAACACCGTCAATCCTTGTTCTCGCCTGAGGGCCCCCAAAGGGTCCTACGCTTCACACGGCATCGTGCTGATCGGTGCTCGTTGCCAACGCCTTGAATAGAAGCCTCACCCTCTTCAGACACCTCCACAAAGGCGAGCGTCAGCGAGTGATTTCTGCCGCCCAGGTGGCAAACTGTGTAGGTTGTCGCACCGCACAGGTTAGTGCTCTTACCAGAAACACCAACCTTGCTTCCCAATCCGGAGTGATGCGCGTATGGCGCGAAAGCCTACACACAGTTTGCCACCTGGGCGGCGGCGGACCATCTGGCGCGGCGTGGCGTGACGCGGGCACATGGAGCGGGTGAGGCGCATACAGAGAACGTTGGCAACGAACACTAGCAAGCGTGTTGCCCAGTGAAGCGTAAGACCCGTTGGGGGCCCTCAGGCAAGAAGAAATGTTGGCGGTGTTAGCCGCTTTCTTTTGCCTACTTTTCTTTGCGGCGGCAAAGAAAAGTAGGTGCCGCCCCGCACAGGGGCGACGCGTGAAGCACGCTAACAAATCGCGGATGCCAGCGCAAACACAAGCAAACCAAAACCAACGCCCGCGCCGCAAAGGCTCAAACGCGAATGCCAGCGCAGAGGCAAAAGAAAAACCAAACCGCCTGCACAACGAACACCGCCTCGCGGACGCGAGCAAAAAGCGAAAAGCGAAAAGCGAAAGCAAAAACCAACCCCAAGCGTCGCAGACATCAAACCCCCAGATACGCCCTCCTCACCCCCTCATCCCCACAAGCTCCCGCATCGCGCCACCAAACCGAATCTGACCTTTCTCGAGCACATACGCGCGGTCACTAACAAGCTCGGCGAAATGAAAGTTCTGTTCAGACAGAAGAATGGACAACCCCTCGCGCTTCAACTCAAGAATCATATTAGCCATCTGCTCGACGATCACAGGCGCGACGCCTTCCGACGGCTCGTCGAGCAGCACCAAATAAGGATTCCCCATCAACGTCCGCGACACAGTGAGCATCTGCTGCTCGCCACCGCTCATCTGCCCGCCAAGACGCTGTGGCATCTCACCGAGATTCGGAAACAGTTCGAAGAGCTTGTCGGGCGTCCACGCAGGCGCCCCCACACGCGCGGGCTGCCGTCCCGTGTCGAGATTCTCCATCACAGTGAGACCCGAGAACACCCGACGATCTTCAGGCACATAACCGAGCCCCATCCGCGCAATCCGATGCGGCGGCAACGCAGAGATGTCCGTACCGTCGAAATGAATCACGCCTTCACGACGCGCCATCAACCCCATGATCGACTTCATCGTCGTCGATTTGCCCGCGCCGTTACGGCCCATCAGCGCGACAACTTCGCCACGCCCCACTTCGAGGCTCACGTCGAAGAGAATATGCGCGCGCCCATAGAACGCATTCAGTCCGTCGACTTTCAGCAGTGGTGCGTTCATGCGCGCGGCTCCGTGTGTGGCTCGCCGCCATCGCGCGATAGCGCCGCGCGCGGCTGGAACGTCTTGCCCGTGCCGAAGTAGACGGCCTGCACGTTGACGTCGTTGCGTATCGTGTCCGCGTCGCCCTGCGCAATCAGCTTGCCACGCGCAAGCACGATGATCCGGTCCGCGCTGGAAAATACGACGTCCATGCTGTGTTCGGTGAACAGCACGCCGATATGGCGCTCGGCGGAAAGACGCTTCGTCAGCGACATCAGCTCGGTCCGTTCCTGCGGTGCCATGCCCGCCGTCGGCTCGTCCATCAGGAGCAGCTTCGGTCGGTTCGCGAGCGCGATGGCCATCTCGACGCGCTTCACGTCGCCATAGGCAAGCACGCTGCACGCACGCTGCGCATGCGCGGTCATGCCGACCTGCTCGAGCAGCGCAACCGCCTCATCCTCGAAATGCGACGCTGCCGGTTTCCACAATCCATATAGACGCTTTTCGCGAGACACGAGTGCCATCTGCACGTTTTCAAGCACGGTCATCGAGTTGAAGGTCGCCGCGACCTGGAACGTGCGACCGACGCCGCGTCGCCATATCTCACGCGGACGCATGCCGACGAGTTCGCGTCCGTCCAGCATCACGGAGCCGTGCGTCGGACGCAGTTGTCCATTGACGATGTTGAAGCACGTCGATTTGCCCGCGCCGTTCGGACCGATCAAGGCGAGCAGTTCGCCGGGCTTCACGTCGAACGAAACGTCGTCGACGGCTTTCACGCCGCCGAACGACATCGACAGATTCGATACGCGCAGAAGGCTCATTGGCGGCCTCCTGCCTGTGCTTCATCGCGCTCGAAACGCTCGCGCACGAACCCCACGATGCCTTGCGGAAACGCAATCACGAGCAACAGGATCGCGATGCCAAGCAGCGCCTGCCAGTAGTCGGTCTGACGCGCGACGGTATCCTGCAACCACGTGAAC
This sequence comes from Paraburkholderia sp. PGU19, assembly GCF_013426915.1. Classification (GTDB taxonomy): domain Bacteria; phylum Pseudomonadota; class Gammaproteobacteria; order Burkholderiales; family Burkholderiaceae; genus Paraburkholderia. The sequence goes on from NZ_AP023180.1 coordinate 1,794,024, forward strand.
AGCGCCGCGCCCGCGACGGGCCCCGCCAACGTCTGGATGCCGCCGAGCAGCACCATCACGAGTCCGTCGACGGAACGGCTCACGCTGATCACTTCCGGTGAGATCGTGCCTTTGGAAAAGGCATACAGCGAGCCAGCGAGCCCGCAAAACAGCGACGCAATGACGAACGCGGCCCATTGCACGCGTTTCGTGTCGATGCCGATGGCTTCCGCGCGCAGCACCGAATCGCGCGACGCGCGCATCGCAAATCCAAGCGGCGAGAACAGCATGCGACGCAGCAGCCACACGCCGAGCACGGCGCACGCCAGTGTCAGGTAGTAGTAGGCGACGGGCGACGACAGCCAGTTCGACGGCCATAGTCCGAGAATGCCGTTGCTGCCGCCCGTCACGTCATCCCATTGATACACGACGGACCAGACGATCTGCGCGAACGCGAGCGTGAGCATCGCCAGATACACGCCCGACAGTCGCACGCAGAACCAGCCGAACACCAGCGCGCCGAGCACGGCGAGGAACGGCCCGAGAACGAGCGCGGCTTCCATCGGCAGATCGAGCACTTTCAGAAAGAGCGCCGCGCCGTACGCGCCGAGGCCGAAGTACGCGGCATGACCGAACGAATGCATGCCGCCCGGTCCCATGATGAAGTGCAGGCTTGCCGCGAACAGCACGGCAATCAGAATTTCGACGAGCAGCACGGGCATGTACGGAAACGCGCCGGCGGCGAGCGGTGCGAGCACGAGCGCGGCCAGCACGCATGCCGCGAGCCATCTGAGCGTCTTGCCTGCGCGCTTCAATGGCATGTCGGCGGGCGCTGCCGCGCGAACCGTCGACGTCGCGCGCCCCAGCAAACCCCACGGCCGCACGACGAGCACAACGGCCATCACGACAAACTCCGCGACGAGCGTGAAGCGGCTCAACGAAAGATCGACGCCGAACAGCGACACATGTCCGATGCCGATGCACAGCGCCTTGATCTCCGCGATCAGCAGCGCCGCGACGAACGCACCCGGAATCGAGCCCATCCCGCCGACCACGACGACGACGAACGCGTTGCCGATCGTTTCGAGATCGAGCGACAGATTTGCCGACATCCGAGGTCCCTGCAATGCGCCGCCAAGCCCCGCGAGAAACGCGCCGACGAAGAACACGCCAGTGAACAGCCACGCCTGGTTGATGCCGAGCGCGCCGAGCATCTCGCGATCCTGCGTGGCTGCGCGCACCAGCGTGCCCCAGCGCGTGCACGTCAACGCGTACCACAGTAACAGGAGCACAAGCGGCCCGATCACGATCAACGCGATGTCCCATGTAGGCAGTTGGTGGCCGAGTAGTTCGACGGCGCCGGACAGATGCGGCGCGCGCGGGCCGAACAGGTCTTGCGGTCCCCAGATCGCGAGTGCGGCGTCGCGGAAGATCAGGACGAGCGCGAATGTCGCTAGCAGATGAAACAGCTCGGGGGCCTTGTAGATGCGCCTCAGCACGATGAATTCGACGAGCGCGCCGAGTATGCCGATCACGAGCGCAGAGGCGAGCATCGACAGCCAGAAACCGATGACGCTGCTCGTGCCGAAGCGGCTCGCGATGCTGTAGGCCACGTAGACGCCCAGCATGTAGAACGAGCCATGCGCGAAGTTGACGATGCGCGTGACGCCGAAGATCAGCGACAGGCCCGCTGCGACGAGAAAGAGCGCCGAGGCGTCGGCGAGTCCGTTGATCAATTGGACTAGCAGGTTGGGAAGCATTTTTGCCTGGCGGCGGGTGGGTTGGGGTTTAGGTTGTGTCGGGCGACAGGTATACCGGAAATGTTTTTGGTTTGCAGGGGTTTTTGATCTGCGATCGGCGGTTTGGTTTTTTTAGCATCCGCGTGGAGGTGGTGTTGGTCGTTCTGCGTTTGCGCTGGCATCCGCGTGTTGCCTTCGCGTGGCGTGCGCGTTGCCGGTCGGTGTTTTGGCCTATGTGCTGGCATCCGCGTTATGCCTTCGTGGCGCGGGCGTTGCCGGTCGGTGTTTTGACCTTTACCCTGGCATCCGCGAGTTGTTATCTAGCTTCATGCGTCGCCCCTGTGCGGGGCGGCACCTACTTTTCTTTGCCGCCGCAAAGAAAAGTAGGCAAAAGAAAGCGGCTCACACCGCCAACATTTCTTCTTGCCTGAGGGCCCCCAACGGGTCTTACACCTCACACGGCAACGCACTTGTTCGCGTGTGTTGCCAACGCTTCGAATGAACGCCTCACCTGCTTGAAATTCCTATACAAGGGCAAGCGGCAGCGAATGGTATGTGCCGCCCAGGTGGCAAACTGTGTGTAGGTTGTCGCGTCGTATAGTGTGGCGCTCTTACAGGGTGGAACGCATGCGGTATCGGTCCGGAGTGAGGCGTGCGGATCACCTGGGGCCTACACACAGTTTGCCACCTGGGCGGCGGGGGACTATCTGGCGCAACGTGCTGCGACGCGGGCACATGGAGCGGGTGAGGCGCATAGAGAGAACGTTGGCAACGAACACTAGCAAGCGTGTTGCCGTGTGAAGCGTAAGACCCTTTGGGGGCCCTCAGGCAAACACAGGAACTGGCGGTGTTAGCCGCTTTCTTTTGCCTACTTTTCTTTGCGGCGGCAAAGAAAAGTAGGTGCCGCCCCGCACAGGGGCGACGCGTGAAGCACGCTAACAAATCGCGGATGCCAGCGCAAACACAAGCAAACCAAACCGCCCGCGCCGCACAGGCGCACCGGCAAAAAAACAAAAGCCGCGTGACCCACAATCACAACGGCTTCGCCAAAAAAACCAAACCACTACCCGGCACTACCCCTTCCCGGCATCCACCTCATCCTGCTCCTTAAAAACCTTATCAGCCAGATGAAAAGCAGAATTCGCCGCAGGCACCCCACAATAAATAGCCGTCTGCAACAAAACCTCTTTCACCTGATCCCGCGTCACCCCATTATTCCGCGCGGCGCGCAAATGCAAAGCAAGTTCCTCGCTGCGATTCAGCGCGACCATCATCGCAATAGTCAGCAAACTCCGCGTATGCCGTGGCAACCCATCCCGGGTCCATATCTCACCCCACGCATACCGCGTGATGAAATTCTGAAACTCTTCCGTCACTTCCGTGCGATTCACCAGCGACCGGTCCACATGCGCATCGCCCAGCACCGCGCGACGCACGCCCATGCCCGCTTCGTATCGTTGATCGTCGTTCATCGCTGCCCCTTCAGAAAATCAAGCACGGTCTTCGTGAACATGTCGGACACTTCGATGTTCGAGATATGCGAAGCATCCAGTTCGACATACCGCGCGCCCGGAATCGACGCCGCCAGTTCGCGCCCTTGCGCCGGCGTCGCGGCGAGATCATGCGTACCCGAAATCACAAGCGCGGGCGCCTTGATGCCGGGCGCCTCGGGCCGCAGATCGGTCGCGTTGATCGCTTCGCAATTCAGCGCATAACCTTCCTTGTCGGTGTGCACGAAAACGTCGCGAACATAATTGAACACCAGCGGCTCGCGTGCAATGAACTCCGCCGTGAACCAGCGCGGCAACACGGCATCCGACAACGCGAGCATGCCTTCCGTGCGCGCCCGCGCCGCGCGCGGCACCCAGACTTCCGGCGAGCCGATGCGCGCCGCCGTATTGCACAGCACGACACGATCGATGCGGTCCGCGTGGCGCGCCGCAAGGCCGACGCCCGTCAAACCGCCCATCGAAATGCCGCAGAAATTCGCGCGCGCGATCTTCAACGTATCGAGCAGGCCGATCACGTCGCCCGTCAATTGCTCGATCGAATACGGTCCCTTCGGCGCTTCCGAATGGCCGTGGCCGCGCGTGTCGTAACGCAGCACGCGAAAGTGCTTCGCGAATTCGGCAACCTGCGGCGTCCACATCGACAGGTCGGTGCCGAGCGAATTCGACAGCACGAGCCACGGCGCGCTGCCGTGCCGGTCGCCGTCGATCCGGTAGTGAAGCTCGATGCCATTGACTGCGGCGTAAGGCATTCCTTTACTCCTGATGTTGGTTCACGCGTGCTTTGCGCGCGGTATGAAGAGCCAGCACGGCGTCCACGAAAGCGTGCGCGCTGCCCACGTAATGCGCCGGATCGAGCAGACGTCTGAGTTGCTCGACGGGCAGATGTTGAGTGACGGCCGCATCGGCAGCCAGCACGTCGAAGAGCGTCTTGCCGCTCTTCACAGCTTCTTTCGATGCATGCTCGACAAGATGATGCGCATCCATCCGGCCGATCTTGTCGCCGAGCGCGAGCATCACCGCTTCGCCGAGAATCAGCCCATGCGTCACCTCTAGATTCGCCGCGAGACGCTCGACATTGACTTCGAGTCCCTGCACGATCTGTTCGATGTTCGCCAGCGCGCCGCCCGCGAGACGCGCGAGATCGGGCAGCGCGTCCCATTCGGCCTGCCAGCCGCCGAGCGCGCGCTCGTGCTCCTGCACCATGCCGCCGAACACTGTTGCGACGAGGCCCGGCGCACGTGCCGCCGCCGTCAGCACGGCTGCGCAGCCGACCGGGTTGCGCTTGTGCGGCATCGTCGACGAGCCGCCTTTGCCGGCGGCAACCGGCTCGCCGAGTTCGCCGAGTTCGGTCTGCATTTGCAGCGAGATATCGCGCGCGATCTTGCCGAGCGTGCCGATCAGCATGCCGAAGAACGACGCCGTTTCGGCGATGCGGTCGCGCTGCGTGTGCCACGGCACAGCGGGCATCTCCAGACTCAATTCTTTCGCCAGCGCGGCGGCAACCACGCCGCCCTTGTCGCGCAGACTCGCAAGCGTCCCGGCCGCGCCGCCGAATTGCAGCACCAGCACGCGCTCGCGCAACGTGTCGAGCCGCTCGCGATGCCGCAGCAGCGCATCGAGCCATTGCGCGAACTTCAAACCGAGCGTGATGGGCAGCGCCTGTTGCAGCCACGTGCGGCCGATCATCGGCGTCGCGCGATGCTGCTTTGCCAGCGCGGCGATTGCGTCGCAGGTCGAAGCAAGCACGCCGTCGAGCAGATCGAACGAATCGCGCAGTTGCAGCACGGTCGCGGTATCGATGATGTCCTGGCTCGTCGCGCCCCAATGGACGAATTTCGACGCTTCCGCGTCGGCGTCCTTGACGCGCGCGGTCAGTTGCTTGACGAGGGGAATCGCGAGATTGCCGCCGAGCGCGGCGTCGCGTCCGAGCGCGTCGGCGTCGAGCTTGTCGGCGCGGCAGGTTGCCTCGATGGCGGCAACGGCCGATTGCGGAATCACGCCATGGGCCGCCGATGCGCGCGCCAGCGCCGCTTCGACGTCGAGCATCCGTTGCAGCGTCGCGCGCGGCGACCAGATGTCGTTCATTGGCTGCGTGCCGCAGATCAGGCCAGTCAAGCGAGCGCTAGCTTCTAGCATGATGTTCTGTGCGTTGGGATGAATGCGCGTTGAGTCGCGCCCTGGAAGCGCGCGGCGTTCGGCTTCATTGTCGCCGAACGCCGCGCCGAGGTCACGCACGCATTTGCGCGCGCGTGGTAGCTACGTATCGAGGCTAAGCAAGCCTCAAGCCGCGCGAGCCTGCTGCGTGCCGTCGATCAGCGCGACGCCCGTCAGCTTTTCCAGTTCCGCGAAGTCGATATCCGAGAAGATCTCGCGCACGACGAGGCCGTCCTTCGTCACGTCGATCATCGCGAGGTCGGTGTAGATGCGGTCCACGCAACCGACGCCCGTCACCGGGTACGAGCATTCTGCGACGATCTTGCTTTCGCCCTGCTTGGTCTGATGCTCCATCATCACGAACACCTGCTTCGCGCCGATAGCCAGATCCATCGCGCCGCCGACAGCGGGAATCGCATCGGGTGCGCCCGTGTGCCAGTTCGCAAGGTCACCCTTCGACGAGACCTGGAACGCGCCGAGCACGCAATAGTCGAGATGGCCGCCGCGCATCATCGCGAACGAATCGGAATGATGGAAGAACGCGCCGCCCGTCAGCAGCGTGACGTGCTGCTTGCCGGCGTTGATCAGCTCGTCGTCTTCCTCGCCTTTCGCGGGCGCGGGGCCCATGCCGAGCAGGCCATTCTCGCTGTGCAGGAAGATTTCCTTATTGGCGTCGAGGTGGTTCGCCACCAGCGTCGGCACGCCGATGCCGAGGTTCACGTAAGCGCCTTCAGGAATGTCCTGCGCGACGCGCTTCGCCATTTCATCGCGGGTCAGTCGTTTCATGTCAGGTCTCCTTCAGGCGGCTTGTTCGGGGCGTTGCGAGGCGTGAGCCGCCTGCGGCACTTCGACGATGCGCTGCACGAAGATGCCCGGCGTGACGATCACTTCCGGGTCGAGCGCGCCGAGCGGCACCACTTCCGACACTTGCACGATTGCCGTTTTCGCCGCGCTTGCCATGATCGGGCCGAAGTTGCGCGCCGTCTTGCGATAGACCAGGTTGCCCCAGCGGTCGCCCTTGTACGCCTTGATGAGCGCGAAGTCGGCGTGCAGCGGCGCTTCCAGCACGTAATGCTTGCCGTCGATCACGCGCGTTTCCTTGCCTTCGGCGAGCTTCGTGCCGTAGCCCGTCGGCGTGAAAAAGCCGCCGATGCCCGCGCCCGCCGCGCGGATGCGCTCGGCCAGATTGCCCTGCGGCACAAGTTCCAGTTCGATTTCGCCCGCGCGATAGAGCGCGTCGAAGACGTATGAATCGGTCTGACGCGGGAACGAGCAGATGATCTTGCGCACGCGCTTCGCGTTGAGCAGCGCCGCGAGGCCGGTGTCGCCGTTGCCGGCGTTGTTGTTGACGATGGTGAGTTCTTTCGCGCCCTGTTCGATGAGCGCGTCGATCAGCTCGGACGGCATGCCCGCCGTGCCGAAGCCGCCGATCATGACGGTCGCGCCGTCATGCACGTCGGCAACCGCCGACTGGAGTGACTCGATAATCTTGTTGATCATGTCGAATATCCTCTGAAACGCGTCGATCCGCGCCGCGCGATTCACCAATCAACTGGCGAAACGCGCGCCGGACGGTCTCCACGTCCGCTTTCGTCCTTCATAGCCTGCTGACGACGGCTTGCAGACCTGCGTGTTTGGCTCGCCCTTCAATTCCTGTCGCCCGTCGAACTCGCGAAAAGTTCTTTATACGAACACAGTTTCGTTTAGCGAACGTACTGGCGCATTATGGTTTGCGCCTGCATCTCTTGTCAAGGCAACGGTTTCGTGGTTTGCCCTATGCCGCTTCGCCTGCCGCCGGGCCCGCAAATCAATCGCGAAACGGCAGCCCCACGTAATTCTCCGCCAGCATCCGCGACGCCGCATCGGAATGCGCGACGTACCGCAGCTCGGCCATCTTCAGCCGATTGACGAACGGCGTGTCGTCGAACGACGGATGCAGCATGTTTGTCATGAAATACGAGAAATGCTCGGCGCGCCAGACGCGTTCCAGACAGGTCGCAGAATAGGCGGCGAGCAGATCGTCGCGGCCTTCGCGATAGCGCGCCGCGAGCGCCTTCGACAGAATGCGCACGTCGGCGACGGCGAGGTTCATGCCTTTTGCGCCTGTCGGCGGAACGATGTGCGCGGCGTCGCCGGCTAGATAGAGGTGGCCATATTGCATCGGCTCGCACACGAAGCTGCGCATCGGCGTCACGCCCTTCTGCGTGATGTCGCCGATGGCGGGCAGCCAGCCTTCGTCATTCTCGAAGCGCGCGTGAAGCTCGGCCCAGATGCGCTCGTCGGACCATTGCGTGAGGTCTTCGTCGGGACGGCATTGCAGGTAAAGACGCGTCACCTCCGGCGAACGCATGCTGAAGAGCGCGAAGCCGCGCTCGTGATGCGCGTAGACGAGTTCGTCGCAAGTCGGCGCGGCGTCGGCGAGGATGCCGAGCCATGCATACGGGTAGATACGTTCGAAGGTTTGCAGCGCGTCGGCGGGAATCGACTCGCGCGCGATGCCGTGAAAGCCGTCGCAGCCTGCCACATAGTCGCAGTCGATACGCTGCACTGCGCCATCGTGTGTGAACTGAACCCAAGGTTTGTCGCTCGTCAGATCGCGCAGCGACACGTCGGACACGTCGAAATACAGCGGTTGCTGGTGCTCGACGGCAGCGGCGATCATGTCGCACACCACCTCATGCTGGCCATACACGGTGATCGCGCGGCCGCCCGTCAGCGCCGTCAGATCGATTCGATGCCGCTTGCGCCCGAACAACAGCTCGATGCCGTGATGCACCAGCCCTTCGCGCTGCATCCGCGCACCGAGGCCGGCTTCGTTGAGCGTATCGACGGTGCCCTGTTCGAGCACGCCCGCGCGTATCCGCTGCTCGCAGTGTTCGCGCGACCGGCTTTCGAGCACCATCGATTCAACCCCTGCCAGCCTCAGCAGATGCGACAGCAGCAGACCGGCGGGACCCGCGCCAATAATGGCAACTTGAGTGCGCATCGTTCGTCTCCGAGTCTTTTGTTCGAGTCATCAAACGATTCTCGGCGCTTTCCCGAATATGCGACAACGCGATTTTTAGGATAGGTTGTATACGCATAACCGATACTGCGCGAGTGTCCTCCCGCACCCGCGCGCCAAAGCATGGCCGAACTCGATCTCAACCTGATTCCCTACCTCGTCGCGCTCGAAGACATGCGCAACGTGAGCCGCGCCGCCGAACGTCTCGGCGTGAGCCAGCCGCGCGTGAGCACCGCGCTCGGCCGTTTACGCGAGTATTTCAACGACCCGCTGTTCGTGCGCACGTCGCGCGGCATGGAGCCGACGCCGCGCGCGCTCGCGCTGATTCCCGCTGCCCGCGAGGCGCTCGCTCGCATCGAAAAAGGCATGCTCGACTCGCAGGATTTCGACCCCACGACGTCGACGCATACGTTCTCACTGGCGTTGTCCGACGTCGGTGAGATCGTGTTCCTGCCGAGGCTGTTGCAGCTTTTCGCCGAGCGCGCGCCGCATGCGAATCTGCGTTCGGTATCGTTGCCGCCCGCGCATGTCGAACGCGGGCTGGAATCGGGCGATGTCGATCTCGCAGTCGGCTACTTTCCCGATCTTTCCGGTAACAACTTCTTCCAGCAGCGTCTGTTCACGCACCGGTTCATCTGCCTGATGCGCAGCGATCATCCGCTTGCGGGCGCGCCGCTCACCCTCGATCAGTTCATCGGCCTCGGCCATGCCGTCGTGCGCGCCGAAGGGCGCAGCCAGGAAGTGCTCGAACAGTATCTGGAGAAAAAGCGCATCCGCCGGCGCGCCGTGCTGGAGACGCCGCACTTCATGAGCCTGCCGTTCATCCTCGCGCGCACCGATCTGATCGCAACGGTGCCGCACGCGATCGGCTTCGCGTACGTGTCGGAGCACGCGTCGATCACGCTCGTCGAACCGCCTTTGCCGTTGCCTCGCTTCGACTTGCGCCAGCACTGGCATCGCAAGTTTCACAACGATCCGCGCGCGAGTTGGCTGCGAAGCGTGGTCGCGGAGCTATTCAACGATGCGAAGGACGAGTGGCCGAAGTAATTTGCGCACATAAGGCACGAAAATACTCCCCACATGTAACGGCCGCGCGAGCCCGCCACGCATATCCCTGTTCGGCGTAGGGCCGGGAAACATGGAACAATGCCGCAACGTGCGATGCGCGTTTTACTGGAACTGGAGCGAAGGATGAATACGAAGAACACAACGTCCGCCGACGCACCCGGCCGGCCGTCCCGCGACGAGGCCGAAGAAGCCGTGCGCGTTCTGCTGCGCTGGGCGGGCGACAATCCTCAGCGTGAAGGGCTGCTCGATACGCCCGCGCGCGTCGTGCGAGCGTATGAAGAATTTTTCGCCGGCTATGAAGTCGACCCGCGCGACATTCTGGCCCGTACGTTTTCCGAAGTGGACGGCTACGACGAAATGATCGTGCTGAAGGACATCCGCTTCGAAAGCTATTGCGAACATCACATGGTGCCCATCATCGGGCGCGCGCACGTCGCTTATCTGCCGGAGCATCGCGTGGTGGGCATTTCGAAGCTCGCGCGGCTCGTCGATGCATTCGCCAAGCGTCTGCAGATTCAGGAAAAGATGACCGTGCAGATCGCCGATACGCTCAACGAAGTATTGCAGCCGAAGGGTGTCGGCGTGATTCTCGAAGCATCGCATCAATGCATGTCGACGCGCGGCGTGCACAAGGCCGGCGTCGAGATGGTGACGTCGCGCATGCTCGGGACGTTCCGCACGGACCCGTCGACGCGCCGCGAGTTTCTGTCGATCGTCCACGGTCCGACTTCCGTTAGCGTGGCGAATACGTGATTTGTCGCGGGCCAGGATTGTCGGCCCGCTTTAGCCACGCGCCGGATAGCGCGTGGTTGTCTCAACGGTCTGGTCAGAGTCGAGACTCTCAAACAGCAAGCTTAGTGGTTCTGATTGAACTGACGCGACCCAAGCAAAGCCAGGATCGGCCAACTCACGCTTCCGCGCGCAACTTCAGCGACCGAAACCGTCCGAACGTCGCGAGCAGCACCGCTGCCAGCACACACGCGACGCCCAACATCTGCGCACGGCTGATCGGCTCATGCAGCACGCCCGATGCAAGCGCGAGCGTCGACACGGGCACGAGCGCCGTCACGAGGCCCGCCTCCGCGCCGCTCAGGCGCGAAGCGCCCGCATACCACAGCACGAAGCCAAGCACCGTCGGCACGAGCGCGTAATAGACGACGCCCGCAAGCGCGGCGACGACGTTCGCATCGAACGGCAGACGCCACGGCTGCTCGAAACAGGCCGGCACGATCGCGACCAGCAAGCCGATCCCGCTCATCAGCGCCGACAGCGGCAAAGCCGGGACAGGCGTGTGCAGCTTGCGGTTGAGCAAGATGAAGAGCGCTTCGCAGACAATTGCCGCAAATACCAGCGCATTACCTGCAAGGGAATGCGTGCCGCTCGCGGCCGCCATGTCGTCGAGGCGCACCGTGCAGGCGAGCACGCCCAGCGTCGCGAGCGCGATCGCGCCGAGCAGCGCGGGTGACGGACGCTCGCCGAGCGCGAGCGCCGCGAAACCCGCCGACACCGCGGGCAATGTCCCCGCGATCACACCCGCATCGGCGGCCGACGCGAGCCGCATTCCGCCGATCAGACAAACCGTATAGCCGACGCTTCCCGCGCCCGCCTGCGCGATCACGAGCAACGCATCGTGCGCGTCGAGCTTCGGCCAGCGGACTTTTCGCACGCGCATCATCGCGACAAAGACGGGAAACGCAATCGCAAAGCGCAACGCCGTCGCCGAAAACGGCGGCAAGCCGCCCGCTATCGCCTTGCTGACGACGACCGTGCTGCCCACGCCGATCATCGCCAGCGCGCAAAAGGAATAACCGACGTAACGCGCGTTCATGCCACTGCCTCCTCGTATCGAACGATGAGGCGAGCGTACGGCCCGCGCTCACGCGCGGTCTTGAACGTTATTGCAGAGGATCAGCGGACGGCGGCCGCGTAGCTCGCGGGCGTGACGCCGAGAAGCCGCACGAAAGCGCGCGTCATATGGCTTTGATCGGCGAAGCCCGCCGAGACGGCCGAATCCGCCAGCGTGGACCCGCTGGCGATCAGTTGCCGCGCCAGCAGGACACGGCGTTGCATCCGGTATGCATGCGGCGGCAAACCGACTTCATGCGCGAAACTGCGCAGCAGCTGAAAACGGCTCATACCGGCTTCGGCGGCGAGATCGGCGAGCGTCGATGCCGACGCGGGATCGTCGTCGATACGGTTTCTTGCGCGCGCGACAGGACCGATGCGTTCGGGTCTGTGCGGCAATGACGTCGCGTGGTATCGGCCCACATATGAAAACAACGCGACCAACGCTTCTTCGCAAGCGAGATTGTCGGGCGACACGCCCTCGTTTGCCTCGTGCACTGCAGCCGAGAAAAGTCGTGCAAAACGCAGCGACAGTTGCGCGTCGTTCAACACGGGGCGCGTCAACTCCACTTCCCGCAGCGGCGACTCCGCGCATTCGGCGACCGTGCCGATCACCAGCGCCGGCTCGAAATACAGCATCCGCCAGGCGCGTCCGTGTTCGTCGAGCGGACTGCCGTCATGCACTTCGCCGGGATTGACGGTGATGACATCGTTCACGCGCGCTTCGACAGGGCCACGCCCGCTTGCCGAACGCTGCCCGCCAGCGACGACGATGCCTATGCCAAAGCGATCGTGCGAATGACGCGCAAACGTGTGCGTCGTGTGCGCGTCCGTCGCTTCGACGCCGTCGAGCGCACAACGCAGCATCTGGACGCGCCCACGCGGCTTCATCGTCTCAGGCGCTTGCGCAGATAGAACTACGCCGACGCATCAGCGCCGCCCTTCGTCGTTGCGCCCGCGCTCGCCTTCGCGGATCTTGCCCTGCGACACGCTGCTGCCCGGCGGCACGCTATGCGTGAGCCACACGTTGCCGCCGATCACCGAACCGCGCCCGATCGTCACGCGGCCCAGAATGGTCGCGCCCGCGTAGATCACGACATCGTCTTCGACAATCGGGTGACGCGCATTGCCTTTCACGAGCGTGCCGTCTTCATCCGCAGCAAAACTCTTCGCGCCGAGCGTCACCGCCTGATAGAGACGCACGCGCTCGCCGATGATCGCCGTTTCGCCGATCACGACGCCCGTGCCGTGATCGATGAAGAAGCTCGGGCCGATCTGCGCGCCAGGGTGAATGTCGATACCCGTCGCCGAGTGCGCGATCTCGTTGATGAAACGCGCGAGCAGCGGCACGCCGAGCCGATGCAGTGCATGCGCGAGCCGGTGGTGCGTCATCGCCCATACGCCCGGATAGCAGAGCAGGATTTCAGTGATGTGCTGCGCGGCGGGATCGCCGACGTACGCCGCCTGGATATCGCTGACCAGCAACGCGCGAATGCCCGGCAACTGCTTGCCGAACTGGCGCGCGACGTCGAATGCGAGCGCGCTCAGATCGGCATCCGGCGTCTCCGCATGCTCCGGCAAGAAGCGCAACGCGCGGCGAATCTGCTCGGCCAGCAGGCGCAGCGTGCTTTCGAGCGTATGACCCACGTAATAATCGACACTCTCGTCGGTCAGATCGGGCGCGCCGTAGTGCGTCGGGAAAAGCGCGGCGCGCAATCCCGCGACGATGTTGATCACGCCGTCGCGCGAAGGCAGCTCGCGGATGCCGCGCGGATGGCGCGTGCGATGCAGTTCCTCACGCGACGCGCGCAGTTCGGCGACGATCTGTTCGAGGCCCCAGTTGTGGGAGGAAACATTTGACATGGCGAGGACGGCAGTCGCGCGTGAAGCGCGACGAAAGTGAATTGTCCCCAGAGATTACCGCGTTTCGGCCTGCACCGCCGGGCGCCGGTGCGGATTGCATAATTAGCGCATAAGGAACGGCTCATGCAGTGCCCGCCGTTGCATGTGCGGGAGTGCGTAGCAAATGACGTGCTATACGGTCATACTGCTTGCATCGATCCAGCGCACGGCCCAGTCGCGGGCATGCGCGATAGCAGCTGCTTCGTCAGTGAAGCGGAGGTCGGTGGGAAAGAAGCGGTTGGCGACGAGTTCGCCATCGCTGGAGCGCGACACGACCACATACGGTTGCCAAGTCCCATCGCCCGCGCGCGCCGGCGCGCAGTTAAGCAAGTAGCCACGATGTGTGAATGCAGCATCAACGTGCATGAGTCACCCGCCCCTGACTGCCTCATAGATGGTCCTTTTTGCGAGTGCGATGCCGTGTTTCGAGGCAGTCCATGAGACTGCAGCGGTCATGCTCTTGTGTGCGATGCTGCACTCGAACCAGAATCATACTCTGTAGGAAAAGGGCGTCCACCAAAAAAATAGTAAAAATTCGCGGGTTGCCCTAAGCGCCGTCGCGCGTGGATTCCAACGTGATTGGGCGCTCACGCGGAACGAGTTTTGCTCGCTCCCAATGCTTTGAAGGCATGAGTCAAGGAGGGCGTAAAGATGAGCCTCAACACCCGCAAGATACCCGCGACGCAATCGGGCACCGACGTCGCGCGCAGCGCCGAAATGCACAACGACCGCACGCACGACAGCACGGTGGATACCGACAGCAAGAATCACGAAGCCGCGCGCATCGCAGGACACGCGCCGATCGGCCCGGATGAGATCACGACCAGCAACGCATCGCTCGTCAACAGCGTGCCCGACAACCCGTATGCGGAACTGGCGGGATTCGACAGCCGCATCGGCGGAAACCATCTGCTGCTCGCGCTGGAACCGGGCTACCGCGTGATCGACAAGGGCATGACGGTACCCGAGCCCGTCGAGCACTTCGACGACCGCTTTCATGAAGCCAGCACGCAAGTGGGCCAACGCACGCGCGGGCGCGTGCATTTCGCGCTCAATCATCAACGGCCGATGCGCGTGATAGAACTCGAGCGCGTCAAATGACGCGATATGTCTGTCGCACGATGCGTCGTCGCATGGCGCGTCGTGCGCCTTCGCGTTTGTACGAATGTCGATGCGATTCGAAACTCCTGGTTTCATGACTTCGTCGCACGCACATCTTTTTCGCGTTTGAAACGATCAGCACAATCGGCGCAATTCCATCCACGGAGCACCAGATGAGCAAAATCGTCGTGATTGGCGCAACGGGCACGCTCGGCCAGGCCGTCGCCGCCGAACTGAAAGCGCGGCATGAAGTGATCGAAGTCGGCGCAACGCGTGGCGCGCATCAGGTCGACAGCACGGACCCGGCGAGCGTCGAACGGCTGTTTCAAACCATCGGCAAAGTGGATGGCGTCGTTACGACGACGGGCAAGGTCCACTTCGGCCCGTTGCCCGAGATGACCGTCGAGCAGTTCTGGGTCGGTCTCCGTGACAAGCTGATGGGACAGATCAATGTCGTGCTCGCCGCGCAAAAGTACGTGAACGACAACGGCTCGTTCACACTGACGAGCGGCATTCTCGCCGACGAGCCGATCAACCTGGGCGTCAGCGCAACGACAGTCAATCTCGCGCTCGAAGGCTTCGTGCGCGGCGCGGCGATCGAACTGCCGCGCGGCATTCGCATCAATGTCGTGAGTCCGACAGTGCTGACGGAATCGATGGAAAGCTATGCGCCGTTTTTCCGCGGCTTCGAACCTGTCGATGCGAAGAAGGCGGCGCAGGCGTATCTGCGCAGCGTCGAGGGTGCGCAAACGGGACGCGTGTATCGCGTTGGTTACTAGAACGTTCGATTGACGTCTGTTAGCGAGCGCACGTTGCCGTGCGCTCGTTTTTCATTGCGCGACGCCTGTCGCTTCAGTGAATCTCCGGCTCACCCGTTGCAGCGTTCGCGCCATCGCGTTGCAGGAAGTCGAAGTCGCAGCCCTTGTCGGCCTGCAGCACATGCACCTGATGCATGGCGCCGTAGCCGCGCGAAAATCTCGGCGCGGGCGCGACCCACGCGGCCTTGCGGCGCGCGAGTTCTTCATCCGATACCAGCACGTTCAGCTTGCGCTGCGGCACGTCGAGTTCGATCATGTCGCCGTCGCGCACCAGCGCAAACGGCCCGCCGATAAACGACTCCGGCGCCACGTGCAACACGCAGGCGCCATAGCTCGTGCCGCTCATGCGCGCGTCGGAAATGCGCAGCATGTCGCGCACGCCCTTTTGCAGCACCTTCTTCGGCAGCGGCAGCTGGCCCCATTCGGGCATGCCCGGCGCGCCGACCGGCCCCGCATGCTGCAACACGATCACGCAGTTCTCGTCGATATCGAGCGCGTCGTCGTCGATGCGCGCGGCCATGTCGTTGTAGTCCTTGAACACCACCGCGCGGCCCGTGTGCACCAGCAGATGCGGCTCGGCTGCGCCCGGCTTGATGACGGCGCCATCGGGCGCGATGTTGCCGCGCAGGACGGCCAGGCCGTTGTCCGGCATCAGCGGGTTGGTGCGGCGGCGGATCACCTCGTCGTTGAAGATCTGCACGCCTTCGAGGTTCTCGCCAAGCGAGCGGCCGTTCACCGTCTTCTGCGAGCGGTCGATCAGGTCGCCCAGTTCCGCGAGCATCGCCTGCAGGCCGCCCGCGTAATAGAAGTCTTCCATCAGATACGCACCCGTCGGCCGGATGTTGGCGAGCACGGGCGTACGGCGCGAGATGCTGTCGTAACGGTCGAGCGTCAGTTCGATCCCGGCACGGCGCGCGAGCGCAATCATGTGCACGATTGCATTGGTCGAGCCCGACAGCGCAAGGCACGTCGTCACCGCGTTGTCGATCGACTGCACCGTGAGGATGTCCGACGGCTTCAGGTCTTCCCACACCATCTCGACGATACGCATGCCCGTTTTCGCGGACATCTGCGCGTGGCGCGAATCCGGTGCTGGGATCGACGCGAAGCCGGGCAGCGTGAAGCCGAGCGCTTCGGCGGCGCTGGTCATCGTTGATGCCGTGCCCATCGTCATGCAGTGGCCCGGCGAGCGCGCAATGCCGCCTTCGACACCCTGCCAGTCCTCTTCCGTGATCTTGCCCGCGCGCAGATCGGCCCAGTATTTCCACGTGTCGGAGCCCGAGCCGAGCGTTGCGCCGTTCCAGTTGCCGCGCAGCATCGGGCCGGCGGGCAGAAAGATGGTCGGCAGGTCCATGCTGATCGCGCCCATCAGCAGCGCGGGCGTGGTCTTGTCGCAGCCGCCCATCAGCACGACGCCATCGGCGGGATACGAGCGCAGCGTCTCTTCCGCTTCCATTGCGAGAAAGTTGCGGTAGAGCATCGTCGTGGGCTTCTGGAACGGCTCCGACAAGGTCTGCACCGGCAACTCGATCGGAAAGCCGCCCGCCTGCCAGATGCCGCGCTTGACCTCTTCCACACGCTGCTTGAAGTGCGTGTGGCACGGGTTCATCTCGCTCCACGTGTTGAGGATCGCGATGACGGGCTTGCCCGCATACTCCTCGCGGCTGTAGCCCATTTGCGCGGTGCGCGAGCGATGGCCGAACGAACGCAGGTCGTTCACGCCATACCAGCGGTGACTGCGCAGTTCGTCGGGGGATTTGCGTTTCTTCGTCTGATCGTTCGACACTTCGACTCCTACCGGCGCTGCTCCTTCACTCGCGACACAATCTGCGTCGGGCTCACGAACTGCAGCGCAATCAATACCCAGATCAGCGTGATCGCCATGTAGATCATCGCCATTGCGTCGATCGACTGCGGCGCGCGCACGCCCGTTGAAAATACAGCGTAGTACAACGCGACGACGAGCGTTTGCGTCGCCGGCCCCGCCGTAAAGAACGTCAGTTCGAACATGCCGATGGTGCGAACCAGCACCAGCAGACCGGCGGCCAGCATGCCGGGCACCAGCAAGGGCAGCAGAATATAGCGGAAATAGCGGAACGTATTCGCGCCGAAGATACGCGCCGCCGATTCCAGATTCGGATCGATCTGCTCGATGAACGGCGTCATCACGAGAATGACGAACGGCAACGCGGGCACCAGGTTCGCGAGAATCACGCCGGACAGCGTGCCCGCCAGCCCGATCTTGTACATCACGGTCGCCATCGGAATACCGTATGTGACGGGCGGCACCATCAACGGAAGCAGGAAAACGAGCATCGCGAACCGCTTGCCGCGAAACTGCACGCGTGCGAGCGCGTATGCGGCAGGCACGCCGAGCAAAATGGACAGCAGCACCACCGCGCCGACCACTTCGACCGTCACCCACAACACAGCCGCGAGCTGGAAGTCGCTCCACGCCTGCGCATACCAGTGCAGCGTGAAGCCTTGCGGCAGCAGCGTGCCGAACCAGCGCGTCGCGATCGAATTGACGGCAACGGTGGCGATCAGCAGCACGATGTTCAGCAGGAAGAAAATCATCGCGCCCCAGACGAGCGCCTTGTAGATGCGGTCACGCAAACTGACATGCGGTTTCATCGATTTCACCGATTGCCCTTGCGGCGCAGCGGGCCACGGATGCGCGACTTGATGATCGGTTGCCATCAGCCCTTACCTCCCGTCGCCGGTCCACTGTAGAAGAAGCGGCGCGCGCCGAGCATCGCGGCGACGATCACCAGTTGCACGAAACCCATCACGATCGCGATCGCCGACGCAAGCGAGTAATCGTAGCTCTCGAATGCTGCTTCCGCAGCGGCAATCGACATCACACGCGTCGGCCCCGCGGGCGCGCCGAGCAATACCGCCGATGGAAACACCGAAAACGCCTGCACGAAGGAAAGACACGCGGCCATCGTCAGCCCCGGCACGAGCAACGGCAGATAGATCTGCCGGAACTGCTGCCAGGGGTTTGCGCCAAGCGTCGCGGCGGCACTCGCGAGCGTCGGATCGATGCCCGTCACGTATGAGAGCGTCAGCAGAAACGCGAACGGAAAACCCGACACGACCAGCGAAATCAGCACGCCCCAGAAGTTGTGCGTGAGGCGCACTTCGTCGGTGTAGAGATGCAGCCCTTGCAGCGCCTGCGGAAACCAGCCGTTCGGACCGAAGTAAGTGAGCATGCCGTCCGCGATCAGCACGGTACCGAGCGTGATGGGAATCACGAGCAGCGTCGTCACGAACTTCTGATACGGCGACGGACGGCGCAGCGCAAACGCAACCGGCACCGATATGCCGACGTTGATCAATGTGGCAGGCACAGCGAGCTTCAGCGTGACGATGATGGTCGGCCACATCGACGTGTCGCTGAAGAACTTCGCGTAGTTCGCCCACATGCCGCCGCCTTCCATCGGACTGAAGGACAGCGCGAGGCCGTAGACGAACGGATAGACGAACAGCGCGAGGATGAACAGCAAGGCGGGCGACACGAGCCACGCCTTGCCGTCGCGTTGCGCGACGGGTGTCGCTGCGGCGGCGGGCGTCAGCGTGCTCATGACGGCTCTCCCTCGTAGACCAGCGTGCGCGACGGCGGCACGCGCAGCGTGACGCGCTCGCCTTCGGCAAACTCGCCCGCAACGCGCGCCCACAATTCGCCGAACGCACTCTTCACACGAATCAGCGAATCGCGGCCACCGTATTCGACCGTCGTGACCTGCGCGTCGAACGCGTTTTCCGAGCCGGGCGCGGCGCGCTCCATGTCCTCGGGACGCATCGCGACGGAAACACGCTTGCTGTTGAAGCCATCCATGGCCGTGCCGATCAGCCGCACACCGTTCGCTTCGACGGCCACGCCTTCACCCTGCGTGCCTTCGAGCGTGAACGGCAGTACATTGCGGTAGCCCATGAAACGCGCGACGTGCAGGTTCTTCGGCCGCCCGTAAACTTCCTTCGGCGTCGCGACCTGCTGTACGACGCCCTCTTTCATCACGACAATGCGGTCGGCCATCGACAGCGCTTCGTCCTGGTCGTGCGTCACGTAGATGGTCGCGCGATCCAGCTGGCTATGAATGCGGCGAATCTCGGCGCGCATTTCGATGCGCAGTTTCGTGTCGAGATTCGACAGCGGTTCGTCCATCAGAATGAGCGGCGGCTCGATCACAATGGCGCGCGCAATCGCGACACGCTGCTGCTGACCGCCCGACAACTGCCCCGGCAGCTTCTTCTCATGCCCGACCAGTTGCACGAGTTGCAGCGCTTCTCGTGCGCGCTTCACTGTTTCCGCCTTCGCGATGCCGCGCATCTTCAGGCCGAAGCCGACGTTGTCGAGCACCGACATATGCGGAAACAGCGCGTAGTTCTGAAACACCATGCCGAACCCGCGCTTCTCGGGCGGCAGCACGTCGATACGTTTTTCGTCGAGCCAGATGCCGCCGCCCGACAGCGGCTGCAAGCCCGCGATACAGTTGAGCGCCGTCGACTTGCCGCAGCCCGACGGCCCGAGCAACGCGATGAATTCACCGCGGCGAATATTCAGATCGAGACCCTGCAGCGCGGCCACCGACACCCCTTCAGCATTCACGAAACTGCGGCTGACGGACTCGAGGCGCAACTGTTCAAAGTGATGCTTCATGATCGCTTCCCTACGATGTTGCATGGCCGCGCCCTATGGCACTCCATAAGGCGCGCCGACACATATCGCCGATGCCCGCGAGGCGTCATGCACGCCCTGCGCGGCACCGGCTGCTCCGCTTTGCGCGGTGATGGGTACGCGTTGGTATGAACTTACTTGGTCTTTTGCGCGCCCACTTCGCGGTCCCACTTCTGGAATGCCGCGACCATCGCTGCCGCGCTCAGCGGCTGAACGTGCGGACGATCGGCAAGCAGTTTCGCGTATTCCGGACGGCCGAACTTCTTCAGCACGTCCTGGCTGTGCTCGGGCGCTTGCGCTTCCGTGACGCCCTTGATGGCCGGACCCGGATAGAAATAGCCGTCGTCATAGGTCAAGGCCTGCTGCGCCGGCTCCAGCATGAAGTTCATCAGCTTGTAGAGCGTGTCGAGCTTTTCTTTCGGCACGCCTTTCGGAATCACCATGAAGTGCGCGTCGTTGACCCACGTCATGTTGTCGAACGCCTGCACCTTGAATTCAGCCGGCACGATGCCGAGCGCGCGCGGGTTGATGTCCCAGCCCGTCACGGTGACGGTCATGTCGCGCGTGCCTTCGCCCAGTTCCTTCATCACCGCCGACGTGCCGCCCGGGTAGTAAGGAATGCAGTCGTTCAACTGCTTGAGGAACGCCCAGGTCTTATCCCAGCCATTGACGGGGTCTTTCGGGTCCTTGTCGCCGAGCACGTACGGCAAGCCCATCAGGAATGTACGGCCCGGACCGGAGTTGGCCGGACGCGCGTAGATCAGCTTGTTCGGATGCGCCTTGCACCATTGCAGGAGTTGATCCGGCGTCTTGGGCGGATCGCTGACTTTGGCGGGGTTGTATTCGATCAGCGGGCCGGCCGGCATATACGCGACTTCGAGACCGAAGCCCTGCGCGAGATCCTGCATCTTGCGCGGACCGGGCGCGTACTTGTCGAGCACGCCGGGAAATGCCGCGTTGTTCTCCGGCAGCAGCTTGACCCACAGGTTCTGCTCGATACCAGCCGCAAGCGCGTCGGTGCCTGTCAAAACGAGGTCGATATCTGAACGGCCAGCCGCCTGCATTGCCTTGATCTTGCCGGGCAACTGCGGCGCGGGCGCGTTCGTATAGGTGATGTTGGAAACGAGATTCGGGTACTTGGCCTTGAAGGCTTCAAAGCCCTTTTGTGTCAACTGGAGATCGCCCGCGACGTCGACGATGTTGATCGTGACTGCATCCGCCGCTCGCGCCGATTGCGTGAACCCTGCTACTGCTGCGCCAACGGCTACGCACAGTGCGGCCACCTTCAGTGGCAACTTCGCTGACACCTTGCCAGAAAAAGCCATTTCGTCTCCTCGCCTCTTTGTATGGAACGTCCGCCGACGGGATGCGCGGCGCTGACGTGTTACGGGCTGCTAGTGGGTGAAACATAACGAACGGGCACGCATGATGTCAAGCAAATTTTAGCCTGACGCGTTCATCGCGCGATGACCTTTCAAATTCTTCAAGTCCTTTTATGGTAAGGATTTCAGCCGGTTTTGCCGATTCGTCCGTTCGGCATAGGGAGAACACCAAGATATGACTTGTTAGGCAACTTCAGCCGCCGCGCAAGCCCTGCGTATTCACGTACAGCGAATACAGGCCGTGGCTCGCGGCCATGAACAGGCGGTTGCGATGCCTGCCGCCAAAGCACACGTTCGCGCAGCGCTCCGGCAACGCAATATGCCCGAGCGCTTCGCCTTGCGGCGAGAACACCCGCACGCCGTCGAGTTCGTCGGTACCCATGCCCCAGCCGCACCACAGGTTGCCGTGAATATCGATTCGAAAACCGTCCGGCGTGCCGTCCTGTGCGTCGATCAGGACGCGGTTATTCGCCAGCGTCCGCCCTTCGCCGACCACATCGAATGCGCGGATCGTGCGCGGTTTCGAACGTGATTCAACGATGTACAGCACGGATTCATCCGGCGAAAACGCGAGGCCGTTCGGGCCGATCACTTCGTCGCAGACCATCGTCACTTCGCCCGTCTGCCCGTCCACGCGATACACGTTTTGGGGCAGCTCCGGCTCCTGCTTCTCGCCTTCATAGAAGCTGTCGATGCCGAACGAAGGATCGGTAAACCAGACCGAGCCATCCGACTTCACGACGACATCGTTCGGCGAATTGAAGCGCTTGCCCTCGTAGCGGTCGGCGATCACGGTGATCGAACCGTCGTATTCGGTGCGCGTGACGCGTCGCGTCAGATGCTCGCAGGTGACGAGCCGCCCTTCGCGGTCGCGTGAATTGCCGTTCGCGTTGTTCGACGGCCGGCGAAACGGCGTCACCGCGCCGGTCTCTTCGTCCCAGCGCAGGATCCGGTTATTCGGAATGTCGCTCCACAGCACGTAGCGGCCATCGCCGAACCACACGGGCCCCTCGGACCAGCGCGCGCCCTGATACAGGCACTCGACGGAAGCCGAGGCGAGGCGAAATGCATCGAAGCGGGGATCGAAACTACGAATGGAGGGGTCGGGATAGCGGCGCTGGTTCGGGTGGCTGAGTTCGGTCATGGCGCTGTCAGAGCAACGCCGGGCGTCGAATCGATCGACGCCCGGCGTTCGTGGTGGTGACTGGTTATTGGTAATGATGCTGCTTGAAACGCTGTCGCGATTCAACTCAAGCCGTCACGCCTGCGCCGGCTTGCCGTCGCGCAGACGCCAGAGCTTCAGCGGATTGTCGTCGTGCAGCGATTGCGGCAGCAATTCGGCGGGCAGGTCCTGGTAGCAGACGGGACGCAGGAAGCGCTCGATCGCCGTCGCGCCGACCGAGGTCGCGCGCGGATCGGATGTCGCCGGGAACGGGCCGCCGTGCACCATTGCATACGACACTTCGACGCCCGTCGGAAAGCCGTTCGCCAGAATGCGGCCGGCCTTGCGCTCGAGCGTCGGCAGGAGGCGCCGCGCGATGTCGTAGTCTTCGGGTTCGATCTGCAGCGTTGCCGTGAGCTGGCCCTCGAGGTATTCGGCCACCTTCATCATTTCCTCTATGTCCGCGCACGTGACGATCAGCGAAGTCGGCCCAAAAATCTCGTCTTCGAGTTCCGCGGATGTCAGGAACTGTATCGCCGAGGTCTGGAACAGCGCGGGCAGCGCGGCGCAGGTCGCATCCGACGACGTGCCGCGCGCAATGCTCTGCACGCCGCGCTGCTCGGTGCGATGCGTAATGCCACCCTGATACGCGCTGGCGATGCCGGGCGTGAGCATCGTCTGCGCACTCTTTTGCGCGAGTGCCTTTGCTGCGGCATCGATAAATATCTGCTTGTTCGGTCCGTCGAGAAGCAGCACGAGACCAGGATTCGTGCAGAACTGTCCGACGCCGAGCGTGACCGATTCGATAAAGCCGGTCGCGATCTGATCCGCGCGCTTTGCAAGCGCGCCGGGCAGCACGAAGAACGGGTTGATGCTGCTCATCTCGGCAAACACAGGAATCGGCTCGCGGCGCTTCTGCGCAAGATTCAGGAGCGCAAGGCCGCCGGCGCGCGAACCGGTGAAGCCGACCGACTTGATCGCTGGATGCTGGACGAGTGCTTCGCC
This sequence comes from Paraburkholderia sp. PGU19, assembly GCF_013426915.1. Taxonomy (GTDB): domain Bacteria; phylum Pseudomonadota; class Gammaproteobacteria; order Burkholderiales; family Burkholderiaceae; genus Paraburkholderia. The sequence continues at coordinate 1,817,375 of NZ_AP023180.1, forward strand.
GATCTCATTGCCCGCGCCGACCACAAGCGAGAATACGCCCTCGTGCAGACCGCAATCGGCGACGGATTTCTGAATGGCGCGGCCAACCAGTTCAGACGTACCGAGGTGCGCCGGGTGCGCCTTCACGACAACCGGGCAACCCGCCGCGAGCGCCGATGCCGTATCGCCGCCCGCTACGGAAAACGCGAGCGGAAAATTGCTCGCTCCGAACACGCCGACGGGACCAACGGGAATCTTGTGCAAACGCAAGTCGGGACGCGGCAGCGGTTTGCGTTCCGGCTGAGCGGAATCAAGCGTCGCGGTGAGCCAGCGGCCTTCGCGCACCAGCGATGCGAACAGCTTGAGTTGCCCGACGGTACGCGCCCGTTCGCCTTCGAGCCGCGCCTTGGGCAACGCGGATTCGGCCTGCGCGCGCTCGATCAATGCGTCGCCGAGCCCGAGGATGTTCTCGGCAATGGTCTCGAGAAAATGCGCGCGAATTTCGAGCGACGTCTGACGGTACGAGTCGAACGCGAGCGCGGCCAGTGTGCACGCGCGATCCACTTCGACCGCGCCGCCCGCACCGAACTCGGGTTCGATTTCCATGTTGCGCGCCGGGTCGAACGCGCGCAGCGTGCCCTTGGTGCCGCGCACCTCGGACCCGCCGATCAGCATGTCTCCGGTAATGTGCATGTCCTGCTCCTGTCGATGGCTGCGCGGCAGGAACGCATGTCGCGTCGCGCGGCCGGAAATCCAAATAGTGCGACGTCAAGAATGGGCGGACGATTCCGCGAGACGGCGCTCGAAGTCGAGCAAAGCCAGCGTCGCAACTTCGATCTTCGCATGATGTTCAGGCGACGTCGAACGCAACCTTGGCAGGATTCGCCCTATGTCCGCGAGCTTCGACAACGTGACCACGTCGTGCAGCACGCGTATCAGCGAAATGTCGTCGCGCAGGGTTTCGAGCGGCATCAGCGCGTGTCAGTCGCCCACTCCTGATATCACCTTTGCCGCCTTTACGCTTTGCAGCAACCGGCGCAGGTAGATGTCGCGCGAAAGATCGTCGCGCACGATCGCGTACTGCACAGCAACGAATGTGCCGCGATCCACGAGCCATGCGAGAGCGTGTCGACGGACGATCGAGGACGCAGTCATGGGGCGCTCGCGGCGAAGACAATCACCTTGCCAACTTAGCATCGCCACACCAATGTTGTCAAACAACTTGGGACGTCAGGTCGTACGATGCAACGCGCATGGGTGCCGTTTTTTCATATGAATACAGACTTCGCATGCTGCGCTGCAGATCAAACTTTTAATAATGCTGGTATGACAACGAGTGGAAAAGCAGACTGGTTTGAATCAAACGTTTCGCAATCTCTTCCGATTTTCAGGATCGAAACCGTATTAAATACCGACTCAAAACCGGGCAAAACCCTACTAAATAGCCGCTTATTCAGATGGCTGTCAGGCACGTCAGGAGCGGATTTGCGGCAATTGCTGCAGAATTGCGTCAAAGCAATTAAATGTCGGTTGGCGTGAAGCCCGATTTTGAGCCATAAATGAAACAGGCGAGAAATTCTCTATCGCCAATTCGCATTAACCGGCGAATATAGTGATAAATTGATGCGCAACAAGACCCATGAGTAACCGCAGCATCGGCATGGCCATAGCCCCCTCCGCTGCGAACCTCGAGAGATAGCACCTTGCCGCAACATTTCATTGAACAGATGTCGCCGTTGCTGGAAGCGGAGAACGATGTCAGCTGGTTCCGCGAAGTCGCTCGACTGGCGGACGGCTGGGGCTTCGACCGCGTGCTGGTCGGCATCCTTCCGCGGCCGGGCATGCGGCTGGAAGACGCGTTCATCCGCAGCACGTACTCACCGTCGTGGCGGCAGTTCTACAACGACCAGGGGTTTGCGCACATCGACCCGACGGTCTCGCATTGCATGACGAAGTCGTCACCGTTGATCTGGTCGCCGGATCTGTTCGAATCAAATCCGGCGCAAATCATGTATGAGGAAGCGCGCGCGCACGGCTTGCGTGCCGGCGTAAGCCTGCCTATCCACGGGCCGAGACAGGAATCAGGACTGATCTGTTTCGTCAACGACCATAATCCGAGCGACGACTTCTGGCGTCATCTCGATGTCGTGCTGCCCAACCTCGTGCTGTTGCGCGACCTCGTGATCGACACGAGCCAGCCTCACCTGAATGCGCACACGCAGGCGTTGGTGCCGAAGCTCACGCCGCGGGAACAGGAATGCCTGAAATGGACCGCACGCGGTAAGTCCACCTGGGAAATTTCGCACATTCTTAATTGCTCGGAAGCCGTGGTGAACTTCCACCTTAAGAACATTCGCACGAAATTCGGCGTGAACTCACGGCGCGCGGCGGCCGTGATTGCAACGCAACTCGGCCTTATTGATCCAGGTTGATGAGCTCACGCGCTTCCGGGTTGTGGAGCACCTTCTCTGCCCTGCCCAGATCGCCGTCCGTGACCGTCTTCGTGAAGTAGAGGCCCAGCAGGATCGAGACGGGTGCCGGAATTTCAGCGCCTGATTCGAAGCGGCTGCCGCGCGACTGGGTCACGCCAAAGCGCGCCCAGAATTGACGTTGGCTCTCCTTCTTTTTCTTGCGGTACGCGATGATCAGCACGCGGTCTACACCAGTCGAACTATCCGCGCCGCGGCTCTGTACGGTCGGTTGAACGTTTGCGTGAACGCCCGCTTGCCAATGATTCTGAAGTTCCATGATGGTTTTTCCCTGTGTTTGGCCCTCATCTCAATTTTGTAATCATCAGACGGACTGAGCACCTATCCAGGTGAATAGGTGTTTTTCTTATCCGAAATGCATACGGTTTCCTGCGTACCGCGACCAACGTAAGGAGCACACCATGCATACGGCGATTCGGATTGGCACACGGCAAGAGTTCGACAACAACCACATCAACGAGATGTACCGGCTGCGCGCCCGCGTCTTTCGGGACCGCATGGGATGGGACGTTCCGACCATCGCCGGCATGGAGATCGACGGCTACGACGCGCTCGGGCCGTACTACATGCTCATTCAGGACGCCGACCGGCACGTGCGCGGCTGCTGGCGGCTGATGCCGACGGAAGGCCCGAACATGCTGAAGGACACCTTTCCGCAGTTGCTCGACGGCCACGACGCGCCAATCGGACGGCATATATGGGAACTGAGCCGCTTTGCTATCGAAACGGATGGAGAGCAAACGTTTGGCTTTGCAGATTTGACGATGCACGCGATCCACGAACTGGTGACTTTCGCGGACCGGATGGGTATTACGCGCTATGTGACCGTCACGACGACGTCGATCGAGCGGCTGCTGCGGCGCACGGGGATCGAGGTGACGAGGTTGGGGCCGCCCGTGAAGATCGGCGTCGAACGGACGATCGCGCTCGACATCACTGTCGACGCGATTCGCGCGGCCGTCTGCAAGCCGATGCCCGTGGCGGCTTGAGTTTGCGCCTGAGGGGAGATTAGCTGCGCCGGAACGTGATGTGCGAGATCCGGCGCACGAGCAGCGCCGCCGCCAGCCCGGCGCAGCCCGTCAGCACGACGCCGATGTGAATCGACTGCACCAGCACGTGACGCGCGGCGTCGAACAGCGCCGGCCCTTCGAGGCCGGCGCGTTTCAGTTCGATCAGCAGCGAGTCGCGCAGGTTTTCGTCGACGAGAATGCGCGGATCGGCGAGCTTCGGCCGCCACGCCGACGCGACCGTTTCGCCCAGCACGCGCAATGACTCTTCCACGCCCGATGCATAGCGCCGGTTCACGATCGTCGCGACGATGCTGGTGCCGAGCATGCCGCCCACCATGCGCGTCGATTGCAGCAGCGCCGTCGTGATACCGAAACGCTCGCGGCCGGCAATCTCCTGGCCGAACACGTTCAGGTTGTTGAGAATGAAACCGAGGCCAATGCCGACGGCCGCCATCGACAGTTCCAGATAGAGATGCGGCGTCGCGGGCGTGGCGAGCGCGATACCCACCGACGCGGCCACCAGCAGACTGAAGCCGATCGTCAGAATCGCCGTCGGGCGCTTCATGTGAATCACGATGCGCGTGTTGATCATGCTGCCGAGGGCGATGCACGCGGCAATCGGCGTCGCGAGCAGGCCGGCCTGCTGCGGCGAGAGCCCGAAACCGCCTTGCAGCAGCAGCGGCGCGAAAAAGATCAGCGAGAACATCACAAAGCCCGACAGCACCGAGAGCGTGAAAAGTGTCACGAGTTGCGGGTCCTTGAACAGATCGAGCGGCACGATCGGGTGCGTCGCGCGCCGCTCGCAGACCAGCAGCGCCGCCGCGCCCACCACGACCAGCGCGGCGAGTATCAGGTTGCCCGTGGTCAGACCGTCCTTCGGCACCGCTTCAATGAAAGTCTGAAGCCCGCCGAGCACCAGCGCGACGAGCGCGGCGCCCGCCCAGTCGATCCGCACGTCGCCCGTGCGCTCGCGCCGGTAGTACGGCAGATGTGCCCAGATGAAGTACAGCGCGAGCGCGCCGACAGGCAAATTGACGAGGAACGTCGAGCGCCAGCCGAATTGCTCGCTGAGCCAGCCGCCCAGCGACGGCCCCGCCGCCGTGCCGATTCCGTATGCGGCCGCCAGCACCACCTGCCATCGCACTCGCGTGCGCGGATCGGGAAAGAGATCGGGGATCGACGCAAACGCGGTGCCGACCATCATCCCGCCACCCACGCCCTGCAGGCCGCGCGCGAACACCAGAAACGGCATACTGGACGCGAGGCCGCACAGCGCCGACGCCACGGTAAAGACGATCACGGCCGTAATCACGAAATACTTGCGGCCGAAATAATCGCCGAGACGCCCGAACACGGGCACGGTGACCACGGACGCAAGCAGATAGGCGCTCGCTATCCACGCGTAATACTCGAAACCGTGCAGTTCGACGACGATCGACGGCAATGCCGTGCTGACGACCGTCTGATCGAGTGCGACCAGCATGTTGACGAGACCGATGCCAAGCATGGCCAGCAGCGCGTCGCGAAAAACCAGGGGGCGGGAAGGATTCACTTCTTTGCGATGCGGCGCAGCGCGCGCCGAATTTTCAGATCAGGGGAGAGGGAACAGGGCCGCAAGCACAGCGCAACGGCCCGGCAAGGCGGAAAACGTCAGGAGCCGAACATCCGGTCGCGCGCATGCTCGAGATGCAGCCGCATCGCCTGACCGGCCGCGGCTGGGTCCTTGCTGCGGATCGCGTCGAGCACGGCCAGGTGCTCCGCCTGCACGAGCCGCTGGCGTTCGAGCGTCTTCACCAGCGACAGATTGCGCGACAGATTCATGCTGAACACGATCTGCTCTTCGATGAATGACATCATCGTGATGAAGAACTGGTTCTTCGACGCCCGCGCAACCGCAAGGTGAAACGCGAAGTCGTCCTTCGCGCCGATGCCCTGCGTTTCGATCACGCGCTCCAGTTCGTCCCATGCGTGCTGGATCGCGGCGATGTCGTCGGCTTCGGCCATTTGCGCGGCCAGCTCGGCGGCGCCCGACTCCGTCACGATGCGAAAATCGTAGCAGCGGCGAATGTCGGAGAGCGTCTCCAGCGGCGCGAAACGGCGCACGTCCGGGTCCGGACGGCGCGCGACCGTCGTGCCCGAGCCGTGCCGCGTCACGATGATGCCGTCCGCGCGCAGCCTCGCGAGCGCCTCGCGCACCGTCGGCCGCGACGTCTCGAAGCGTTCCGCGAGCGCATGTTCGGTCGGCAGGCGTTCGCCTTCCTTGTATTCGCCTTCGAGAATGCGGTTCAGGATGTCGCCGTAGATCTTGTCGGGCAGACCGGTCGATTTGCGCTCGTTCATCGTCGAGAGAAGCGGCTTGTCAGAATAGATTGGAATTGTAAGGCAAATAACGCGGGCGACCGGGCGAAATAACCGCTCATTTCAGCCAGAAAACGCGTGGTAGCACGCACGCCGCCAGTATGACCGACCTGGCGTCGGACGGCAAAATTTGACAAATGTTTGATTGACATCTGCATTCCCGCCGACGGGAGCGCGCCTTTTTCCGACGATCGTTTAAGCTGCAAGCGCAATCCGGACCCATTCATACCGCTTTCTCGGGCGGCCCGCGCACGCGGAACACGGCGGCGCGACGCTCTCCACGACACGGAGGCTTCATGTACACACGCATCCTGGTTGCCGTCGACGGCAGCAACACGTCGCGCCGCGCGTTCGACGGCGCCCTCAATCTGGCCAGCAAACTGGGCGCGACGCTGCGCGCGTTCTACGCGGTCGAAAACACGCCGATGTACTTCGACGCGCCAGGCTACGATCCCTCCATCTTGCGCAACCGGCTGATCGAGCAGGGCAAGGAGCTGACGGCGGAACTGTCGGCGGCGATGCGCGAACAGGGTGTATCGGGCGATATCGCGGTGGGCGAGGCGTCGTCGCTCGACGACGTGCCGACGCTCGTGCTGCGCGCCGCCGCCGATTTCAACGCCGACCTGATCGTCATGGGCACGCATGGCCGGCGCGGCATGCAGCGGCTGATTCTGGGCAGCGTAGCCGAGCGCTGCGTACGTCAATCGACATTGCCCGTGCTGTTGATTCCATCGGCTGCGGGCGGCGGCGAATCTGAGGAAGAACCCAAGGCCTGAGCGTCGCGTGCGGAAAGAAGCCTGACGCCGCTCAACAACGCGATCGCTTGCGACGCGTCATTTTGCCGCCTGGTTGCACGCGCATCGAGTGGGACAATCGGTTGTCACCCTGCTTGTCAACCTATTAATGCCGGTTGGTCCCATGCTCAATCCCATCGCAGTTACCGCCGCTGTCGCCCCTGCCCGCGCTGTCCGCCGCAGCCCCGCCTCCTCCACGCAGCGCGCCGTGCGCAGCGCTGCACGCTGTTCGTCGTGCGCGATGCGGCATCTGTGCATGCCGCAAGGCGTGGCCGCCAATGAAATGCCGCAGCTCGAAGCGCTGATCTGCTCGGCGCGCTCAGTGCGTCGTGGCGAGGCCCTCTATCGCGCGGGCGATTCGTTCGACAGTCTGTACGCCGTGCGCTCGGGATCGCTGAAGACGGTGATGGCCCATCGCGATGGCCGCGAGCAGGTCACGGGCTTGAGGATCGCGGGCGAAGCGCTGGGCCTCGACGGCATCAGCAGCGACCAGCACGCGTGCAGCGCCGTCGCGCTCGAAGACAGCTCGGTGTGCATCATCCCTTACGCGGCGCTGAAGCATCTGTGCCGCGAGATCAGCTCGATGCAGGAACGGCTGCACAAGCTGATGGGCGAGCAGATCGTGCGCGAGGCCGCGCAAATGATGGTGCTCGGTTCGCTGAGCGCCGACGAGCGTGTCGCTGCATTTCTGCTCGATATCTCCGAGCGCAATGCGCAGCGCGGTTATTCGTCGGCGGAATTCAATCTGCGGATGACGCGCGAAGACATGGGCAGCTATCTCGGCATGACACTCGAAACGGTCAGCCGCACCCTGTCAAGATTTCAAAAGCGCGGACTGATCGACGCACAAGGCCGCCTCATTCATATCGTCGATCCCGACGGCTTGCGCCAGGTCGGCGCCTCGCCCAACCCCTGATCCGCCAGGGTCCGCCGCGCGGCTTCGTCTCGCACGACGCCCGCGCGCACCCGCCTGGCACGTCTCCTGCGCCTGCGGTACAGTTCAAGATTCTTCTTCTCGGCGAGAGTCGGGTCTTCGGCACCCCGCACTCGTCTCGTGCAAAGATGCTTGCTGTCCCCACGAGGAGACCCGGCGAATGAACCGCGACCCCGCACCGCACCACCCGCTGGCCGAACGTCTCATCGACGCGCGCCGCGTGACCGACGCCCTGTTCTCGGTTGTCAAACCCGAATACCTCTATGACCGGCCGATCCGCGAACGTCACCGGATCGTGTTCTACATTGGCCATCTCGAAGCCTTCGACCGCAATCTCTTCGACGAACGCCTGTGCCCGCTGCCCGCGTTTGCGCCGGAACTCGACAGGTTGTTCGCGTTCGGCATCGATCCCGTCGACGGCGGCTTTCCAACCGATCAACCTTCCGATTGGCCTTCGATCGACGTCGTGCGCGACTACGCGAACAAGGCGCGCGCGCAGATCGACAGTTGTCTCGCCGCTTATGAGTTCGGCAGCGGCGGGATGGCGACGGGCTCGCCCGAGCAGCTGATGCATGTCGCCATCGAACACCGGCTGATGCACGCGGAAACGCTCGCGTACATGCTGCATCAGTTGCCGCTGGAGATGAAGGCCGCGCCGGCGGACGTCACGTCCGCCGCGCAATACGCGCGCAACGTCGAAGCGTCGCCGATGGTAAGCGTGCCGGCCGGCGTTGCCGTGCTCGGCATGAAGAAGGAAGATGGCCGCTTCGGCTGGGACAACGAATTCGGCGAGCAGCGCGTCCAGGTCGAAGCGTTCGAGATCGACCGCTATATGGTGACCAACGCGCAATTCCGCGAGTTCATCGACGCGGGCGGCTATCGCAATCGCGCTTACTGGAACGACAAGGACTGGGCGTGGAAGGAAGCCGAGGGCGTCGCGCATCCCGTCACGTGGTCGCAAAACGCTGACGGCCAGTGGACCTTGCGCACGATGTTCGAAGATATCGCGCTGCCGCCCGATTGGCCCGTCTACGTGAGTCATGCGGAAGCGAGCGCGTACGCGCGCTGGGCCGGCAAGGCGCTGCCCACGGAAGCTCAGTGGCAACGCGCCGCGCAAGGCGTACCGAACGCGCCGTCGGGCAATTACGATTTCCGCAGCTGGGACCCGCAAGCCGTCGATGCGTCGCCGGACAATGTCAGCGCGTTTGGCGTCGAAGGCCAGTTCGGCAATGGGTGGGAATGGACATCATCGTTGTTTGACGCGCTGCCGGGCTTCGAGGCGTTTCCGTTCTATCTCGGCTACTCCGCCAATTTCTACGATGGACAGCATTACGTGCTGAAGGGCGGTTCGGCGCGCACCGCGCAATGCATGATCCGGCCGACGTTCCGCAACTGGTTTCAGCCGCGGTATCAGCATGTGTATGCGGGGTTCAGATGCGTCAGGGCTTCTGACAAATAAAGCATAAGTTGGCGAACGCGCCCGGATGTCTAGCGCATCCGGGAGACCGCCTTGAGAATGGAATCGCCATCGCTTGTGACATGAGGACGTGGGCGTCCTGAAGCGAGGTTTTCCAATGATATGAGTTGGCGCTGCAGGAGCGTGTCGAGCTCAGCGCGGCCCAGTTCGATCTGATCCGGCGCATCCTTGATGAGCATCAAGGTGGCGAATTCATGTGGACTCAACATACCGTCTCCTGGATTGAGTCTGTCTGCGCAGGGCAGCATTCCTTACCTTCTCCACCCGGCGAAATAAACGACGTCGGCTCGCTGACATGCAGCAAGCCGACTGCCAGTTCCACTAGCACCTTTAGTGGTTCATCTGCTGGATGCCCGCCACTCGCCACGCCTGGTCACCCTGTGCGTTCCTGACGATGTTCCAGATCTCCTGGAACGGCTGGGCCGTCTGTGCGTCGTCCTCCCGCATCTGACCGTAAAAGCGAACGCTGACCAGTGTTTCATTCGCGTTGCTTTCCGTGCCGACTACCTCAGCATCGAGTTGCGTGACTTCTGTCACGCTCGGCTCGCGGCCCCGGGCTTCCAGATCCATCTTGAGTTGCCTGAACATTTCCGGCGTCGTCAACTCGAACAGGTCACCCTGCTCGTTCCTGTCCCACGCGCCTTGAAGACGCATGAACAGGGTCTTTGCCGACACCAGAAATGCGGCCTGATCGGGCCCGAGCGCAAGTCCCGGTGCCTGCACAGCGCCGGCAGCGCCCATCGAACCCATCGCTGCACGCGGCCAGCCCGTGGGCGTCGCTTCAGGCCGCGCTTGCCCGATCCGATTGAGAAACGGTGAGCCGTTCGTTTGCTGCCAGTTCGCAGCACCATGTCCATAAGCCAGATCCGGACGACGCCGGTTGGCGATAAAGCGGAACAGCATCACGCCGGCGAAAACCACCAGCCCGATGAGCAGCGCATTCGACAGCATTTGCGCGAGCCCTTCACCCAGCCCAAACGACGACAGCAACGCCGCAATGCCAAGGCCGGCCGCGAGGCCGGCGAGCGGGCCCATCCAGCGGTTACCTGCCGCGGCAGCAGGCGCCTGCGTTGCCTGTTGCGCCGGCTGGGCTTGCTGGCGTTGTTGCGCCTGCCCGGACGGCGACGCCGTCTGCGACTGGCGCCCGATACTTTGACTGCCGCCCACCCGCTTCGCTTCAGCATCATTCGACGCCACGGCGCCGAGAGCAAGCAGTCCCGCCAGACCGAGCGCTGCCGTCCCGCGCGTTACCGCACCGGCAGCACGTCGAAGGTGATTGACGAATTGCATGAACATAAAAAAGCCTCTTTGGGTAAGTCCGGGGCTGCCCGGATCGCGTTATTCATCGTCGCGCGAAAAACATTACGAATGGTAATATTTCCGAATGGTCAAACTCGCCGCCGTTGCGCCTGCAATCCGCTATGGCCGACGTGAAAACTGTTGCCGTGAATGTAGTGCTCAAGCTGCCGGATCGTGTGTTCCTGCTCGGTAATCAGGTTCTTGATCAGGTCCCCGATCGACACCATTCCGATCACCTGCCCCGCCGTAATCACGGGCAGATAACGTATCCGGTGCTCGGTCATGATCGCCATGCATTCGTCCGTCGTGTGCTGCGGGCTGACATGGCGCACCGCCGTCGACATGATGTCGCGCACCGGCGTATTCCTTGATGAGCGGTCCATCAGCACGATTTTCCGCGCGTAGTCCCGCTCCGTGACGATACCGGCCAGGCGTCCTTCGTTTGCGACGATCAGTGCTCCTACCTGCCGGTGCGCCATGATCGCGATCGCGTCGTAGACGGATGCGGACGCGTGGGTGGACCACACTGTCTGGGAATCTTTGGAACGAAGAAATTGCGCAACCGATGCCATAAGTCACCTCTATCCGTGGTCGTTAGCCGCTCGCCGGCGTCCAGATGCGAGGCTCCAATCTAACCGAACCTGAGAGAACATAAAATTCGTATTTTTGTTGCCAACACTTCGAAAAAACCGTAGCGTTGAGTGACCGACGGAGGGGGCGTGAACTTCAAGCATCTGCATTACTTTTGGGTTGCGGCGCACGCGGGCGGGATCGTCCGCGCTGGCGAGCAGTTGCACATCTCGCCGCAAACGCTCAGCGGCCAGATCAAACTGCTCGAAGAAGCGCTGGATAAAAAACTGTTCAGGAAGGCCGGGCGCACGATCGAACTGACGGATGCTGGGCGGCTGGTGCTCGACTACGCGGACGAAATATTCTCGCTGGGCTCGGAACTCGAGAGCGCGATGCGGCGCGAGAGCGAATCCGGCGCGCAAACGCGGTTTCGTGTCGGGATCGCGGATTCAGTTCCGAAGGCAATCGCGTACCGGCTGCTGGAACCCGCGCTGAGCGCCTCCATGTCGCTGCGCATGATCTGCCACGAAGGCAAGCTGCATGCGCTGCTTGCGCAACTGGCCGTGCACCGTCTCGACCTGATCATCGCGGATGCTCCCATTCCCGCCGACGTCAACATCAAGGCGTTCAATCACCGGCTCGGCCGCTCGACGCTGAGCTGCTTCGGCGCGCAGACGCTGGTCCAAACTGCCAGAAAACGCTTCCCGTTGTCGCTCAGTCAGTTGCCCGTGCTGCTGCCCGGCACGGAATCCGCCGTGCGCCGCAAGCTGGATCACTGGCTGGCGTCACATGCCATTTCGCCGCGCATCGTCGGCGAATTCGACGACGGAGCAATGACGCTGGCGTTCGGCCGCGAGGGCCGCGGCCTGCTGTTCGCGCCAACCGCGCTGGAGAGCCAGTTACAGGCCGAGCACAAGCTGACGATGGTCGGGCAGATCAACACCATCGTCGAAGAGTTCTTTGCGATCTCGATTGAGCGCCGCATCAGTCATCCGGCTGTCGCGATGATCATGGACGCGGCGCGCAGCGAATTGTTCAGTGGTTAGAGGAGCCCGCTGCTGTCGTGATGTGCCCTTCTGCCGACCCTGAACGACTTCCGAGCCGCCGACTCTAAAGATCAGGGTCCTTCGGCCTCACGTATGAGCCTCTGCGAATTGAATCCATAGAAAACGGACTCAGCGCTATTTGTCCATGCCTCGTTGCGCCGTCGCCAGTCGTTCGAACTGGACTCGAGGCGAGGAGAACGCAGATGATCAGGCTCGTTCGTTTTCTGGTCGCTGCCGCGCTCGGCGCGGGGTCGATCGGCTTCGCGCAGGCGGGTGGTGTGTCGGTAGGCGTCGGCATAGGCATCGGTGTGCCCGGTGTCGTGTATGCCGGCCCGCCCGTTGTCTATGCGCCGCCGCCCGTCATCTATGGGCCGCCGGTGATATATGGCTATGGTTATCCTTACTGGTACGGCGGATATCGAGCCTATTACGGCCGCGGCTACTATGGCCCTGGCTACTACTACAGACGTGGTTACTACGGACATCGCGGCTGGCGCTACTAGATGCGCCGACAGCCCAACCCTCACTGCGCCTCGCCATCCGCCATCGACTGAATGATGGTCGCGAGCTGCCTGCTCATTGGCAGATCGAGGCTGGTGCCCGACGGCAGGCGGCGCAAGAACCAGCGCTTGTACTGGCGATCGATTTCTCCGTCCGCCGCAAGCTCCTGGAAAGTATCCCTCACGACTTGCGCGAGTTGCGGGTCGTCCTTGCGGAACATGATGCCGTACGGGTCATAGGACAGATAGTCGCCGACAACGCGGTACTCGCCGCCCGCGCCGGCATGCTCGGCGATCAAGCCATACAGCAGCACGTCGTCGGTGGCGAAAGCGTCGGCCTTTCCGTCGGCCACCTGCGCGAAGCCCTGCGCGTGGTCAGGCACCACCTGCAATTGCATGCCGAGCCTGAACTTGCCGTCCAGGTCGCGCAGCGCCTTTTCGTTCGTGGTGCCGGCCGTCACCGCGACCTTCCTGCCCGCGAGGTCGCGGAACGAGCCGATAGGCGAACCTTTCTTGACCATCACCTTGGTGCCGGCCACGAAAATGATCGGCGAGAAGGCCACCTTTTTCTGACGCTCCACGTTGCTGGTCGTCGAGCCGCATTCCAGATCGACCCGGCCGCTGACCACCGCATCGATGCGGTTCTCAGGCGTGACAGGCACCCATTGAATGGTCAGGGTCCGGTTGACCGCGTCCCCGATCGCCGACACGAGTGATTTGCACAACTCGATCGAATAGCCGATCGGCTCGTTGCGCGTGTTCATATACGAAAACGGCACCGAGGACTCACGGTAGCCCAGCGCGATGGTGCCCGACTCCCGCACCTTGGACAGCGTGCCCGTCAGCGCGACGGGTGCAACACTGTCGGGAACCGGGCGGGATGACTGCACGTCCTCCTGCGCCCGCACTGCGGCACCGGCCACCAGCAGCCCCGCGATGGCCAGCATCGACCAGAATCGCTGCGTCTTCATCCCCCGCCTCCGTCAGCTTTCTGCCGGATGGGCTAGCGTCGCGTCGAGCTCGGCGTCGATGCGCGCCGCGTTGGCTTCGGCCTCGGCTTCTGACAGCAGTTCGCCTTCCCACTTGCCGACCACCGCGCTCGCGATCGAGTTGCCCACCGCGTTCGTGGCCGAACGGCCCATGTCGAGGAACGTATCCACGCCGAGGATCAGCAGCAGCCCGGCTTCGGGGATGCCGAACTGGTTGAGCGTCGCGGCGATCACCACCAGCGAAGCGCGCGGCACGCCAGCCATCCCTTTGGACGTCATCATCAGGATCAGCAGCATCGTCAGCTGCGTACCCAGCGAGAGGTGGATGTTGTACGCCTGGGCGATGAACAGCGTCGCGAATGTGCAATACATCATCGAGCCGTCGAGGTTGAACGAGTACCCCATTGGCATCACGAAGCTGGAAATCTTGCGATTCACGCCGAAACGGTCGAGCGCGTCGAGGATCTTCGGATAGGCGGCCTCGGAACTCGCGGTCGCGAAGGAAAGCATGAATGCCTCCTTGATCAGCGCCAGGAGCTTGAACACGCGCGGCCCGAGGAACGCGAAGCCGGCCGCCGTGAGCAGCGCCCACAACAGGAAAAGGCTGAGGTAGAAGTCGCCCATGAAGACCGCGAACTTCAACAGGATGGTCAGCCCGTTGACGGCCACGGTAGCAGCCATCGCTGCCAGCACCGCCGCCGGCGCAAGCTTCATCACGTAACCGGTGATCTTGAGCATGACGTGCGAGAGCTGGTCGATCGCGGCCACGAGGACCTTGCCCTTCTCACCCAGCGCGGCGAGCGCGATGCCGAAGAACATCGAGAACACGACGATCTGCAGGATTTCGTTGTTGGCCATCGCCTCGGCGATGGACCTGGGGACCATGTGACCGACGAAGTCCTTGAGCGTGAACTTGGCGGTGGCCAGATTCGCCGACGCGCCGATGTCGGGCAGCGGCAGCCCGAGATTCTCGCCGGGCCTGAGCAGATTGGACATCAACAGGCCAAGCAGCAGCGAGACCAGCGAAGCTGTGACGAACCAGCCCAGCGCTTTGGCGAACACGCGACCGACCGAGGCCGCGTCGCCCATGTGTGCAATGCCGACGACGAGCGTCGAGAAGACGAGCGGGCCGATCACCATCTTGATCAGACGCAGGAACACGTCGGACACCAGCGAGATGTAGCCCGCGATCTCCGCGGCAGCCTTCTTGTCCGGAAAGCTCGTGTAGATCATGTCGCCGACCCCGATGCCCACCAGCATCGCGATCAGAATCCAGATGGCCGCGGTATTTTTTCTGTTCATCTCGAAGCCTCCATTCACCACATGTATTTTGCGGATGGAAAGGTCGAAACAGGATGCGCCTGGTGTTTCCCGGAATGCAATCTACTTCGTTCGAGGCCGCGTCCGGCGGCGGAACATCGCTTGCCGGCGCGCCGCCCCGAGGGCCGGCAAGGACTGACTGCGCCCGTAGTGCGTCGGAACCGCGAATTTCGGCTCGTCCCGACAGCTTACGGTAGATCGTCGAATAGTTAGAGTGTAGCTTAGCCGCTCATCCAGGCAACCTGCGCGAGCGGCTCGCTCAGCGGTGCGTCGAACCGGACACCGCTCAGGCGCCGCGCACGTCCGCGAAGTCTCGTGCCAGTTTGCGGGCGGCATTGGCGAACATCAGGATGTCCACGCCCGTCGCCACAAAGCTGCAGCCGAGTTCCAGGTAGTGGCGGGCGAGCGCCGGATCGGACGTCAGCGTGCCGGCCGCCTTGCCCGAGGCGATGATCGTGCGCATGGCCGAATCGATCGCCTGCTGCACTTCGGGATGCCCGGGCTTGCCGCGATGCCCCATCGACGCTGCAAGATCAGCCGGGCCGATGAACACGCCATCCACGCCGTCGACCGCGCAGATCGATTCCAGATTCGTCAACGCAGTGGTCGTCTCCGCCTGCACCAGCAAACAGATTTCGCTGTCGGCGATATCGAGGTAGTCCGTGCGCGAACTCCAGCGCGACGCACGGCCCACCGCGCTGCCTACGCCGCGCATGCCGTGCGGCGGATAACGCACGGCGGACACGAGCGCACGCGCCTGCTCCGCCGTATCGACCATCGGCACCAGCAGATTGCGCGCGCCGATATCGAGCAGACGCTTGAGCAACGCGGGGTCGCCCGACACGGGGCGCACCACAGGCTCACCGCGGTACGGCGCCACCGCCTGCAGCTGGGACAGCGTCGTGCGAACGTCGTTCGGGGCGTGTTCGCCGTCGATCAGCAGCCAGTCGAAACCCGCCGTCGCGCTGACTTCCGCGAGATACGCATCGGCCATCGAAAGCCAGAAGCCGATCTGCTTGCGGCGCGCGGCGAGTGCCGCCTTGAACGGGTTAGGTGCTGAGATCTGCGCTTCGTTGCTCATGGATCAGGGACTCCGCTGGATGACTGTCAAACCGGATAGGTTCCACCTTGCCGAGGAGGAACAGATAGTTGAGGATCGCGACGCCGATCAGCACAGACGAGAACACGAGCGCAGGCACGAACGAACCCGTCGCGCCGACAATCGCACCCGTGACGATCGGCCCGACCACGCCGCCGATGTTCGATACCGTGTTCTGTATGCCTGCGACCATCGATACCGCATTGGGCGGCGCAACATCGCCGGGCAGTGCCCAGACCTGCGACGCCGCGACCGTCGTGCCCGACTTCGCGATGCACAACAGCAGCACGGCCATGGCGGCCGAATCGGCGAATGCAGCAAATCCGATGCTCGATGCCATCACGAGCCCGACGACGAGGAACAGCTTGCGCGTCGCCGTCAGCGACAGCTTTCCGGATGCATACACACGGTCCGATGCCCAGCCCGCGAGAATCTCGACGATGATCGACGTCAGCAGCGGCAGCGACGCCATCCACCCCATCTCCATCATCGTCATTCCGCGTGCCTTGACGAGATAAGTCGGCAGCCATGTGATGAAGAAGTATGAGTTGTAGTTGATCATGAAAAAGCCGATGCACATCGCCCAGATGTTTCGATGCGCGAGCAGCTTGCGCCGCTGCGGCCGCGCGCTGTGCTCCAACGGTTGCGCCGCCTGGCCGTTCTGGATATGCGCCAGTTCCTCGGCGTTGACCCACTTGTGATCGCGCGGCGAATCGCTGAACGAAAATTTCCAGACGATGAACCACACCACGCCAAGCAACCCGGTCAGCGCGAAGGTGATCTTCCAGTCGAACGCAGCCAGCATCGCGGCAATCAATGGCAACGCGATCGCGCCGCCAAGCTTCGAGCCGCTGTCGAATATGCCTGCCACGGTCGCCCGCTCATGACGCGGAAACCATCTCGACGCGATGCCCGCGTTGCTCGGATAGGCGCCCGCCTCGCCGATACCCAGCGCGACCCGTAACGCGACCAGCGATCTGAAGCCGCTTGCAAAACCCGTCACGGCTGTCGCAATCGACCACCACAGCACGGCAAAGCCCAGCACCTTTTTCTGACCGAAGCGATCGGCGAGCAAGCCAGCGGGCAACTGCAGCAACGCATATGACCAGAAGAACGCGGACATCACCACGCCCATTTCGACGGCGCTCAGATGGAACTCCGACTGGATGCGCGGCGCTGCGGCGGACAGCACCGTGCGGTCGATATAGTTGATCGCAATGGCCGCCCACATCAGGCCGGCCACCCACCAGCGCACCCTCGAACGGCCTCGCACTTGCGCTGCTCGCTGCATGTCACGTCTCCTGTCGTTTTATCGGTTATTTCCTGCGCATCGCGCGACGCTTCGAGGCGTCAGCTCACAATGCCCATATGCCACGGTACGAACTCGTGGTCTCCCAGGTCCAGCAATTCACTCTTGGTGCGTTCGCCCGATGCGGCGCGCACGATGTGGTCGAAAATATCCTTGCCCATTTCCTCGACGGAGCGCTCGCCATCCAGAATGCGCCCGCAGTTGATGTCCATGTCTTCTTCGAGACGCGTGAACATCGGCGTGTTGCTTGCAAGCTTGATGGTCGGTGCGGGCTTTGAACCGAACATCGAGCCACGGCCCGTCGTAAAGCAGATCAGGTTTGCGCCGCTGGCAATCTGCCCTGTCACGGCAACAGGGTCGTAGCCAGGCGAATCCATGAACACGAAGCCGGCGCGATCGATCGGCTCGGCATATTCGTAGACGGCTTGCAGCGGCGTGGTGCCGCCTTTCATCGCCGAACCGAGCGATTTCTCGAAGATGTTCGCGAGACCGCCCTGCTGGTTGCCCGGGCCGACGACACCGTTGAACTGTCCGTTGTGACCGCGCGTATAGCGCTCCCACCATGCGAGGCGATCCAGCAGTTTCTGTCCGACCTCAGGCGTGACGGCGCGACGCGTCAGCATGTATTCGACGCCATGTATCTCGGGTGTCTCGGACAGGATGGCCGTGCCGCCGTGTTGCACCAGCAGGTCCATCGCAGCCCCGAGCGCCGGATTTGCCGTGATGCCCGAGAAACCGTCCGATCCGCCGCATTCGAGGCCGATCTTGAGATGACTCACGGGAACCTGCGTGCGCACGATATCGTTCGCCGCAGGCAGCATCTTTTCGATCGCGGCGATACCGGCTTCGATGGTCGCGCGCGTGCCCCCTACGCTCTGCATCACGAGCGCATGCATCGTCTTGCCAGTTTCGAGTCCTTGCGATTCGAGCAGATCAGCAACCTGGTTGCGCTCGCAACCCAGTCCGACCACCAGCACGCCCGCGAGATTCGGATGCCGCGCGTAGCCCGCAAGGGTCCGGCGCAACACGTCGAAATGCTCGCTGGGCGATGACATTCCGCATCCGCTCGTCTGCGCAAACGCGACCACGCCATCGACATTCGGATACGCGCGCAGCCGTTCGGGCGTGAACCACGCCGCGATATTCTTGATGACCGTCGACGAACAGTTGACGGACGCCAGAATACCGATGAAATTTCGCGTCGCCACTCGCCCATCCGGACGAACGATGCCCGCGAACGTTGCGCGCTCGTGTTCGGGAATGTAATCGACGGGCCGCACGTCGAGACCGAAACCCGGATCGCGCTCGAAATCGATCAAGGCGATGTTATGGGTATGAACGTGCTCCCCTGCATCGATATCACGCGCCGCAACGCCGATCACCGCATCGTATTTGCGCACCGGCTGCCCGCGCGAAATCCGCACGCCCGCAACCTTATGACCTGCTGCGATCTGCGCGCGCATCCGTAAGACCGCGTCGCCGATGCGCACCTGCTGCCCGATCGACAGCGCCTCGCGGGCGATCAGCACGTTGTCCCGATGATGGAGCCTGAGTAACGGCCCGGTGAAACTGGTGTTTGCCTGCAGCATTCGGCACGTCTCCGCTGGCCGCGCCCCGATGGACACGACCGTTGATTGTGGGGCCGCTGTTATCGCCCGATGTTCTCATTTGATGTTACCGGTTTATGTAACCGGTAACATTGGTGCTATCGTAGTATGGTTTTGGGATAATTGCCAACGACTTTTTTCTTCAGGACCCTGTCTTCGTGACCAAACTCCCGACAGAACTCGCCCTGCCCACCCCGGCAACCGCTTCGCGGCGCGCGCGCAAGAACACGGGCCGCGTCACGTTGAGCGACCTGGCAAGGCTGACGGGCGTGACCAAGGTCACGGTGTCGCGCGCGTTGAACAGCCCCGATCTGGTATCGAGCGAAACGCTCGAACGCGTACGCGAGGCGGTGCGGCAAACCGGCTATACGCCCGATCTGATTGCCGGCTCGCTCGCTTCGAATCGCAGCCGGCTCATCGTCGCGCTCATCCCGGCGATCGCGGGCGGCGTGTTCCAGGAAACGGTCGCTGCGTTGACGAGCGAACTCGCGGCAGCGGGTTATCAGCTACTGCTCGGCCAGAGCGGCTATGACGAATCGCGTGAAGAGGCACTGCTGGATGCGATCATCGGCAGGCGTCCGGCGGGCATCGTTCTGACGGGCGTGGTCCACTCGGAGGAATCGCGGCAGAAACTGCGGGCGTCGGGCATCCCCGTGGTCGAAACGTGGGACATCACGCGCACGCCGCTCGACATGCTGATCGGCTTTTCGCATCAGAAGATCGGTAAAGCGGCGGCGGACTATCTTCGACAGCGCGGCGCGCTACGGCCCGCGATCGTGACGCCCGACGACCGTCGCGCACAGGCCCGCGCCGAAGCGTTCATCAAGGCCTTCGATAGCAGCACGCCGATACCTGTCGTATCGGTCGAATCGCCTGCCAAACTCGGCGACGGCCGGCGCGCGCTGGCCCGTCTGCTCGACGAACACCCGTCGATCGACGCGGTTTTCTGCGGCGCCGACATCATGGCGCTGGGCGTATTGATGGAAGCCCGCCACAGGAACATGCGCGTGCCGGAGCAACTCAAGGTGATGGGCTACGGTGACCAGAATTTCTCGGCCGATACGGACCCACCGCTTACGACGGTCCGGATCGACGGTACGAAAATCGGCGAGCTGGCTGCTGCGATGCTGATCGCGAAGATAGAAGCGGGCACCATGCGCCAGCGCAGGATCGATGTCGGCTTTACGATCGTCGAGAGAGAATCGGCCTGACAGTGATCAACCGGCGTCCCCTTCGTTCGACTGCGGCGGAAAGACAACGGCCTGTCGTGGCTGAGTCAGCATCGACGGTTGCAGAATTTCGTCGAGTTGCGCCCGGCTCAGCAAACCCTTCTCGATGACGATCTCGGCGACGCTTCTCCCCGACGCGAGCGCCTCCTGTGCTACCTGCGTCGCGTTGGTATAGCCGATATAAGGATTGAGCGCCGTCACGATGCCGATCGAGTTCTCAACGAGCGCGTGAAGCCTCTCACGATTCGCCGTGATCCCGTCAACGCATCTCGAAGCAAGCGTGAGACATCCCGCGCGCAGGTGTGCAACGCTCTTGAAGAGGCTGTGCGCGATGAGCGGCTCGAACGCATTCAATTGCAGCTGACCGGCTTCTGCCGCAAAGCTCACTGTCACGTCGTTACCAATGACTTCAAAGGCGATCTGGTTGACGACTTCCGGAATGACGGGGTTGACCTTGCCAGGCATGATGCTGGAGCCAGCCTGCACGGGCGGCAGATTGATCTCACCAAAACCGGCGCGCGGACCGCTCGAAAGAAGCCGAAGGTCGTTACACGTCTTGGAGAGTTTGATGGCGACACGCTTGAGTACGCCCGACAACTGCACGAACGAGCCCACGTCTTGTGTCGCCTCGACGAGATTGGGTGACGTGGTGACGGGTATGCCCGTGATACTGGCAAGATGCCGGCACGCGAGCGCAGCGTACTCGGGCGACGTGTTGATCCCGGTGCCGATGGCCGTTGCGCCGAGATTGATTTCGCAGATCAGCTTTGACGCTTCCGTGAGCCGCTCTTCGTCTTCTCCTAGCATGACCGCGAATGTGCTGAACTCCTGACCGAGCGTCATGGGAACCGCGTCCTGCAGTTGCGTTCGCCCCATCTTGAGGTGGTCGCGGAATTCCTCGGCCTTGCGTTCGAACGAGTGACGCAAGATACCCATCGCGTGGACCAGTTGAACGATACCCATGTACGTCGCGATCTTCAACGCGGTCGGGTACACGTCATTCGTGCTTTGACCGAGATTGACGTCTTCATTGGGATGCAGCAGCGCGTAGTCGCCGCGCTGGTGGCCAAGATGCTCCAGCGCCAGATTGGCGATCACTTCGTTCGCGTTCATGTTGGTCGACGTGCCCGCGCCGCCCTGAATGACGTCCACCACGAACTGGTCATGCGCCGTACCATTGCGGATCTCCCGACACGCATGAACGATCGCCTTCATCTTGTGCTCCGCAAGCAGGCCGAGGTCGTGATTGGCCATGGCCGCCGCCTCTTTCACGCTCGCCAGCGCATTGACGAGATTCGGATACGTCGAGATCGGGATGCCCGTGATCGGGAAATTGACGAGTGCCCGAAGGGTGTGCACGCCGTAGTAGGCGTCATTCGGCACAGGGAGGTCGCCGAGAAGATCATGCTCGATGCGTTCATTGGACGTGGACATCGTGTTGCTCCGTTAGCGTGTCAGTAGTGGTTCGATGGCACCCGATGCACCAGGGCAACGGGATCATCGGGTTGACAGGATTGGCTTTATCTTGCGCTGTTGCTGGTGGGTGAATCGCTGGCCGCCGTCGCATAGGCGATGCACTGCCGGGCGAGCACGTCGGTCGGATCGATCAGCTTCACGCGAGCGCCGTTTCTGCCTGTGAACTCACTGTGAGGAAGAAGAAGGGGGAGCTCGGTGCAGCCCAGGACGATGACTTCGACACCTTCGGCAATCAGGCCTTCGACGGCTGCAGCGATGTCTTCCTGACACTGCCCCGTCGTGAACCCGGCCTTGACCCCTTCCTTGCCGTAGATCGCATCCATCACGCGCGCCTGGAGCGCGGGTCCCGGCGCAACCTGGCGAAGCCCCTGCGATTCGAGCGCTTTTTCATAGACACCGCTCGCAATCGTGCCCGAGGTCGCGAGAACGCCGATCTCGCGATGCGCCGGATACGTCTCGCGCAGATAGCGGACCGTTTCCGTCAGCATGTTCACGATGGGTATGCCGAGGTACGGCTGGATGCGTTCCACAAAAGCGTGAGCGGTGTTGCACGGAATGGCGATGATGTCGGCATCGCCCTCCTCCAGGCGCTTGCACGTTGCGTACAGCGACACCGTCGGGTCTGCGCCGTCGCCGATCAGATTCTCGGTACGATCGGGAATCTGCGGGTTCTGTTCGACGAGCAACCGGATGTGATCCTGGTCCCGTTGGGCCGGTGTATTGCGCACGATCTTGTCGAGGAAATCGATCGTCGCAGCGGGGCCAACTCCGCCCACGACCCCGACCTTGAACACACCCGAGGGCGGGTCGTATTGGCCCGACACGACGTGCTGTGCGTACACGAGGTTGGAATCGACCAGCGGCACGCTCAGCAGACGGATTTCATCCGCGACGAGCGCGATCTCGGTCATGCCCGGAACGATGACATCGACGCCTTGCTCAATGAGATCCGCGCAAGCGTTGTGCAGCAGTTCAACCGGCCGGCCACGCAGATGACCGCTCTTGATGCCTTCCGGGCCATATACCGCTTCAGTGACGAGGTCGATGCCTTCGTTCATGCGCGGGTGGACAATCTCGAACTCCGGCGATGTGAAGTAACGCTCGAACAGTCGTTTCTCCCGCGTGTAGTCCGACGCGAGGACACCTATCCGACGCGCTCCGCGAAATCGCCTGCGGACATGGTGACGCACCGCTTCAACCATATCGACGATCTGCAGCGTCGTGTTCGATTTCAGTTCATCGATGAAGGTATGACTAAGAAAGCAGGGAAGCACGACTGTCGTCACGCCCCGCTTTTCAAAATCGCGGATCATGTTGAAGATGTAGAGCTTGCGCTCGGTCGTGGCGGCGCTTCCCACGCCCGAACTCCTGAACGGATGCTGCTGGAAAATCAGATCGGCGTGCTCGGCGTCCGTCGACGGCGGCATTGCCTTCACGAGCTTGAAGAACACGTCGGCGCTTCCCAGCGGCCCGAGGCCGCCGACGATACCGTACTTGCGCCTGTTCTCGACGATCCCGGGCGTCATTTCGCTCCAACCTCCGCCTGATCGAACAGCGACGCGTCTGCCGGTTCGCTCTGCCGGCGACCCTCCCACTTTGCAATGACGGCGGTCGCTACGCTGTTGCCGATGACATTGGTCATCGTGCGTCCCATATCGAGGATCTGATCGATGGCGAGCACCATCGCCACGCCTGCAGCTGGCAGATGAAACATCGGCGCCACTGCGGCGACGACGACGACCGAACCGCGCGGCACACTGGCCATGCCCTTGCTGCTCAGCATCAGCACCAGCAACATGAAGATCTGCTGCGAAACGGGCATGTCGACACCAAAGGCCTGCGCGATGAAGATCGCGGCAAACGCCTGATACATCATCGAACCGTCCAGATTGAATGCATAGCCCAGCGGCAACGTAAAACCGACGACCTTCTTGTCGACGCCGAACTTCTCCAGTTGCTCCGTCAAACGGGGATAGGCGGCCTCACTGCTGGCCGTCGAGAAGGCGATCATCGCCGGCTCGCGCACAGCCTTGAGCAAGGTACCGACGCGACGGCCGAGGAACACGTAGCCAACGCCCGTCAGAATCAGCCACAGCAGCGCCAACCCCAGATAGAACGAGCCGATCAGCTTGCCGTAGGTGTAGAGCACGTCGACGCCCCGCAGCGTCACCGCCGATGCAATGGCGCCGAACACGCCCAGGGGCGCGGCGCGCATCACATAGTTGGTCAGGCGCAGCATGACGGGCACCATCCCGTCGATGGCCTTGATGACGACCATCACGCGTTCGTCTTTCTTCAACGCACTGAGCGCAAGTCCCAGCAAGACCGAGAAGACGAGAATCTGCAGGATGTCGTTGCGCGCCATCGCATCCATCAGGCTGGTCGGAAACGCGTGCGTGATGACGTCCTTGACGTTCAATGCCGACGTATTGAGCCCGGTACTCACCTCACCGGCATTCTCGACCAGATGCAGGCCGGCGCCCGGCTGCAGCAGATTGGCCAGCACGAGACCCAGACTCAGCGACAACAAGGATGCACAGAGGAACCAGCCGACGGAGCGCAGGCCGATCCGGCCTACGTCCTGCCCGCTGTCCATCCCGGCCAGCCCGGACACGAGGGTCGCGAAGACCAACGGCGCGATGATCATCTTGATGAGCCGCAGAAAGATGTCCGTGACGATCGAGAAATAACCGGCCACGGCCTTTACCGTCGCCGGGTCGGACAAGCTCGTGTGACACACATAGCCGGCAACGACCCCGAGCACCATCCCGGCGGCAATATTCAGTGTAAGGCGATTTTTCATGTCCATCCGTCCTTGAGTGGCGCAATGCAATCGCAAGGTGACTGCAATGCGCTGGAAGAGGTCCGGAGCGGCGTCGGCCACACGTCGCGCCAGAATCAGAACGGATGGTAGAGATGGTCAAAAAGACGTGAATGCAAGTGCTGCATGCGGGCATGCGAATTTCGCATAAGGCGGGAAAACCCTAGCCCGTCACGGGTGAAACGGCACGAAGATGCTGCCAGAGCGTATCCAGAAACTCATTGCGGTTGGATGCGTCGCGGTAGGCGCGCAGCTCGATCTGCAGATTCCATGCAGACGGGCCGGCGGGAACCAGTTCCCCCTCGTCGAGTTCGGCGGCGATGGCGCTCTTCGGAAGCCACGCGATGCCTTCGCCTTCCATCACGAGCTTCTTGAGCACTTCGGCCATGTCCGATTCATAGTGAAGCCGCAACGCCGGGGTATCGGAAGCCCGGCTGAGCAGCAGTGCAAGACATCGGCCGAAGTAGCTCGTTTCCGTGTACGAAATGTGGGGCAAGGGCTGCTTCGTCGTTCCCGGTAAGCGAAACAACGGCGCCAGACGCGGGTTCGGCCTGCTCGCAGGCATGAGCGTGTCGATACCGACCGTGACGTGCTCATACTTCACAGGATCGAGATGCAGCGGTAGTTCGGGGTGGTGGTACGCGAACATCAACTCGCAGTTGCCGTTCACGAGCATCAGGATCGAGTCGTGCACATTGGTCGGCACCACACGTGCGCGCACTTCTCCAAAGTGAGTCGAAAGATGCTTGAGCCACGAAGGCAGGAAACTCAGCGCGATCGTGTGCCCGGCCGCAATCTGCAGGCTCTTGCCGGCGATGCGTTGCTCGGTACGGATGATGGCGCGGGTATCGAAGAGCTTGTTCAGGACGTCATCGGCGACTTCGCGGAACAGTTGCCCTGCAGGTGTCAGGACGGGAGGGAAGCTGCTGCGGTCGATCAGTTCCGCGCCAACCCATTGCTCGAGAGACTGAATGCGCCTGCTGAATCCGGATTGGGTCACGTTCCGGAATTCTGCTGCACGCGAGAAGCTCTGGTACTGAGCGAGAGCGATGAAGTCCTCGATCCACTTGATTTCCATAGCGAGTGGGTAGCCTTGTGGGACTCGGGCATTCTACCTCTCGCCCGTTTGCGTTCCAGCGCGAACCAGGCCGGTTTCAGCCCGGTCCCGCTCGCTTCGTTGATGCCTCCACATGACCGGTTGCGGATGGCGTCTGCACGCTTGAGCCGCAGACGCCATCCTGCCTGATTGGCGCGATCTCCCGCTATCTGCTTCGCGCGAACATTAGCGGTTTTTTCACACCGGTCTGTCGAAGTCAGTACGTTGCAGAAAATGCCTGCTGCACTTTAGCGGGTGTCGTGATGCCGTTTGCGATCAGCAATTGCGTCAACACACGGGCCTTTTGCGGATTGAGATCAAGAGATGCGACAAAGCCGCTTTTATCATCGTCAACTTCCACATTGCGATTCACAAAGCCCGTTCCGACGCGGGAAGCGCGAACCACGACAATCCCCATCTTCGCAGCCCGCTCCATGGCAGCCAACGCCGCCTTCGATACATCACCGTCGCCTACGCCAGCGATCACAATCCCTTTCGCATTGTCCGCGACTGCATGGTCGATCTGCGATGCATCCATATTGCTGTGCGCATACACAATCTCCACGCGGGGCAGCGGTCCGGCGGCGGGCAGCGCATAAGGAGACTGACGGGTGTCCGGTACGGGCGTGACGAACCGGATCGATGCCGGATCGACGAAGCCTATTGGACCTGCGTTCGGCGACAGGAATGTCTGAACGGAGGTCGTGTTCGTTTTGGTGATCCAGCGCGGGTCGTGGATCGTATCGTTCATGACCACCATCACACCGCGCCCCAGCGACTGAGGACTCGCCGCAACCTCGACTGCTTCGAGAAGGTTGTTCGGACCATCGGCGCCGACAACGCCGCCCGGTCGCATGGACCCGACGAGAACCACCGGCTTGCGAGAATGCAAGACGTTCTTCAGGAAGAAGGCGGTCTCTTCCATCGTATCCGTGCCATGCGTGATCACAACACCATCCGCCTCGCCGCGATCGAAGATTTCATTGATGCGTTTGGCCAGTTGAAACCAGATCCCGTCGTTCATGTCTTGCGAGCCGACATTCGAAACCTGTTCGGCCGTGATCGTTGCGAACTTGCCGATTCCCGGAACATCCTTGAGCAACTGCTGGCCGGTTCTCTCGCCGGAGTTGTAACCGATGGCTGAACGTGCGTCTGCCGTTCCAGATATCGTCCCACCCGTTGCCAGTACCACGATTCGTGGCAGCTTTTTGTTCTGGCCATCGACGGTGGTCGACTGGTCCGCATTGGACTCAGCGGCTACCGCGAATGTCGAGCAGACGGGAAGCGCAATACACGCCGCGATCAGCAGCGCGCTCACGGTACGGCCTGGCGCAAAAGCGAGTCGGGATAGTGTGTTCATGATCGTATGTGAATGAGTAAGAAACCGTGACGGTACTAAACGGGATTCATCGGCCTGGCTACGTTCGAGCGGAGCGCGTTACGGTCGCCGACCGATGAGCTGTGCCTTCCATTCAGTGTATGCACCACCAGGTCGTGAAAACCGGACTGCGATCCGTCCTCGATACGCTGGGAAAGGCCTGGAGCGATGTTGGCCAGACAGCGCGCCAGAGTCAGAACGGATGGTAGGGATGGCCAAAATAAAGTTGATGCTAGTCATGCATGCGGGTATGCGGACTTCGCATAACGTGACGGCGCCTACATCGCACCGATGACGTTTCTCGCCAATGCGCGGATCGATGCGGCGAGGCGCTTTCTCGAAGCCACCGATCTATCGCTGCGTGAAATCGCGCAACGCTGCGGCTTCGAAGACACGGATGGATTTCGCAGGACCTTCCATCGACGGCTGCAGATCAACCCGGCCGACTATCGTGACCGGTTCAGATCGAAGAAGCCGCTCGCGGAGAAGAAGAAACCGGCCGCGCCGCGCGCGGAGTCTCGCGTGTCGACCACGGTTTCGAATAGCGCAATGCGTGACCCGCGCTAATACTGTTTGCAACTCACGACGAGCTTGCGCGTCGGATAGCTGCCGTAGTCGGTGTGGTTTCCGCTTTCCTGGCGATCCACCACATCGTAGCCGCCCGGACATGTTTTCCTTGCCGCCTTGTCGCAGATCTTCCAGGTATAGAGCAGGCCGTCGCAGGCAATCACCGCGCCGTCGCGGCCGTTCGTGAGCGTCGGCTTGACCGTCGCACTGCATCCGGTCAGAAAAGCCATCAGGAGAATCGCGCTGCGCCGCATCAGATTCCCTCGGTGTGAGTGGATCGTCCGATTATAGAAGCCGATGCGCGCAGATAACGGGAGCCAACGCACGCTCCCGTAGAAGTCACTACTGCGGAATCTTCCCGCCGAGTTCGTCGTCGATGAACGCGCGGACGATATCCTTGAACGACGCGTCGCCGTGCAGCCCAAGCTGCGCCGCGCGTGAGATATCCCATCGCGCAGGCCAGCTGCCGACGATCTTCTCGACACGCTCATCCGCCTTCCATTCGATGCGTGCCGCGACGGCATCGCCTGCCACTTCACGCAGCGCGGCGACCATCTCGTCGACCGTCACCGACACGCCCGGCAGGTTCACGGTACGGCGATTACCCAACGCCGCGCTGTCGATCTCGCTTCCCGCGATGAGACACTCGATCGCCTTGAGCGGCGACAGCAGCCACAAGCGCGTCGACCCGCTCACCGGGCACACGGCCGGTTCGCCCGTGAGCGGCTCGCGAATGATGCCGCTCGCAAACGACGACGCCGCCGCATTCGGCTTGCCCGGCCGCACGCTGATGGTCGGCAGGCGCAGCACACGGCCATCGACGAAACCACGCCGCGCATAGTCGTTGAGCAGCAGCTCGGCGCCCGCCTTCTGCGCGCCATACGACGACTGCGGGTTCAGCGCGGTTTCGTCGAGCACGACATCGGGCAAATCGCCGCCGTAGACGGCGACCGAACTCGTGAACAGCACGCGCGGCCGATGTCCGCGCGCACGGCACACGTCGAGCAGCAGCCGCGACGCGTCCAGATTGATACGCATGCCAAGCTCGAAATCGGCTTCCGCCTGGCCGCTGACGATCGCCGCAAGATGGAAGATCGCCGCCGTCTTGTCGTCGATCAGACGTTCGAGCACGCTGCGCTCGGCAATGTCGCCGACTTCGACGCGCACCCGTTCGTCTTTCGGACCCTGCGCCGCGACGACGTCGAGCAACACCAGTTCGGTGATCGGCTGACGCTGTCCGTCCGTGCCCTTCAGTTCGCCGCGCGCGAGCAGCTCGCGTGCAAGACGCTGGCCGAGAAATCCCGCGCCGCCCGTGATCAGTACTTTCATGTTCCTGTTAATCCTCAGTGTGTCTGTCGAACGCGCTCAGGTACAACCTCAGCTGCGTGCCTTCACATATGGCCTGATCCATCCAAGCCCATCGGACGTGCCCGCGCGCGGCCGGTATTCGCAACCAATCCAGCCCTCGTAACCCAGTTCGTCGATCAGCGAGAACAGATACGGATAGTTCACTTCGCCGATATCCGGCTCGTGCCGCTCGGGCACGCCCGCAATCTGGATATGCCCGATGCCCTTCATATCGCGCTTGAGCTTCACCGCGAGATCGCCTTCGACGATCTGGCAGTGGTAAAGATCGAACTGCACTTTGAGGTTCGCCGCGCCGACTTCCGCGCAGATCGCCTGTGCATCGTCCTGTCGGTTCAGAAAGAAGCCGGGGATATCGCGCGTGTTGATCGGCTCGATGACGACAGTGATGCCGTCCGCCTGCGCGGTCTTCGCTGCATACGCGAGGTTCTTCAGATACACCTCGCGATGCGCGGCGCGCGATTGCTCCGGCTTGATCAAGCCCGCCATCACATGCAGCTTGTCGTTGCCGAGCACGCGCACGTACTCAAGCGCCGTATCGACGCTGCGGCGAAACTCGTCCTCGCGGCCCGGCAACGACGCGATGCCGCGCTCGCCCGCCGCCCAGTCGCCGGGCGGCGCGTTGAAGAGCGCCTGGGTGAGACCGTTCTCGGTCAGACGCGCCTTCAGATCGACGGCCGGAAAGTCATAGGGGAACAGGAACTCCACGGCCTCGAAACCATCGCGCGCGGCAGCGGCGAAGCGATCGAGAAACGCGTGTTCGGTGTACATCATCGTCAGATTGGCGGCGAAGCGAGGCATCGAAGCAACTCCTTAAATGCGCGTTTAGCGGTTCACGAGCCGCGCGGGCGTCAGCCAGGTGGCTAGCGCGCCGATCACGAGCATCGTGGCGAGCACGTACATGCCGGACTGCGTGCTGTGCGTGAGGTCCTTAAGATAGCCGATCATGTACGGGCTCGCGAAGCCCGCCAGATTGCCGATCGAATTGATGATCGCAATGCCCGCCGCCGCCGTCGCGCCCGACATGAACGCCGTCGGCAGCGACCAGAACAGCGGCGCGCAGGTCAGCACGCCTGCTGCCGCGATCGACAGGGATGCAATCGATACAACCGTGTTGTCCGCGAACGAAGCCGCAATCGTGAAGCCGACGGCACCCGCAAGCGCCGGGCCGATCAGATGCCAGCGGCGCTCGCGACGCTTGTCCGCGCTGCGGCCCATCACATTCATCACGACGATCGCGACCAGAAACGGAATCGCGCTCAGCAGGCCGATCTGGAACGCGCCCGTTACGCCTGTCGATTTGACCAGCGTCGGCATCCAGAACGTCAACCCATATTGACCCGTGACGAACGCGAAGTAAATCAGCGACATCCACCACGTGCGCGGATCGCGAAACACGGCGCCCACCGAATGCGACTTCGCTTTTTCTTGCGGCTGCGCGGCGATTTCATCGGCGAGCAGTTTTTTCTCGCGCGGCGTCAGCCATTTCGCGCTGGCGATGCCGTTGTCGAGATACAGAATCGTCGCGATGCCGATAGCGATGGCGGGCACCGCTTCGATCACGAACATCCATTGCCAGCCCGCGAAACCGTGATGCGAATCGAAGCTCTGCATGATCCAGCCCGACAGCGGATTGCCGAAAATGCCCGACACGGGAATCGCCGACATGAACACCGCGATGATCTTCGCGCGACGATGCGACGGAAACCAGTAGGTCAGGTACAGGATCACGCCGGGATAGAAACCGGCTTCGGCAAGACCGAGCAGAAAGCGCAGCGCATAGAACTGCGCGGGCGTCTTGACGAACACGAAGAGCGCGGACATCAAGCCCCACGTGATCATGATGCGCGCAATCCAGATCCGCGCGCCGAGCTTGTGCATCAGGATGTTGCTCGGCAATTCGAACAGGAAATAACCGACGAAGAATACGCCCGCGCCGAGACCGAACACAGTTTCGCTGAACGCAAGATCCTGCGACATCTGCAGCTTCGCAAAGCCGACGTTGACGCGGTCCAGATACGCGACCACGTAGCACAGCATCAGGAACGGCACGATGCGCCAGAACACCTTTCCGTAGGTGCGTTCGATTTCAGCCGCGCCGGGTTGTCCGGCGGCGTCGGCAGTTGATGCGGGGCGTGCGGATGCCGCCTGATAGCTAGTCATGCACTGTCTCCTTCGGATGGCGCCGGTTACTGGCCGTCCGTTTCATGACGGTCGGTCCTCCGGCTTTTTGCCTGGTTGGTCATGTGGATAGTCCGCGACGCGCGCGGACAGCTGAGCTTCTATGCTTGCGAGGGTTTCACCAGCGTGCGCCGAACGCCGTGCGCAATTCTTCGATCGCGGCTTCGTCGAGCGGCGCGGGACGCGGGTTCGTCATCAGCCACAGGCGTGCCGTCTCTTCCAGCTCTTCGAGTACGTACGACGCCTGCGATACCGACCGCTCCCACACGACAGGCCCGAGCCGTTCGAGCAGCACGCCGCGCACGCGCTCGGCGAGCGCCGCGATCTGTTGCGCGACTTGCGGATCGCCGGGACGCCGGTAGCGGATCAGCGGAATGTGGCCGACCTTCATCACGTAGTACGGCGTGATGGGCGGCAGCACGTCGGCTTCGTTCCAGACGCCCGCGAGCGTCAGCGCGACGAGATGCGTCGAATGCGTGTGCACGATGCCGCGCGCCTCGCGGTTGCGCTCGTAAACGCCGCGATGCAGTGCGAGCGTTTTCGACGGCTTGCCGCCTGACACGGCGTTGCCTTCGAGATCGACCTTCGCGATCTGCGCCGGGTCGAGACGGCCGAGACACACGTCTGTCGGCGTGATCAGCCAGCCGTCGTCGAGGCGCGCGCTGATGTTGCCCGCGCTGCCGACGGTGTAGCCGCGCTCGTATAGGCTCGCGCCCGTCACGCAGATTTCTTCGCGGACTTTCGCCTCGCTGCCCGTGTGGATGGCGAGCGTCATTGCGCGCCTCCGTCGAATTGACGCAGCGCTTTCGCGAAGAAATCGACGGCGCCGAAGTTGCCCGACTTGAGCGCGAGCGCGAGCGGTTTCGCACCGATGGTCGCGGTCGCGGGCACGCCGGGATCAATCTGCTTGCCGATGCGCAGCATGTCGACGCGGAGCGCCTGCACCACGGCGCCCGATGTCTCACCGCCCGCGACGACGAACTTGCGCACGCCGAGATCGTGCAGTCCGCGCGCAATCGCTGCCAGCGTGCGTTCGACCAGTTCCCCGGCTTGCGCGACGCCGAGTTCGCGCTGCGTGGCCTTCACGTCATCCGGCGATGCCGTTGCGTAGATCAGCACAGGCTGAGGCTGCGTCGCGTTCATATGCTCGCGCGCGAAGGCGAGCGCCTGATCGACGACAGGCTCGCCGCGCGCGGCCGCCAACGGATCGATGCGAAATGCAGGGCGCGTTTCGCGCCATGCGGCAACCTGCGCATTGGTCGCTTTCGATGCGCTGCCCGCCAGCACCGCCGACGCGCCTTCGACGCGCGGCAGTTCGCCTGCGTCAGCGGCATCGTCGAGCAGCCCGGCGCGGCGGAAGTTGCCCGGCAAGCCGAGTGCCACGCCCGAACCGCCCGTGATCAGCGGCAGGTCCGCGCAGGCTTCGCCGAGCGTGTAGAGATCAGCGTCTGAGACGGCATCGGCGATCGCCATGCGCACGCCGTCGTGGCGCAGCGCATCGATCGACGCGCGCACGGCTTGCGCGCCTTGCGCCACTGCGTCATAGCGCACGAGGCCGACTTTCGAGCGCGTCTGCCGCTGCAGCACGCGCACGAGGTTCGCGTCCGTCATCGGCGTGAGCGGGTGATGCTCCATGCCCGATTCATTGAGCAGCACGTCGCCGACGAACAGATGCCCGCGATAGATCGTGCGGCCGTTCTCCGGAAACGCCGGGCACGCGATCGTGAACGGTGTGCCGCCGCCGATGGGCGACAGCGCATCGAGCAGCGCATCGGCGACGGGGCCGATATTGCCTTTATCCGTCGAATCGAAAGTCGAGCAGTACTTGAAGAAGAACTGGCGACAGCCTTGCGCGCGCAGCCATTCGAGCGCGGCGAGCGACTGCGCGACGGCATCGGCAGGATCGATGGTGCGCGACTTCAGCGCAACGACCAGCGCGTCGGCTTCGATACGGGTATCGGCAGCGGGCACGCCGATGGTCTGGACGGTGCGCATGCCGCCGCGCACCAGCATGTTCGCGAGATCGGTTGCGCCCGTGAAGTCGTCGGCGATGCAGCCGAGCAGGGGCTTGCGAGTAGAGGTGGTCATCTCGTTCGGCTCCGCTTAGCGCTTCGGCGGCACGTCGATGCCGGGGAAAATCTTGATGACGGCGGAATCGTCTTCGCCGCCGTGTCCCGCCGTTGACGCCATCATGAACATCTGATGCGCTGCCGCCGACAACGGCAGCGGAAACTTCGAGCGGCGCGCGGTATCGAGCACGAGACCCAAGTCCTTGACGAAGATATCGACAGCCGACAGCGGCGTGTAGTCGCCGTTGAGGATGTGCGGCACGCGGTTCTCGAACATCCACGAGTTGCCCGCGCTGTGCGTGATCACGTCGTAGAGCGCGTCGGGGTCCACGCCTTCACGCAGACCGAGCGCCATCGCTTCGGCGGCGGCGGCGATGTGCACCCCCGCGAGCAGCTGATTGATGATCTTCACCTTCGATCCCGCGCCATGCTGATCGCCGAGGCGATAGACCTTGCCCGCCATCGCGGCGAGCACGTCGTCGCATGCGGCGTAGACGGCGGCGGGGCCGGACGTCATCATCGTCATTTCGCCCGATGCCGCGCGCGCCGCGCCGCCCGACACAGGTGCGTCGAGCATCTGCAAGCCGGCCGCTTCGACGCGGCGGCCGAGATCGATGGCGAAGTCGGGCGCAACGGTTGCGCAGGCGATCACGACGCCGCCGGGTTTCATCGCCCGAATGGCGCCCTGCTCGCCGAACAGCACGGTTTCGGTTTGCGCCGCGTTGACAACGAGCGTGACGACGACGTCGCATTGCGCGCCGAGTTCAGCGGGACTTGCGCAAGCCTTGCCGCCATCGGCGACGAACTGGTCTAGCACTTCGCGGCGCACGTCGCACGCATGCACATTGAAGCCGCCGCGCAGCAGCGAGCGCGCGACGCCCATTCCCATCGCGCCAAGACCGATCACTCCGACATTTCTGGACATACCTTTCCTCTACGAACAATGCTTCGGACGACGGCTCGCGCGTGTCGCGAGCAGACGTGTGTGGATCAGCAGATACCGGCCTCGGCCAGGCGACGTGCGGCGTTGTACATGTGCGTTTGCGCGGCGTTGCGGGCGGCCAATGGATCACCGGCACGGATCGCGGCGACGATTGCCGCGTGCTCGTCGCGCACCTGACGCGAGAAGTCCTCGCGCAGCGCTTCGTTGCGGCGCGTGATGACGGTGCCGGCTTCGAGATACTGGTTGAGGAACGTGAGGGTCTTCAGGAAATACGGGTTGCCCGTCACGGTAGCGATCGTGCGATGAAACGCGACGTCTTCAGCGACACCGTCGCGGCCCTCGGAGACGGCTTCGTCGATTTTTTTGAGGACGGCGTCGATGGCCAGCATGTCGGCGTCCGTGCGGCGCATCGCAGCTTCTGCTGCGACTTCGGCTTCGATTGCGCGGCGCACTGCAAGGATGTGCAGTACCGAGCCGCCTTCCATTGCTTCTGCGTAGTCGATTCGGAGTGGGCGGATCGCGCCGTGGGCTGACACATAGACGCCACTGCCCTGACGGGGCTCGACCACGCCCTCGTTCTTCAGGCGCGAGATCGCTTCTCGGATCACTGTGCGGCTTACACCGAATTCTTGCGAGAGCACGGCTTCTGTTGGCAGCTTGCCGCCGCGGGCGAAGGTGCCTTTGTCGATCTGCGCGAGCAGCTGTTGAGCGACGGTGTCGCTGAGCGCCCGGCTCGGGATTTTTTCGAACATATCAGTGGATTTGCCATGTCATAGGGTCATCATACAAATTTGCCTGCGACGGGGGGTATGGGGGGAAACCCTCAGGGGCGCGGGCGATGCCGGTCGGTGTTTTTTTGGCCTTTGCGCTGGCATTCGCGGTTCAGTCTTCTTGGCGCGGCCGGTTTGGTTTGCTTGTGTTTGCGCTGGCATCCGCGTTTCGTTAGCGTGCTTCACGCGTCGCCCCTGTGCGGGGCGGCACCTACTTTTCTTTGTCACCGCCGCAAAGAAAAGTAGGCAAAAGAAAGCGGCTCACACCGCCCGTTCTTGTATTTGCCTGAGGGCCCCCAACCGGTCTTGCGCTTCACACGGCAACGTCCTGTTCGCGTGTGTTGCCAACGCGCTGAATGACCGCCTCACCCACTTCAAGCACCCGAACAAGAGCTAGCGGCAGCGAATGGTTTGTGCCGCCCAGGTGGCAAACTGTGTGTAGGTTGTCGCGACGTACACGTTAGCGCTCTTACAGGGTGAAACGCCTGCGCTATCGGTCCGAAGTGAGGCGTGTGGGGTACTATGGCCTACACACAGTTTGCCACCTGGGCGGCGGTGGAATATCTGGCACGGCATGATGCAGCGTGGGTGCGTGAAGCGGGTGATGCGCTGGCTTGGAGCGTTGGCAATGAACGCGGAACAAGCAGGTTGCCGTGTGAAGTGAGGGACCGGTTGGGGGCCCTCAGGCAGGAAGAAGAATTGGCGGTGTTAGCCGCTTTCTTTTGCCTACTTTTCTTTGCGGCGGCAAAGAAAAGTAGGTGCCGCCCCGCACAGGGGCGACGCGTGAAGCACGCTAACGCATCGCGGATGCCAGCGCAAAAACAAAAATCCAAAAGCGACGCCAGTTACAGGCAAACCCAAAAGCAAAAGCAAAAGCAAACCCAAACAGCGTCGCAGACAACAACCAAACCTTAACTCGCCATCATTTCCCGAGCCCAAACCACAGCAGCACGAGCCGGCGCAACGCCAGTTGCCTCAACCCTCTCAGCAAGCTCAAAAACCCGCGGCGCGATCATTGCAACCTCATCCAGCACGACCTGCTTATCGGCGGAGCCGAGATACTCCCGCACGCAGCTAATAATCCCACCCGCGTTGACGAGAAAATCCGGCGCATAAAAAATCCCACGCTGATGCAGCACATCACCCTCAGCGAGCGACATCAGCTGATTATTAGCGCCACCAGCAATAACCTTAAACTGACAACCAGCCGCTACAGCCTCGGTAATCGACCCACCCAGCGCGCAAGGCGCAAACACATCAGCGTTGACGGATGCAATCCGCGCCGCATCAGCGATCTGCGCGCCAAACATCTGCTGCGCGCGCCCGGTCTTGCCTGCATCGATATCCGACACGATCAGTTCCGCGCCCGCGCGATGCAGCCGTTCGCACAGATCCCAGCCGACCGAACCCAAACCCTGCACGGCAACCGAAATGCCTTCCAAAGTGTCACGCCCAAGCGCAACCTGCACCGCCGCCTTCAGGCCCACGAACACACCATACGCGGTGCGCGGCGACGGATTCCCGCCATACACGTCGTTGTCGCGCGGAATGCCGCTCACATACGGCGTCTCGCTCTGCACCGCGCGCATGTCGTCGGCCGTCGTGCCGACGTCTTCAGCCGTCAGATAAACGCCGCCGAGCGATTGCACGAGCCTGCCGAACGCCTTGAACAGCGCCACGCGATCCATCTGCTCCGGACGCTTCAGGATCACCGCCTTGCCGCCGCCGAACGGCAGTCCCGCGAGCGCGTTCTTGAACGCCATGCCCTGTGACAGACGCAGCGCGTCGTGATACGCCTCGTAGTCCGAGGCATACTGCCAGTAGCGGCAACCACCAAACGCAGGGCCGCGCGCAGTGCTGTACACGGCGATCACGGCTTGCAGGCCGGATTCGGCATCGCTGGCCACGACAATGCGTTCGTGGGCCGGTTCGCCGTGAAGCCCGAAAAGCGTTCCGGCAAAGTTCGTCGTCAGTCGGTCCATCAGTGTTCCTTCCTTGTGGGCAGGCAGTTGAGTCCGCGCGAAGCGATCGCCTCGCGCCGGCTGGCCGCTCGTCGTCCGGGTCGCGGACGCAGGCAGCGAAGTTCTCGGGACCCGCGCAAGGCAAGGTCAACCGGTGGCAAAAGTGTATTCGGTCAAATTGGGAAATTTGTGCTGTTTATCCGGTAAAAATCCGGTTCGTGGCAGAATAATCAACCATCAAAATGCCACTAAAGAAGACGAATCGTCTTGACTCGGAGGCCGCATGAAACTGGACGCCACTGATCAGCGCATCCTGCGCGAACTGCGCAACGACGGACGCCTTTCGAACGCGAAGCTCGCCGAACGTGTCGGCCTGTCGGCGACGCCTTGCTGGAACCGCGTGCGCGCACTCGAAGAGGCGGGTGTGATCGAAGGCTATACGGCGCTGCTCAACCAGAAAACGCTAGGCTTGCCGGATACCGTCATCATCGAAGTGAAGCTCGCGAAGCACGATGAGCGCACGCTGGACCGCTTCGGCGAAGCGCTCGCCGATCTGCCGGAAGTGGTCGAGGCATTTCTCGTGTCGGGGGAATACGACTATCTGATCAAGGTCGCGGTGGCGGGCACGGAAGGCTACGAGTCGTTTCTGCGGCGCAAGCTGTATCGCCTGCCCGGCTTTCAGGACAGCCGCTCTTTCTTCGCGCTGCGCTGCCTGAAGCGCTCGGTGTCCGTCGAGCCTTGAGCGCTGCAGCCATCAGACCGCAAACGACTGCTCTTCGAACGGCATCGGCATGCCGAAGTAGAAACCCTGCATGACCGTGCAGCCAAGCCCGCGCAGCACGCTCGCCTGCGCCTCCGTCTGCACGCCTTCGGCCACACACGTCAGTTCAAGCGTGCGGCACAGATCCACGATGCTGCGCACGATGTCCTGCGCCGCCGGATCGGCGTCGATGCGGTCCAGAAAGCCTCGGTCGATCTTGATCTTGTCCAGCGGCAGCCGGTGAATGCAGGTGAGGCTCGAATAGCCCGTGCCGAAATCGTCGAGCGAAATGTGAACACCTAGCTGCTTGAACGCATCGAGCGAAGCGAACGCCTGCTCGAAATCCTGAATGACGGCCGTCTCCGTCACTTCGAAGGTCAGGCGGTCAGGCGCGACGCCGCTCTCGTGAACGATGCCCACGATGTTCGCAACCGCGTCCACCGAGCCGATATCGCGCGCCGACAGATTGAAGGCGACGCGCACAGCCGGATCGCACGCACGCATCGTCGCGAGCACCTTGCGCAATAGCGCCGCCGTCACGGTATGAATGAAATCGCTGCGCTCGGCGACCTTGATGAACAGCGCCGGCAGCACATCGCCGAGCGTCGGGCTGGTCCATCGCGCCAGCGCCTCGTACGACACGACATGCTCGCGCACCGTGTCGACGATAGGCTGGAAATGAAGCGTCATTTCGCGGTCGAGATCCGCATGCCGCAGCGCCTGTTCAATTTGCCCAAGCTCGCGAATCTGTTTTTCGTGCTCCGCCGAGAAGATCGTCGTGCCGCCGCGGCGATGCTCCTTAGCGAAGTACAACGCGTAATCCGCGCGCTCGAACAGTTGCGCGGGCGAGCGGCCCGCATCGGGATAGATCGCAAAGCCGAGCGATCCCGACAGCCGCGCAGTCGCACCAGGCCATGCGTATGGCGCGCGCAAAGTTTCGCAGATCGCCGCGCCGATGTCGCGCAAGTCCTGTGGCTCGCGCACGTCCGTCACCAGCAGGCCGAACTCGTCGCCGCCGAGCCGCGCAAGCTGGATCTGCGGCCCCGCAACGTCGAGCAGCCGCCGGCCGACTTCTTCGAGCACGCGGTCGCCTGCGCCGTGGCCATATAAATCGTTGACCTGCTTGAAGCCGTCGAGATCGATCACGCCGACAGCGAACCGCGCCTGCCCTGCCTGCGCCGTTTCAAAGAGCGTGTCGAGATCGGCCAGAAAGCGCCGGCGGTTCGGCAACCCTGTGAGGATGTCGAGATTGGCAAGGCGCGAGTTTTCATCGCTCAGACGCTGCAGTTCGGCCTGCTTCGCCTGCAATGCATGCTTCGATCCAACGAGGTTCGCGAAGTCGCGGTAGTAGGTGAGCAGAATGAAGATCATCGCGACGGCGACGAGCAGCATGTTGATCGCAATCGCGACCAGCACTGCGTTATGCGTCAACGAAAAGAACAGCGAGAACGGCGCGATGACAATCGCCGTCAGCAGCAACGCGGCCTTGCGCATGTGCATCAGGCAGAAGATGCAGCCGATCACTGTGATCGACATGTAGAACGCGACATGTGCCCGAGCGTACGGGTCGCCATACGGAAACAGCAGCAAGCCCCAGCCGGTGAAGATGACACCCAGCAGCGCGATCAGCCATATCGTGGTCTTCAGGCGCGATGCGACCTGTTCGTCCGTCAGCGACGCGAGGTGCTTTCTTCTCCTTACCCACACGACGAGCCGGATCGCGCACGCCGTGCACATCGCGAGCGGCACCCAGATGGAGAGCCACGCCGGCGCAACGGCGACATGCGTCGCGGCCACGGCAACGCTGTTGACCACGAGAATCACATACAGCAGCGGCAATTGCCGCGAGAACGCGTCGAACTGCGAGCGTGACAGCGCGGCCTTCACGGCGGGAACAGTACGAAACGAAGCAAGGTCCTGCGGGCGAATCATGGCTCGGCAGCGTGAATGGGTCGGCAAGTCCGGGGGCGCCGCCTGTGGGTATGTCCAGGCTGCGAGAGGCGGTGGCGCTGTCGCGTTCCTGCATGTTTACGGCAGTTTCGCGGCGAACCTGATGATACGAGACCGACTATGTTCGCCAGTAAAGAAAGCAGCGAGATGCGCCGCGCTGTCTCGACGGCGCCACACACGCTTGCGCAACACACACGCGTAATGCTCGCGAAACGCCCTTTTTTCGCAAGGCATTCGTCAGATCAATGCGTGTTGATAGCGCAGAACCTTTCATCCGCCTATGACCACCGCCGCGATCTCGACGAACAGAATTTTCACGATCGTCATCGATGGAAAGATCATCGCGTAGCCGATATCGGGCCGGTCGGTCGGCGCGATGCGGTTCGCGAACGCGAGGATCGCCGGGTTACCCGTCGCGCCGCTGATCACGCCGACGGTCGCGTCGAACGGCAGGCGAAAAAGCCACAAGCAGCACGCCGCCGTGATGCACACGAGCGCAATCAGAATGACCGCGCCGTACAGCAGGAACGAGATGCCAGTAAGACCGATCGTCGCAAAGAACTTCGGTCCCGACGACAGCCCGACTTGCGCGAGAAACACAGTGAGGCCGAAATTGCGCAGCACGAGATTCGCCGAAAGCGGCATCGTCCAGACAAGTCCACCCACGCGCCGGATCTTGCCGAGATAGAGCGCGACCAGCAGCAGCGCGGCGAGCCCGAGCGACAACTTGCCGACGCCCGGTATCGGCAGCGGAATCAGGCCAACCAGCAAGCCGAGCGCCGCACCGATGCCGATCGAGATGTAGCTCAACTCCGCCGTTCCCTTGATCGAATCGCCGAACAGCTTGCGCACGGCATCGCGTTGACCGGGACCGATCAACAGACCGACACGGTCGCCGAACTCGAGTATCAGATCGGGATTCGGCAGCATGTCGGCGTCGCCGCGACGCACGTGCGCGATCGAGCACACCATGCCATCGGGATAGCGGATATCGCGCAGCGCATGGCCGACCACGGTGCGGCTCGACGCGAACACGCGCAGATAGTCGAGGTCTTCGCGGAAACGTGTCATGCGCCCGGGGTGCAATTCGCCGAGCAGTTCGGTGGCCTTGCGCAGTTCGTCGCCATCCATCGAAGTCGCGAGCAGCACGTCGTCGGTTTGCATGACGAAATCGTCGGCGGGCAACTGGTTGTGATGCGCGCGGCGCACGGCTGCGATGCCGAGGCCCGCGGGCAGGCGCGCTTTCAGTTCGGGAAA
This sequence comes from Paraburkholderia sp. PGU19, assembly GCF_013426915.1. GTDB lineage: Bacteria > Pseudomonadota > Gammaproteobacteria > Burkholderiales > Burkholderiaceae > Paraburkholderia. The sequence continues at coordinate 1,857,978 of NZ_AP023180.1, forward strand.
CGTTAGGCCGACGAAAGCCTGGTTGCGCAGCGCGATCTCGGCCGTCTCCATGATGTGCGCGGGCGGCGCTGCGATCTTGCGCGCCAGCGCGACGCTCAGCAGATAGAGAAACAGGATCGGCCCGGCGACGCCGAACGGATACGCAACGCTATAGCCGACGGCTGCACCTTCGCCCTTCAGCACGGCAAGCACCGCCTGCAGGCTTGCCGTGCTCGTGCCCGCGCCCGCATACAGGCCAAGCGCCTGATCGAGCTTCACGCCGAATAGCGGCCCGAGCGCAAGCGACACGAAGCCCGCGCCGATCACGCCGAGCACGGCGGCTGCGTTCGCCTTGAGTCCATCGGCGCTCGATAGTCCGGCGAAAAACTGTGCGCCGTACTGCACGCCGATGCCATAGAGAAACAGCAACAGGCCCAGCGTGCCGAGCACCGCGGGCGGCGCGGACTTCGGCGCAAAGCCGCCTATTGCCAGTCCGACGAACAGCACCGCGCCCGAGCCGAGCGCGACGCCTTTGATGCTGAACTCGCCGATCACATAGCCCAGCGCGACGGTGAGAAACAAGGTGAGCAACGGCTGCGATTCAAGCAACGTCCGGACGGCATCCATATCCGCTCCCTAAGTTGTGGGTGGCGCCTGCTGTTAGCTAATGGAAGAGCATGATGCGATTGGAATGGGCGGGCGCCGCTCTGACGCTATCCGCCTATGCATTGCCAGATCAATCATAGACGCTGTGCAGGCGCGTGGCGGGTCAAGGCAACGAGTGCCTGAGGACATTCGTGGTCTGGTTTGCGTGTTCGCTCTTGCAGTGGGTTTTGGTTTTTTTGCCTCGTTGAGGTTTGGGTTTGGGTTTGGGTTTGTGGCGTGGTTGGTTTGGTCTGGTTTGTTTGTGTTTTCGCTGGCATCCGCGCGACGGTGTTTGCCTCTGCGCTGGCATCCGCGATTTGTTAACGTGCTTCAAGCGTCGCCCCTGTGCGGGGCGGCACCTACTTTTCTTTGCCGCCGCAAAGAAAAGTAGGCAAAAGAAAGCGGCTCACACCGCCAACATTTCTTCCTGCCTGAGGGCCCCCAACCGGTCCCACACTTCACACGGCAACACGACAGTTCACGTTCGTTGCCAACGTTCTCCCTGTGCGCCTCACCCGCTTCAAGCACCCGCGCACGGGCTAGCGGCAGCGAATGGTATGTGCCGCCCAGGTGGCAAACTGTGTGTAGGTTGTCGCGACGTGTAGGTTGGCGCTCTTACATGGTGGTATGCGTGCGCTATCGGTCCAAAGTGGGGCTTTTGTGTCTCTACGGCCTACACACAGTTTGCCACCTGGGCGGCCGTGGAATACCTGGCACGGCGTGCTGCGACGCGGGCGCGTGAAGCGGGTAATGAGCACTGCAAGAGCGCTGGCAACGAGCATGAGTCACGTGATTGCCGTGTGAGGCGTAAGAACCTTTGGGGGCCCTCAGGCAAGAACTAGCACTGGCGGTGTTAGCCGCTTTCTTTTGCCTACTTCTCCTTGCGGCGGCAAAGAAAAGTAGGTGCCGCCCCGCACAGGGGCGACGCGTGAAGCACGCTAACAAAACGCGATGCCTGCGAAAACACAAGCAAACCAGAACATTACCGAAATGTAATCAGTCGACACACACATCTCGGTATGATTGAAACATCAAAATCTGGCAGCAAAGCGGAGCAGAACGATGCGCATTCTGGTCATCGAGGACGAACCGAAAACAGCGGCCTACCTGAAGAAGGGACTGGAAGAGTCCGGCTATTCGGTCGAAGTGGCGAACGACGGCTCGCACGGCCTGATCCTCGCCCAGGAGGAAGACTACGACGTCATCATTCTCGACGTGATGCTGCCTTGGATGGACGGCTGGACCGTCGTGAAGACGCTGCGCGCCACGCGCACCACCCCCGTGCTCTTTCTCACCGCACGCGACGACATCGACGACCGCGTGCGCGGCCTCGAACTCGGCGCCGACGATTACCTCGTCAAGCCTTTCGCGTTCGTAGAACTGCTAGCCCGCGTACGCACGCTCGCACGTCGCGGGCCGCCCCGCGAAAGCGAGCTGATCCGCATCGGCGATCTGGAGATGGATGTGAACCGCCGCCGCGTCAAGCGCGGCACGACGCGCATCGATCTCACGCCGCGCGAGTTCTCGCTGCTGCAACTGCTCGCGCGCCGCCACGGCGAAGTGCTGAGCCGCACGCAGATTGCGTCGTACGTGTGGGACATGAACTTCGACAGCGACACGAACGTCGTCGAAGTCGCGATTCGCCGCTTGCGCAGCAAGATCGACGACAACTTCCCCGTCAAGCTGATTCACACGGTTCGCGGTGTCGGTTACGTGCTGGAAATCAAGGAATCGGATTGATGCGCGGCCGTTCGATCACCACCACGCTCGCGCTCGCATTCGGCGCGACGACGCTCGCCGTGTTCGTGCTGGTCGGCAACTTTCTGTATCGCGCGCTCGAACGGGAGATCAGTTCACAAGACGACATGAGCATCGTGCTCGCCGCGCGTCACGCGCGGCGTCTGGCGCAGGAGATCGAAGCATCGCAAGGCATTCGCGAGCATGGCGACCGGATTACGAGCATCGTGCTGGGCAATCCGGGCATGTCGATGGAAGTGTTCGATCCCAATGGGCAACTCGCCATCGAGCACAATCTGACGACCACGCTCGGCGTGCCCGTGCCCGCCAGCGACACTTCGATTCTCGACACCGGCCGCTCCATTCAGCGCGTGCCGCCAACGGCGCGCATCACGGAGGGTGACATCGTCGCGTGGCGCAACAACACGGGCGCGCCGATTCGCGGTGTCGCCACCGACGTGACCTTGCGCGACGGTGAAATGGTCAGCATCCTGATCGCGCGCAACCTGAGCGACCGCTACGAACTGCTCGATCAGTACCGCGACCAGCTCAAGATCTACGGCATCATCGGCGTGCTGCTGACCACCGTGCTCAGTTATCTGCTGATTCGCGCGGCGATGCGCCCTGTACGCGATATCGCCGCGAGCGCCGCGCAAGTCACCGTGAACCGCCTGAATACGCGCATTGCCGTTAAACGCGTGCCGCGCGAACTCGAAACCCTGGTGACGACGCTCAACGCCATGCTCGAACGCATGGACCACGGCTTCAAACAGATGTCGCGCTTCACCGCCGATCTCGCGCACGACATGCGCACGCCACTCAGCAATATGCGCGGCGCGACGGAAGTGGCGCTCGCGCGCACCCGCTCTCCCGACGAATACGAAGCGCTGCTCGCATCGAACCTCGAAGAATGCGAACGTCTGTCGCGCATGATCGAGAACGTGCTGTTTCTTGCGCGCGCGGAGCATCCGCAGTTCGTCAAGCATATGCGCGTGTTCGATGCCGTGCAGGAATTGACGCGCATCGGCGAGTATTTCGAAGGCGTCGCGGAAGATGCCGGCGTGCGCGTGCGCGTGACAGGTGCCGCGATGCTCACCGCCGATCTCGAACTCTTCCGCCGCGCCATCGGCAACCTGCTCGCGAACGCGCTGCGCTATACGCCGCGCGACAAGGAGATCGTGCTCGACGCGCATGAGATCGACGGCGGCGTGCGCGTCACGGTTTCGAACGAAGGCCAGCCGATTGCGCCCGAACATCTCGAACGGATTTTCGACCGCTTCTATCGCGTCGATCCGTCGCGCAGTTCGTTGCCTTCGTCCGGTTCGCCGCAAGGGTCGCCGGGATCGACGGGGCTGGGCCTCGCGATCGTGCGCACGATCATGGAGCTGCACGGCGGCACCGTGCATGCGGAAAGCGACGCGCGCAGCACGCGCTTCGTGCTGACGTTTCGTTGAGTGCGCGAGCCAACCCGGCCGCTATTCAGCCGCTATTGCGCCCGCAGTCCCGACAGCGTGACGCGAAGTCCCGGACTGCCTTCGTTGTTGTCGATGCTCAACATCGCCTGATGGCGTTGCGCGATTTTCAGCGCAATCGCAAGACCCAGCCCGCTGCCATGTTCCTTGTTGCCCGCGCTGCGATAGAAGCGGTCGAACACGCGTTCGCGCTCAGCGTCCGGAATGCCGGGCCCGCTGTCCGACACGCATAGGCCAATCCCGTCGCCGGTGCGCTTCAGGATCACATCCACCTTGCCGCCGCGCGGCGTATAGCGGATTGCGTTGTCGATCAGATTGTTGAGCAGCACCTCGATACCGGCGGGCTCGGCGCTGACCTTGTAGGCGTCGTCGGAATCGCGGGAAGGATTGAACTCCAGGCCGAGGTCGATCTGCCTCTCCTCGGCGAGCGTCGAGAAGTCGCCTACGGCGCGCTCGCATAACCGGCGCAGGCTCACCGGTTCGAAATGCGCGCCGCGTTGCGCGTCTTCGCGCGCCATCGTCAGCAGTTGATGCACGAGATGGATCAGCCGGTTCAGGCGCCCTTCGATGCGCTCGAAAGTCTGTTTGCTGCCGACCAGCGAGCCATCGCGCTCCGCCGCCTGCAATTGCAGCTTCAATGCGGCCAGCGGCGAGCGCAGTTCGTGCGCCGCATCGCCGACAAAGGTCCGTTGCGATTGCGACGCGACGTTCAGGCGATGCAGCAGATCATTGAGCGCATCGACGAGCGGCTTCAGTTCGACGGGCATGCGTCCGTCCAGGCGTAACGGTTCGAGCGAATCGAACGAACGCGTCGTGAGCGCGCGCGAGATGCTCCCGATCGGCGCAAGACCGCGGCCGACCACGAACAGCACGATCAGCACGATGACAGGAAGGAACAACGCGAGCGGCCATAGCGTGCGCAATGCGAGATGCCGCGCGAGATCTTCGCGCACGGACACGGGTTGCGCGACCTGCACGAAACGGTCGCCTTCCTGCACGCCGAAGACCCGCCAGTGATACTCATCGCGCTCGATGGTGCGCAGGCCCGGCGGATAGCGTGGCACGTCGAGGCCTTCGAGCGACTTGTACACGCTCTGGCCCGCGTCGTCCCACACTTCGATGAACAGGCGATCGTCGGCAAGACCCGCGAAATCCGGCGTGCGCTGCGCGAGCGCGTTGCTGCTGCCGATCGTCGCCGGCACGGAGAGCGCCACCGTGCGCAATTCGTAGTCGAACAGTTCGGTCGCTTCGATCCGCGCCGTAAAGAAGATGCCGTACGCCGCGCTCAACGCCGCGAGCGCAAGGCCGGCGATCAGCCAGCCGAGCAACCAGCGCCGGATCGACGTCATACGGCGCGCTTGAGCCGATACCCGACGCCCCGCACCGTCACGATCTGATCGGCGCCGATCTTGCGCCGCAGGCTATGCACATGGACTTCGATCGTATTGCTGCCCACTTCCTCGCCCCAGCCGTACAGCTTGTCTTCGAGTTCGGAGCGCGTGAAGACGCGCGTCGGCTCTTCGATCAGCGCCTGCAGCAGGCTGAATTCGCGCGGCACGAGCGACAGCAATTCGCCCTTCAGTGTCGCTTCGTGTGCGGCCGGGTTCAAGGTCAGATCGCCGTACGCGTACTCGGGATGGGCATGCCCCGTGCGCCGGCGCAGCAGCGCCCGCACGCGCGCCGCGAGTTCGTCGAGATCGAAGGGTTTAACGAGATAGTCGTCGGCACCCGCGTCGAGCCCCGCAATGCGGTTCTCGACAGCGTCGCGCGCGGTGAGAATCATCACGGGCGCGCTACCGCCGCTCCGCCGGTAGCGGTTGAGCACCTCGATGCCATCTGCCTTCGGCAGGCCGAGATCGAGCAGCACCAGATCGTAGACGTCGTGGGCCAGCGACAGCTCGGCTTCGCGCCCGTCGTGCGCCCAATCGATGGCATAGCCCGCGCCGCGCATCGTATCCACGACGGGCTCGCCAATCATTTCGTCATCTTCCACCAGCAGCAAACGCATCGCGCATCCTCTCCGTCGATCGCCTCCATACTCCGAACCCGTAGCTTAGCGCGCCCTTGAGCGCTTCTTCACCAGGAAAGCATTCATCCGCTCGCACCGACACGCCTGGGTATCGCTGGCAGGCCCTCGCAGGCTTCGCATCGGCCGAAGATCACCAGACTCGACGTGATGTATTGAAAGTGCTGATCGGCGGCGATCTTTGCCTGCTGCTGTTCGAGGCCCGGATCGTACGCGTCCTGAATGCGGCCGCAGCGGTTGCAGACGAGATGATAGTGGCGCTGCCCGCGATTGAGTTCGTAGATGATGCGCGCATCGCCCAATGTGGCGCTCGAGATGAGGTCCGCCTCATGCAACTGCGAGAGCGCACGGTAGACGCTCGCCAGGCTGCAAGGCTCTGGCTCGCGCGACAGCTTGCGGTACACCTGATCGGCGGTGAAGTGCTCGTGCGGAAGCTCGTGGAAAAGCCTCAGTACGGAGGCCCGGCTCGTCGTCGGGCGCAGGCCGGCCGCTTTTAGCGCAGCGTAGATCGCAATCATGTGGAGCCCCGTCTTGTTGCGCAAAGCCTCTGTCGGGCTTCGCAACGCGCCATTCTGGGCGCGCGATCCTTAAGAATCGCTTATCGGGGTCAGTGGAGCGCACGCAGCGCGCGTCGCGGCGCGCTTTGCGTGCGGTGCTCAGAGCAGTTCCAGCGTCTGCTCGTCCGGCTTGCCGCCGAAGTATCTGGCAAGCGCATCGGTGAACACCGGCTCATCGGGCGCGGCTTTTGAAAACAGCGTCATCGACGAGTGGAACTTCAGGTAATCCGGGTAGCCGAAGATGGTCTCGATAGACCGGCCCTCGACTTCGTTGACGGCCTGCGTGATCTCCTTTAAACGGGGACCGAGCACCGGATGTTGCAAATACGCGACAGCCTCGGGTAGTGAGTCAATGGCAAATTTTTGTGCCATTTGACTCGTTCCGAGGCCCTGAAACTGGGGAAACACGTACCACATCCAGTGGCTTTGCTTGCGTCCGTTGCGCAATTCCGCTAGCGCCTGCCCATAAATAGGTGCCTGAGCATCGACGAAGCGTCGAAGGTCGAATTTATCGTCCATCCCGTCCTCCGCAGTTCTATTGCGTGCCGCAGCAAATGCATCCGGCATGCCCGCCAGTTACCTACGAAAACCTTTCAAATCAGTCCTTCCGGCCGTCAGTACGCCGCAAACGGGGCTGCGATGCGGCATTGCGACACTATGTCTCACCTCTCATCGCGCAATAGTTCGTTCGCATCAAAGTGCTGTACTGCAACACGTGTCTTTCGTATTATGCGAGCGCTTATAAAAGGAGCAAGGAAATGCATGCGTTCGTTCGTTTGTTTTTGTAGAGGGCCGCGATGACGAAAAAAATCGCGGGCCGGCTAGCCGGTCTCGTCTCAATTGCCCCAGCCCTCCTGCTTTCGGGGTGCAACAACCTTGATCTGCTCGCGCCGAAAGGTCCCATCGGTGCCGCCGAGAAGTCGCTGATCGCGACCTCGACGTGGGCGATGCTGATCGTCGTGGTTCCTGTCATCTTCCTGACGCTGCTGTTCGCATGGCGCTATCGCGCATCGAACAAGTCCGCCGAATACCGTCCGAACTGGTCGCATTCGACGGCAATCGAAGTCGCCGTCTGGACGATCCCCGCGTTGATCATTCTGTTCCTCGCCGTCCTGACGTGGAAGAGCACGCATGAGCTCGACCCGTACAAGCCGCTCGAATCGAACGTGAAGCCGATCAACGTCGAAGTCGTCGCGCTCGACTGGAAGTGGCTGTTCATCTATCCGGATCTCGGCATTGCTTCCGTGAACCAGCTGGCGATTCCCGTGGGCACCCCGGTGAATTTCCGCATCACGTCGGACACGGTGATGAACTCGTTCTTCATCCCGCAACTGGGCGGCCAGATCTACGCGATGGCAGGCATGCAGACGCGTCTGCATCTGCTGGCTGAAGAACCGGGCGATTACGCCGGCACCTCGGCCAACTTCAGCGGCAAGGGCTTCTCGGATATGAAGTTCCGCACGCTCGCTGAGTCGCAACAAGACTTCGACGCATGGGTCGCGAAAGCACGCGCATCGACGGATCACCTCTCGATGGACCGCTACTACGCAGTGGCGAAGCCGGAAGAGAAGGCGTCTGTGTCGTACTTCTCGTCGGTCGATCCCAAGCTCTTCAACAACATTGTTGCCCGCTACAACAACGGTCACGTCATCGACAACATGAAGGACGTGAACTGTGCACCTAACGGGACCAAGGGGTAAGCATGTTCGGTAAATTAACCCTGGCGGACATTCCGTATCACGAGCCGATCATCGTCGTCGCCGGTATCGGGATGATTTTCGGCGCGCTGGCTGTGCTCGGCGCGATCACGTATTTCGGCAAGTGGCGTTACCTGTGGACCGAGTGGCTCACGTCGGTCGACCACAAGAAGCTCGGCGTGATGTACATCGTCGTGGCCATGATCATGCTGCTGCGCGGCTTCGCCGACGCGATCATGATGCGTACGCAGCTCGCGCTCGCGTATCACGCGCCCGGCTATCTGCCGCCGCACCACTACGATCAGATCTTCACGGCGCACGGCGTCATCATGATCTTCTTCATGGCGATGGCCTTCATGGTCGGCCTGATGAACCTGGTCGTGCCGCTGCAGATCGGCGCACGCGACGTCGCGTTCCCGTTCCTGAACTCGCTGTCGTTCTGGATGACGGCGATCAGCGCGATCCTGATTAACATCTCGCTGCTGGTCGGCGAATTCGCGCAAACGGGCTGGCTCGCGTATCCGCCGCTGTCGGAGCTGCAGTTCAGCCCGGGCGTCGGCGTCGACTACTACCTGTGGTCGCTGCAGCTCTCGGGTATCGGCACCTTGCTGACGGGCGTGAACTTCTTCGTCACGATCATCAAGATGCGCGCGCCTGGCATGACGCTGATGAAGATGCCCGTGTTCACGTGGACTGCCCTTTGCACGAACGTGCTGATCATGGCGGCGTTCCCGATCCTGACCGTCACGCTCGCGCTGCTCGGCCTGGACCGTTACCTCGGCATGCACTTCTTCACGAACGATGCCGGCGGCAACGCGATGCTGTACCTGAACCTGATCTGGGCATGGGGCCACCCTGAGGTCTACATCCTGATCCTGCCTGCGTTCGGTATCTTCTCGGAAGTCATCTCGACGTTCGCGCGCAAGCCGCTGTTCGGCTACAAGACGATGGTCTACGCGACCTGCGCGATCATGGTGCTGTCGTTCCTCGTGTGGCTGCACCACTTCTTCACGATGGGTTCGGGCGCCGACGTCAACGCGTTCTTCGGCATTGCGACGATGATCATCGCGGTCCCGACGGGCGTGAAGGTGTTCAACTGGCTGTTCACGATGTACAAGGGCCGCATCGAGTTCACGACGCCTGTGCTGTGGACGCTTGGCTTCATGGTCACGTTCACGATCGGCGGTATGACGGGCGTGATGATGGCGATTCCCGGCGCGGACTTCGTGCTGCACAACTCGCTGTTCCTGATTGCTCACTTCCACAACGTGATCATCGGCGGCGTGCTGTTCGGCTACCTCGCTGGCATGAACTACTGGTTCCCGAAGGCCTTCGGCTTCAAGCTGAACGAGAAGCTCGGCAAGGCAGCGTTCTGGTTCTGGCAGATCGGCTTCTGGGTTGCGTTCACGCCGCTGTACGTGCTCGGCTTCATGGGCATGACGCGCCGTCTGAACCACTACGACAACCCGGCATGGCATCCGTGGCTGCTCGTCGCCGAACTCGGCGCTGTGCTGGTCGCCATCGGTATCGGCTGCCAGCTGCTGCAGATCGTCGTGTCGATCCGCGATCGCAACAAGCCGGAAAACCGCGATCTGACGGGCGACCCGTGGAATGGCCGTACGCTCGAATGGGCAACGACCTCGCCGCCGCAGATCTACAACTTCGCGACCGTGCCTGTGGTGCATGAGCTGGATGCATTCCACGACATGAAGGCACGCGGCAATGTTGAAAAGCCCGTGTACCGCGACATTCACATGCCGTCGAACACGAGCGCTGGCTTCTTCATCGGCGTGTTCAGCCTGGCGCTGGGCTTCGCGTTGACGTGGCACATCTGGTGGCTGGCTATCGCGGCCTTTATCGGCGCGATCGGTACGTGGATCGCACGCAGCTTCGATAACGACACCGACTACTACATCCCGGCCGAAACCGTTCGACTGATGGAAGAACGTAACGGCGCTGGTTCGGGCGCGGCGATCGCCAAGCAACTGCCCGAAGCTGAGGAGATTGCCTGATGCTACAAAAAGCTATTGTTGCGGACCCGCATCACCACGACGCGGAACACGCACCGTCCAATTCGGTGTTCGGCTTCTGGCTGTATCTGATGACCGACTGCATTCTGTTCGCGGCGCTGTTCGCGACGTTTGCGGTGATGAGCCATCAGTTCGCGGGCGGTCCGAGCGGCAAGGATCTGTTCGAGATCCAGGGCGTGGCAATCGAAACGGCGATCCTGCTGTTCTCGAGTATCACGTACGGTTTCGCGATGCTCGGCGCGCACAAGAACAACAAGAGCACCACGTTGTTCTGGCTGGCCGTGACGTTCGTGTTGGGCGCGTCGTTCGTCGTGCTGGAAATCCGCGAGTTCTCGCATCTGATCGCGGAAGGCGCGGGTCCTGACCGCAGCGCGTTCCTGTCGGCGTTCTTCACGCTGGTCGGCACGCACGGCCTGCACGTCACGTCGGGTCTGGTGTGGATGCTGGTGATGATGGTTCAGGTCGTGCGCGCGCCCGCGCTGGGCGAACGCGAACTGCGCCGTCTGACGTGCCTGAGCCTCTTCTGGCACTTCCTGGACATCGTGTGGATCGGTGTTTTTTCGTTTGTCTATCTTGCGAGCGTGATCTAAATGAGCAGCCATTCTCACTCATCACATTCGGCGCACGGTGACGAAAGCCACGGCAGCTTCGGCAGCTACATGATCGGGTTCGTGCTGTCCGTCATCCTGACGGCAGCCGCATTCGGCGTGGTGCTGGCGGGCTGGGCAACGGGCACGCAGGCGCTCTACGCGATCGCCGGCCTCGGCCTCGTGCAGATCATCGTGCACCTGGTGTACTTCCTGCACATGAACACGTCGTCGGGTCAGCGCTGGAACGTGACCGCGTTTGCGTTCACGGTGCTGACGGCTGTTATCGTGATCGGCGGTACGCTGTGGGTCATGCATAACGTCAGCATGAACATGATGTCGCGCTAACCTTGCGTTAAGCGCGCATCCTCGCGCCGGTTGCACATGCTGTATCGTGCGGCCGGCGCGGCTTCCCTGCCCTGCTTCATCTACGCCTCATCAGCGTATCAACTGCTGATCAGTTGCGCGCCAGCATCTCCATCGGGCGGCCACGTCCCGTCACCAGACATCCCGACCTGAACGCTTCGCCCTGACTGCTTGCGGCGGCGTCGCCAAACCCTCTGCCCAGCGCATCCAGCTTCACCTGTTCGGCACCTTGCGCGCAAGCGAACGTGCTGGCCTCCCGCGCCTGCGCATGCAGCAGCGCCCGATCGGCAACCAGGTAGGCCAAGACGGCGATAACGGCGATGTGGAAAACTTTTCTCATGGGTTCGTCTCCTCGCGACTTAAGCGTACAGCGAACAACGGACGCTTAAATCTAGGGCAACCCCTGTAAGCAGCTATTGCGCCCAATCGTGTGGAAGCGCTTCCAGTGATGCTTTTTTGTGCAGCGCACTTCGCCTGCGCAGGACCACCCATCAATGTCAATGCTGACTTTCGCAATAAATAAAAAACACACTTGTGGCAGCGCAACATTATTATTTTGAGTTATCCTCGTTAACCCTGACCGTCATGCGTTTTGGTTACGCGCATGCGCAAGCTGCGCATCGTCCCGCGCCCCTCGGGGCCGTCCGTCGAAATGTCCATGTAAGGTTTTTTGATCCTTCGCCCCACGGGCGAGGGCCTGCTATTCGCGTTCAGGCGTTTCATCCAAAGAGCAAATGCACCTCCCATCAGTCCTCGACCTCCTGATCTGGGTCCCCATCGTCGCCGGTATCGTCGTGCTGCTAGGCGGCTCTGATAGCGCGCAAAGCCGCACGCGCTGGCTTGCGCTGATCGGCGCAGCCGTCAGCATCCTGCCCGTCATTCCGCTGGTAGCGGGTTTCGATTCGTCCCTGTCGACGATGCAGTTCGAGCAGCAGTCCGCGTGGCTGCCCGAGTTCGGCATCTCGTACCACCTCGGGGTCGACGGCATTTCGCTGTGGTTCACCGTGCTGACGGCCGTGACGACGCTGATCATCGTGGTCGCGTCGTGGGAATCGATCACCAGCCGCGTCGCGCAGTACTACGGCGCGTTCCTGCTGCTGTCGGGCTGCATGCAAGGCGTGTTCACGTCGCTCGACGGCATGCTGTTCTTCGTGTTTTTCGAAGCGTCGCTGATTCCGCTGTATCTGCTGATCGGCACGTGGGGCGAAAAGCGCCGCGTCTACGCGGCGGTGCGTTTCTTCTTCTTTTCGCTGGTCGGCTCGCTGGCGATGCTCGCCGCGCTGATCTACCTGTGGGCGCACTCGCACACGTTCGACATGGCTACGTGGCGCACGCTCAAGCTCGATTTCATGCCGCAGATCATGGTGTTCATCGGCTTCATCGCGGCCTTCTCGGTGAAGGTACCGATGTGGCCCGTGCACACGTGGCTGCCCGACGTCCACTCGGACGGCCCGACGGGCGCCGCCGTGCTGCTCGGCATGCTGAAGATGGGCGGCTACGGCCTGCTGCGCTTCGCGCTGCCCATCGTGCCGGATGCCTGCCACTTCTTCGCTCCGGCGATGATCGCGCTGTCGCTGGTCGCGGTGATCTACGGCAGCCTGCTCGCGCTCGCGCAGACCGACATGCGCAAGCTGCTCGCCTACTCCGCCGTCGCGCACATGGGCCTCGTCACGCTCGGCCTGTTCACGTTCGACCGCATGGGCACGGAAGGCGCTGTCGTGCAGATGCTGTCGTACGGCATCGTGTCGGGCGCCATGCTGCTGTGCACGGGCATGCTGTTCGACCGCACGAAGAACGGCTCGATCGACGCCTACGGCGGCGTTGCGAACTCGATGCCGAAGCTCGCTACGTTCGCGATGCTGTTCTCGATGGCGAACGTCGGCCTGCCGGGCACGTCGGGTTTCGTCGGTGAGTTTCTGGTGCTGATGGGCGCGATCCGCTTCAACTTCTGGGTTGGCGCGACGGCTGCGCTGACGCTGATCCTGAGCGCCGCGTACACGCTGTGGATGTACAAGCGCGTGATGTTCGGCGCGATCAAGAACACGCGCGTCTCGAGCCTGCGCGATCTGGGCCGCCGCGAGTTCGTGCTGCTCGGCGCGATGGCCGTGCTGGTGCTCGCCATCGGCGTGCGTCCGAAGACGTTCACCGACGCAATCGGCCCGGCAACGGAAAACCTCGTCGCGCAAGCACAAGGCTCCGCGCTGCCGACGGACACGGGCGTCGCGTCGAACAACCGTGCGCCGGCTGCTTCACCCCGTATGCCGGGCTGATCGGCTTCGACAGCCAGCATTCGACGGGCGTCCATTGGACGCCCGTTTTCATTTGCGTTGGCGCATTTGCGTTGAAGCAATGAAAAACGGCCTCGCATCGCTGCGAGGCCGTTTGGACATCAGGCTTGCAAATCCGCGCTTAACTGCCGCGCTTCTCCATAAAGCCACCGAAGAACGCGCGCGCATTCGCTTCGAGGCTCTCCAGGTGATAGCCGCCTTCCTGCACGATCACGGACGGTAGGCGCAACGCGCCAATCGCTTCACCGAGCCGCCCAAAGCCTTCCGTCGTCACGGCCACCTGCGATTGCGGATCGTCCTTGTAGATGTCGAAGCCCAACGCAAGCACCAGCGCATCCGGTTCGAAACGCTTCAACACACGCAGCGCATCGTCGAGCTTGTCGAAGAACACCGCTTCCGACGAACCGTGCGGCATCGGTAGATTGACGTTGAAGCCGTCGCCCGAACCCGCGCCGCGCTCTTCCTCATAACCCGCGACCACGGGATAAAAATTGGTCGGATCGCCGTGAATGGAGATGTACAGCACGTCGTCGCGTCCGTAGAAAATCTCCTGCACGCCCTGGCCGTGATGCATGTCGGTGTCGAGAATCGCGACGCGCTTGAAGCGGCCTCGCAACGACTGCGCCGCAATCGCCGCATTGTTCAAATAGCAGAAACCGCCCGCCGCATCGGCGCGTGCGTGATGGCCAGGCGGCCGGCAAAGCGCATACGTCTCGCGCGCGCCCTCGTTGACGGCCGATGCTGCCGCCAACGCGCTCTGCGCCGACCAGTACGCGGCACGCCACGTATTCGCGCCGACCGGGCAACTGCCGTCGGCGAGATAACGCGCCGCCTTCGCGAGCACGCCGCGCAACGGATTCGGATCGCGCACGTAGATGTTCGACATCACTTCGTCGCCCCAATCGTCGGGCATCTGCTTCCAGTCGCGATGCGCCTCCTCGAGAAAGCGCAGATAGTTCATGTCGTGCACGGCGGCAATGGCAGCCGTGCCGTGATCGGCCGGTTCGACGACATCGAAGTCCAGCGATTTCGCCGCAGCCACGAGGCGTGCAGCGCGCTCGGGCACTTCCTGCGGCTCGCGCATTTGTCCGCGCGACAGATACGAGCGCGGATGATGCAGCAGTTGTTCGGGATGAAAAAACGTCTTCATTGCTGGTCCTTTCCTGTTACGCGTCGGCAGTCGCCATCACGCCCGCGCGCGCGAGCACCGCATTGAGCAGCACGTTCGCGCCGCGCGTGACGTCTTCAGGCAGCGCGTCTTCGGCTTCGTTGTGCGACAGGCCGCCGACACACGGAATGAACACCATCGCCGTCGGGCAATAGCGCGCGAGATGAATCGCGTCGTGACCCGCGCCGCTGACGATGCGCTCGTTCGAATAGCCGAGCGCTTCAACCGCTTGCGCCACCAGATCAACGCATGCGGTATCGAACGGCGTCGCGGGGCTGCGCCAATACGTTTCGACGCTGAGCTTCACGCCGCGCGCTTGCGCGACTCGCTCGAATGCGGTGCGCAGATCGCGCTCCATCGCATCGACCTGGCCGTCTTCGTGATGACGCAGATCGACAGTGAACGACACTTCGCCCGCAATCGTGTTGCGCGATGCGTTCCTGATCGCCACTTGTCCAATGGTCACGAGTCCACGCGGCGCATAACTTTCGACGATACGTTCCAGTTCCGCCGCCATCCGCGCGCTCGCAAAGTACGCATCCTTGCGATACGGCATCGGCGTCGTGCCCGCGTGCGCGGCCATGCCCGTCACCGTCACGTCGAGCCAGCGGATCGCCTGGCCGCCCGTCACCACGCCGATCGTCGTGCCGTTCGCTTCGAGCACGGGGCCCTGCTCGATGTGTGCTTCGAAATACGCATCGACGGCCTGGCCGTTGACGGCGCGCGCGCCGCGATAGCCGCTCTGCGTCAATGCATCCGCGAGCGTGATGCCGTCGGCGTCCTGCTTCGCAAGCGCTTCGTCGAGCGACGTGATGCCCGTGAACACCGCCGAGCCGAGCATCGCTGGCGTGAAGCGCGCGCCTTCCTCGTTGGTCCACGAGACGATTTCGATCGGCTTCTCCGTCACGATGTTCGCGTCGTTCAGCGCGCGCACGAGTTCGAGCGCCGCGAGCACACCATAGACGCCGTCGAAACGCCCGCCTTCGGGCTGCGTGTCGAGATGGCTGCCGATCAGCACGGGCGCCGCATCCTTCTGCGCGCCTTCGCGCCGCGCGAACAGATTGCCGATTTCATCGATGCTCACTGTCATGCCCGCGTCGTGGCACCATGTGGCGAACAGATCGCGGCCACGCACGTCTTCATTGGTGAGCGCGAGACGCCGCACGCCGCCCTTCGGTGTCGCGCCGATTTGCGCCATGTCCATCAGGCTTTGCCAAAGGCGCGCGCCGTCGATTTGCAACAGGTCTTTCATGAGTCTTTCCGGGTCGTTCAACGTGAGTTCGATTCAATGCGCGCCTACGGCTTCGGCCTGATCGGCATGTGTCGCACGCCGTGCGTCGAGCGCGACGATGCACACCAGCGAGATGCCCGCGAGGCACGTATAGAACACGGCGAGCGGCCACCATTGGCCCGTATAGCGATGCGCGAGCCACGTGCCGACGAGCGGCGTGAGACCGCCCGCCACCGCGCCGCACACCTGATACGCGAGCGAGATGCCCGAGTAGCGCACACGCGTCGGGAAGATGCCGCTGACGAAGCCCGCGATCACCGAGTAGAAGCTCGCCATGCAGACCACGGCAATCGCAATGCCGATCACCATCGGCACGACCGAGCCGCTTTGCACGAGCATGAACATCGGATACGGCGAGATCATCGCGAGCAAGGCGGCGATCTTCAGGAAGCGCGCGCCGCCGATGCGTTCGGCCGTCCACGCAGCGAGCGGCTGCGACACGAACTGGATGATCGCGACGGCGAACAGGCAGTCGAGAATCATCGAACGTGTCACGCCGACGTATTGCGTCGTGTACGCGATCATGAACGTGTTGGTGAAGTACACGCCCGCAATGCCGATCGTATTCGCGCCGATACACAGCAGCACGAGGCCCCATGCCGAGCTGAACACTTCGGCAATCGGCAGCTTCGCCGTGCGGTTCGATTCCTTCACACGCTGGAATTCCGGCGATTCATTCACGCCAAGACGGATCACGATCCCGACGATCAGCAGCACGGAACTCGCGAGAAACGGCAGACGCCAGCCCCAGGACATGAAGTCCGCCTTATCCATCGACGTCACCGCGCGAAACGCGATCAGCGACAGGATCAGCCCCGCCGGACTGCCGAGCTGCGCAAACGATGCGAAGAACGTGCGGCGCCCTTGCGGCGCATGTTCGCCCGCCATCAGCACCGCGCCGCCCCATTCGCCGCCGACGGCCACGCCCTGCACGACGCGCAGCAGCACCAGCAACACCGGCGCGAGCATGCCGACTTTCGAATAGTCGGGCAGCAGCCCGACACACACGGTCGCGACGCCCATCATCATCAGCGTGGTCATCAGCGCTTTCTTGCGGCCGATGCGGTCGCCGAGATGGCCGAACACGATGCCACCCAACGGTCGCGCGAAAAAGCCCACGGCAAAGGTCGCAAACGACGCCATCGTGCTGACAAAACGGTCGCTCGACGGAAAGTACAGTTCGCCGAATACGAGCGCGGCGGCCGTCGCGTAGATATAGAAGTCGTACCACTCGATCATCGTGCCGATGAACGCGGCCGTTGCGGCGCGTCCCGGCTGACGGGTGGTACTGATGGTTTGGGTCATGCTGGCTCCTGATGCACGTCTGACGTGGGTTGAACCCGTGGCCTCGCGCGCAGTGTTGGGGTGGTGTGCCGCTCTTCTCTCCGAGCGGGCGCGCGCCACGGCATGTGTCATTTATCGGCGGCCAGAAAACATTAGTCAAATTTCGAGTTATTATTCGCCGCATAAATTCAACTTATAGTTTCCTCCGATGCGCACTGAAATCGCCCGTTTTCTGAACGACCGGCTCGACTGGAATCTGCTGCGCACGTACCTCGTCATCATGCAGGAGCGCAGCCTGAGCCGCGCCGCCGCGCGCCTGCACGTCACGCAACCGGCCGTAAGCCAGGCGTTGCGACGGCTAGAGGAAACGCTGGAGCGCAAGCTGATCGACCGGCGCGGCCCGTACTTCGCGCCGACCCAGGTGGGCGAAGAGGTCTATCGCATTGCGAGCGATATCTACGGCAACATCTCGCGGCTCGAAACCGAGATCGACGACCGCACCGAGGACATCAGCGGCTCGATTCGCCTGTTGACCATCAGCCGCATCGAGTCGCCCGTGTACGACGAGTTTCTCGCGGACTTTCATCGCGCGTATCCGCGCATCGACTTGCAGATCGAAGTGATGCGTTCGTCCGACATCATCTCGTCGCTGCTGCAGAAGACAGCGACTGCAGGTCTCGGCCTGTGCCGCTCACCGCACGACAAACTGGAGATGCGCTGCTTCCTGCGGCAACGCTATGCGATTTTCTGCGGGCGTCATCACCGGCTATACGGCAAGTCGCCGTTGACGATGGAAGACCTGCTCGCCGAAAACTTCGTGTCGTTTACCAGCGACCAGATCGGCGACAGTCTTTCGCCGCTCACCGTGTTTCGTGACCAGAAGGGTTTTACGGGGCGCATCGTCGCTTCGTCGCCATCGCTCGACGAAGTGCGGAGGCTGATCTTCGCGGGCTTCGGCATCGGCTGCCTGCCCGAGCACATCGTGCGCGACGACATCGCGCAGCAGCGTCTGTGGCGCCTGCCGCCCGAAGAAGGACTCGTCGATGTCGACGTGCATCTGCTGTGGCATCGCGAGCGCAAGATGAATGCGGCGGATCTCGCGTTTCTCGACAGCATGGAGCGCTGCATGCGCCGCTATGCGCTTTCTGAGCGGCTCGGCAAATGACATCGATGTGAAGCACCCGACTGGTGCGCACACGCGCGCGCAGATCGCGATCGCGCTTCAACCTTGTGCACGCATCGCACTCAAAACCGACCAGACTCAAGTAAAGACAGCAGTGGCATGCTTATCGCTTAGTGACGTGCAGGAGCCGGTGCAGCATCCGGTTTAGCAGTCACAATCTGGCAAATGGACGACTAGGGTTCCGGTCCGCATCGATGCAAACACAAGCATTCGGTGTGCGACGCTGGTCCGAGAGTTGTCGACCTCGATGAGGTTACACGGCGGGATAAAAGCCCGGGAGAGAACGCGATGCGTCGCGCCGCTCCTGCCGTCGATAACCGTCCCTGCGAGGTCAACCTCATGCGCAAACTACGTTTTGCAGCCGCTGCCGCCGTCGCTCTCTCCCTGTGTTTTTCCACGCCCTCATTCGCTCAAGCCCGTAAGGACTTCAAGGTCTGCTGGACCATTTACGCCGGCTGGATGCCGTGGGGCTATGCGAAGACCCAGGGCATCATGTCCAAATGGGCGAAGAAGTACGGCATCAACGTCGATGTCGTGCAGTTGAACGACTACATCGAATCGATCAACCAGTACACGGCCGGCAAGTTCGACGGCTGCGCGATGACCAACATGGACGCGCTGACCATTCCCGCAACGGGCGGCGTGGACAGCACGGCATTGATCGTCAGCGATTACTCGAACGGCAACGACGGCGTGCTCATCAAGGGCGCGGGCAAGAAAGTCGCGGACCTGAAGGGCCAACCCGTCAATCTCGTCGAACTCTCCGTCTCGCACTATCTGCTTGCGCGCGCACTCGAATCGGCAGGTATGAGCGAGCGCGACATCAAGACCGTCAACACGTCCGATGCCGACATCTCCGGCGCATTCGCCACGCCCACCGTGCACAACGCCGTCACGTGGAACCCGATGCTCGCCGATCTGAAGGCGAAGCCGAACGTCACGGAAGTGTTCGATTCGAGCCGCATTCCCGGCGAGATCATGGACATGATGGTCGTCAACACGAAGACGCTGCATGACAACCCGGCACTCGGCAAGGCGTTGACGGGCGCATGGTTCGAAATCATGCAGACGATGCACGGCACGTCGCCCGACAGTCAGGCTGCGTTGACTGAGATGGCCAAGGCATCAGGCACCGATCTCGCCGGCTACAAGGCGCAACTCTCCACCACGGCACTCTTCTACACGCCGCAACAGGCGCTCGATTTCGCCACCAGCCCGAACATGCCGAAGATCATGACGCGCGTCGCGCAGTTCTCGTTCGATCACGGTTTGCTCGGCAAGGGCGCGCCGAACGCGGGCGCTGTGGGCATGGCGTTCGACAACAACGTGGTGGTCGGCAGCAAGAGCAACCTGAAGCTGCGTTTCGATCCGACCTACGTGCGCCTGGCCGCGCAAGGCAAGCTGTGAGCGCAGCTTCAATCTGAGCAGGAGAGGCCCATGCGGCTCATCAACCGACATCCTGGCCGCACCGGCAGTCTCATGCTGTTGCTGCTGCCCTTCATCGTGCTGATCGCGGTGTACTTCACCGGCTCGTCGCTGCGGCTGCAGGCGAATCCCGACGACAAGCTGCTGCCGTCCGCCACGCAGATGAAGGACGCGCTGCACGAATACGCGTTCAGCGAAGACAAGCGCACGGGCGAATACATGATGTGGGACGACACGGTGTCGAGCATGAAGCGGCTCGGCATCGGACTGGTCGCGAGCGCGGCGATTGCGCTGGTGTTCGGCATCGTGACGGGCAGCATTCCGCTCGCGGGCACGACGCTGTCGCCGTTCATCACGGTGATATCGATGATTCCACCGCTCGCGGTGCTGCCGATTCTCTTCATCGTGTTCGGTCTCGATGAGCTGTCGAAAGTCGTGCTGATCGTGATCGGCATCACGCCGATGATGATCCGCGATCTGCAACAGCGCACGCGCGAAATCCCCGAGGAACTGTGGATCAAGGCGCAAACGCTCGGCGCATCGAGCTGGACGCTGATTCTGCGGATGATCGTGCCGCAACTGCTGCCGCGTCTGTTGATTGCATTGCGTCTTGCGCTGACATCGGCGTGGCTGTTTCTGATCGCAGCGGAAGCGATCGCTTCGACGGATGGCCTCGGCTATCGCATCTTTCTCGTGCGCCGCTATCTCGCGATGGATGTGATCCTGCCGTACGTTGCGTGGATCACGCTGCTCGCGTGGCTGATCGACGCAGCGCTGCGCCGTCTCACGCAATGGGCGTTCCCCTGGTACAACGGAGGCCGCGCATGATCGAGATCCGCAATCTGTGGAAACAGTACGACGATCAGGTCGTGCTGGAGCGGCTCAATCTGCGCATCGCGGAAGGCGAGTTCTGCTCGATGGTCGGCGCGTCAGGCTGCGGCAAGTCGACGTTCCTGCGTTTGCTGCTCGGCCAGGAACGTCCGACGCGCGGTGTCATCCTGCTCGACGGCGAGCCGTTGCCACCGGAGCCGGACCCGCATCGCGGCGTGGTGTTCCAGCGCTATTCGGTGTTCCCGCATCTGACCGTGCTGCGCAACGTGATGCTCGGCCTCGAACTCCCGCATGCGCCGCTCACGGGACGGCTGTTCGGCGCGCGCCGCCGCCTCGCACGCGATGAAGCCGTCGCGATGCTCGCGCGCGTCGGCCTCGCCGATTCGCTCGACAAGTATCCGCATCAACTGTCGGGCGGCATGCAGCAACGTCTCGCACTGGCGCAGGCGCTGGTGATGAAGCCGCGCGTGCTGCTGCTCGACGAACCGTTCGGCGCGCTCGATCCCGGCATCCGCCGCGACATGCATGAACTGCTGACCGGGCTATGGCGCGAAGCGAAGCTGACGGTCTTCATGGTCACGCACGACCTGAAAGAAGGCTTCACGCTCGGCAGCCGCGTGCTCGTCTTCGACAAGGTACGCATCGATCCTCAAGCGCCGCAGGCGTACGGCGCGCGCATCACCTACGACATTCCCCTCGAACGCAACGGCGTGCGCGAAGCTCACGCGGCGATGACGATTCCGCCGCTGCTCGCCGTACCCGCATGATCGAAAGGACACAACCTATGAACGAAACATTGCTCGAAGAAACCGTGCCCGGTGGAGGACATGCATCGCTGATCGTCAAGCGCGGCCAGTTGCTGCGCATCACCGATCTGCGCGGCGGCGCAAACGTCGCGATGTTGCTCTTCAACGCCGCCGAAAAAAGCGAGCGCCTGAATCTGCCCGACACGCTCAAGTGCCAGCACACGGCGAAGCTCACCAAAGGCCATTGCCTCTACTCCGACATGGGCCGCGTGCTCGCCGCGATCGTCGCGGATACGTGCGGCTGGCACGACAGTCTCGCGGGTGTGTCGAACGCGGCCGAAGTGTTGGAGAAGTACGGGCAAGGCCGCTATCAGGAATTGCGCAACGCGTTCTACCGCAATGGCACCGACAACCTGCTCGTCGAACTCGGCAAATGGGGACTCGGCGTGTCTGATCTGCTGATGACGCTGAATCTCTTCAGCCGCGTCGATGTGACGGATGCGGGAGCGCTCAGCTTCGTCGAAGGCAATTCGAAAACGGGCGACTACATCGAGCTGTATGCGCCGATGAACACGCTCGTCGTGCTGACCGCGATCCAGCATCCGCTCGACCCGAATCCGGAATATGCGCCGAAGCCCGTGAAGCTCACACTGCACACCGCCAACAGTCAGGTCGCCGAAATCTGCCGTACGTCGTGCGATGAAAACACCCGCGGCTTCATCAACACCGAACGATTCTTTCTCTGAGCGGAACGCGCGCCATGACGACATCCATCCTCACGACCAGCACGCTCGACCCCGCCGACGCGATCTTTCGCGAAACCTTGCCCGCAGGAGAACCGTGGCTCAAGGAACTGAAAGCGGGCCAGACGCTGCGCATTCGCGACGTAGAAGGCAATCAGGCGATCGACACGCTGTTCTACAGCCTCGCCGATCCGCGCGAACGCTACGACGCGCAACGCACGCTGCGCCGCCAGCAAAGCCTCTATCTGACGACGGGCACCGTGCTCTACTCGAACCTCGGCAACCCGATGCTGACCATCGTCGCCGATACCTGCGGGCGTCACGACACGCTCGGCGGCGCGTGCGCGCAGGAGAGCAACACGGTGCGCTACGCGCTCGAAAAGCGCTACATGCACAGCTGCCGCGATAACTACCTGCGCGCATGCGCGCATGACGGCCGTCTGTCGAAAACCGACATCGCCGCCAACATCAATTTCTTCATGAATGTGCCCGTCACATCCGAGGGCGGCCTCACATTCGAGGACGGCATTTCCGCGCCCGGCAAATACGTCGAAGTACGCGCGGAAATGGACGTGATCGTGCTGATTTCGAACTGCCCGCAACTGAACAATCCGTGCAACGCCTACAACCCCACTCCCGCGGAGCTGACGATATGGAACTGAGCACACTGCGTCTCTGGTTCTACACGGTGATGAAAGTGCGCGCGGGGCGTTTGATGCGCATCGACGAATCTACGAAATACACGAAGCACCAAGCCCGCTTTTAAGACCTGAAACGAAGCGACCTGCCGTGGACGACCTCGGCATGCATGTCCACGTGGCGGGACGAC
Organism: Paraburkholderia sp. PGU19; assembly: GCF_013426915.1. Lineage (GTDB taxonomy): Bacteria > Pseudomonadota > Gammaproteobacteria > Burkholderiales > Burkholderiaceae > Paraburkholderia. Next base: position 1,880,862 of record NZ_AP023180.1, read on the forward strand.
CCGCCCACGCATTGAACATCCACTCATGTTCGATAAAGTCCTCATTGCGAATCGCGGCGCGATTGCCTGCCGCATTCTGCGCACGCTGCGCGAACTGAATGTCGAAGGCGTCGCTGTTTACAGCGAAGCGGACCGCGCGAGCCGTCACGTCAGCCTCGCCGATACGGCATGCAGTCTCGGCGACGGCGCGGCGAGCGTCACCTATCTCGACATCGCGAAGATTCTGGAGATCGCGCGTGCGCAAGGCGCGCAGGCGATTCATCCGGGCTACGGTTTCCTGTCCGAAAACGCGGCCTTTGCCGAAGCGTGCGAAGCCGCAGGCATCGCGTTCATCGGCCCGACGCCCGCACAATTGCGCGAGTTCGGCCTCAAGCACACGGCCCGCGCGATCGCCGCCGGACAGGGTGTGCCGATGCTGGAAGGCACAGGCCTGCTCGACGGCCTCGACGCCGCGCTCGAAGCGGCGCAACGCATCGGCTATCCGGTGATGCTGAAAAGCACGGCGGGCGGCGGCGGCATCGGCATGCGAGTGTGCCGCTCGGCGGACGAACTGGTGTCACAGTTCGACAATGTGAAGCGCCTCGGACAGAACAACTTCAGCGATGCGGGCGTGTTCCTCGAAAAGTACATCGAGAAAGCGCGGCATCTCGAAGTGCAGGTATTCGGCGACGGCAAGGGCGCGGCGATTGCGCTCGGCGTGCGCGATTGCTCGGTGCAGCGGCGCAACCAGAAGGTGCTTGAAGAAACGCCCGCGCCGAATCTGCCCAACGGCGTCGAAGCCGCGCTGTGCGATGCGGCGATCCGGCTCGCGCAAGCGGTGTCGTATCGCTCGGCGGGCACCGTCGAATTCGTCTACGACAGCGAGGCCGCGCGCTTCTACTTTCTCGAAGTGAACACGCGTTTGCAGGTCGAGCATGGCGTGACCGAACAGGTGTGGGGCGTGGACCTGGTGCGCTGGATGATCGAACTGGCAGCGGGCACGCTCGCGCCGCTTGATGTGTTGTCGCGCGATCTGAAGCCGCAAGGCCACGCGATCCAGGCGCGTCTCTATGCGGAAGATCCGGGCCGCGATTTCAAGCCCTGCCCGGGGCTGCTGACCGATGTGTCGTTTCCGCATGCCAATGGCCGCGCGCTGCGTATCGACACATGGATTGAAGCCGGTTGTGAAGTGCCGCCGTGGTTCGATCCGATGCTCGCGAAGCTGATCGCATGGCAACCGACTCGCGACGCAGCGCGCCATGCGCTCGATGCCGCGCTTGAAGCATCTCGCATTTATGGCGTCGAGACGAACCGCGACTATCTGCGGCAGATTCTTGCCGACACGCCGTTCGCGAGCGGCCATCCGTGGACGCGTTGCCTCGAAGGCCTGCGTTATCACGCATCGACCTTCGAAGTGCTCGGCGGCGGCACGCAGACGACTGTGCAGGACTATCCGGGCCGTCCGGGCTACTGGGCCGTGGGCGTGCCGCCCTCGGGACCGATGGACGATCGCGCGTTGCGTCTCGGCAATCGTCTGCTCGGCAACGACGCGCAGGCCGCCGCGCTCGAAATCACGATGAGCGGGCCCACGCTGCGCTTCAACACCGACGCCGTCGTCACGGTGACGGGCGCGACGCTCCCCGTGATGCTCGACGACATCCCGCAACCGATGAACACGACGTTCCTGGTTGCCGCCGGTTCGACGCTCGCACTCGGCACGATTCGCGGCGCAGGCGCGCGCGCCTATCTGTGCGTGCGCGGCGGGCTGGACGTCGCGCAGTATCTGGGCAGCCGCAGCACGTTCACGCTCGGGCAGTTCGGCGGCCACGGCGGACGCGCGCTGCGCGCGGGCGACGTGTTGCATCTTCATCCGCTCGCTGATCGCGATGCGGGCGCTTCAATGCCCGCCGCGCTCGCGCATCGCCTCGACGATGTGCGCGTGCTGCGCGTGATCTACGGTCCACATGGCGCGCCCGAATACTTCAGCGCGCGCTATATCGAGCAGTTTCTCGACACCGACTGGGAGATCCATTTCAATTCGAGCCGAACGGGTGTGCGGCTGATCGGTCCGAAGCCCGAATGGACGCGCGCGGACGGCGGCGAAGCGGGACTGCATCCGTCGAACATTCACGACAATCCGTACGCCGTCGGCGCGGTCGATTTCACCGGCGATATGCCCGTCATTCTCGGTCCGGACGGTCCGAGCCTTGGCGGCTTCGTGTGTCCCGTCACGGTGATCGAAGCGGATCTGTGGCAGATCGGCCAGTTGAAGGCGGGTGACAAGGTGCGCTTCGTACCCGTCGATATCGCCACGGCGCGCGAAGCGGCACGCGCACGCATCGAAGAAGTGGACACGCTCGCAGCACAGGCAACGTCACCGCATGCCGATGAACACCGCGCGGACTTGCAATCGCCCATCGTGCTGAACGTCGGCGAAGGCGATGACCGGCTCGTCGCGCGATTGTCCGGCGATACGCACCTGCTGCTCGAAATCGGACCGTCCGAACTCGATCTCGTGCTGCGCTTTCGCGGCCACGCATTGATGCAATCGCTCGAAGCGTTGCAGTTACCCGGCGTGATCGATCTGACGCCCGGCATCCGTTCGCTGCAGGTCCACTATCAGCCGGAGCAATTGCCGCTCGCGACGCTGCTCGATCATGTCGCGGCGACATGGCAACGCGTGCTGCTGCAAAAGGATCTGCGCGCGCCGTCGCGTGTGGTGCATCTGCCGCTGTCGTGGGACGACCCCGCGTGTCAGCTTGCCATCGACAAATATATGACCACCGTGCGCAAGGACGCGCCGTGGTGCCCGAGCAATCTGGAGTTCATCCGCCGCATCAACGACCTCGATTCAATCGATGCCGTGAAGCGCATCGTGTTCGACGCGAGCTATCTGGTGATGGGTCTCGGCGACGTCTATCTCGGCGCACCCGTCGCGACGCCGCTCGATCCGCGTCACCGTCTCGTGACGACGAAGTACAACCCGGCGCGTACGTGGACCGCCGAGAATTCCGTCGGCATCGGCGGCGCGTATCTGTGCGTGTATGGCATGGAAGGGCCGGGCGGCTATCAGTTCGTCGGACGCACGCTGCAGATGTGGAACCGCTATCGCGAAGTCGCGGATTTCGCGGGACGTCCATACCTGTTGCGCTTCTTCGATCAGATCCGCTTCTACGAAGTCTCCGCCGACGAACTACTGCGCATCCGCGAAGCGTTTCCGCTCGGCCGTTATCCGCTGAAGATCGAAGAGACCGAGTTGTCGCTGGCCGACTATCAGGCGTTTCTCGAACGCGAGGCGGACGACATCGCGCAGTTCCGCACGCGTCAGCAAGCGGCGTTTCAAGCTGAGCGGCAGCGTTGGCACGAAGCGGGCAGCAACGAAGACACGCTGGAGCCGCCTGTTATCGCCGACGCGGAAATCGCGCCGCTCACCGACGGCCAGATCGCCGTCGATAGCGAAATTGCCGGCAATCTGTGGCAAGTGCGCGTCGAGCCCGGCGCGAGCGTCGAAGCGGGCGACGTGCTGCTCGTGATCGAGTCGATGAAGATGGAAATATCCGTTATCGCGCCTTGCGCGGGCACTGTCGGCGAGATTCATGTCGCGCCGGGTTCGCCCGTTCGCGCGGGGCAGCGCGTCGTCGTGATCGACCAGCACGCATGAGACACCTCATTTGACACTTCACTTCAACGCATTAAGGAACCATCGGACATGGATTCATTCGATCTGCGTCTTCCCGCTGTGCGCGCCGCGTATCGCGAAGGCCGTGTCACGCCGCGCGCACTGATTGGCGCATTGCGCGAACGCGCCGCGGCACTGAACCCGGACTATCACCTGTTCATTCATCTGCTGTCCGACGCGGAAATCGAGCCTTATCTCGCGGCGCTCGACGGGCGCGCTGTCGATTCTTTGCCGCTTTACGGCGTGCCGTTTGCATTGAAGGACAATATCGATCTCACCGACATTCCGACGACGGCCGCCTGCCCCGCTTTCGCGTATACGCCTCAAGACTCGGCGACACTCGTCGCGCAACTAATCGCACTCGGCGCGGTGCCGATCGGCAAAACCAATCTCGACCAGTTCGCGACGGGACTCAACGGCACGCGCTCGCCGTACGGCAAGTGCCGCAATAGCGTGCACGCCGCGTATCCTTCGGGTGGATCGAGCGCGGGGTCGTCTCTGGCCGTGGCGCTCGGCGTCGCGAGCTTCGCGCTCGGCACCGATACGGCCGGCTCGGGCCGCGTGCCCGCCGCGCTGAACAACCTCGTCGGCACTAAGGGAACCAAGGGCTTGCTGTCGACGGCGGGCGTCGTGCCCGCCTGCCGCACGCTCGACTGCGTGACGTATTTCACCGCGACGGCCAGCGAGGCGAGCGAACTGCTCGCGCTCACCGCCCGCCATGATCCCGCCGATGCCTACAGCCGCGCGAATCCGCAATGGAACGACGCAGCCGCGTTCGGCGCCGTCACGCGCTTTCACTTCGGCGTGCCGCGTCAGCTGGAATTTGCCGGCTGCGAAGAAAGCCCCGCGCTATTCGCGCAGGCGCGCACGGCGCTCGAAGCGATCGGCGGCGAGGCCGTCGAGATCGACTTCGCGCCCTTCGTCGAAGCGGCGCGACTACTCTATGAAGGACCATGGGTTGCCGAGCGCTATAGCGTGGCAGGTGCGCTGATGGAATCGCAACCCGACGCCGTGCTGCCCGTGATTCGCGACGTGCTCGCGAAGGCGCCGGGCGCGACCGCCGTCGATGCATTTCGCGCACAGTACAAACTTCAGGCGCTGAAGCAGCGTTGCGATGCCGTGCTCGCGGAACTCGATTGCGTGCTGACACCGTCCATTCCGCGTGCCGTCACGCTCGATGAACTGGCGCGCGATCCTATCGGCCCGAACTCACTGCTGGGCTACTACACGAACTTCATGAATCTGCTCGATTACGCTGCGATCGCGACGCCCGCGGGTTTCATGCGCAATGGGCTGCCGTGGGGCGTGACGCTGTTCGGCCGCGCGTTCACCGATCAATATTTGCTGAGCATCGCCGATGCGCTGCATCGCAAGCTGAATGTGCCGCTGATCGGCGGCGCGAAGCAGGATGCCGATGTGCCCGCGCGCGCGGCACGCAACGACAGGATGAAGCTCGTTGTGTGCGGCGCGCATCTCGAAGGCTTGGCACTCAATGGACAGTTGATCGCGCGTGGCGCGCGCCTCGTCGAGAAGACCGCCAGCGCGCCGCGCTACCGGCTATATGCGCTGACGGGCGGCGGCGCGACGCAACGGCCTGGCATGACGCGAGATACAACGAACGGCGCGGCAATCGAGGTCGAAGTCTGGGAGTTGCCGGGCAGCGAAGCCGGCTCGTTTCTCGCGGGCATTCCCGCGCCGCTCGCGCTCGGCAAGGTCGAGCTTGCGGACGGACGCTGGGAAACTGGCTTCATGTGCGAAGCGTACGGTCTTGAAGGCGCCGTCGATATCACGCAATACGGCGGCTGGCGCGCCTGGCTGCAACGCGCTACCTGAACCATGCCTTAATCAAGCTTCGTATTGCGCCGCGTACAGCCGCGCGTGCCGGCCCGTCACTGTGCGGCTCCAGATATCCTCGTCGTCGAGGATGGTCTGGATCAACTCGACGGGCATTCCGCCGTCGATGATGGCAGCCACGCGAAACCCGTCGATCGGTTCATACGGGCCAAGCACGACCTCTTTCCCGTCGATCGCGCGGTCGAGATCGTCGACCTTGAACGCCAGATGCGGCATGCGGCGCATCAGTTCGTGCAACGGGCTATCGGCGTCGAAGCGGTGGTACTGGATGCGTGCGAGCTTGCAATCGCTGTCGCTCGTGTACATCCGGTACTGCGGGCTGTAGCGTTCGCCTTCGCGCACTTCGCTGGTCGGAATGCCGATGTGATGAAACTCGTAAATCACGTCGTCGCGCATGAACATGATGCTCTCCTTCTTCCTTTGCCTCTGTTGCCCGGGTTGCCGCGCTTACAGCGTCACGCGCGTCAGGCCGCCTTCCGACAGCAGCCGCACGCGTTCGCCCGCGTAGAACATCGGGCCGTCGGTGCTTTGCGTGATGGCGCGCAGCGAGCCGTCGTCGAGCCGCACGGTAATTTCGACGCCTTGCGTCTTCTCGAAGTGGTTCTGCACCTCGTTGCCCGCCACCGCGCCCGCAATGCCGCCGATGATGCCCGTCAGGATCGAGCCGCGTCCGCCGCCGATCGCGCTGCCCGCGATGCCGCCAATCGCGCCGCCGCCGAGTGCGCCGAGAAAGCCGGGCTGGCCGTTGCTCGTGTCGATGGTGACGGGGCGCACGCTTTCGATGGTGCCGAAGCGCACTGTTGCCTCACGCTGCGCCTGTGACGCGCTATAGACGTTGGCGGAGCCGTCGAAGGTTGCGCAGCCGCTCAATGCGAGCGAGACGACGAGCGCGGATGCACATGCTGTAACGAATGACCTGTTCATGATGTTCCCCTCTATGAGCAGCGCGCCGTGTCGTTCGGGGCGCTGCAGGTTCTTTCGATGTGTGAATCGTAAGCTCGAAGAATGAGAGGAAAATGAGCAGCGCATTTGCGCATTCGCACCCGTCATTTCGTCTCAGCCTGAAACGTCGGCGCGGCGTCCGGGGCTACGATGGTGGCCAGATCATGCAAACGGAGTGCTGCCATGAAACGCGAGATCATCCGGGTCGAACCGCTGTCGAGCTGGCTCGAACGCTGGAAGGCGCCGACTTCCGTCGTTACGCGCCACGGCGACACGATCTATGTGTCGGGCCTGCCGCCGTTCGACCCTGAGACGGGCGAAGTCGCCGACGTGCCGCTCGAACGGCAGACGGAACTCGTGCTCGAACAGCTGAAGCTGTGCGTCGAGACGGCGGGTTCGTCGCTCGACAATGTGCTCAAGTGCAATGTTTATTGCACGTCGGTCGAGCAGTTTGCGGCCGTCAACTCGATTTACGCGCGCTATTTTCCGAACGATCCGCCTGCACGTATCTTTGTCTGCGTGCCCGCGTGGCCGGGTCGCTTCGACATCGAAATCGATTGCATTGCGGCGGTTTGAACCGCAGGCGCTACGTGGAGAACACGATGTTTTCAGTGCTGTTCGAAGTGCAACCGCGCGCCGACCGATGGGACGCGTATCTCGGCTTCGCGAAGATGCTGAAGCCGGAACTGGAGCAGATCGACGGCTTCGTCGATAACGTCCGTTACGGCAGTCTCACGCGTGACGGCGTGCTGCTGTCGCTGTCCGGCTGGCGCGACGAAAAGGCGCTGGTACGGTGGCGCACGCAGGCGACGCATCACGGCGTGCAGGAAAAAGGCCGCACGCAGACGTTCAGCGATTATCGGCTGCGTGTGGGGCAGGTGACGCGCGACACGCGTCTGCCCGCCGGTCATACGTTGCACGAGCAACGACTCGACGAAACGGAGACGGGCGATGCGACCACGATCGTGCTGATCGATGCGCGGCGCGATCCAGACTGGGTGAAACACGCGGGCGCGCGCGAAGTCGCGGGCAAGCTGGGCTTGCGCGAAGACGCAACGGGCCTGGTTTCGTGGGATGTGTTTGATGCCGTGTTGACGCCGGGCGACGTCATTCTGCTCACTGCATGGCGCGACGCGCAAGCCGCCGGGGCCTTTGCAAACGCGCTCGCATTGCCCGATGGCGCACGGCTACGCAGCGTGCGCGTGGTGCGCGACTATGGCATGTTTGAGCGCCGCGAAGCGCCGCAATACTATCCGGACGCGGCGCGGCCCGCCTGACGCTTATTTCTCGTTGTCCGGAAAGTCCGCACCGACACTCGTGTCGCGCCACGCTTCGATATCGGCGAGTGCCGAATGCAGGCGCTTCGATACCGCATCGACGCCGAACGCGCCAAGCACCAGATGACGCGGCGGTTGGTCCGCCTCCGTGATGCGGATCATCGCCTGCGCGGCGCGCGCCGGGTCGCCGGCCTGATGGCCGCTGTTTTGCGCCGTCGCCTGCATGCGCTTGCCCGCCGTGTCGGCATAATCGGCGATACGGTTGGGCGTCTGTCTGAGCGAGCGGCCTGCCCAGTCGGTGCGGAATGGGCCCGGCTCGACGCAGGTCACGCGGATGCCGAGCGGCCCGGCTTCCGTTGCGAGAGAGTCGGACCAGCCTTCGACGGCATGTTTGCTCGCCGCGTAATAGCCCGAGCCAGGAAAGCCCGCGATGCCCGCTACCGACGTGATGTTCAGCACGTGCCCCTTGCGCCGCTCGCGCATGCCCGGCAGCACCGCGCGTGTCATCGCGAAGAGGCCGAACACGTTCGCGTCGAACTGCGCGCGTATCTCCGCTTCGTCGCCCTCTTCGACTGACGACTGATAGCCATAGCCCGCGTTGTTCACCAGCACGTCGATCGCGCCGAAGCGCTGCTGCGCGGTCTCGACGGCTGCGGCGATCTGCGCGGCATCCGTCACGTCGAGCTTCACGCGGGCGAGACGCGCATCAGCGTCGCTGCCGGGCTCGGCCAGATCGGCAAGCGACGCGACGTTACGCGCCGTCGCCACGCAGCGCCAGCCCCGTTCGAGCACCGCGCGGACCAGTTCCTTGCCGAAGCCGGTTGAACAGCCAGTGATGAACCAGACGGGCGTCGTGGACGTGGGCATTCAAAACCTCCTCGATGATGGAATGAGCGATGCTTCGAAAAAATGGTAGCCGGTCGACGGGAAACTTGCTGGTGCTCTGCCCGATTTCCTGCCCCTTACTTACGGCCAACCAGATACTGAGCACCCTCGGGCCCGTAGCGTTCCGAATGGCTTTCATTGGCTTGCAGATGGAATACGTCGCCCGTTCTGTAGACCTGCACCGTTGTGCCGATGCGTATCGCCAGTTCGCCGTGCAGGATCAATGCCTTCGCTTCGAACGGATGCACGTGATCGTCGACCGCGCCGTTCGGATCGCGCGTGACGGTCACGATTTCCGCGTAGCCTTCGCGCTTCAATGTATCGATGAATTCGTCGCGGTCCATGATGGCAGCCTCCCTTCGTTGTTTTTGCCATGACGCTGAAGTATCAGCATAGACCGTTTTGCATCGACGGATCGGGCGCGCGGCTCGCGGTAAACTCTGCAGCAGTCGTCATTTCATATCGCACAACGGAGAACGATTCATGCGCCAGGCCATTCGCCATCTGAACGTGCGGGCGCGCGCTCGCGGACTGTTCGATTTCACCACGGAGGTCGCCGCGTTCGTACGCGACGCGTCGATCGAGACGGGCGTCCTGACCGTGTTCTGCCGGCACACGTCGGCCTCGCTATTGATCCAGGAGAACGCGGACCCTTCCGTACAGCGCGATCTCGAACGGCACTTCGCGATGCTCGCGCCCGAAGATCCCAAGCGCTACGAACACGACACGGAAGGTCCCGACGACATGCCCGCGCATCTGCGCACCGCGCTGACGCAAGTGCAACTGTCGATACCCGTCGAACATGGCCGCATGACACTCGGCACATGGCAAGGCATTTATCTGTTCGAGCATCGCGCGCGGCCGCAGGAGCGCGATATCGTGCTGCATCTGATCGGCGAATGACATCTCAACGCACAACACCAACAAGGAAGTGAATCATGATTTTGCGCGCGCCTGTTCTTGTCGCGGCGGCCTCGCTCGCGATGCTGACCGCAGCCTGCACTCATACCGGCCCCGTCGAGTTCTCGCTGTCAGGCGCGGACGCGCCGATGACCAACAACGCAAACGACATGGACTTCGGCCCGATGGACCGCACCATCGCGCAGTGCAAGACGGTCTCGCGCAACGCAGGGCCGGGACAGTGCACGAAGGTGCGCGCCTACGAGTCGTGCATGAAGAGCAAAGGCTATATCACGGTGCTCGGGCCGGAAAACCCGAAGGGCTGCGGCGACCCCGATTGGGAGAAAGACGTACGCAAGTGGCTTCAATAGCCGTGCGTCGGTTGAGGCCGACTTGCGCTCAAGTTATCCACAATTTCTGTTGAAAGACCTGTGGAAAAGTTTTGGGCACGCGCGCTATCTGTCTGATCAAACAGGCTTTCCTCGCGCGTGACCCCGGTACGCACGGCGCGCGAGTCCACCGATTGCGAAGTTCTATTGGCGCGCACGCATCGCATGTCCTTCAATTCAGGGTTCCGACTACCGAGTGACGACCGACTGACTCCAAGGAGCCTTGCATGAAGACGGAAGATTCGCAGAAGATCGTGCACGAAATCGCAGAATCCACCGACAGCCCGGAAGAAGTCGTATCGCAGATGTACACCGATGCCGTGCAAGCGTATCAACGCGACGCGCGCGTTCTCGACTACGTGCCGCTCTTCGCGGCGAAGCGCGTGCGTGAGACGTTGCGCTCGCGGACGGCATCACGGCGGTGACGAAGCCGTAGCAACCTCATCCGCAATCCATCCCCGTCACAACAGCTTCGCGGCGGCACGCATGCGGCGCTTGCATTCTTTCGCGAGCGCATCGAGTGCGTGCGCGGTTGCCGCATCGTCGGTGAACAGGGTCGTGTTGTCGCGCAGCAACTGCTCGCTCGCGACGACATCGTTCAACGCGCCGAAGCGCTTCTGTAGTTTCTTTAGCGGCTTGATGGCCTTCAGCTGTTTTTTGGCGAGCATCGGCTCGAAGAACTCGGTCAGATAGCGCAGTTTCTTGCCGGCCTTGCGGACCTCGTGATACGACGCGTAGTCCGATCGCTTCGCGCGTGCGGCGCGCTTCATGCGCTTCGCCATCGACTTCTGTGCCGCCCCGAGCCGCTTGCGCGCGAACCTGGGCAGCGGCGTGCGTTCGTGCGCGGTATTCAGCTCGCGGTTCGCTTCCTTGAGCGTGTCACGCAACGCGCCCTTCACGTCGGCCTGTTCAAGGGTCTCACGGCTCGAATCGAGCGACTTCGAGCGGGCGTCGCGCATCGTGTCGCGCGGTAGCGCCTCCGCGTCTTTCGTTTCATCGAGCAACGCGATCAGGATGTCCCAGTCGCGTGTCTTGCCCGCCGCGCTCGCGTAGAACTTGAAAAGCGCGCGCTGCTGGCTGTCGAACTGTTCGTTCAGCAGCGGCCGGTACGCCCACAGCAACGTGCGCAGGCGCCGCAGCGAGACGCGCAGCTTGTGCAGGACTTCGGCGTCGGGGTCCGCGCGCAATGCGGCTGCGCAAGCGAGCGCATTGTCGATCAGCGGCGCGGCATAGTGCGAGAAATGGGCTTGCGCGTTGCCATCGTGCGGCAGCGTGGTCGGTATGTCGTCTTTCATGGTGTTCCCTGAATGGGTTGCTGACCCGGTGTGTCTGTAATGACCGAGTAAGCAATTCAGGTTCCTGCATTCTGCACGTCACGTCCGTTGCAGCGCACGATGCCGCACGGACGTTGCCGCTCATTGCCAGATCACTGACCGCTGAGCAGCAGGTCGCAGGCGTCCGACGTGCAGCTAGCCACGGCGGGCAGCTTCAGCGACGGCCACGGACGGCGCTCGGCCGTGATGAAGTCTTCGACACGCTTCAATATCTGCCAGAACGCGTTTTCGACGGCGCCCGCAGCGGCATACGCGGACGGCGTGAGCGTCCAGTGACGAAGCCTGGGCGCGCCATGGAACGCGCGCATGTCGACGCGTGCCGACTCATCGCACAACGTCACCACGAAATCCATCTGCGGCGCCCATTCGCTCGTGAATTCCAGCCAGCTTTTCGGATTCAGCAGCTCCAGACTGGAAAAGCCATGGCGCAACTCGCCCATGGCCGCCGCGTGAACCTTGTCGGCGGGTTCGAGACCTGCGCTAAATGCGTCGAAATGCAATCCGTCCAGCTCGCGTAGCAAGGCTTCCGCCAAAATGCTAAGCGCCGCGTTGTCCCTGCAAAGGAACAGCACTCGTTGTTTTCTGGTCACCCTACACCCCGTCATGCAGATTTCATTTTTTTGCGGGATTCTGAGCGCACAGTTTTTCATATTGGTGACAGAATCCCAATCGTCCAACCGATTCGCCGCAAGAACGTTTAGGTATCACGCCAATTTGCGTTCAGCCAGCCAGCGTTAACGATAATGAGGCGCCCGATCCCAGTTTTCGGGTTGCGTGAGCATGGCGGGCGCGCCGTGTGTGGCGCGCCGCGCGGGGCAACCCGGCCGTTCGGAGGCCGGGTTGCCCGTGGGGTTGCGCGGTCTGAAAGACCGGCTTTTTTGAAGCGTTACTTGACGATCGCGAGCAGTTCGACTTCGAACGTCAGATCGCTGTTCGGCGGGATCACGCCGACGCCGCGCGAACCATACGCGGTCGCAGCCGGGCAGGTCAGCTTGGCTTTTTCGCCCACTTTCATCGTCGCGACGCCTTGCGTCCAGCAGGGGATTACGCGGCCGAGCGGAAACTCCGCAGGGCCGCCATGCTTGGCCGAGTTGTCGAACTCGGTGCCGTTCGCGAGCGTGCCGCGGTAGTTGACGCGCACGACGTCGGCGGCCGTGGGTTGCGGGCCGCTTCCCTGCGTCAGGTGTTCGACGACGACGCCGGAGGGCAGTTTCTCCGTCGATGCAGCATTTGCGGTGAGCGACACCGATGCGAGCGCGGCCGCGGCGAGCAGGGCAACAACTGATTTCACGCGTATCTCCTTGGTGTGAATGGCGAGCCTCATTCTAGCGGATCGCCCCTTCGCGGCAGGAGACCTGAATCAACTTGCTACAAATACGCGTGCCTTGCGCCATTGCGCGGTTCCCGTCGCTGTGTACCTGGAACGGCTACGCCCGCGACGGGCCAACACCCGCCGCGGGAAAAAGCCGCGATTCGACGCGGCTCATGTGCTGCCCGTTCAGATCTTCGGGAAATCGACGACCGTGTCGTTGACCCGGTTGAAGAGGTTGGTGAACGTGATATCGGCGATCGCGAGCAGCGTCTCCGTAATCTGCTGATCGCTGTAACCCGCCGCCTTCACGGCATCGACCACTGACGCAGGCACCGTGCCGCGCGACGCGAACACGGTCCGCGCGAAGGTGGCGATGGCATTCAGATGCGCGTCGGCCGAATCGCGTCCTTCACGCAGCGCCACGAGGTCGTCAGCCGCGATGCCCACTTTCTTCGCTGCCAGCGAGTGAGCAGCCAGACAGTAATCACACTCCGCGACGCCGCTGATCGCGAGCTTGATCGCTTCGACTTCCTTGCGCGACAGCGCGCCCTTGCCGAGCGCATCGCCCGTTGCGAGCACGATCTGCAGCGCAGCCGGACTGTTCGAGCCGATGGCCGCGTAAGCATTCGGCACCATGCCGACCGCGCGCTTGATGCCTGTAAAGAGTTCCGCTGCCTGGCCGGTGGCTTCGCTGACGGGTTGGCGATTCAGACGTTCCATGATGTTCTCCATATGTTGATGAGATCGTTGCGTTGCGTGACTGGGTCAGCGCATGGGAGTCATTCTAGGAACGCGCGTTGCTACAGTGAATGCTGGTTCAAATCACGTTTATGCTCGAACGGCTCATCGGCTGATCGGCGTGGTGCGCTGTCTCTGCTATATTCGTGCGACGTTTGCCCAATAACAGCGCCGTCAGCGGGAGCGCGTGCCATGAGCACTCACGGGATCATGCGGATAACAAAACGATTCGTACTGGTTGTGTTCGCGCTAATGAGCCTCACGCTCGGCGCGTTGAGCTGGGCCGACGACAACGCGCCTGCCCTCAGGGACAAATACGACGCGCTCGCGCCGCAACTCAAGTCGAACGTGTTCAACCGGCCGATCCATCTGGATTCAGAAGAGACGTCGAACACGTTGAAGGGCGACATCTATGCCGTCGTCGATTATCCGTTCGCCACTGTCAACCGCGCATTCAACGACCCGCAGCAAGGCCCTGCCAACTGGTGCGAAGTACTGATCCTGCATCTGAACACGAAGTACTGCCGCGCGTCCGCCGGCGGCAACGGCGCGACCATCAGCATGAACGTGGGCAAGAAGACGGAGCAGGAACTCGGCGACACGTACCGCGTGCAGTTCAATTACCGGTCGGTGGCGACGAATCCGGACTATTTCCAGGTCGATCTGAGTGCGGCAACGGGACCGCTCAGCACAAAGGACTATCGCATCGTGCTCGAAGCCGTCGATATCGGCAAAGGACACACGTTCCTGCATCTCACGTATTCATATGGATTCGGCACGGCAGGCCGTATCGCGATGAAGACTTATCTCGCGACGATAGGCAGTGCGAAAGTGGGATTCACCAAAGCATCGGGCGACTATATAGGCGGTGTGCGTGGGCTGGTGGAACGCAACACGATGCGCTATTACCTCGCCATCGACGCATACCTTGCTTCGCTTGCCCTTCCCTCCGACACGCGCGTCGATCAGCGTTTCGCCACCTGGTTCGACGCGACCGAGCAATATCCGCGTCAGTTGCACGAACTCGACCGGCAAGAGTACTTGCAGATGAAGAAGAACGAGTACCAGCGCCAGCAAACGGCGCAATAGCGCTATCCATCATGGCGCGGCGCGATGCCGCGCGGCATGCTTGACGGCTAGCGGTCGATCGTCGCCATATCGTGAATGCGCAGGAAGTCTTCCCGCTCGTCGTAAAGCGCGGCGAGTATCGAGTGTGCTTCGATGGGATCGAGAGTCGGATCGGTGACCGTCATCATGATGTCGTACATGGCCACCGCGCCCGAATAGAACGCAGTCTCCGACTCGCGAAGCCGCGCCTGCGACACGCCACGCGAAATCTGACGCGCGCAAAATGCTTTCCAGAACGATGCAATGGTCAACACCGCGTTCATTGTGCCCTCTCCGCTTAAACGCCATGGCTCGACCACACCGCTGCGGCGTTTGCTCTCTCAGGTTCCGCGTGCAATCGGATTGCCCCGCAAAGCGGTGCATCCGTGCACATCTGTTAAGCGCGATTGAATTGAGTTCATCAAACGGCCGCGCATGTTTTCTCGACGCACAATATGACAACGCGATTTTCATCGTGCATTGTCTACGCCAGGATAATGCCGCCTGATTCGCCGATAAGCCGCTCACATGATGCGGTCCAACAGCCTTTTACACGCAGACCTTAGGTAACGCAAAACCGCTTGAAACGCCGCAATACAAGGCATTCACGAGCATTTGGATCGAGACCCGCGCGTTGTTCTTATCATAGTAGGTTTATGCCGCACCGCAACCTGTTTGCAATGCAGATACGCTGTCTATTTCGTTTTCTTCTCGAATGGAAAGCGAAGTGCATATATGACTCGATGATTTACCGGTTGTCGCGTGGGAAAAAGATAAAGCCGGAAAATCATTCGTCGTTTAGCGATGCGATATTTGCGCGAATACGCAGCGCGGCGCGAATGAATCACGCCGTTTGCAACGTGTCGCGCACCGGTCGCGTTCAGGCCGCAGCGAGCTTGAACGAAGAAACGGTATCGTCGAGTTCGCGGCCCTGATGCCGCAGCGATTGCGAGGCAGCCGAAGCCTGTTCGACCAGCGCCGCGTTCTGCTGCGTCACCGTGTCCATCTGCGAGATGGCCTGGTTGATCTGTTCGATGCCACGCCCCTGCTCTACGGAAGCCGCAGCGATCTCCTCGATGATTTCGGAAACGCGCGCGACAGCCTGGTTCACATCGGTCATCGTACGGCCCGCGTCATCGGCGAGAGAAGCACCGCTCTGAATCTCTTGCACCGAGCGCGCAATCAGTTCCTTGATCTCCTTCGCCGCTTGCGCCGAGCGCTGCGCGAGATTGCGCACTTCGCCCGCGACCACCGCGAAGCCGCGGCCTTCCTCGCCTGCGCGCGCCGCCTCGACTGCGGCGTTCAGCGCGAGAATGTTCGTCTGGAACGAAATGCCTTCAATGATCCCGGTGATCTCGGCGATCTTGCCCGAACTGGAACTGATCGCTTCCATCGTCGTCACCACGCGTTCGACGGTGCGGCTGCCGCGCTGGGAAATCTCGGACGCATTCGATGCCAGCGACTTCGCATGCTGCGCGCTATCGGCGTTCTGCTTCACGGTCGAGGTCAACTGCTCCATGCTCGCCGCCGTTTCCTGCAACGATGCAGCCTGCGCTTCCGTGCGTCGGCTCAGGTCGCTGTTGCCCGTGGCGATTTCATTCGTCGCCGTGGAGACGTTCGCGCTGCTCGATCGCACGCGGCCGACCGTTTCTGTGAGCCGGTCGTTCATATCGCGCAGCGCCTTCAGCAGTTCGCCTGCTTCGTCATCGCGATCGACGACGATACGGCTGGTGAGGTCGCCCGTCGCAACGGTGCGCGCGACTTCGACGGCGCGGGTGATCGGTTGCGTGATCGAGCGCACCATGCGCACGGCCAGCACGATCGATGCGAGTATCGCGAGCGCGCTCACGCCGAGAATGGCGTTGCGCAGCATCGCATAGCGTTCCTCGAACTTCTGCACGATCTCGCCCTGGCGGGTCTTCGTGTAGGTCGCGTAGTCGTCGGTTGCCTTGACGAGCGCGGCGAGCAGCGGACGGCAATGGTCGTCCATTTCCTTGATCGCCTCGTCGTGATGGTTGTTGAGCGCGAGGCCCACGATGTTCAACGCAACGGGCCCATAGAGCCCTTCGACGCGATTCATCTCGGCGACCAGCGAACGAGCGGTGTCGCTTGTGTCGCTCGCGCTGTTGATCATGTCGTTGAGCTGCTTGAGCTTGATGCCGACATCCTCATGCGCGCGTTTCACCGCAGCCGTCTCGAGGTCGAGATCGGCCTGGGTCGTGACGAGCACGAGATTGCGCGCAGCGATCGCGCGGCGATCGACGGCCGCGCGCAGTTCGGCCGCCACCTGCACGCGCGCGTCGATGCCATGCACATACTGGCTGAACCCCTGCGTCGTGCTGGCAAGGCTGAAAAGCGAAACAACGGAAATAACGACTGCTATGGCCGCCATCGACAGGAAACCGACGAACAGCCTCATCTTGATGGTCAAGTTCTTTTTCACTGCTGGCCCCCGGGTTTTTACCAATAAATCTGCTTTCGCGATGAATCTTTTTATGCGAAAAAAACGCCTGCTCTCAGGTTTCAGGCGTTGTTCGTGCAGCGTCCGCGCTGCCTACGGGTTCTGCGCGCGGATTCGCTTCGACTTACTGGATATCGGCTTTCGCTTCCCAAATATTTAACATGCGCGCGTGTTCGCAACGGGTTCGCTCGCCGTTCAGTGACAATCGGCAGGATTTCCCAACCAACTTAGTCAATGCTCGAAAAAATGATGGGTGAAGCGGGCAGCGCCGATGCGCCACCGGATACGGCGGCAAAACATATGCCGTGTGGATGTGAGTGAAAGGGAATGATCAATCCCAGTTTTCGTCGATCCATTCGATCGCCCATGTGCGTGCGCAAATCATGGCGTCGGATTCATCGACGAATGAATCAATATCGCCCGATTGATGCACTTCGGCGGGCGTATTCGCTGTCGCCCCGCGAGTGAGCTTGGCTTGGGCGACATAGTGGCCGTCTTCGTCGTGCCTGGCCCGGCAGTCGATGTGAAATCCCTTGTAGTCGAAATGCATGGCAAACCTCCTGTAGCGAAGAAAGTGCGATGCAATCCGGGCTTGGGTTTCTCCCGGCGGATGAATCAATCGTAGCATGGCAAATCGCGTGCTCGATTGTCCTTTTGCGTTGCATTGCACGCTAGCGTCCACCATTTCAGCCGTTGCAACCGTCCTGCGCCGTGGAAACGGGATACCTTGCCGGCGTGGAATGCCCGTTGCTCTCATCAATGACAAGAGACAAGACATCCGATAACAGCGTCAGACGAAAAGGGGCACAGCATGCACGACAGAACCTTCACACCAACCCGAAGTCGCGTCTGGACGGCGGCGCGCTTTGCCGCGCATTCAATGCCGCCACGCGTACTCGTCGTCGACGACTATATCGACTCCGCCGATGCACTCGCCGCGTTTCTCGCCAACAGCGGCTTCGACACACGCGTGGCGTACAACGGCTGCGACGCGTTGAAGGTCGCCAATGAATGGCACCCCGACAGCGTCGTGCTCGACGTCGCGATGCCCGGCGTGTCGGGTCTCGCGGTGGCGCGTACGCTGCGAGAGTCGCCGGGAACGGCTGGCGTGCCGCTGCTCGCCTACACCGCCTGCGAAACGGGCGACAACTACGCCGAGTTGCGCGCGGGCGGCTTCGACGGCGTATGCGCGAAGCCCATCGATCCGCTGACGGTCGTCGACATCCTCACAACGCTGCTGGCCATGCCCACGTTGAAGCGCGGGTACTATCACTCGTGATGGCGTCGCACCACGGCGCGACGCCACTTGTAAGGGGCGTTCCGTCCCGTTAATCTGACGCGCATCGCCGTTGCGGAGCGCGTCCATGATCACAGTACGAAGTCTTCTCGCGGCTTTCACCGTCGCCCTGCTGACTTCGTGCGCGAGTCTGCCGCCGCAGACAGATCGCATCGCGACGCACGCCGTCACCGACACGCAGAACACGCGGCTCGCCATCGCGTTCACACCGCAGGAACATCGGCATCCCGACGAGACCGCGTTCCACCTGCTGCCCGATGCCGTCGATGCGCTCGTCGCGCGGCTCGTGCTAGCGGAAGCGGCAGACCGCACGCTCGACTTGCAGTACTACATCTGGCATGACGATCTGACGGGCCGCGGACTGGCGTCGGCCGTGTTGCACGCCGCCGATCGCGGCGTGCGCGTGCGGATTCTGCTCGACGATCTCGGCACCAATGCCGACGACAATCTGCTGCTCGCACTCGACTCGCATCCGAACGTGCAGATTCGCCTCTTCAACCCCGTCGCCAACCGCACCTTCAAGAAGCTCGGCATGGCCACCGAGTTCTTTCGCGTGAACCGGCGTATGCACAACAAGTCGATGATCGCGGACAACCAGGGGGCGATACTCGGCGGTCGCAATATCGGTGACGAATATTTCGGCGCTTCGAACGACGTCGCGTTCGGCGATCTCGACGTACTCGTGCATGGGCCTGTCGTGCACGAGGTGTCGTCGGCATTCGACCTTTTCTGGAACTCCGAAGCCGCGTATCCGATCGACGGGCTGATGGGCCGCAAGGCGGACCCTGCGGCGCTGGCGGACGTACGCAAACAGCTCGACGCGTATATGGCATCCCAGGAAAACAACCCCTACGTCCTGAACGCACGCGCACGGCTCACGCAGGTCGTTCATTCGCAGGACGCCGTGTTTTCATGGGGCAAAGCCACTTTGCTCTATGACGATCCCGCGAAAATCACGCGCGCGCCGGGCGACTCGCAGGGCCATCTGATGACGCAGTTCAAGGCACTCGAATTGCAGCCGACGCAACAGATGCTCGTCGTCTCGCCGTATTTCGTGCCCGGAAAAGAAGGCGTCGCGTGGCTCTCGGGACTCACGCAAAAGCAGGTGCGCGTCACCGTGTTGACCAACTCGCTTGCCGCCACCGACGTCGCCGCCGTCCATGCCGGCTATCAGCGCTACCGCAAGGCGCTGCTCGAAGCAGGCGTGCACCTCTACGAACTGAAGCCCGTCGCGGAAGACAAAACGGCGGACAAGACAGCGGACAAAGCGGAAGACAAGAAGCATCTGTTCGGCTCGTCGAAGGCATCGCTGCATGCGAAGACTTATGTGTTCGACCGCGACAGCATCTTTATCGGCTCGATGAATCTCGATCCGCGTTCGGTCGAACTCAACACGGAGATCGGCGTGTACTGCGAGAGCGCGCCAGCCGCCGCGCAGGTTGTCGATACGCTTGAGCCGAACCTGGATCGCATCGCATGGCGGCTCGAATTGCGCGCGAATGCAAACGGCACGAGCAGTATCGTATGGATCGATACCGCGCCCGACGGCACCGTCAAAGTACTCGATAGCGAGCCGGACGTATCGGCAATGCGCAAGGCGGGTATCTGGTTTCTGAGCATTTTGCCCATCGAATCGCAGCTATAGCGGTGTCTGCGCGACGGCGCCGTCTTTACGCGGTCTTTACGCGCACCGTGCGTTTCTTTTGAAAATCTCGACGGCAATGTCCGTAGAGTGCCTGCATCCGGGCTCGTACCAGACGATATGCAGGAACAACACAATCTAGCCAAAGGACGGTGGCGGTACACGCTTATCAGGCTCGCATTGATGGCGGCGAGCCTCGCGCTATGCGCCGCGCTGCCGTTCGGCCATGCGCAAGCGGAAACCGCGCCTCAGGCATCTCAAGCGTCGCCAGTGCCCCTAGCGCCTCAGGCCGCCGACACGCCCGTTCTTCCCTCTCCCGCCGATATCGTCGCCACCTTGCGCGCGCAGTTCCGCGTCTCAGCCGCCGATGCATTGACGATCGCGCAAGCCGTTCTCACTGAAGCCAACCGCTATTCGATGTCGCCCGTGCTGCTGTTGTCGGTGATGGCCGTCGAATCGGGCTTCGATCCGCGCGCGGTGAGCACGCTCGGCGCGCGCGGGCTGATGCAGGTGCTGCCCGCCGCGCATCCGCGTGCGTTCTCCAACGTGAAGGAGCTCGATGATCCCGCCATCAACGTGCGCATCGGCTCGTCGATTCTGCGCGGTTATCTCGATGCTGAGGGCGGCAATATCGATGCCGCGCTGTGGCGCTATAGCGGCGGCGGGAAAGGGTATGCGCGCCGCGTGGCGGTGCATATGCGGCGGTTCAGTGCGGTGCTGGGCAGCAACGCGATGCCGGTCGTGAAGGTATCGGCGGACACGCTACCCTGACCTCACCCCTCCCGTGTCATCAACTGCTGCGCGAGCGCATGCGCGTGCGGCGTGAGCGCGGAAAAATCCCGCGCACACAGATGCAGACGCCGCGTCGTCCACGCCTCCGACAACGGCAGCACGACGATATCCGCACTACACAACGGCTGCGTGCAGGCCGCAGGCAGAATCGCGATGCCGACGCCCGCCGCGATCAGGCGGCCCAGATCCGCGACATTGCGCAAGCGCACGCGATACTGCAATTGTCGTCCGAGCCGCGACGCGCGATCCGTCAGATGACGCTCCAGCGCCGCATCGGACAAGCCCACGAACGCCTCATCGACGATATCGGCAAACGCAACCCGTTCGTCGTTCGACACGCGATGCGTGCGGCTCGCGGCCACCACCAGTTGATCGTCGGCAATGACGTGTGTCTGTAGCGCAGCAAGATCGGCGATATCCGCGACGATGCCGAGATCCGCGCGCCCTTCGGCGACGGCCCGCACGATGTCCGCGCTCGGACGCTCGTCGATATCGACGGAAAGGTCGGGGTGCGCGGTGAGGAAGCGGCAAAGCTGCTCGGGCAGGAACGACGCAAGCGCCGCCGTGTTCGACATCAGATGTACGCGGCCCTTGAGGCCCTTCGCGTAGTTGCGCAGTTCGCCGCGCATCTGCTCGATTTGCCCGACGATCAGCCGCGCGTGACGCACGAGCGCCTCGCCGGCGGGCGTCGCGCGCACGCCGCGCCGCGTGCGTTCGAGCAGCGGCGTGCCCAGCGCGGACTCCATGCCGGAGATGCGCTCGCTCGCGGAAGCGAGTGCGAGATGCATCGCCTGCGCGCCACGCGTGAGGCTGCCGTGCTCGACGACCATCAGGAATAGCCGCAGGTCGGTGAGGTCGAAACGCGACGTGGTCGTCATCTTCGTCTAAGGCGAACTCTGGCATCGGAGAATCCCGATTGTATCCGCGAAGCGCGCGCCGCTATGATCCGTCGGATGAACAATCTATTCCTTGTGGCGGGCGCCGGGCTGGTCGCGGGCGGCATGAATGCGCTGGCAGGCGGCGGCTCCTTCGTCACGCTGCCTGCGCTGATCGCGGCGGGCGTGCCTTCGGTTCAGGCGAACGCATCGAGCACCGTCGCGCTGTATCCGGGCGGGCTCGCGAGCGCGTGGGCGTATCGCGACGGGCTCGGGCCGATCGGCGCCGTGTCGTTGCGGGCGCTGCTGATCACGACGCTCGTCGGCGGGATCTGCGGCGCATTGCTGTTGCTGCTCACGCCGTCGAAGACCTTCGATATCGTCGTGCCGTGGCTGTTGCTCGTCGCGACCGTCGCGCTTGCGTTCGGCCGGCGCTTCGGGGAATGGATGCGCGCGCGCTGGCACATCGGGCGCGCGGCCGTGCTCGTCGTGCAGTTTGCGCTGGGTGTGTATGGTGGTTATTTTGGCGGCGCCGTCGGCATCATGATGATGGCCGTGTGGGGATTGCTCGATAGCCGTGAGCTGAAACTGCTCAACGCGCCGCGAACGCTGCTGGTGAGTGCGGCCAATACGATGGCCGTCGTTACTTTTATCGTCGCGCGGGCGGTGCATTGGCCGGAGACGATCGTTATGCTGATCGGGGCGTTGATCGGGGATATGGTGGCGCGTTGGTCGGTCGGCGCGCGTCCGCGCCAGTTATACGCTATGGCACTTTGGGCGTTACGGGTTGTATTACGGTTGCGTTTTTTGTGCGCGCGTATGGGTGACTTTGGCGGCGGTGCGCGGCGTGGGTGCGGTGGACATTTGCCTTTTCGCTGGCATTTGCGGTTTGACTTCGTAGCGCGGCCGGTTTGGTTTGCTGGTGGTTGCGCTGGCATCCGCGTTATGGTGTTTGCCGTTCACGCGTCGCCCCTGTGCGGGGCGACGCGTGAAGCACGAAGGCAAAACGCGGATGCCAGCGAAAGGCAAATGCACAGGGGCAACGCGTGAAGCGCGCTAACGAATCGCGGATGCCAGCACAAACACCAGCAAACCAAACCAACAGTTGCGCCGCACTCTCACCCCGCATGCGCCGGCTGCTGCGCCTCATCGACCTGCGACGGATGCTTGCGATCTCGCGGCCCTGCGTCGCGCCCACCCTGCCCGGCCACCCGCGCCGGCCCGGACCCCGGCCCCTGCTGCGGACGATGCTCCGCGCGCCGCACAGGCGCACCATCGTGATGATCCGGCCGATGCGGATCATGCGCATACGCGGAACGCTCGCCATGCGAATGCGGACGATGCTCGTCCCGCCGCACCGGCATCACCGCATGGACAGGCGGATGCCCGCCACGATGGGCCATCTCGGCGCGCAAATGCTCGCGTCGGCGGAACACTTCGGCACGGCGGTCGCCGCGCGCATAGAAATGCCGATGACGCTTGCCATCCGGGCCCACCACCCACAAATACGTGCTCCCGCCGACAAACACCACGTCGCGATCCACGACGCCCGCAATATAGACATCGCTCGGCGCAGACACATAAACAGGCGGCGCAGGTGCGCGCACCACAACAGCGGGCGGTGGCGGTGGCGCCTGCACGGCAACGACAGCGGGCTGCGGCCTCGGCCGCGCGGGCGCGGCGGAAATCTGCTGCTCGCTGGTGACACAGCCGGCTAACGTTGCAAATGCGGCAACCGCCGCGAAAGATGTGGCCAGCTTCATCGTGTTCAAATGCGGCTCCCCGTTTTATGTGGTCGTTCTGGTTCGCCCGCATTAACGGCAAAGTCTTACAGAAGCTTTAGCGCGACAGGCACATGGCCGCATGGCCGCCTGTATCATCGGCCTGTGTCCATCTGCGACAACCCGCACGAGCAAAACGCAATGCCTTCGAGGAGCACCGCGTGAACGTCAGTGAAGCCGTCACCAGCCGCAAGTCCGTCCGCCAGTTTCTTCCGACACCCGTTCCACCCGACGCGATCCGCCGTGTGCTCGCCACCGCCGCGCGCTCGCCGTCGGGCGGCAATCTGCAGCCCTGGCATATCCACGTGGTAGGCGGCGACGCGCTCGCGCGCCTCAAGCACATCATGCGCGAACGCGTCGCGGATGCGCCGGACGGCGAAGAGATGGAGTACAACGTCTATCCGCCGGGCCTCCACTCGCCATATCGCGAGCGGCGCTTTCAGGTAGGCGAAGACCTTTACCGCAGCATCGGCGTCGCGCGTGAAAACCGGCCCGCGCGCCTCGCGCAGTTCGCGCGCAACTTCACGTTCTTCGATGCACCGCTCGCGCTCTTTTGTACCGTCGACCGCCGCATGGGCCCGCCGCAATGGGCCGATCTCGGCATGTTCATGCAGACAGTCATGCTGCTGTTGCGCGAAGAAGGGCTGCATAGCTGCCCCCAGGAATGCTGGGCGCAGTACCCGCAGACGATCGGCGCGTTTCTCGACCTGCCCGCCGAACGCATGCTGTTCAGCGGCATGGCGATCGGCTACGAAGATACGGATGCCGCGATCAACCAGTGGCGCTCGCAGCGCACGCCGCTGGACGAATTCGCGCAGTTCATCGGCGTCTGACCATCAGCAGAAAAAACCGTCACGACCCCATCGCGGGCATGAAGTTGAACGATGGCGTCGGCACGAACTGTCCCGACACTTCGCCGGAATAGACCTGGCCTTTGTCGATGGTGAGCTTGAGCACGGGTGCGCCCGGTTTCAGGTTCAGCTTGTGCAGATCGATCCAGAAGGTATCGGGACGCGTCGACGAATCGAAGTAATAAACGAGGTTCTTCTGATCGGCGACCGTGCGCCAGATCGTCGACGACAGGTTCGGCTGATCGGGCGTGCTGATGCCGAGCGGCACGCTGACGGAACGCATCACGCTCATCACGCTCGCCACAGCTTGATACGCATACGAACGGTTCGGCACGCCGACGATGTAGTTCGGGTCGAGTTGCTTCGGAATCGCATCGAGCAGGAACGACGCGCGCACGAAGCGGTCGGCCGCGCGATTCGTGCCAGGCAGGAACGTCAGGCCACCGACGCCGCGCCAGTATGTATCCAGCGCAAGCTGCTCGCTGTAGACAGGCGAGTTCGTCATGATCCTGTACGACTTGCCGTGGTGGATGACGAGCTTGCCATCCAGATACTCGAGAATCGCGGAGTCGCCGCTCGCATCGGAGAGCGACAGATGAATGGTGAGCGGCTTGCCGTTCGGCAGCGGCGGCGCAATGATCTGAAACGGCTCCTTGCCGAACACGTCGACGGCCTCGGCGACGCTTGCGAAATTGTCGAGCGCGTATTGCGCCCACAGGCTGATCGACATCGGCGCGCGTGCGGGGTCGGGCTTGCCGTAATCCGTCTCCGCCAGATAAAGCGCGTTCGCCACCAGTCCGCGTTCGTTCATTCCGTCGACGCTGCCGATCTCATAGCCCGACACGATCACGCTGCCGTACTTCGCTTTCCAGTGCGGCGAGCGCGGCCCTGCGCGCCCATCGCGCTCGATGCCCGCAGGAAACACCCACAGGTTCGACATCATGTCTTCGGACCAGTCCATCGACCGCCCGGTGATCACGAGATTGCCATCGCCGACATAGAGCGCTCGGGTGCAGGCATCGGCCGTCAGCGCGATGGTTAGCGAAATGAAGAGCGCGGCAAAGGCCGCAAGCGCCAGGGAGAACTTCGCAAACGGTCTACGCATCAGCTTTCCTTTTGGCCCACGCCAGGCCGCTCATGTTGCCAATACGACTGCTACGATTTCGGAGATCCGGCAACCGTATTCTGTACCGCGATCGATGAAAGCGCATGCATAAAAGCAGCCCGCCGTCGCGTTTCGCGCATTGATGCGAAAATCATGGTTTCCTGAAGCCAACACGAGAGCATCCGATGTTCGAAGCCACCATCAATACCGCGCTGCCCAAGGCCGAGTTCTATCAGGAACTGGCGTCGCAGGCGCGCTCGCTGCTCGAAGGCGAATCGAATCAGATCGCCAATGCCGCCAATCTGTCGGCGCTGCTCTTCAACACCCTGCCGGAACTGAACTGGGCCGGTTTCTATTTCGCCCTCGAAGGCGAGCTGGTCGTCGGTCCGTTTCAGGGCAAGCCCGCCTGCGTGCGTATTCCGATGGGCCGTGGCGTATGCGGCCGCGCAGCCGAAACGCGTGAGACGCAGGTCGTGCCGGATGTCGATGCGTTTCCGGGGCATATCGCGTGCGATTCGGCGTCGCGCTCCGAGATCGTGATTCCGCTGCAAAAGGCAAGCGGCGAACTGGTCGGCGTGCTCGATATCGACAGCCCCGTGCTCGCGCGCTTCGACGAAGAAGACCGCCGTGGCCTGGAAGAAGTCGCGCGCATCTTCGTCGCGTCGCTTCGCTGAACTGAAAAGCTGAACACCTGGCGGGCTCCGCCTCTTCCCCAACACGAAGCATATGCACTAAGATCGCGTTCACATCGTCTCTTCCAGGTGAAACGCGGTGGATCTCAACGACGTCCGCATCTTTGTCAGCGTCGTCCAGACTGGCAGTCTCATGAACGCGGCCAGCCGGATGGACGTGCCGCTCGCCACCATCAGCCGGCGCATTCGCGCGCTGGAAAAAGAGCTGAACGTGCAGCTGCTGGAGCGTTCTGCGCGCGGCACGCGGCTCACCGACGCCGGCGCGCGGCTCTACCAGCATGCCAGTCTCGGCGTCGAGATTCTGAAAGACGGCGAGGAAGCCGTCGTCTCCGATCAGGCCATGCTCAAAGGGCGGCTGCGCCTGTCGCTGCCGCCCGCGTTCGATATCTGGTGGGATCTCCTGCACGACTTTCAGCGTCGCTACCCTGACATCCGCGTGCATGTGTACACGACCGAACGGCGCGTCGATCTGATCGAGGAAGGCATCGACGTGGCGTTACGCGTCGGCGTGATTGCGCATGAAGCGATGGTTGCGCGGCGCATGCTGTCGTATCGTCACGTGCTGGTTGCGAGTCCGCAACTGATCGAGCGCTTCGGCATGCCGCACGAACCGTCCGCGCTCACCCGCCTGCCCTGCGCGCTCTGGAACCGCGCGCCCAATGACGCCAACACATGGCAACTGGGCAAGACGACGGTCGAGCCGCACATCGTGCTGACGACCAACGACTACGCACAGCTTCGTTATCGCGCGCTGAACGGCGAGTTCGTCACCGAGATTCCGCCCTTTCTCGCCGCCGAGCCGATCCGGCAGGGACGGCTCGTCCCGCTGCTGCCCTCCTACCCGTTGCCGGATCAACAGGTCAACCTGCTGTATCCATCACACCGGCATCCTTCCGCCATCGTGCGGACCTATCTCGAGTTCTGTCAGTCGCGCATCGCGTGGTTCGTCGATCAATGCGCGATCGACTGGACATCGTCGTCAGAGAACGCCTCCGCGTCCGATTCTCTCGCGCCGTCGAAATAAAAACCCCGAAGGCCGTGCGGCCTTCGGGGCGGGTTCAGCGCGAGCGGCAACAGCCGTCAGATGCTATGCAAAGCGCATCTCACAGCGCCTTGCCCGCCGATTCGAGCGCAGCCGCCACGCCTTGTCCATAGGCGGGGTCGGCCTTCGTGCAGTGCTCGATGTGCAGCTTCCGGATCGGCTCCGACACCCCCGTCAGGGCGCGCGCGGTGTTGTCGAACAACGCCTGCTGTTGCTCCGGCGACATCAGGCGGAACAGATTGCCCGGCTGCGAGAAGTAGTCGTCGTCGGTGCGATGGTTCCAGTGATCGGCGGCGCCTTCGATCGACAGCGGCGGCTCGCTGAAGTCCGGCTGATCGAGCCATTCGCCGCGCGTGTTCGGGTTGTACGGCGTCGCGCCGCCCATGTTGCCGTCGACGCGCATCGAGCCGTCGCGGTGATAGCTATGCACCGGGCACCTCGGCGCATTCACGGGAATCAGGCTGTGATTCACGCCCAGACGATAGCGCTGCGCGTCGCCGTACGAGAACAGGCGACCTTGCAGCATCTTGTCCGGCGAGAAGCTGATGCCTGGCACCACGTTGGCAGGATTGAACGCGGACTGCTCGACGTCGGCGAAATGATTGTCCGCGTTGCGATTCAGTTCCATCACGCCCACTTCGATCAACGGGTAATCCTTCTTCGGCCAGATCTTGGTCAGATCGAACGGGTTGTACGACGTCTTCGACGCGTCCGCTTCCGGCATCACCTGCACGTACATCGTCCACTTCGGGAATTCGTTGGCTTCGATCGATTCGTACAGGTCGCGATGCGAGCTTTCGCGGTCCGCGCCGACGAGCGCCGTGGCCTCCGCATCCGACAGGTTCTGGATGCCCTGCTGCGTGTGCAGATGGAACTTCACCCAGAAGCGTTCCTTGTCGGCGTTGATGAAGCTGAACGTATGGCTGCCGAAACCGTGCATATGACGGAACGACTTCGGAATGCCGCGATCGCTCATCACGATCGTGATCTGATGCAGCGCTTCGGGCAGTTGCGTCCAGAAGTCCCAGTTGCTTTCGGCGCTGCGCAGGCCTGAGCGCGGGTCGCGTTTGATCGCGTGGTTCAGGTCCGGAAATTTCAGCGGATCGCGCAGGAAGAACACGGGTGTGTTGTTGCCGACGAGGTCCCAGTTGCCTTCATCCGTATAGAACTTCACGGCGAAGCCGCGGATATCGCGCTCGGCATCGGCTGCGCCGCGCTCGCCCGCTACCGTCGAGAAGCGCGCGAATAGTTCCGTCTTCTTGCCGATCTGCGAAAAGATCTTGGCGCGCGTGTACTTCGAAATGTCATGCGTGACCGTGAACGTGCCGAACGCGCCCGAGCCCTTCGCATGCATGCGGCGCTCGGGAATCACCTCGCGGTCGAAGTGCGCGAGCTTCTCGAGGAACCACACGTCCTGCAGCAATGCCGGGCCGCGCGGGCCCGCCGTCTGGGTGTTCTGATTGTCTACAACGGGTGCGCCAAAAGCAGTCGTCAGCTTGTTCACGTCTAACCCTCCAACACTGATAGGAAGCTCCGGGGACGCGCCACCGGATCGTACTGTGGGATTTCCAGCGACTGCGGCCGCCATGGCAGATCGGCAACCGCTGTCTCGGGAGGCGAAATCGGGGACGGTCATGCCGTCGTCATGTCGGTCCGCGCAGTGCTCACCACGCGCGGACCGGTTGCTGCGGGAGCGATCTTAGCGCCATTCGAACAAGCGAGCAGAGAAGGGGCGAGCCTTGAATTGCAAGGCATGCAGCGTCTGCAAGACGCGCTGCCGGAAGCGGACGACGGATGAATGACGTTCAATGCGCTATAGGTCAAAGTGCTATGAGTTTGCGAAATCCGATAAAAATTTTAAGTTAGCGCTCGCTTTATTGTCCCTGTCATATACGTACCAGATTGCCGGTCTATGACAGATAACTAACGAAGAACACGCCAAACGACACTCGATGTCCACCGCATTCGCCCACACAGTCGAAGCAAGCTTCGCGACGCTGACGCCCACGGCCAAGCGCATCGCCAGCTACATGCTGGCGAATCTGGAACGCCTCGGCCTGGAAACGGCGGACCAGATTGCGCAGCAGACGGGCACGAGCGGGATATCGGTGGGGCGCTTTTTGCGCAGCGTCGGCTATCGCAATCTCGACGACCTGAAGCGCGAGTTACGCGGCGCGCAATCGCGCCCGTGGTTCATCACCGACCGGCTCGACGCTTACCGCAGCGAGCGCGACGACAGTAGCGACAATGGCGCGAACGGCGTCGATGTGGGCGACGCGGGCGATGCCACCACCGCGCGCTCGCTCGATCTAGAAGTCGATGCCATTCGCTACGTGTATCAACTGGCGCAAGGCGAGACGTTCGCGCGCATCGCGCAGCGCATTGCCGACGCCGATGCCGTTTTTATTCTCGGCATTCAATCCACGCGCGGCATTTCCAACGCGTTCTACAGCTACCTGGAGTACCTGCGCCCGCGCGTGTTCTATTCGGACGGCATGTCCGGCTCGTATGTCGACTCGCTCAATTCGGAGTTCACGTCGCCGTATCTGATCGTCACCGACACGCGCGCCTATTCGCGCATCGCGCGGCGCTATTGCGAAGCGGCGACGCGGCGCGAATTGCCGTTTGCACTCGTCACCGATCTCTATTGCCCGTGGGCTCGCGAATTCCCCAGCGACCTGATTCAGGTGAAGACGGACGTTGGCCAGTTCTGGGATTCGCTTGCGCCGCTTACGTGCCTGTTCAATCTGCTATTGACATCGATCGTTGAACGATTGGGTCCGGCTATCGACCAACGTGTTGCGCGCAACCGAGAGTTGCAGCGCGAACTCGATCAATTCGACCTCTGACTCTCATGAACGATACCCCACACCTGATTCATGTCACGCCCGAAACGCATGGCGTCGAGCTCGACCTCGCCTACGCGACCGCCAATAACTTCACCGGCAAGCCGATCTACAAGGAAGCGCATTGCCTGTTGCTCGCGCCCGCCGAAGCGAGATTGCGCAAGGCGGTTGAACTCGCGGCCAGCGTCGGCATGAAGCTGCGCATTTTCGATGCGTACCGTCCGCCGCAGGCGCAACAGGTTCTTTGGGACTTCTTGCCCGATCCGACCTATATCGCGGAACTTGGGCGCGGCTCGAATCATAGCCGCGGCACGGCGCTCGATCTGACCTTGATCGACAGCCACGGCGAAGCGCTCGACATGGGCACGGGCTTCGACGCGATGGTCAAGGAGTCCGAGCATTTTCACAAAGGGCTGCCGCAGCATGTGCAGCGCAACCGCTTGCTGCTGCTCGGCATCATGCACGCGGCCGGCTTCACGCATATTGCCAGCGAGTGGTGGCATTACGAAATACCCGGCTCGCGCGCGCTGCCCATCATCGACAACAGCGAAAGCGGTCCGTTGAAGCTGATGTAATCCACGTTCTTTTTGCAGCCTTCCCACGCATGTTCCCTCTCGATACGGAGCGAGTATGAATCTGGTTCTGCGCAATGCGCTAGCGGCAGTAGCCGTCGTTTCGGCACTGACGCTTACGATGACGACAACAAGCACTGCATTGGCGGCCACGCCGAAAGACATGCTGGTGATCGCCACCACGCTCGACGAATTCTCGACGCTCGATCCGGGCGAAGTGTACGAGCTGGTGCCCGAGGAATATGTCGCGAATACGTACGACCGCCTCGTGCGCGTCGATCTGAAAGACCCGTCGAAATTCAACGGCGACGTCGCGCAGTCGTGGTCGGTCAGCCCGGACGGATTGACGTTCACGTTCAAGATTCGGCCGGACCTCAAGTTCCATTCGGGCAACCCGCTCACGGCCGATGACGTCGCATGGTCGATTCAGCGCTGCGTGCTGCTCGACAAGGGCGCGGCGGCCGTGCTGCAGGGCATTGGCCTGACCAAAGACAACGCGCTGCAAAACGTGAAGAAGATCGACGACTCGACCGTCAGCATCACGACCGACCAGAAATACGCGCCCACGTTCGTGCTCAACGTGCTGGGCGCGTGGCCTGCATCCGTGCTCGACAAGAAGCTGCTGCTGTCGCACCAGAAAGGCAATGATTTCGGCAACGAATGGCTGCGCACGAATGAGGCAGGCTCCGGCGCGTACAAGCTCGTCAAATGGACGGCGAACGACAGCATCATCCTGCAGAAGTACGACGGCTACCGTATGCCGCTGGCCATGAAGCGCATCGTGATGCGCCATGTGCCGGAGGCATCGAGCCAGCGCCTGCTGCTCGAAAACGGCGACGCGGACGTCGCGCGCAATCTCAGCCCCGACGATCTCGCCACGCTCACCAAGGGCAACAAGGTGACCGTGACGTCCGTGCCGCAGGCCACGCTGCTCTATCTCGGCCTCAACGTGAAGAACCCGAATCTCGCGAAGCCAGAAGTGCAGGAAGCGATGAAATGGCTGATCGATTACGACGGCATCCAGAAGAACGTGACGAAGAACACCTTCAAGGTTCATCAGACGTTCCTGCCGGAAGGCTTTCTCGGCGCGCTGAACAGCAATCCGTATCATCAGGATGTGGCCAAAGCGAAGGCGTTGCTGGCGAAGGCCGGCTTGCCGAACGGCTTCAACGTGACGATGGACGTGCGCAGCGCGTATCCGTACAACGAAATCGCGCAGGCCGTGCAGGCCAATCTCGCGCAAGGCGGCATCAAGGTCGAGATCATTCCGGGCGACAACAAGCAGACGCTCGCAAAGTACCGCGCGCGCCAGCACGATATTTATATCGGCGAATGGTCGGCGGATTACATCGATCCGCACAGCAACGCGCAAGGCTATGCGTGGAATCCCGACAACTCCGACAAGTCCGCGTACAAGATGCTCGCATGGCGTAATTCGTGGGACATTCCCGATCTGACGAAAGAGACCAACGCGGCACTCGCCGAATCGTCGACGGCCAAACGCGCGCAGCTCTATCAAACGATGCAGAGGGAAATGCTCGCGAAGTCGCCGTTCGTCATCATGTTCCAGCAGGTGTCGCAAGTGGCGATGCGTCCGGGCGTGTCGGGCCTCGAAGTCGGTCCGATCAACGATCTCGTGTCGTATCTGCACGTGAAGAAGCAATAGGCACGCGGCAGATATGTCGACCCCGCTCACTCCCATCGACCAGATCCGCGCTGCGTCCGCGCGCAGCGCGGGCTTGCGCTGGACGTTGCGCGTGCTGCGCTGGGTGCTCACGCTCGCCATCACGTTCACGGGCCTGCTGGCCGTGACTTTCGTGATCGGCCGCAAGGTGCCGATCGACCCCGTGCTCGCGATACTTGGCGACCGCGCGTCGGCGAGTGCTTATGCGGCCGCGCGCATCCAGCTCGGTCTCGACAAGCCGCTCGCCGAGCAGTTCTTCATTTATGTGAGCGCGGTGCTGCACGGCGATCTCGGCGTATCGCTGCTGACTGCGAACCCCGTAATCGACGACATCAAGCGCGTGTTCCCCGCGACACTCGAACTCGCGACACTGTCGACGATAATCGGCGTGCTGGTCGGCGTGCCGCTCGGCGTAATCGCCGCCGTCCGGCATAACCGCTGGATCGATCACGTGGCACGCTTCATCGGGCTGATCGGCAGTTCGGTGCCGGTGTTCTGGCTCGGCCTGATGGGACTATTGCTGTTCTATGCGAAGCTGCATTGGGTGTCTGGACCGGGTAGGCTGGACCCCGTGTTCGACGGCATGGTGGATACGCGCACGGGCAGCCTGCTGATCGATTCATTGATCGCGGGCGAATGGGATGTGTTTTTCAATGCGCTGTCACATATCGCATTGCCTGCCGCGATACTTGGCTACTACTCGGTCGCATATCTGAGCCGGATGACGCGCTCGTTCATGCTCGACCAGTTGAATCAGGAGTACATCACCACGGCACGCGCCAAAGGTCTGTCGGAGCGGCGCGTGGTGTGGGTGCATGCGTTCGGCAATATCGCGGTGCCGCTGCTCACGGTTATCGCGCTCTCGTACAGCTTTCTGCTCGAAGGTTCCGTGTTGACGGAAATCGTCTTCGCGTGGCCGGGCATCGGCTCGTATCTGACGGGGGCGTTGCTGAACGCCGACATGAATGCCGTGCTCGGCAGCACGCTTGTGATCGGCATTACCTTCATCGCGTTGAATCTGCTGACCGACGCGCTCTATCGCGTGTTCGATCCGCGTGCCCGCTGATGCAACGGAGACTTTCGACGTGCGACCTCCTGTTGACCGTTCACCATCGGACTGGCCGATGAACGCGCCCCGTCCGACCTGGAAGGAATGGCTGCTGACGGACACGCCCGCATCGCGCCGGCAAGCCGCGGTTGGCCTTGCGTACCGGCGCTGGCGGCGCTTCAGGGGCAATCCATTGTCGGTGTTCGGCTTCTCGATTCTCGTGCTGCTCGTGATCGTCGCGATCATCGGGCCGTGGATCGCGCCGCACGATCCGTTGAGACAGATACTGTCCGACCGGCTGTTGCCGCCCGGTTCGGCGTCTCACTGGCTCGGCACCGATCAGCTTGGCCGCGATATTCTCTCGCGCATCATTTACGGGTCGCGGCTAACGCTTTCTATCGCGATCCTCGTCGTGGTGGTCGTCGTGCCCATCGGTCTCCTGATCGGCACGACGGCGGGCTTCTTCGGCGGCTGGGTGGATAACGTGCTGATGCGCGTGACCGACATCGCGCTCGCGTTCCCGAAGATCGTGCTCGCGCTCGCCTTCGCGGCTGCCTTGGGGCCGGGTGTGTTCAATGCCGTGATCGCCATTTCGATTACCGCGTGGCCCGCGTATGCGCGGCTCGCGCGCGCCGAAACCTTGCGACTCGTGCAGACCGACTTCATTCACGTTGCGCGGCTGCAAGGCGCGTCTAACCTGCGCATTCTGCTGCGCTATATCGTGCCGCTCTGTTCGTCATCGGTGATCGTGCGCGCGACACTCGATATGGCGGGCATCATTCTGACCGTCGCGGGCCTCGGCTTTCTCGGGCTGGGCGCGCAGCCGCCGAGTCCCGAATGGGGCTTCATGGTTGCATCGGGCCGCAATGTGCTGCTCGATTCGTGGTGGGTCGCCACCATTCCCGGCTTCGCGATTCTGCTCGTGAGCCTCGCGTTCAATCTGCTCGGCGACGGATTGCGCGACGTCTTCGATCCGCGTCATGGAGACTGACATGAGCACGCACGACACGACGCCCGCATTGTGCGAAATCGACGATCTGCGCATCGCGTTCCGCACGCACGATGGCACGATGAACGAAGCGGTGCGTGGTCTATCGCTGACGCTGAACAAGGGCGAGCGGCTTGGCATCGTCGGCGAGTCGGGGTCCGGTAAATCATTGACGGGTCGCGCGCTGCTGGGATTGTTGCCGCCCGCCGCGCATTGCACGGCGAAGACAATGCGTTTCGACGGCAACGATCTGCTCGACATGCGCGCCGACAAGCGCCGGAAGCTGTGTGGTCAGCAGATGGGCATGATCCTGCAAGACCCGAAATATTCACTGAACCCGGTGATGACCGTCGCGCAGCAGATGCGCGAAGCGTTCGCGCTGCATGAGCCGAAGCTTGGACGGCGCGCGATGCGCGAGAAGATCATTGCCGCGCTCGAGGCCGTGCATATCCGCAACCCGGAGCGCGTGGTGGATTCGTATCCGCATGAACTCTCGGGCGGCATGGGGCAGCGCGTGATGATCGCGATGATGGTATCGACGGGGCCACGCCTGTTGATCGCCGACGAACCGACCAGCGCGCTCGACGTGCTGGTATCGATGCAGGTACTCGCCGTGCTCGACGAGATGATCGCGAAACATGATACTGGCCTCATCTTCATCAGCCACGACCTGCCGCTCGTGATGTCGTTCTGCGACCGCGTCGTGGTGATGTACGCGGGGCGTGTCGTCGAAACCTGCGCGGCGCGCGATCTTGTCCATGCGCAGCATCCGTATACGCGCGGCTTGTTGGCGGCGAATCCGCCGCTTGCCAATCCGCCTGCCGAGTTGCCTGTTCTCTCGCGCGATCCCGCATGGCTCAACGATGCGCAAGGAGCATCCGCATGATCGACGTCGATGCAGTGACCGTTCGCTTCAAGACGGCTGCAGGCGCTGTCGACGCGGTGCGCAATGCGAGCTTTCATGTCGCGCAGGGCGAAGTGTTTGGTCTTGTCGGCGAATCGGGTTCCGGCAAGTCGACGATCTTGCGAGCATTGAGTGGGCTTACGCCGATTGCGCTAGGCACGATGCGCATCGCGCGGCACGAGCAAGCGGCGCAAAAGCGCGATGTGCAAATGGTGTTTCAGGACCCGTATGGCTCGCTGCATCCGCGCTTTACCGTCGATCAGACATTGCGCGAGCCGTTGCGTATCAATGGAATCGATCGACATGAAGAACGCATCGTCAATGGGCTGCGGGAAGTGGGGTTGAATGCGTCGTTTCGGTTTCGCTATCCGCATCAGTTGTCGGGCGGGCAACGGCAGCGTGTTGCTATTGCGCGTGCGCTGATCGTGGAGCCAAGTGTGCTGTTGCTCGACGAGCCGACCTCGGCGCTCGATGTGTCCGTGCAGGCCGAAATTTTGAACTTGCTCAAACGCCTGCACCAAGAGCGCAATCTGACGATGATTCTTGTCAGTCACAATCTCGCCGTGGTCGGTTTTTTGTGTTCGCGGGTCGCGATTATGCGTAATGGTGAGATTGTCGAGAAGCTCGATATTGAGCGCAT
This sequence comes from Paraburkholderia sp. PGU19, assembly GCF_013426915.1. GTDB lineage: Bacteria > Pseudomonadota > Gammaproteobacteria > Burkholderiales > Burkholderiaceae > Paraburkholderia. The sequence continues at coordinate 1,916,478 of NZ_AP023180.1, forward strand.
TCGCGCGCATGAGGTTGAGAGTGAGTATTCGCGTAGTCTGTTGCTTGCTACTGGGGGTTATCGGCGGAAGGTTGTGGAGGTGATAGGGGTTGATACTTCGATGTGAGTGAGTGTGGTGGTTTTTTTTTTGCGGGCATCCGCGATTTGTTATCTAGCTTCACGCGTTGCCCCTGTGCGGGGCGGCACCTACTTTTCTTTGCCGCAAAGAAAAGTAGGGGAATCTCTGCAAAAGGTCCTGGCATTGCCGTGAGGGTTGACTATCCTGGAAGCAGGATAGTTAAAGGAGTTGCGTGATGACACAGCTTGGTCTTGGCCTGGATCTGTCAACGAAGCGTACCCGCAAGCGCGAGTTTCTCGACGAGATGACTCGCGTGGTGCCGTGGCAGAAACTGATCGCGCTCATCGAGCCACACTATCCCAAAGGCAAGACCGGGCGCCCACCGTTTCCGATCCAGACGATGCTGCGCATTCACTTCCTGCAGCAGTGGTTCAGTCTCTCGGACCCGGCCATGGAGGAGGCATTACACGACATCCCGTTGTATCGGGAGTTCGCGCTGCTGGACACGGGCATGACGCGGCTGCCAGACGAAAGCACGATCCTGCGGTTCCGCCACCTGCTTGAGGCCCATGAACTGTCGGCCAGAATACTGGCGACGGTCAACGAGATCCTGCAGGCGAAAGGCCTGATGCTCAAGGTGGGCTCAGCGGTCGATGCGACGCTGATTTCGGCACCCAATTCGACGAAGAAACCCGGCACGCGAGACCCGGAGATGCGTCAGACGCAAAAAGGCGGCAGCTGGTACTTCGGCATGAAGGCACATATCGGAGTCGATGTGGAGTCGGGGCTGGTGCATACCGTGAAGTGCACGCCGGCGAACGTTCATGACATCACGGTGGCGCATGAACTGTTGCATGGCAAAGAGAAGGTTGCGTTTGCCGATGCGGGCTATGTGGGCATCGAGAAGCGAGGCGAAACGGGTACGGTCCAGTGGTACGTCGCGATGAGACCGGGCAAGCGAAACAAGCTGGACAAGAAAAAGAGGCTGGACAGGATCTACAACAAGATCGAGCGGCTCAAGGCGGGCGTGAGAGCGAAGGTGGAGCACCCGTTTCGCGTACTGAAATGCCAGTTTGGATATCTGAAGGCGAGGTATCGGGGGCTGGCAAAGAACACAGCGCAGATCGAAACGCAGTTCGCGCTGGCCAATCTCTGGATGGCGCGCAAGATGCTGTGAAGCGGTGCAACGAAGGAAGAAAATGCACCGCATGAGCACAGCGCCGGCGAGCACAGACGCGACCGGTAGCGACTCAGCGACGTGCGAATGACGACGCGATCTTCACTCCAGGTATTCGGTTAGAAGTCCAGCGCAAAAAACGGGTTATTCAGACCTTCCCCTACTTTTCTTTGCGGCGGCAAAGAAAAGTAGGTGCCGCCCCGCACAGGGGCGACGCGTGAAGCTAGATAACAACTCGCGGATGCCAGCGCAAACACTAGCAAACCAAACCGCCCTCGGCATAAAAGCATCAAACCCGGATGCCGCCGCAGAGGCAGAAAAACCCAAACCGCAAATGCCATTGCGAAACGGCAAAAAAACTCAGCGCCGCAGGCAATTACAAATTACTCCGCCGCATAAGTCTTCTGTTGCTGCTCGCCTAGCCCTTCAATCCCGAGCTTCACAGTCTGCCCCGGTTTCAAATAAACAGCCTCGGGCTTCACGCCCATCCCAACCCCCGGCGGCGTGCCCGTAGAAATCACATCTCCCGGCTGCAAGCTCATGCACTGCGACAAATACGAAACAAGCTTAGCGACACCAAACACCATGGTCTTCGTGCTGCCATTCTGATACCGATGCCCATCCACCTCGAGCCACAGCTTCAGATTCTGCGGATCCGCTACCTCATCACGCGTAACAACCCAAGGCCCGATCGGCCCGAACGTATCGAACCCCTTGCCCTTGTCCCATTGTCCAGCCCGCTCGATCTGCCACTCACGCTCTGACACGTCATTGATCACGCAATAACCCGCCACATAGTCAAGCGCGTTCGCCTCATCGACGTACTTCGCTTCCTTGCCGATCACGACGCCCAGTTCCACTTCCCAATCGGTCTTCTTCGAGCCACGCGGAATCTCAATCCCGTCGTTCGGCCCAACGATCGCGCTGGTCCACTTGTTGAAGACAACCGGCTCGCTCGGCACAGGCAGATTCGATTCGGCCGCATGGTCCGCATAGTTCAACCCGATACACACGAACTTTCCGATCTTGCCGACACACGGCCCAATGCGCGGATTGCCTTCGACAACCGGCAGCGTCGCCGGATCGATCGCGCGCAGTTTGGCAAGCGCTGCATCCGTCAACGTGTTGCCGTCGATATCGCCGACCACTTTCGACAGATCGCGAATCTTGCCTTGCGCATCCAGCAAGCCCGGCTTTTCCTGGCCCTTCGGTCCATAACGAAGCAGTTTCATCGCTGCAGTTTCCTCTGTTCAGTGATTCCGTGGTTCATAAACGTGGTCAGCGCTTAATGCACGCGCTGCGTGGCTCAGTTCGACCAGCCGCCGTCGATCACATGCGCCTGGCCCGTCGTGAACCCCGATTCGTCCGACGCCAGATACAACGCCAGCGCCGCAATCTCCTCCGGCTTGCCGACACGGCCCATCGGCTGGCGCGCGACGAACGCGGCATGCACCGCTTCGACCGTCGCGCCCTGCGCCTTCGCCTGCTCGGCGATCCGCTGCTCGAGCGAAGGCGAGTGTACCGTGCCCGGACAGATCGCGTTACAGCGTACACCGCGCGTCACAAAATCCGCGGCGATGGCCTTGGTCAGACCGATGACAGCAGCCTTCGATGCGCCATACACGAAGCGGTTCGGCACGCCCTTAATGCTCGACGCCGCCGACGACATGTTGATGATCGACCCGCCGCCCTTCTCCAGCATCGCAGGCAGGAACGCGCGGATCATCCGGTACATGGCCTTCGCGTTCAGATCGAATGCGAAGTCCCAGTCTTCCTCGCTCGCTTCGAGAATCGAGCCTGCATGCACGTAGCCAGCGCAATTGAACAGCACATCGATGGGACCGAGTTCCTGCGCAAGCGCCTTGATCGCCGCGCCGTCGAGCACATCGAGCTGGCGCGCTTCGACGGGCTTGTCCTTGAGCGCGTCGATGCGGATGTCGGTGGCGATGACGCGCGCGCCTTCACGCGCGAAAAGCTCGGCCGTCGCGAGGCCGATGCCTTGTCCCGCTGCCGTTATCAAGGCCGTCTTGCCGGCCAGTCTTTGTACCATTTAAGGCTCCCATTGGATTGGCGTTTGAGTCATACCGGGTATTGCAACGGTTGCTCACCGGCGCGAATGTGGAATTCCCGTTGAACTGTCACAGCCGGTAGAACGCCGCCGCATTGCCGCCGAACACCGCGTCGCGTTCGGCATCGGATATCGACGCAAGCAGCTCTGTCGCGATCGAATGCCACAGCAGGTAGTCGCCGTTCAGATTCAGCACTGGCCAGTCGCTGCCCCACATCAGGCGCTTCGGTCCGAACGCGGCAAGCAAATGATCGACGTAGGAACGCAGCGTCGCTTCCGTCCAGCCTTGCGCGGCTTCCGTCGCGAGGCCCGACAGCTTGCAATGCACGTGCGGCAGTTGCGCAAGCCGCGTGATGCCTTCGGCCCATGCGTGCCAGCCCGCGCTACCGTCGCGGATCGGCGGTTTCGCGCCGTGGTCGATCACGACGCGCAACTGCGGAAAGCGCTTGATGAACGTGTCCAGCGCATCGACGTGACGCGTGAAAATCAGCGCATCGAATGCGAGGTCGTGGGCGATCAACGCATCGACGGCGGGCTTCAGCGCGGGGTTGGCAATCCAGTTGTCGTCGGGCAGGTCTTGCAGCATCGGCCGCACGCCCTTGAATTTCGCATCGCGCGCGAGTTCGGCGATCAATGCGGGCGCGTCGCCATCGAGCATCGGCACCCAGCCGACGACGCCCGCAATCGACGCGTCATTGCGGGCGAGATCGAGCAGATAGCGCGTCTCATCGACAGTCTGCGCGGCCTGCACGACGACCGTGCGCGACACGCCCGCGCGTTCGCACAACGGCGCGAGATCGTCTGGGCCGAACGTGCGGTAGAGCAGCGCGAGATCGGGCGTCAGCCAGCCGTAGTCGCCACGCTCGGGGTTCCAGTAATGCTGGTGTGCGTCGATTTGCATGATGTGATCGAACCGCTAGTCCTTCGGCACGGGCGCGCGTGGATCGAGCAAGCCTTTGTCGCGCAGCGCCTGCCAGAGTTCGGCGGGAATTGGCTTGTCGAACGAAGCCACATTCTCGCGCAGTTCGCCCGCGTTGCGCGCGCCCGTCAGCACCGTCGCGATGGCGGGGTGCGCATACGGAAACTGCAACGCGGCGGCAGCCAGCGGCACGCCATGCACCTTGCACACCGCTTCCAGACGCGCGACGCGCTCGATCACGTCCTTCGGCGCCTCGCCATAGTTGAACTTCAGATCGCCTTCGACGCCACGCGCGAGTATCCCCGAATTGAACGCGCCGCCCAACAGAATGCTGACGTTGCGTTTTTCGCATTCGGGCAGCAGATCGTTGAGCGTCGCCTGTTCGAGTAGCGTGTAGCGGCCCGCGAGCAACGCGCAATCAATGTCGAATTCGCGCATCGCATCGAGTATCGCCGCGCCTTCGTTGACGCCGAGCCCGACGGCTTTCACAGCACCTTGCGAGCGCAGATCGTCGAGCGCGCGGAAGCCGCCGCCTTGCGTAAGCTGTTGCCCGTAGTGCGCGTTGCGCTCGCCATGCGTGACGACGCCGATGTCGTGCACGAGCAGAATGTCGATATCGACGATGCCCATGCGCTGCTGGCTGTCTTCGAACGAACGCAGAATGCCGTCGTGCGTGTAGTCGTAGATCGCTTCGAACGGCAGCGGGTTTTGCCAGCCTTCGCTGCCGTCATACGGGTTCTTGCGCGGCACGAAGTGACGGCCGACCTTGGTCGACAGCACAAACTCGTTGCGCGGATAACGCCGCAGCGCATCGCCCAGGCGATGCTCGGCTTTCGTGTGTCCGTAGTGCGGCGCGGTGTCGAAGAAGCGCACGCCTGCGTCCCACGCGGCCTGAACCGCGCCGAACGCCTCCTCATCGGACAGATCGCGATACAGTCCGCCGAGCGGCGCGGTGCCCAGCCCCAGACCCGTGACTTCGAGCGCACGCCCGCCGATGCGGCGCCGCTTGCGCACGTTTGAACCCGCCGCATCCGTCATCGTCTCGCTCTCCATGTCGTGTTTTACGTTCAACCCGGCGCTCACTGCGCAACCACGCTGACCACCCGATGCGGCAGCGCCGCATTCGCAGGCAGGCACGCCGGCCCGACAGGCTCGAACGTTTTGTACGTAAGGATAAACTCCTGATGCCCGAGCGACTCCGATTTCGACGCAGCGCCCTGCGCCACGGCGAGCGTCACATCGAACACTTCGCGGCCCACTTCGTCGAGTGTCGCGCGGCCTTCAAGGATACGCCCTGCGTCGACATCCATGTCACCGGACAGGTTGCGGTAAGTATTCGGATTCGCGCAGACCTTGATGACGGGCGAAATCGCCGAGCCGACCACAGAGCCGCGACCCGTCGTAAACAAAATCACATGCGCGCCGCACGCGATCAGTTCCGCGATTTCCGCGTTGTCGCTGATGTTCGGAAAGCCGAAACGCGGCTCGCCATCCGGCACGACGTCGAGCAGATAGAGGCCGCCCGTGGGTGGCACATCGCCGGGCTTCACGATGCCGACGATCGGCGACGCACCGCTCTTCGCATACGCGCCGAGCGACTTCTCTTCCTGCGTCGTCAGGCCGCCGTCCGCGTTGCCGACGGCGAAGCTGCCGTGCCCGAGTATCGAGTAATAGCGCGCGGCCTTCGCGACACACGCGACGATTTCATCGCCGAGGTCGTCGCGCGCGGCGCGGCTTTTCATATGAAACTCGCAGCCGACCAGTTCGCCCGTCTCCTCGAAGATGCAGGTCGCGTCATGCTCGATGAAGTGATCGAACGCGCGGCCCACGGCGGGATTCGCCGTGATGCCGCTCGTGCCGTCCGAGCCGCCGCAGATCGTGCCGATCACGAGTTCGGACAGCGCCATCGGCGCTTTCTTTTGCTTCGCGAGTTCGCCGCGCGCTTCGCGCACCCAGTCGACGCCGTATTGAATCGTGCTGCGCGTGCCGCCTTTTTCCTGGATCGTCAGCACGTGCACCGGGCGGCCGCTCGCACGCACCACATCGACGAGGTAATGCTTGTTCATGCTCTCGCAACCGAGCGATACGAATAGCACCGCGCCGACATTCGGATGCGTCGTCAGCTGCTCCATCATCTTTTCGGCGTAGCTGTTCGGATAGCAGCCGGGAAAGCCGATCAGATGAACGGGCGCTTCCTGTTCGGCGGAAGGGTCGTCGAATGCATCGAACGAAGGGCGAAACTGCGCAACGATCTCGCGCGCGACGTGATGCGCGCACTCGACCAGATACGCGACGGCGACCACGTTGCGGACGCCCTTGCGTCCATCGCTGCGCAGATAGCCTTGCAGCACGGGCAGCATGGTTGGTTGCGCGGTAGTTGCTACGGAAATGTCAGTCATGTTCTGTTAGCCCGCGTCAGTGATGGACGAATGCGTGGCCTGCGTCGTGCGTATAAGTGGGCAGGTAATCGCTTTCGAGGTTATGCGTATGCAGATGCTCGCCGCGCGCGACATCCGTCGTCACGTGGCCGATCACCGCGCCGTAACGCAGCACCTTCTCTTCGCTGCGCAGTGCACGGCGCGCGACCTTGTGGCCGAGTTCGATCGTCTTCGCAAGCGTCACGTGCTCGCCTTCGATCTCGATCTGCGTGCCGGCTTCGAGACGCGCGCCAGCGATCAGGCAGTTGTCTTCGGGACTCAGCAGAATCAGGCGGTGATCCGTCATATGCGTCATGTCAGTTTTGTCCTTCGCCGCTGGCAAGGCGCGCCACCATCAGCGAGCCGAGAATGATCGCGCCGTAGATCGCCTGAATCCAGAACGACGGCACCTGTGCGAGCGTCAACAGGTTCTGCACGACGCCGAGCAGCAGCACGCCGGACAGCGCGCCGAGCATCGTGCCCTTGCCGCCATCGAGCGAAATGCCGCCGATCACGGCCGCCGCGAACACGGTGAAAATCATGCCGTTACCCTGATTCGCGTTGATCGCGCCGACATAGCCCGTCACGACGAGGCCGCCAATCGAAGCGAGCACGCTGCCGAGCACGAACACGCCCCACGTGATGCGCTCGACACGTATGCCCGCCGCGCGCGCCGCTTCCGGATTGCCGCCGATCGCATACAGCGCACGGCCCAGGCGGTGATAGCGAAGCATGAACGCGGCAATGCCGAACGCCACAGCCGCCAGCCACACCGACAACGGCAAGCCGAGCACGATCGTCGTCGCGAGTTCGAAGAACGACGGCGGCATGTCGAACAGCGTGCCGCCCTTCGTCGCGCCGACCAGCATGCCGCGCAACACGATCAGCATCGCGAGCGTGACGATGAACGCGTTCAGGCGCAGCCGCACGACGAGAAAGCCGTTGATGAAACCGATCACTGCGCCGACCACGAGAATCGCGAGCAGGCCCGCCGCAGCCGGCCATTCGAAGCCGAAGCCCGCAGACGCTGCGGGCATCACGAGCATCGCGCCGACAGCGGGCGCGATGCCGACCGTCGATTCGAGCGAGAGATCGAACTTGCCCGTCAGCACAATCAGAGATTCGGCGAGCACAACGAGCGCCAATGCCGCCGACGCGCCCAGCACGCTGATCAGATTCGCCTTCGTCAGAAAGCTCGGGCTGACGAACGCGCCGATCACGATCAGCAACGCGAGCGCGGGCACCAATGCGAGATCGCGCAGACGCGCGAACTCGATGCGCGGACGCGCGGCGCTCGCGCTCACCCCTTGAGCCGACGCAAACGCAGGCACACTATTCTTCATGGAGACTGACTCCTTCAACGGATGCGATCAGGTCGTTGTCTTCCCAACCCGCCGGTAACTCGGCCGCGATGCGGCCACGGAACATCACGAGCACGCGGTCGCAGACGCGCAGATCGTCGAGTTCGCCCGATGCGACGATCACCGACTTGCCCTCTTCGCGCACGCGATCGACAACGGCCAACAGCGCTTCTTTCGATTTCACGTCTACGCCCGCCGTCGGATCGATCAGCACGAGCACATCCGGATCGGTGGCCAACGCGCGCGCCATCACGACCTTCTGCTGATTGCCGCCCGACAGACCCGACACGGCTTGCTCAGGCCCTTGCGTCGCGATGCCAAGCGCCTCGATCATCTTCCTGCCGAACGCGTTCTTCTTCGCGGGCGGCGCGATGCCGAACTTGCCGAGCATGCGTGCAATGGTCATCGACGCGTTTTCCGCGACTGATTGCGTGAGCACCAGCCCTTCGTGATGGCGGTCTTTCGGCACGCAGCCGATGCCGCGCTTCAATGCAGCGGGCACGTCGCCGAGCGGCAACGCTTCGCCGTCGACGCGAATCCCGCCGCGATTCGGCTTGCGCAGGCCCGCGATCGCTTCTGCGACGCTAGTGCGTCCACTGCTCGTCGCGCCCGTGAGTCCGATGACTTCGCCGCGCTTTACTGCAAAGGTGACGTCTTCGTAGTCCGCGCCCGTGAGCGCTTCGACCTGCAACGCGACGGCTGTATCGGCGGGCAATGGCGAGCGCGAAGCCGCGTCGGTGACATTGAGGCCGCCGCGCTCGCCCGTCATCGCTTCGATCAGCTGCTCGCGCGGCAACGCCGACACAGGCGCGCTGACGATATGCCTTGCATCGCGCAGCACGGTGACGGCCTGGCAAATCTCGTACACCTCTTGCAGATGATGCGAGATGAACAGGAACGTCACGCCTTCGCGCTGCAACTCCTCGATGCGCCTGAAGAGCCGCTTGATCTCGTCGCCGTCGAGTTGTGCAGTCGGTTCATCGAGAATGATGAAGCGCGCGCCATACGACAACGCGCGCGCGATCTCGACAAGCTGCCGCGCTTCGACGCTGAGATCGCCGGCGCGCGCGTCTTCGCGCACGTCGATCTTCCAGTGATCGAGCAGCGAGCGCGCATCGCGGCGCATCGTGCGCCAGTCGATCACGCCGTTGCGCGTCTGTTGCCGGTTGATGAACAGGTTCTCCGCGACAGACAGCTCGCGGATGATCGTCGAATGCTGATAGACGCACGCGACGCGCTCGCGCCACGCGTCGCGGTCGGCGATGGGCGGCGCAAGCTCGCCGCCGAATCGCACTTCGCCCGTGTCGGACTTGCGCAAGCCGGTGAGAATCGACACCAGCGTCGATTTTCCCGCGCCGTTGCGCCCGACGAGCGCATGCGACTCGCCGGGCAACACGCGCATGCTGACGTCTCTCAGCGCCGAATGGCTGCCGAAGCGCTTGCCTACGCCAAGCGCCTCGACGACCGCGCGCGTGGATGCGTTCGCGTCGTGGGTCATTTGCTTGCTCACTTGAGCGTGTTGCCCCAGAGGTTCTTGTCGTCGACATTCGCCTTCGTCACGAGCGGCGCGGGCAGCTGGTCTTCGAGCACACCCGGCTGCAGCTGCACGATGTTGCTGCCGTGATCGGTCGGGCCCGGCTTGAATGTCTGCCCGGCGAGCGCGGCCTTCATGTAGTACAGGCCGTATTTCGCGTAGAGATCGGCGGGCTGCGAAATGGTCGCGTCGATTTCGCCCTTGCGGATCGCGTCGAACTCTTGCGGAATGCCGTCGTTGCTGACGATCACGACATGCTTCGCGTCGCCGGCGGGGAACAGCATCTGCTTGCGGCGCAGCGTCTGCAGCGTCGGCGACAGATAGACGCCGCCCGCCTGCATGTAGATCGCCTTCACGTCGGGATTCGCGGTCAACAGGCTATCCAGCGAACTTGCCGCGACATCGCCCTTCCAGCCTGCCGGAATCTCCAGCAGCGACAGCGCCGGATAGTTCTTCAGGCACGCGCGGAATGCTTCCGAACGGTCGCGTCCGTTGACGGACGCCAGATCGCCCATGATCTGCACCACCTTGCCCGACTTCACGTGCTCGCCGATGTACTTGCACGCGTTCGCGCCATACGCGCGGTTGTCGGCGCGTACGACCATCGCGACCTTGCCTTGCGTCGGCGCGACGTCGACAGCGACCACGGCCACGTTCTTCGCCGATGCCGAATCGAGCGCGCGGCTGATCGCCGCCGAATCGATCGGCCCGACCACGATGCCCTTCGCACCCAGATTCACCATGTTGTTCATGTCGGTGATCTGCTGCGCGGGGTCGTTGTTCGAATTGACGGGCGCGAGGATATCGATGCCCATTTCCTTCGCGTACTTCGGCAGATAGTTGTTGTACGACTGCCAGAACGGCGACGTGAGAAGCGGCAGGCCGAGACCGACCTTGCCTGTGTCGGCCGCCTGCGCGGCCGTGCTGAACGCGATGCCTGCGACGCACGCGACGGCCACAGCGGCCGTCAGCGCGTTGTGAACGATACGGCGAGCCGCGCGCGGCTCCTTGGCGAAACCCATGCTTGTCTCCTTTGTCGATGGGAGTTGGCGCCTTAGCGTGTACTCACATCTCATGCACGTTAGTGCTCGACGGGAGTGGCTTCTCAAGCCTGCTTCCGTCTGCGTTGTGGGAAGAGGAACCGGCGAACCGGGTACATCGACCTTTCACTTTCTTATGGGTATTGGTGCATGCATTCACCAATGAACGTATTATTCATATACGAATATTGACAAGTCAACGTGACAGGCGTGGGTGTTTTCCCTGGAGCCGGGCGCCCTGTGTGACAGTCCTCTGACAGCCGATAATCAATGCGAACGTCAAACACGAACCGACTGCCGACGATGGATGTAGAAGACAAGGACGACGCCGACCGTTATCGCGCGCCAGCGCTGGACAAGGGTCTGGACATACTCGAACTGCTTGCCGGGCAGAAGAGCGGCTTGACGCGTGCCGAGATCACGAAGCTGCTGGGGCGCAATGCGAGCGAGATGTACCGGATGCTGGAGCGGCTGGTGGCGCGTCAGTACGTGGTGCGGTCGGCGGGTGGTGACCGGTATTCGCTGAGCCTGAAGTTGTATGCGCTCGCGCATCGGCATCCGCCGATGAACCGGCTGATTTCCGAGGCGTTACCGTTGATGCAACGCTTTGCTGCTGATGCTGAGCAGTCGTGTCATCTTGCTGTCTATGACCGTGGCAATCTGCTTGTGATCGCGCAGGTGGATGGGCCGGGCACGTGGGGCATTTCGGTGCGGCTCGGATCGCGGGTGGGTTTGATCGATACGAGTTCGGGGCGCACGATGCTCGCGTTTCAGACACCTGAGCAGCGGGAGCATATGCTCGCCGAGCACACCAAGGTCAAAGGCGAAGTGACGATCGATCATGGCGCGCTCGAAAGTGCGTGCGAGACCATTCGCGCGGCTGGGTTTTCGCAGAAGGACAGTCAGCAGATTTTTGGTGTCACCGATTTGACTTTTCCTGTGCTGACGGCGTCAGGGCAGGCGATTGCTGCGATGACTTGTCCTTTTCTTAAGCGGATTGATGAGTATGTGGCGCCTTCGCTGGATCAAGTTACCCAGATGTTGCGGGAGATTGTGCAGGGGTTGTCGATGTTTGCTGAGCCTGAGGTGAGGTCGTAGGTCGGGGTTTCGGTTCTTGCGCTTGCGCAGCGCGGGCGTTCTGGTTTTTTTGCCTTTGCGCTGGCATCCGCGATTTGCCTTTGTGGCGCAGCCGGTTTTGGCTTGTTCTTTCGCTGGCATCCGCGCTTTGCCTTCGTGCTTCAAGCGTCGCCCCTGTGCGGGGCGACGCGTGAACATCAAACACCGTAACGCGGATGCCAGCGCAAAGGCCAAAACACCGAACGGCGACGCGTGAAGCAAGCTAACAAAACGCGAATGCCAGCGCAAAGACCGGCAAACCAAACCGGCCCTGCCACGAAGACAAAACGCAAACGGAATGCCCCAAACCCCAAACGGCATCCCCCCAATCCCAATGCGATAGAATGTCGCCCCTTCCCAAACCCCAAAGTCCCCTTGCGCCCACGCGCAACCCAAACCTTTATGGCCAAACTTCTGTCCGACCACGAATTCCAGCGTTTTTCCGAACTCCAGCAGAAGCAGGCAAGCTTCACCATCACAAGCGAAGAAGCCGACGAGCTCCGTGAAATCGTCTCGCGCGCACAGCAAAAACGCGACGACCGCGCCGCTGCAATGAAACAGATCGAAACCTTCATCGCGCAATTCGACATCACGCCCGACGAACTCTTCTCCGCCGATCAGATCGGCGACGCCGCCCGCAACTTCGGCCTGATTCCAGCCGCCAAGAAAGAACGCATGTTGCCGCCGACAGTCACGTTCAACGGCAAGCCCTATCAATGGACGCGCGCACTGCCCGACGAAGTCCGCGTGCCTCTGTTCGAAGCCTTCACGGCAGGACAATCGGTGAAACCGTTCATCGCAACACCGAAGGACGCCGTGCGCTGCGCAGCAACGATCGCGCGACTCGAACGCGAAACAGGCGCGACGTACGCCCCCGAGTGGCTCGAAGAACTCTCCGTGTCGCGCGAGCAGGTAGACGCGGCAGCGATGAAGCTCGCCGCTTAAACGCACGCTCAGCTACGCGTATTAACAGAGGCAGAGCACGCAGGCGACGCGCCGAACCCCACGGCGCCACTTTCATCCGGCTGATCGAGCGCCATCCTGAACCCGACGACGCCAGGGTCTTCCGTACGCGTCGTCGTGAAGCCGACAGCCGTCGCCAGCCCGATCATCGCCGAGTTCTCGCGTAACGCCTCGCCGATGATCCAGTGCGTGCCACGCGAGCGCGCATACGCGATGATCCGCTCCATCAACAGACGCCCCAGCCCCTTGCCCTTCTGATCCGATCGCACAGCCATCGCGAACTCGGCCGTTTCGTTGTCCGGGTCCGCTACGGCACGCACGACGCCAAGCGTGTGCGTCGAACCGTCGTCGTTCTGTGTCGTCGCGATCAGCGCCATCTCGCGGTCGTAGTCGATCTGCGTCATGCGCGCGAGCTGCGAATGATCGAAGCTGCCGACCGCGCCGAAAAAGCGCAGGCGCAGATCATCGGGCGTCATCGATTCGACGAAATCCCGATGCGCCGCTTCGTCTTCCGGGCGAATCGGCCGCACCGTGATGCGCTGGCCGCGCCAGTCGAGCGTCTCTTCATAACGCCGCGGATACGGCATGATCGCGAAGCGCGTGCGATTCGCCGACAGCCACAGGCGCGGCGCAACGATCGCCGCGCCGTTTCTCATCACGCGCAGCGCGAGCTTCAGCGACACGATCTCGCGTATCTCCGACACCGCCTGCGAAATCGACGTCAGCGTAGTCAGAACGGGCTCGGGAGAAACTTCGCGCGAATACGCCGAGTTCGACAGGATGTCGCCCGACAGCACAGGGTTCAGCGGCGGCAGGCCGAACACGCACATCGGCCGCGCTTCGTCGTGCTCGGGTGGCGCGGTGAATCGGAACACCGGGCCGAAATTGGCGTCGTCGCGCAGTTCGACCGCGATATCGACGACGGCACCGTCACGCGCTTCTTCAGGCACCGTGCGCACCCCGAAGTGCGCAAGCAGTCGCGCCGCGTCATCCCCTTCAAGTAACGTCACGCCCAACGAGAGCGCCGCGCATGCCTGCGCCTGCGCGGCGTCGATCGCTTCGGGGACGCGCGCGGGTTGACCTTCAGGCGTCTGCATCAACAGCTCGCGCACGAGCCGATACTCGACGAGACGCTCGAACGCACGCGCAAGCCGCTGCGGCGTGGTGTGCACGGGAATGCCGTGCTCGTGCAACGCATCGCGCGTCTCGCGCTTCACGCCGCCGAAAAAGCACGCCAGCAGCCCACGATACGCGTAGCGCTGATTCGCGATCAACGCCTGCGCCACTTCCTCGACGGGCGCGCCGTGCGTCGACGCGTGTACGACGAACGCCGTCCCCGTCGAACGCTGATCGGCGAGCACTTTCAGCGCCGTGCCGAAATGCTCGGCGCGCGCGTCGCTGCCAAGCAGCAGCGGATTGCCGGGCACGGCGCGCGGCAACGCTTGCGCAAGCGCATCGACGGCGCCGGGAGGACACGGCGCTAGCGTGTCGCCGGCGGCCTTGAATGCGTCGGTGGCGAGCGTCGCGACGCCGCGGTCGCTGGTGATCAGCGTCGCCGTCGCGCCCGCCGCGACGCGGCCCACGCCCAGCGTTTCGATTTCATCGAGCAGATCGTCGAGTGCATCGACGCGCACCACGCCCGCGCGACGGAACGCGGCCGTGTAGAGCGCGTCGTTGGGATCGCTGCGGCCCGAGCGCAACGCCAGCACCGGCTTGTTGCGCGACGCCGCCCGCGCCGCCGACATGAACTTGCGCGCCGCCTTCACGGAATCCACTTCGAGCAGGATCGCGCGGGTGCCGGGATCGCTCGCGAGATAGTCGAGCACATCGCCGGCATCGACGTCGGCTTCGTCGCCGAGCGCCATCGCGTGCGAAAAGCCCAGGCCGCGCGCATGCGCCCAGCCGAGCACCGCGTTGGTCAACGCATTCGACTGCGACACCCACGCGACGCCGCCCGAGCGCACCGTCACGGACGGCGCGCCGAGATGCGCCTTGAGCGCAGGCGTGATCACGCCGAGGCTGCCCGGCCCAACGATGCGCAGCAGATGCGGCCGCGCGGCGGCGAGCGTGTGGCGCACGTCGGCGCGGTCGTCGTCGCCGCGCGCCTCGCCGACGATGATCGCCGCGCGCGTGCCGCGCCCGCCGAGCGTGTGGACGATGGCGGGCCACGTCGACGGCGGCGTGCAGATGATCGCCACGGTCGGCGCGTCGGGCAGATCGCCGGCATTGCCGACGCAGGCGTGGCCGTCGAGCATGTCGTACTTCGGATTGACGGCCCACACTGGGCCGTCGAATCCGCCTTCGATCAGCCGCTTCCAGACCATTGCACCCGTGCTGCCCTCGCGCTTCGAGGCGCCGATCACGGCAATGGATTTCGGGCGAAACAACGCGTCGAGATTGCGTACGGTCACGGGCGCTCCGCGAATGAGTGGGTGCGCGGTCGAGGCGCGCGATTTCATCAGGATAGGCGATGCGCGGGACGCTGTGGGACGGGTTCGTCGAAGGCGGCGGGGTTCGTCTGACTTTAGCGCGCGCTACAGGCCAAACGGGGCGCTGGCGGATTCACCCGCCGCGCAGGCGCGCTATGCGTCCGCCCACTGCCGCCCTGCGCACCATGTAGAATCGCCTCCACGGCTCGCGGCGCGGCTTTCCGGCTGCGGCGCCGCTTCCGGCGCGCCGCTGTTGAGCGCCGGTCAAGAAAGCGCATGCGGGTGTAACAGAGAAGAACGATGAGACTGAAGGAAGAGTTATGCGGCGTCTGCCCTCGCTGATCGCGTTGCGCTTTTTTGAAGAGACAGCACGGCACATGAGTTTCAACCGCGCTGCCGTCGCGCTGTGTGTCACGCAGGGCGCCGTCAGCCGGCAGATCAAGATTCTCGAAGAATCGCTTGGCGCGAAGCTTTTCGAGCGCGATCACAAAGGCATCCGCCTGACGAAGGCGGGACAGCAGTTGCTGCCGTGCGTGTCCGAAGCGTTCGACACGCTCGAACGCGGCACGCGCCAGGTCACGACGGCGAAAGGCCGCCGGCGGCTCGTGCTGTCAGTGCCGCCCACTTTTGCCACGCAATGGTTTTCGCCGCGGCTCGGCTCGCTCGCCATCGAATTGCCGGACGTCGAGCTGTCCGTTCGCACGGAACCCTCCGACGACTGCCACTGCAACATCCGCTTCGGCCGCGACGCGCTGCCCGGTGCGCATTCCGAGCTGCTGATGATCGAGCGGCATACGCTGGTCGGCGCGCCGCGTCTGGGCGGCGAGCCACTGGACAAGCTGCTGGAAACGCTGCCCGCGCTGCACGTGCTGCACAACGACGCGCGTCTGAACCTGTGGCCGGACTGGCTAAACAAGGCCGGGCTGCCGGCGCACTACGCCGACAACGGCATCGAGTTCTCGACGCTCGAACAGGCGATCCACGCGGCGCGCAAAGGCGTGGGCCTCGCGATCGTCGATCGCAACATGATCATCGAGGAACTGGGCGAAGGCAGCCTCGCGCCGATGTCGGACATCGAGGTGAGCGGGCCATATGGCTACTGGCTCGATATCGCCGAGCGGCATGCGACGCTCGAACATGTGCAGGCGTTTGCAAGCTGGATGCGGGAGCAGGTGCTGGCGATGTCATAAAGAGGCTCGCGATTCGTGGACGGCCTCAAAGCAAAAGGCCGTGTTCGGTGGAACACGGCCTTTATCTTTTCGCGGCACAGAAGTGCAGCCGGTTACATCGCCTTCCTGAACGGCGCGCCCGAATGCTCGCGCAGTTCGTTGAACACGATCTTCGGCCACGCCTTTTGCGCAACTTCGATCTCGGAGACGTGCGACGCGAGATACGTCGGCGCATCGGCGGCATCGTAGGCGATACGCTGCACGTATGAATCGCAGAAGCGGCGCAGTTCGGCGGCATCGTCGCAAGTCACCCAGCGCGACATCCGATACCGCGCCGACGCCATCCGCACATCGACCTTATATTCCGTCGACAGACGGTGCGACACCACTTCGAACTGCAGTTGTCCGACGGCGCCCAGAATCGTCAACCCGCCGGCAACCGGCTTGAACACCTGGATCGCGCCCTCTTCGCCGAGCTGCTTCAGCGCTTCGCCGAGTTGCTTGGAGCGCATCGGATCGACCACTTCGACCGTCTGGAAAATTTCCGGCGCAAAAAACGGCAAGCCGACGAATTGCAGCAGTTCGCCTTCCGTCAGCGTATCGCCGAGACTCAGCGTGCCGTGATTCGGAATACCGATAATGTCGCCCGCATACGCTTCGCTGACCGTCTCGCGGCGCTGCGACAGAAACGTCACGACGTTGTTCGCGCGGAACGTCTTGTTGTTGCGCGTGACCTTCAGCGCCATGCCGCGCTCGAAGCGCCCCGAGCACACGCGAATGAACGCGACGCGGTCGCGGTGCGCGAGATCCATGTTCGCCTGCACCTTGAACACGACGCCTGTGAACTTCGGCTCGTCCGGCTGCACGGGACGCTGCACCGTCAGGCGCGCGGACGGCGGCGGCGCGAGATCGACGAGCGCGTCGAGAATTTCCTTCACACCGAAGTTGTTGATCGCCGAGCCGAACAGCACGGGCGACTGTTGGCCCGCGAGGAACTCGTCGCGATCGAACGAGGGCGTTGCGCCCGTAATCAGGTCGATCTCTTCTTTCGCCCGCACCCACGCGTGGCCGAAGCGGCGTTCGCCTTCCTCGTCGCCGGGTGCGCGCAGCGTTTCGACTTCGCCGCCGAGCGTGTCCTGCCCCGCGCGGAACACGCGCACCTGATCGTTCTGGATGTCGTAGACGCCCTGGAAGTCCTTGCCCATGCCGATCGGCCAGGTGAACGGCACGGCCGACACGCCCAGATGCTGTTCGATTTCGTCGAGCAGATCGAGTGGCTCGCGCACTTCGCGGTCGAGCTTGTTGATGAACGTGACGATCGGCGTCTTGCGGCTGCGGCAGACTTCGAGCAGCTTGAGCGTCTGCGCTTCGACGCCGTTCGCGCCGTCGATCACCATCACGGCGGCATCGACGGCCGTCAGCACGCGGTACGTGTCTTCCGAGAAGTCCTCGTGGCCTGGCGTGTCGAGCAGGTTGATCACGCAGTCGCCGTACTCGAACTGCATCACCGAGCTCGCGACGGAAATGCCGCGCTGCTTTTCGATTTCCATCCAGTCGGACGTCGCGTAGCGGTTGCTCTTGCGGCCCTTCACGGTGCCCGCGATCTGGATCGCGCCCGAGAACAGCAGCAGCTTTTCCGTGAGCGTGGTTTTACCCGCGTCCGGGTGGGAAATGACCGCGAACGTGCGGCGGCGTTTGAGTTCGGAGACTGACATTGGCAATTAGGGTCATGGCGCACGCCCTTCTGGCAGGCGGCGATACGGCAACCGGGCGCGGCGACATGCCTGACAGGCCCGAGAGAACCGGCAAAGCCGCGATGATACACGTGCCGGGGCAACCTATAAGTATAGCTGGCGCGAGCCGAGGCTTCCCGGGCGGCCAGCAAAGTCCGCCGCGTCTGGCCGGATAAGACGACGACTATTGATAGGACATCGTAAACGTGGCCTTCGCGTTGGCGGACCCCGGATTCATTGTGCCTGTGCGGATATAGCTCGCCTTCAGCGGCACAGAGTAAACGCCGCCCGTGGTCGGCGACGACGACACCGAAATCTGGTTCACAGTTCCGGCAGCGGAAGAATCCGCCCCGTACAGTATTGGCGTGCCTGCATATGAGACCTGATAGGCAATACCTTTCGCGGTCGAATCAGCAGTCAACGAGAGCGTGTTGCTTCGGTTCGACGGTGTCGTCAAGTCAGATAATGTCACTGCGACGCGCACACCGGGATCGCAGTTAAGCGAGAGACTGAACAGCGTACTTCCCGTCGTTGCGCCAACCGAGGCGAGATCTTTTGTGTTTGCCTGCGGCATCGTCACCTGGACGGCCGACTGGGTTACCGAGCAGGCAATGCTGGAGAAGTTCCCACTGGCCGTCCCCGTGAACGCATTGCCCCAAGGAAACGTTCCGCTCTGGTTGTTGATGGTATTGCTGATCGAAAGCGCCGGTATGGTGGTGAGGGCGCCGGGCGCAACAGCGCCCGTCTTGACGAACTGCGCGGAAATCGTCACGTTGAAGTCGTAACCGGGCGTTGAGTTACCAGGTAGCTGATGGCATATCACCTGCCGATACGCATTCGGTACGGTCACCGGCAAGCTGTTGCATGTCGTCGAAGGTCCGTTCGATATCGTGAACCGCACACCGATGCCCGAAAGATTGGTCGGATAGACATCGTTGTAACCGGCGACGAGCGCCGTCGGCGCCGCATTGAAGTACAAATATATGTCGCGATCACAACAAGGGTCACCCGGACAGTGGAAGCTCAAGGTGTTCGAATAAGCAGGCGTCGTGCTTCCGATGGGCGCATCGCGGCCGAAGCTGGCAGCACCCACGGCGGGAGGATTGCTAGTCTGCCCCGTCACGTTGCATGAGATTGTCCCGGCATATGCCTGAGAGCCGGCTGCGAACAAGGCGACGAACGCAATCAGCATCAGGACGCTGTGCAGCCGCAGTGTCAACACTACAAGAATCGTGTTCGGTTTCATTGTGTTATCCCCTTCATCAATGCGCCTTATCGCGGTTGTTCATTACGGCACTTGTCTGCACGTCACGCTAAAAGATTCTGCAGGGTCGACATCGTCGTCAGACAATCGCCGGATATCGTGACGCATTCTCGGCAGGAGGGTCCCGTGGACATCGTCCGGCTCCGTTTCTCTTAACCCGCGCTTGCGCCGGCCGCCGGCGCAACTGCCACCGGAGCGATGGAGGAACCGGTGATGCAATGCCCTTCCACCGACGTATAAGCATCCGCCTTATCACCCTTCACTGGCAATGCGTACTGAATCCGGCAGATGTCGCCTTCGTTTTCACCGAGCTTCACGACAAGCGTTCCCTTATCCTCGATACCGCGCGCAAAGATCCGGCTGTCCTGAGCGACCACGCCAACGTGATTGCCGTTCGCATCCAGCACATCCGCGCCGAACGGCAACGGTCCACCGCTCATTTGCGGCGCGCGGATCAACGCCGCGCGCCCCGTCACCGTCTTGTACTTCAGCATGACAACCGAGCCCAGCCGCGGCGCGACACGCTCCGACGTCGACACAAACTCGACATCGCTCGACGAACCCTTCGGGTCGATATCCACCGTATTCATCCCGTACGCCGTGAGGAACGGCACCACCGCGTAGCCGTGCGAATCCACCTTCACGCCCGACGCGCTCGACACCGTTGCGCCTTCCGCACCTTTCGCCTCGACGATGCCGAACGTATCGCCAACCGTCTGCGAGAACGTCACGCCGCCCGGATGCGCGACGACCGAGCCGCTCACGCCCGCCGAGACCTGCGCCGAATGCGCGCCGCCGCTGGCTGACGCCGTCACCTGCGCGGCGGGCGCACGCCACGTGCCGCTCGCGCCCGCGCTCGCGTTGACGCTGCCCGACGATGCCTGCCCGACCGTGTCGTACACGTTATAAGAATACTGATTGCGCTCGCCCGCGGCACCGCCCAGGCTGGTCTGCATGCTCGATGCGCCCTTGCCCGCATTGAGGTTGGTCGACAGCATCGGCGAATGCTGCGTATGTCCGAGCGGAATCGACGTGCTCAGCATCACTTCGTTCGACAGCGTGCCGTCCGCGCTGCGCGTACGGCCTGCTGTAACACTATAGGTCCCATATTTGAAGCCGTTCGAGTAGCCCAACTGATAGAACATATCGCTTCCCGGCCGGTTCCAGTAGTGCTGCGACGATACGTTGGCGAACACCGCGCCGCGATCCTTCAGCGTCTGGTTGACCGTCAGTTGCAGACGGCCGCGTTCGCGGTCGGCTGCATTGACGTCGCTGCCATGCAGCGCAGCGTCGCGCAGGCGGGCGGCATCGGCGAGGCCGAGATAGCCGCTGTCCGAGTACCGGTACGCACCAAGCGCGATGTTGGTATTCGTTGCGTCGATGAACTTGCTGTAGCCGATGTGCAGACTTTGACCTTGCTGCGAACCAGCGCCGGGCAACTGCGTGCGCGCCGTCGTGAGGTCGCTCGCGAGCGCGCCGTACTTCGTATTGAGTGCCGCGCCGAGATTCGCCGCAACATAGCCGTTCGATGCGATAGCGCCGCCGTAGAGCGTAACGAGATTCGTCAGCCCGCGCTGCACCGTGAACTGCGTGAAGCCAGGTTTCGTCTGCAACGATTCGTCGCGCAGTTGACCGGCTGTGAAGGCGAAGCGCGTCGTGCCCGCGCGCAGCGACTGCGCGACGGCCGCGTAAGGCACGGTGAAGCGCTTCGTGCGGCCATCGGCTTCCGTCACCGTCACGTCGAGGTTGCCACCATAGCCGGTCGCGTAGAGATCGTTGATTTCGAACGGTCCCGGCGACACGTTCGTTTCATAGATAACCTGACCATTCTGGCGCACCGTCACGCGCGCATTCGAATCGGCCGTGCCGCGCACGACGGGCGCGTAACCGCGCAGCGATTCGGGCAGCATGCGGTCGTCGGTGGCGATCTGCGCGCCGCGAAACGCAATGCTGTCGAACACGTCGCCCGTCGTTTGCGCGTCGCCGAGCGTGACCTGCGAGCGCAGTTTCGTGATGTCGTGCTGAACGTAAGTGGCGATATTGTCGAGCTGGATCGACTGGCCCGTGCCCGCCGTCACCGACGACTGATGCCGGAAGTGCCACGCGCCGATGTTCACGCCGGCGTTCAGGCCCAGATACTCCTGCGACGCATGCGCGCCGCCCGCAGCCGTCTGGTACGCGTTCGCGTTGTAGCTCAGGAAACCCGCATTCACCCCGTTGTCCCACAGTTCCGGCGCGACGTAGCCACGCGCCAGATTGTGCATGTACTTCTGCGGGATCGTGATGTTCAGCTTCTGCTCGTTGAAGTCGAATTCGACCGTTGCGTCCGGCACGCTCGCGCTCACATCGACGCATGCATCCGTAACCTGATCCCCTGCGCTCGTCAGCTTCGTGAAGTCGACGCCGAAGCCCTCGAGCATCTTGCGCGTGAGACAAGCGCGCGCGTTCTCGCCTTCATGCGTAGCGGTGAAGCGCACGCTCTCGCGCGCGACGTGGTTGTCGTTGATCGAGATATCGACCGTGTAGACGCCGGGCGACACGACGTTGCCACGGCCAAGGCGCGCGACGTCGACCCGTTGCGAGTCGATCTGCAGGAAAGTCGTATCGAACTCGACAGCGCCACTCGCTTCGGCCGCACACGCGGCGCCCGAGCTCATGAAACCCGCCATCGCGAACACGGACAGTACGACGGCCGTGACGGGATTCAGCATGAACGAGCCGGCTGTTGCGCTAGCCGGGCGTTGCGATTGGCGTTGGTGCGAGGTTTTCATGATCCGATAACTCGATTGAGAAGAACTCAGGCCTGTCGATCAGGCATGAATCGATGTTATGGATTTACGAGATAGGAGTACCTCAGACGATTCCTAATTTTGAGATGCTCAAGACCCGCACGCGCAAAGGCTCAGCGCGTGCCAGATGGCATCACGCGACAACGTTTTTGAGATTCGGGAGAGGGAAAGGCGGCCGGCGGACCCAGCGCCTCAAACTGAAGGCGAGACGTGTTAAGGAACGATGTCCGCGTCGCCTTCGATCGCACCGCCGAAGTCGTTGATCGCGACGTAGTGCACCTTGCCGGACTTCACGCCGTTCATCTGCGGCACGGCGATGATCTCCTTGCCGCGCGGCGCGACCATGCCGCCGCGGTCGTTTTTGTAAGTCGCGCCGTTCGACGACACCCTGATCTCGCTAAATGACACGTGATACGCAGTCGGATTCGACACGGCGAGCGCCTGGCCCTTGCCTTCCGGCGCCGGCACGACCTTCCAGTCGAGCTGGCGCGGCGCCTCGTCCGGCGTGCCCTGCAGCTTCGGCGGGCGCACGAAGACCTTGATCCGCGTGCGATAGGCGAATTGCAGCGTATTCGCATCGGCTTTCACGTCGGCTTTGGGCGGCACGTCCAGCACGTTGAGCAGTAGACCGATTCCCGATCCTGCGGCAGCGCATCGCCGCTGTAGATGATGCGCAAGGTCTGCGACCGGCCCGCATTCATGCGGAAAATGGGCGGTGTGATCACGAACGGCGTCCTGCTTTCGTCGATCTTCGCGTTGGCGTCGCCGCTGTCGAGCCAGACCTGGACCAGCGACGGATTGCGGCTGTCGTTGGTCAGCTTGACTGTCACTTCCCGCTGATCGAGCGGATAGACAACGCGCGTGGCGCCAATCGTCACGCTAGCGCGCGCGGCGCCCGCGGCCATGACGGCCGCCAGCAGAACGATCGGCCATCGGCAGATCAGCCTCCGTTTCATCAACATGTCGCGCGTGCTCCGTGCAATGCGAAAAGATCGGGGCAGGCACGCAAGCGCACGCCCCCACTTCAAGTGGTTACTGATACTGCATCGTGTATTGGATCGACGTGTTCACGTTACCCGGCTGCGCTTTGCCCGTTGCGTAGTACTGCGCGAAATAGTTCAGCGTGGCCGCACCGCCCGTGATCGTCGCGCCGTTGGTGGCGAGCGTGTTGTTGCCGCCCGTCAGGATGTTGATCGGTTGCGTATTCGCGTTCAGCAGACGCACCTGCACGTTTTGCGCGGGCGAAGCCGATGCCTGATTCGTCAGATAACCGCTGCTCTGATCCACGGTCGGGCCATTCTCGAAGCGCGCGACCGCCTTCGTGGCTGCGCCCGAACAACCGCTCAGCGTGAGGCGGATATCGCCGAGATTCGACATGCCGGCCGTCGCGCCGGCGGCTGCCAGCGAGCCAGCCTGCACGGTCGGCAGGAGCACCGCGACGTCGGCGGCCGAACCGCTCGCCGTGCTATTGATCGAGCAGGTGGTATCCGTGACGGAACCTGTGATCGTGATCGTGCCGTCGGCCGCCTGGGCCGCCGGGGACAGGAATGCCATCAGACCGATAGCGGCCGTGGACAAGATGTGCTTTTGCATGCTGATGCTCCTAAAGTTACTTGCCAATAAAAAATGCTTTCCGATGCTTCACTGCCTGTTCCCGTCATGTCGCCCTCCGAGGCATGGCCTCTTGCCGTATCGGCGCATATCGAATCGTGAGAAGCGGCCTGAATGAAAGTGGAAGGACGACGCACCTGCGAATCAGATACGCATGACCATTACTAAGACATGCGAATCAGTTGGAAAACTACGCTAAGCGCAAACGTTTGCATCGCCAATCAAGTGAAAGCTAAATGTAACATTGACGACTGAACGCCTTGAATGACGAATGTCAACGGCCCTGTTTCCTGAGAATGACCTTAGGTGAACAAGCCCGCATAAAGCGTTGCGGACGCAATATCTGGCGGACTCAATGTACTTATAGAGCGGCAATTGAACTCAAACGTGCCCGGCGTCCAAAACCTTGCGGACGCGATGCCTGGTCATGGGGTTCAAATCAAAAACTGATTGGGCAGCAAACGTTTGTGTCGTTGCGCGTTGATAAAACTTATCATCGTCAAATAGCGGCTTTGAATGACGAAGATCAATGATCTTATTTTTTTAAGATCCGATTGCGTAGGGGATTGGGAAAGCTTTTTGATTTCATTTGAGATGCACGA
Source organism: Paraburkholderia sp. PGU19 (assembly GCF_013426915.1). GTDB lineage: Bacteria > Pseudomonadota > Gammaproteobacteria > Burkholderiales > Burkholderiaceae > Paraburkholderia. The sequence continues at coordinate 1,940,728 of NZ_AP023180.1, forward strand.
ATAAAAATTCCTAAAGCACTTAGAAGTGACATTTCAGGCTTTCAGTGAATTTATAAATGCGTTATGCAGTAAGGCATCCCGTCGACGCATAACGCTTTTTGCGGTGATCGTGCGCTCATTGCTACCGACAGGACAAATAGAGAATCGGCAAGCTCAAATGGAAAAGCCCGAAGCACCCTCACGGGCGCTTCGGGCTTCAACCGAAGAATGCGTTGTAGATGCGCGTTTCGCTAAGCGCCGCTCGCCTGATTCAACGTCAGATGCTTCGTCTCCGGCGCCCACGCAATCGAAACGATCATGCCGACAAGCAACACGGCGGACAGCGCAAGCATCGTCGAATGAAAGCCGAGTTGCGCGATGCCGAGCGGCAGCAGGAACGTGCCGACGGCCGAACCCAGCCGGCTGCATGCAATTGCGAGTCCGACGCCGCAGGCGCGCACTTCCGTCGGAAAGCACTCGGGCGGAAACACGCCGACCAGATTCGAGAACGCTGACATCGTCAGCGTAAACACGGCGAAGGCAACGATCATCCACAGCGCCGCCGATTCCGGCAACACGCTCAACGCCAGCAGCGACAGGCAAGTCACCGCGAACGAACCGATCAGAAACGCGCGGCGCGAGAGCACGATCGTCAGCCAGATACCGAGCAGCGCGCCGACCACGAGAAAGCCGTTGAGCAGGAAATCCGCGCCCGAGCCGTTGTCGAGATGAATCGCCTTGAGGATCGACGGCAGGAACGTGTAGATCGCGAAGTACGGAATCACGAGGCACACGAAGAACGCGCAGTTGAAGATCGTGCGGCGGATCAGATCGCGTTTGAAAAGACGCGCAAAACCGCCTTGAGCGCCGTGCGCATGGTCGTCATGCGCGCCGTCGATCGTCACGTTCGGCCCGAAGTATTTCAGCACGATGGCCTGCGCTTCAGCGATGCGTCCCTTGCCGTGCAGCCAGCGCGGCGACTCCGGCGTGCCGATTCGCATGACCAGCACCGCGAGCGCAGGCACACCCGCTGACGCCAGCAGCCAGCGCCACGCATCCGGCGACGCATCCGCGTAACACAGGCCGAGCACGTTCGCGACCACATAGCCGATCGTCCAGATCACGCTGAACGAGCCGAGCAGCGTGCCGCGATGCTTGCGCGGCGAGAACTCCGCGAGAATCGCGTGACCGACGGCGAAATCACCGCCCATGCCGAAGCCGATCAGCACGCGCAACGCGCAGAGCATCGCCGGTGAGGACACATAGAACTGCGCGAAAGCCGCGAGCGTGATGATCAGAAAACTCAGCAGGAAAATACGCTGCCGGCCCATACGGTCCGATAACCACCCGAACACCAGACTGCCGACGAAAATCCCCATCAGCGCGGAACTGCCTATCATGCCTTGCCAGAACGCATCGAGCGGCATCTGCTTGTTGAGCGACGCGAGCGCATAGCCGATCGTGCCGAGCGCGAAGCCTTCCGTGAAGTGCGCACCGAACGTCAGACCGGCAATCTTGATGTGGAAGCCATTCAGCGGCACATCGTCGAGCGAGACGGTATTGCGATTCGTATGTTGCGGGTGTTTAGCCTGGGCCGGCGCTGAAACGCGCGGGGACGGGGATGCGGGGCCGGACGGCCGCGCAAGCAGGTCTTGATCGCTCAAGATGTCTCCTTGTAATCGCGTCCCGTGTTGCGCGCCGGGACGCGTACTTCCTTGCCTTTCCGCCGCGCGTGGCGGACGAAGCACTGACGACTAGCGGCCCAGACCGCCCATCATCATGTACTTCAGTTCGACGTACTCATCCATTCCGTACTTCGAGCCTTCACGGCCGAGGCCCGACTGCTTGACGCCGCCGAACGGCGCGACTTCCGTCGAAATGATGCCTTCGTTGATGCCGACCATGCCGCTTTCCAGCGCTTCCGCGACGCGCCATGCACGCCCCAGATCGCGCGTGTAGAAGTACGCGGACAAACCGAACGGCGTATCGTTCGCGGCCTTGACCGCTTCGTCTTCCGTCTTGAAGCGGAAGCACGCGGCGACCGGGCCGAAGGTTTCTTCTTCGGCGATCAGCATCGGTTGCTTCGCGTCGACGAGCACTGTCGGCTCGTAGAACGTGCCGCCCAGCGCGTGACGCTTGCCGCCCGTCAACGCCTTCGCGCCATGCTGGAACGCATCGGCGACGTGCGCCTCGACTTTCAGCAGCGCGGCCTCGTTGATCAGCGGACCTTGCTCGACCTCGCCCTTCAGCGCATCGCCGACGCGCATCTTCTTCACGGCTTCCGTCAATGCCTGCGTGAACGCGTCGTAAATGCCGTCCTGCACATAGAACCGGTTCACGCACACGCAGGTCTGCCCGGTGTTGCGGAACTTCGACGCCATCGCGCCCTGCACGGCGGCGTCGATGTCGGCATCGTCGAACACGATGAACGGCGCGTTGCCGCCCAGTTCCAGCGACAGCTTCTTCAACGTATCCGCCGACTGCTTCGCGAGCAGCTTGCCGACGCGCGTCGATCCCGTGAACGACAGCTTGCGCACGACAGGCGATTCCGTCAGCACGCCGCCAATCGCCACGGCATCGCCCGACACGATGTTGAACACACCCGCCGGAATGCCCGCTCGCTCCGCGAGCACGGCCAGCGCGAACGCGGACAGCGGCGTTTCTTCGGAAGGCTTCAGGACCATCGTGCACCCGGCTGCGATTGCGGGGCCGGCCTTGCGTGTGATCATCGCGAGCGGGAAATTCCACGGCGTGATCGCCGCGACCACGCCAACCGGCTCACGCGTGACGATGATCTTCGAATCGGGCTTCGGGCTCGGAATCACGTCGCCGTAGCTGCGCTTCGCTTCTTCTGCGAACCATTCGAAGAAGCTCGCGGCGTAGCCGACTTCGCCCTTCGCTTCGGCGAGCGGCTTGCCTTGCTCGCGCGTCAGCAGTTCGGCGAGCGCGTCGCGATGTTCGAGCATCAGCTCGCCCCAACGCTTCACGCGTGCGCCGCGCTCTTTCGCGGTCAGCGCGCGCCAGGCGGGGAACGCGCGCTCGGCGGCGTCGATGGCTTGCGCCGTTTCCTGCGCGCCACCCTTCGCGACGTTGGCGATTACCTCGCCCGTTGCCGGATTGCGAACGGGATACGTGTTCGCGCTTTCGTACCACTCGCCGTTGATGTAGTGGCCTGTGCGGAGAAATTCACTCATGCTGCTTTGTCCAGATTGCTTGCTACGTCGGCGAACGTGCCTTGTGCGGCACGCGCTTCGCGCGCGATGCGCTTGCCCGCCGTGTAGTCGTTGATCAGATCGCATGGCGTGTAGTTGCGCTCCAGCTCGTGCAGTTCTTCCGCTTCGAGCTTCGTGCCCAGCGCGGCCAGTGCGCTGTCGAACTGCGCCGGTGTATCCGCGCCGACCAGCATGCTCGCGATGCCTTCGCGTTGCAGCACCCATGCCTGCGCGATCTGCGCCGCAGAGACACCGCGCTTCGCCGCCACGCGCGCCACCGATGCCGCGATCTCACGCGACGCCGTGTCGCCATACATTTGCGCGGTGAAGAAGTCGGTCTGGTTGCGCGTCGATTGCGCGTCGCTGGTCAGAAGACCGCGCGCGAGCGGGCTGAACACCGACACGCCCACACCCTGATCCTGGCAATACGGAATCATTTCGCGCTCTTCCTCGCGATAGGCGAGGTTCAGTTGCAGCTGCATGTTGATCGGCTTGTGCCAGCCGTTGCGCTCGCACACCTGCATGATCTTCGCGAACTGCCACGTGTACATCGTCGATACGCCGATGTAGCGCGCCTTGCCTGCGCGCACGATGTCGTTCAGCGCGCCCATCGTCTCTTCGACGGGCGTGTTCACGTCGAAGTAATGCAGCATGTAGATATCGACGTAGTCCATGCCCAGACGCGACAGCGAACCGTCGATGCCGTCCATGATGTGCTTGCGCGAATGGCCGCCCGCGTTCTGGTACGTGCCCATGTCGTAGCCGACCTTGGTCGTCACGACGATCTCTTCGCGGCGCGCGAGGCGCTTCAGGATGCGGCCGACCACTTCTTCGCCGACGCCCGTCGAGTAGAAGTCAGCCAGGTCGATGAAGTTGACGCCGGCTTCGAGCGCGTGACGCACGATCGGCTCGCTTTGCGCTTCATCGAAAATCCACGGCTTCCATTGCGGCGTGCCCATGTTCATCGTGCCGAGGCACAGACGCGAAACCTTCAGGCCCGACTGGCCGAGGCGAATGTATTCCATTGCGATGTCTCCTGTCGGCCCACGTTGGCGCTTTAGCGCCTACGTGGGCCCCATGCCAGGTCGATCAGAGTTGGCGCTTCAGCGCTTACTCTGATCCCTTGGCGAGTCGGCCCACGTTGGCGCTTTAGCGCCTACGTGGACCCCATGCCCGCTAGGGCGTAGTGAATACGAAGGCTTATCGCTGCTTCGGCGTATAGAACGGGTTCGACACTTCTCGCGCGGCGGCAAACACTTCTTCCTTGTGCGGCAGGCCCTTCATCGCCGCGAGAATCGCGTTCTTGCATGCGCGGTAGTTGTTCTCGAACACGGCGTCGAGATCGTCGGTCTTCGGGTTGACCCAGTTCGCCGACACGACGACCCAGTCGTTTTCCGCTTCGGGCGGCAGCGTGCCGTTCTCCAGCGACTCGGCCACCGCCTTCGCGATGCCCGCCTGCGATGCGCCCCACGTTGCGTTGCCGTGGAAGTCGCCTTCGATCTGCGCCTTGTTCACGTACAGCGTCAGCGGCTTGGTCGGCACGCCCGGACGCGCGATCACGACGAACGGCGCGTGGCCGGCGGAAGGCGTCGACAGCGCGGTGGCGAACGCCTGACCAGCGGGGCCGTTGCGCGGACCGACCAGCACGTTGATGTGCGCGAGGTTCACGCCCGGGCCTTCGAATCCTTCGCCGATATACAGTTGCTTCTCAGTGGTGCTCATCTGTCCAGTTCCATCAGGTTGAGTGGGATGCGCTGATTGTGCTGGCCGCCAGGCAGGACGATGAAGCGATGTTTTTTGATCCGGGGTATGAGGCGGACTCAACTCCGGGTTTCCACTGAGTGATGGCTGGTGAGGAAAAACGCTGAGGTGAGGGTTTTCGGGAGGCACGAAGATCAGACGCGAACGACGCTTTAAACAATGGCGGAGCGTTCTTAAGAAACGCGTCAGCAAGGTACGCGAGAAGCGCGCCGACGTTTCGCACGAAATCCCGAAAATCCTTTCTGCATAAGGCTTTCGCGGCAGTCACTAGAATCATGAGACCGCGCTTGCCCCAGCGCCGCGAGGTGTATCGCAGGCAAGCAACGGCGAATCCGGCGCGCCGTGTCGAACGGGCGGCGCCAGTTAAAGGTGAGAGTTTTCGGGATTCCCGCGACGGTGCGCCTGGCAACTGCGCTTTCGCTCACTGTACGGTTCACCGGTCAAAGGCCGGCACCGCTGCGGGATGAAAAAACAGGAAGGTGGAGCAAGCGCACTTATCGGCTAACGGCGACGGGCGCTTGCGCCAGTTTCATTCGTCGATCAAAAACTTGTCGCGATTCTTACCCGCGAGCCAACCCGGCGCACGGCCACGACCGCTCCAGGTTTCGCCTGTCTTGGGGTTGCGGTATTTCGGCGGCAGTGCAGCTTTGCGCGCCGCCGCGCGCACCTTGCTCGAGAAGCCAAGCTCCTCGGCGGTGATGCCGTATTCGGCAATCTTCTGTTTGATGTCAGCGATCGCCTGAGTCACTTCCTGTTCACGTGCTTGTTCCATCTCCTTCTGAAGCTTTTCGAGTTGGGCGGTCAGCTGTCTGTATGTGGCCATCTGGCGAAGTCTCCTTGCAAAGCTGTACGGCAACTCAGACCGTACCAGACCTAAAAAGTGCCGGGTAGCAGTGTAGTGCTGTCAGAGATCCACGAGCACTGCGCACCGTCAAACAAACGTGCGATCAGATTCACGGTGGGATCGCTGAACCAGCGGGTACCGAAGGCACGTGGCCATCGGAACGATTCGATCGACAGGCCGGGGCCGCAGACTTGCCTTGACCACCGAACGTGTCCGATGGAGGGTATACGAAGCGGGTCCTACACGCATCGAACAAACCGAGCCCGCCATTGCGCCATGCGAGCGTCACGACGCGAGCCACGTCGCCGCGCTCGACATAGCCTTGCATCGCATCCGTCAAGCGCGCGAGACGCGCGGCCGTGAATCCTGCTCTGTCCATGAACACGTTCCGTGGGCAAGGCCAGCGCGCGCAACACCGCGACGCTCAGCGCTTGTAACGAACTTCGAGTGCGTGCAACGCGTCGCTGAGCCTCTGGACGCGCCTGATCTGTGACGGCACCAGCGCGGCAAGCGACACCGATTCGATGCGGTTGCGCCAGTAAGACAGCGGAATACCGTCGGCAGCGGAGATGCGCGAGATGACGTGTTCCAGGTGCTCGATATCCTTTTCTATCTGCTCGTGATTCATTGCCTTCCCCGTCGTCCCTCGCAGGGCGCCTCGGTTAGCACAGAATGTGCCGCGGGAAATCGACTGCCGCTCTCTCAATGTCGTTGTAGTGACTGCACACGCTTCCCAGAATCGGATGGGCAGCGCATTGTTCCTTGTCACGCAACCTCATCCGCTATCAGAAATCTATACGAGGATATCGATGCGTTCCGTTGGGCGGCGCACGGAAGCGCCTCGCGCGATGCGCCAGCGCAACGCTCGCGGGTCGCGCGAGTCGACGATCGCGAGTGGTTGTTCAAAGCGGTCGAGAAATCCGCCGACGCATGCTTCGATCTGCGCGAATGCTACAACGAAGACGCAACGGTTCAGGTCGATGCATGTGCATCGACCGCGACATGCAGCGCGCGATATATCGTCGTGACGTGCTTCAGGAAGTCAGCGGGCCGCGAGCGCGGCCCGGCATGGCGGCAGTGCTACTTACTTTCCGCGGCAGGCGTAGAGCAGGCTGCGCACGCCGTTCTGGGTCGTCGTGCGTATCGTGTCGAACGCGCCGCCACACATCGCTTGCGCCTGCTGATCGCAGTTGTCGGAGCCTGCGGGGCATTGAACGAGCGTGGTGGGCTGGCCATCCGGCGCGAAGAGCGGCGGCGCGCTGCTGCACGCGGCGAGCGCGCCCGTCATCGCGACGACGACCGAAAGCGCCGCGCCGCGAACCCAATGCATGACGCGCGCCGTGGATGTTTGACTGCGTTTCATGGAAAACCCCGTTGGCCACTTGTTTTTCGACGAACGCGATTGTGCCATGGCCGAGTTGCGTTGCGTTTATCGTGTTATTGAGTCTGTGGCTTCGGTTCAGTTATCGGCTCTGCTATCGGCTGTCTGTCGGGTTCCGCAAGCGTCTTGTAGGGCATCGGTCCATGCGTGCTCCCGGCGATGCGCATGAACACCTGCTCGACGTCGGGGATCGCTTCGAGTTGCTGCTGCAACGCGTGCCTGTCGAACGATGCGGGCGCGCAGCCTTCTGCATAGACGAAGCGGCGCTGCACCGTGATCCACACGCTCGTGCCGTCGAATGCATGCGGGTTCGTAAAGCGCGCGTGGATCGCGCTGGCGATATCCGCGTCATACAGATAGGAATTCGGCTTCGTGCATTTGTGCGCGAGCCAGCAGGTCGTGCCTCGCTCCACGCGATAGTGCGCGTCGTCTTCCATCTGTGCGTGCGTCATCATCGGGCCGAGCGGCACGGGGCAATCGGCGATCGCGTGCGAAAGCGCGAAGAACGGATCGTTGTACCAGTTGCGCCGTTCACCTGGCGCCGCCGCCGATGACGCCTCTTGCGCATGCAGCACATTGCAGGCGACGCTCGCGATAAACGGCATGATCCAAACGATCCAGCGTGCCATGGCCAGGTCTCCTTTGGCTTCGGGTTGCTGTCAGCATCACGATCGTACTGCGCGGCGGCTTTGCCCGGCGACGCTCACACTTCGATGCCGTACGCAGCGATCTTCTTGTAGAGCGTCGCGCGCCCCATGCCGATGCGCGCGGCCGCTTCCGTGACGCGTCCTTCGCACGCGCGCAACGCTTCGTCGATAAAACGCTTTTCGAACGCGGCCATCGCGTCCGCCCACTGTTGCGGCTGCGCTTCGTCCGATACCCCTGCCGCCGTGATCTGCACGGGTGCGGGGGCATCGAACCCAATATGTCCGCGCACGGGCCCGATGAACGGCGCAAGCGCGCGCGCATCGATACGCTCGCTGTCCGACAGCATCACCGCGCGCTCCAGCGTGTTGCGCAACTCGCGCACATTGCCTGGCCAGCCGTACGCGCACAACAGCCGCAGCGCGTCGTCCTGCAGTTCGAAGTGACCGCCGCGCACCTGCGTCGACAGATCTTCGAGGATCGTATAGGCGAGCGCCTCGATATCCGTTTGCCGCTCGCGCAGCGGCGGCGCTTGAATGGTGAGCACGTTGAGGCGATAGAACAGGTCCGGGCGGAAACGCCCTTCCCCGACAAGCGCGGGCAGATCGGCCGAAGTCGCCGCGATGATCCGCACGTCGGCGCGCACGATCCGATTCGACCCGAGCGGCTCGAACTCGCGATCCTGCAGCACGCGCAACAGCTTGCCTTGCAGCGGCAAAGGCATATCGCCGATTTCATCGAGAAACAGCGTGCCGCCATCGGCCAACTCGAACTTGCCGACGCGTCCCTTGCGGTCCGCGCCCGTGTACGCGCCCGCCGCCGCGCCGAAGAACTCGACTTCGAGCAGCGCATCGGGAATCGCCGCGACGTTGACGGTGACGAGCGGCTTGGTCGAGCGCGCGGACGCGCCGTGGATCGCATGCGCAAGCAGTTCCTTGCCGGTGCCCGTTTCGCCGAGCAGCAATACGGGCGAATCGACTTGCGACGCGCGACGCGCCTGGCGCTTCACTTCGAGACTGGCCGCACTCGTGCCGACGAAGCTCGCGAACGTGTACTTCGCGCGGCGCGCCTGCGCGAGCGACTGGCGCGTCGCGATCAGTTCCTGTTGCACGCGCGAGTAGTGGGAGAAGAGCGGGGTGAGCGCCTTCATCTCGTCGAAGAGCGCAAAACCGACGGCGCCGACCGTCTTGCCCGCGTCGTCCTTCAACGGCAGGCGGGTGACGACGAGCGGCTCGCGGTCGGTTTCGAGAATGTCGAGCAGGATCGGCTTACCCGTCATCACGACTTCGCGCATCAGGCTATTCGGGATGACGGCTTCGCAGTCGCGGCCGATCGCCTGTTGCGGATCGGCAAAACCAAAGCGTGCCGCGTAGCGTTTATTGATCCACACGACGCGCGCGTCGGCATCGACGATGAAGGTGCCTTCGCTGAAGTTCTCGAACGTGCGGAAGAGCGAGTCCATCGCGCGGCGCAGGACTTCGCTGTAGGTCGCGGGCAGGCCCGACCAGTCGTTCATCATGTTGTCGCTGTCTCCTGTGGATCATAGTGGGCGCTTCAGCGCTTACTGTGATCCCGTGCAAGGCTGATACCTTTTATGCTTATTGTCTCAATTTGTGGACCGATTATCTCACGTACGAGACCTGCAACAACCCCGCTGATTAAGGTATGCTTCGCCGAATCGAATTCGACAGACTGCAATTTGTCTCCATTCAGAGACAAATTTGTACTATCGTTCGAATCGTCGCGCGGCTCTTTTCGCCGCCCGGGCCGCAGAAGCCCGGCTGACGGGCATGGCACGGAACCTGCGTTCTCGGGCGCCGGCCACCGCGCCTCGCCGCGCGCGTCCACGTAGAACAACCAAGCATTGGAGACTCAATTGGCTTTTGTCATCGTCCTCGCCGCCCTGGCGTTCCTGATGTTCGCCGCTTATCGCGGCTACAGCGTCATTCTCGTCGCGCCGATCGCCGCGCTCGGCGCGGTGCTGCTGGTCGATCCCGCCGCCGTCGCGCCCGTGTTCTCGGGCATCTTCATGGAGAAGATGGTCGTCTTCGTGAAGCTGTACTTCCCTGTGTTCCTGCTCGGCGCCGTGTTCGGCAAGGTGATCGAATTGTCGGGTTTCGCCGCGTCGATCGTGCACTCGGCAATCCGCTATATCGGCCGCTCGCGGGCGAATGCGGTGATCGTCGCCGTGTGCGCGCTGCTGACATACGGCGGCGTCTCGCTGTTCGTCGTCGTGTTCGCGGTGTATCCGTTCGCCGCGGAACTGTATCGACAGAGCAATATTCCGAAGCGTCTGATGCCGGGCGCGATCGCGCTGGGCGCGTTCTCGTTCACGATGGATTCGCTGCCGGGCACGCCGCAGATCCAGAACATCATCCCGACCACATTCTTCAAGACGACGGCATGGGCCGCGCCCGGCCTCGGTATTGCCGGTTCGCTGTTCATCATCGTCGTGGGCCTGTCGTTCCTCGAATGGCGCCGCCGCTCGGCGATGGCGAAGGGCGAAGGCTACGGCACGTCGCTGCTGAACGAGCCGGAGAAGATGGAAACCGACAAGCTGCCGCATCCGCTGCTGGCCATTGCGCCGCTGATTCTGGTCGGCGTCGCGAACTTCGTGCTCACGCGCATGATTCCCGAATGGTACGGCGCGACCTACACCGTTTCGCCCGACGTGCTGCCCGGTAACCACGGCGCGCCCGTTACGGCGACGATCAAGTCGCTGGTCGCGATCTGGTCGGTGGAAGGCGCGTTGCTGCTCGGCATTCTGCTCGTCGTCATCACGGCGTTCGGCAGCGTGAAGGAGCGTTTCGCTTCGGGCACGAAGGCGGCTGTCGGCGGTGCGTTGCTCGCCTCGCTCAATACCGCGTCGGAATATGGTTTTGGCGGCGTGATCGCGGCATTGCCGGGCTTCATCGTGGTCAGCGATGCGCTCAAGAGCATTCCGAATCCGCTCGTGAATGCGGCCGTGTCGGTGAGTTCGCTGGCGGGTATCACGGGTTCCGCATCGGGCGGCATGAGCATCGCGCTCGCGGCGATGTCGGATCTGTTCATCAAGGGTGCCGACGCTGCGCATATTCCGATGGACGTGCTGCATCGCGTGGTCGCGATGGCGAGCGGCGGCATGGATACGCTGCCGCACAACGGCGCGGTGATTACGCTGCTGGCCGTCACGGGCCTCACGCACCGCGAGTCGTATCGCGACATCTTCGCTGTGACGATCATCAAGACGCTGGCTGTGTTCTTCGTGATCGGGCTTTACTACGCGACTGGGCTGGTTTAAGTAAGCCGCTGTACTAACGCAAAAGGGGGCGCACTGCGCCCCCTTTTTCATTGCACGCCGCTCACATGCAACCCGTCGATCCAGCAGACGTGAGCGGCATCACGCACGTTCAGCTGGACACGTACGCAACATACGGCCCAGCGCCAGCCGACGACGCCGGCTGCCCCGAAATGCCGTAGTACATATGCCGGCCGTAGAAGAACGGCATGCCGATGTCGATCGAATTGAACAGCGCAACGCCCAGATTATTGAACGCGTAGTTGCCGGAATTGATCAGCGTCACGCCGTTGCTGACGTTAAACTTGACGGTTGCCGTAGCGGAATTGGCCGCCGTGAAGACAGCCGACATTCCCGTCGGCGCCGCCGGCGTGTAGAAGCCGTTCGATGCCTTGCTCAGCGCCGTGCTCTGGAAGTACAGACCGCTCGATCCAGAATCGAAGAATGCCGTCTTGCTGTACGAGCGTCCTTCGAACACGGCATCCATATCTCCCCAGATACTGGTCGGCAAGATGGTCGCGTTGGTGCCGCTCAGCGCATTGTTCGATTGCGTGTCGATGCCGAAGACGAGCGTTCCCGTTCCCGTTGCAGCACCCGTATCGGGCACTTGCGCCATCTCGACGATCACGCCGTTGTTGTCGGTCGTGAACTTCGTTACAGGGTTGGTCACCTGATTGGCGATCGTCACCTGCGCCGGCGTGCAGCTCGAACCCGTGCACACGTAGTAGGCACCCGCGACAAGGCTGTTCTGACAGTTGGCGCCGCAATCGTTCGGCGACGTGCCGATACCGAGAATGCCGTTCGCGCCGAGCGCCGTGGGCGTCGTCATGTTGGTGCCGACAAGGCAACCGTTGATGCCCGTCGGAATGGTCGCGGCCAGCGACGGATCGGCGATCACCTGGATCGGCACGTTCTGCGCGACTTCGCTCGACAGGCTCACGTCTGCCGTACGCACCGTGCCCCATGTGTTGCCCGAGCCGAACGACTCGCATTCCGCGACGGCTTGAGCGCCTTGCATCTGCTGCTGCAAATTGTTCAACGTCGGAATGACGGAAGCGAACAGGCGCAGGCCGAACGATTCGGTGTCGACGAGCACGTTGTCGATCGTCGAGCAGTTCAACGCGGCGCCGCTATTCGGCGCGCAAACCTTCACGCTCACCATCGGGAAATTCCGCACGTTGCTGAACGACGAAACGACGATAGGCACCGTATTCGCCGAGCCCGACGACACAGGCACCGCCGTCGGATCGGCGAATGCGGTGCTCACTGCCGCCGCAGGCGTCGACGTGCCGGTTGCGCTGCTCGTCGACGCGTTCGACGAACCGCCGCCTCCGCCGCATCCAACCAGCGCCACACACATGCCGCTGACGGCAAGAATCCATTTCAATGCACGCATTTTCAGTCCCCTCGCCTTATTGGATATCGTCGCTGCCCACGCCGGCGGGAAGACCCGTCGGCAACCACGCACGTCCGACGTACGCGCCCATATGGCCGCCCGTCTGGACTACGACATCCGAACGCTGCACCGTCGCGGGACCGAATGCGCTGCCCTGCTGCGCATGCTGTTGATTGACGGTGTCGAGGTAGCCCGCAAAGTAGCTGCCCAGCAGCGAGCTGAGATCCGGCATGTGGGGGCCATGCCAGGACACGGCGAAGACCACGCCCGATTGACCGACGTACTCGCGCACCAGCGTGCCGTCGGTGAGCGTCGCTTCGCTGACGGTGTAGGGCACGGCCGTTGCGCTCAGGCGCATGACAGCCTGAGTGGAGCTTGTGGTCGTTGTTGCGGTGTAGGTGGGAGACGAGCCAAGCGCCGCGTGAGCGGAAAGGCAGTTGGCGAATGCGGCTGCTGCCAACAGGCATTGCAAACGTAACTTCATTCAAGTCCTCGGTTTATTTTTTCTTCGATTGAAGCCAATCCCCGTTCGCTCACGACATGCGAGCGATTTGATATTTTGCTTCCGTCGGGTCTTTAAAGGCACTACTACCACTTAGATCTTCATTCATGATTTTTGCATTTATTCCGCATTGACTAGAACATGACAAAGATCAAACTCTGTTAACGGTCTGAGGGTTTTAAACTGAAGGGAGACGCAGGAGAAAAGCCAAGCTCGCCTGCAATATGTGAATTGCAAAATGAGAGGCGACTTCAAACAGACAGCAGAATGAAATGTATAGAAAGATTATATTAATCTTTTAGATGCCGGGCTGTCGTCACGCAATGCGGCTTTAAAGGTGCTTTATCCGCGCGAGGAAATGGTTTAAGAAGCGCGCACAAACAACAACGGCGCGCTGCCCGAAAGCAAGCGCGCCGTTTTATTCGTTCTTGTTAGAGAGCCTGAACCGACGGACCATCGTGTTTCGTCGATTCGACGACGATGTCTCCCCGATCATGTTCGACCTTCGCATTGCGATTCAGGTCGGCGCCAACCTCGCGCGTGCCTGAAGTCGATACAGATTCCGTCATGGTGTCCAGGGAAGGCGTGAGATAAATAACGACAGATCGCACAGAAACTCCGTTTGGCACCGAGCAGTTATTTTAACGCATGCGACCGGGACCGCTCGCGTTTGTGCGATCGGCGGACGAACAAAATCCGGACGACGCCGGGCGGCGCCGTCCTCATGCATCGACGGAAAGTGCCGGCTCTAGTGGCGCATCGACTCCGGCAGCGACAGCAGCAACGCCGTCACATCCATGTCCTCGTCGAGTTCAGGCCAGATCAGTTGCTGCTTGTCGATCGAAATGGCGAAGTGTTCGCGCTCCGCTTCGGTTGCCGCAGCGAGCGTGGGAAACCAGTTGAGTGGAAACTCGACGGCGCGGCCGTCGGACAGATCGAGAAACAGGTGTGCACTATCGAAATGCACATCGACGGCATCGGCACGCATGATTGCCTCCCGCAGGGGTCCACTCAAACGATAGTCGTGCCAGCCCCGCGCTTCAAGCGCATTGCACGGGGCGCGAACAGAAAAAATCGCGGCGGAGAAACCCCTTACAGTTCGGGCCGCGCGAGGTCATGTTCGACGATATGCTCGCCGTACACCTGCGCCGCAGCGAGCGCTTCTTCTTTGGTCGGATAGGGACCGAGATCGGGCGCGCCGTCGAACGGAAAGAGCAGGCGCCCGTCCGTCTTGCGCACCACGCGCAGCACGCCGAAAAAGCGCCGGTAGCCCGCGAGCTTCGAGCCCGCGCTGACTTCGAAATCGCCCTCGCTCTTGCCGGGCACACTGGGAATGAAACCGCTCATGATGACGTCTTGAATGCGTGCACTGTCGTGCGAAAAGCGCTATTTTCGCACGCTCACTGTGAGCGGTTCATGTCAGGAACCGCATGCGCATTCAAGCGCGCATTCAGCGGTGCGTCGACGCGTCGCCGGGCCGTTCGTTGATGTACGTCGCGACATCGCGCTGTTCCAGTGCGTCCCCCAGCTTCATGCGCAGGAAGCTGCTCGTCGTGTAGCGCGTCACGCTCGAATAGAACTGGTTGACGAGCTTCGTGATGGTCGTCGAATAGATGTCGATCAGCTCGGGATTGATCGAAAAATTGTCGTAATTGACGATGGCCTGCGGCTTGAACCGCACACCCGACAGAAGCGATGCGACCTGTTGCCAGATCGCGTCGATCTGCTCCTGCGTCGTCACCTGCAAGCCCTCGAAGTTGACGAAGAACATGTTCTTCTCCGCGTCGTAATTGAAGCGCTCTTCGAGCGGCAGGCAAAGCAGCAATGTGCGCAGTCCCATCGGCGCGTCGCGAAAGATGCGCTCGTCCATCAGGCGCGGCGGGCGCTCGATGATCGGCTTGAAGCCCATCTGCGCGACGATATCGTTCTCCACGTCGACGCCGGGCGCCACTTCCGTCAGTTCGAGTCCGCGTGGCGTCAGCGTGAACACGCAGCGCTCGGTGATGTACAGCACGTGCTGCCCGCGCTTCGCGGCATATTCGCCGCTGAACGTGCGATGCTCGACTTCATCGACGAACTTCTGGCTCTTGCCTTCGCGTCTGATCTTCAGGCGCCCGTCTTCGATCGCGACATCCAGATTGCCCGCATTGAACGTGCCGACGAACACCACGCGCTTCGCGCTCTGGCTGATGTTGATGAAGCCGCCCGCGCCCGCGAGCTTTGGCCCGAATTTGCTGACGTTGAGATTGCCCTGCCGGTCCGCCTGCGCGAGGCCGAGAAACGCGAGGTCGAGACCGCCGCCATCGTAGAAATCGAACTGATACGGCTGATCGATGATGGCCTGCGTATTCGTCGCCGCGCCGAAGTTCAGCCCGCCCGCCGGAATGCCGCCGATCACGCCCGGCTCCGTCGTCATCGTGAACAGATCGATCACGCCCTCTTCATTCGCGACGCTCGCAATGCCTTCCGGCATGCCGATGCCCAGATTCACCACGCTATTGGCCATCAGTTCCATCGCCGCGCGTCGCGCGATCACCTTGCGCTCGGTCAGTTCCATCGGCGGCACGGAACTCGCGGGCACGCGCAGTTCGCCGGCGTAGGCAGCGGAATACGGTTCGGCAAACGTCTGCCAATGATGCTCGGGCCGCGCCACCACGACGCAATCGACCATGATGCCCGGTATCTTCACCTCACGCGGATTGAGCGTGTTCGTATCGGCGAGCCGTTCGACCTGCACGATCACGACGCCGCCCGAATTGCGCGCGGCCATCGCAATGGCCAGCGCTTCGAGCGTGAGCGCCTCGCGTTCCATCGTGACGTTGCCGTTCGCGTCGGCCGTGGTGCCGCGAATGATCGCGACGTCGATCGGAAAGGTCTTGTAGAGCAGATACTCGTTGCCGTCGATTTCCATCAGCCTGACGAGATCGTCCGCCGTTCGGCTGTTCAGCTTGCCGCCGCCGTGGCGCGGATCGACGAACGTGCCGAGGCCAATTGTCGACAGATGCCCCGGCTTGCCCGCGGCGATATCGCGGAACAGGTGCGAAATCACGCCTTGCGGCAGGTTGTACGCCTCGATGCGACCGTCGATGGCGAGTTGCTGCAGCTTCGGCACCAGCCCCCAATGCCCGCCGATCACGCGCCGCACCAGCCCTTCATGCGCAAGATGATTCAGCCCTTTAGACTTGCCGTCGCCCTGGCCGGCGGCGTACACGAGCGTCAGGTCGAGATGCGCGCTCGACGCATCGGGCGTCCCCAATGCGCCTGGTCCGCCCGATGTCGCCGCGTTCGCATCGAAGAAACGCTCTTCGAGCGCGATCGCGACTTCCTCGGCGAAACCGACGCCGACGAAACCACCCGTCGCGAGCGTGTCGCCCGCACGGATCAGTTCGACCGCGGCGCGCGCGCTGACGACCTTGTTACGCCCGACCTTGCGCTCGGTCACGGGAAACGGGTACTGGAATACGGCGCGCATGGGGTCTCCTTGTTGTTGACCAGATTCAGCGCTTCAGCGTCCCATGCAAGATGGTTGCTACCGGTTCGTATAACGCCGTAGCGGGTTGCGCCACTCAAGGTGCAACCGGCAAGCACGCGCGGTTTTTTGCGGTGCCTGACCATGCAATTTAGCAAGCCACAGAGCGATCGTCAGCATTTATTGGCAGCGGCGTTCAGGCGTCCGAATTCGCCGATCCTGCGTTCATTTAAAAACGATTCGCGCGTTCTTTTGCACCGCATTTTTCGGTATTGCGAGAAAGCTTAGGTAAGCAGAGCTTTTCCATTGAGCGTCATTTCTTTGTTAAAACGATGCATCGCGCATTTAGGAAAGGTATTCGGCATGCGCGTCGTTGTGTGACCAACGACGAGGTAGTTCGAGGCCTCGAAAACAGGCACAATCGTGTGGGCTAAACAAATGCACCGGCGCGCCGTAAACGTAGAAAGCAGCGCCGTCCGCAAGCGCAGCAACAATTACCGCCGAAGCGGCTGGCCACCATGAAAGGCAACACACTTCCCCACCCAATCGACGCACGATGCGCGGCGCGCGTGAGTTCGCTCACGTTCGCGGCACGCCCTGCGTTTATTACGGCGCCGCGTTTGCGCCCGCTCCGCGCATTGCGCGCACATTAAGGCGAGTCCGGATATGCCGACTAGCCTCACGTTGAAATGGCGCCGCGCGCTGCGCCGGCACGGCGAAGACAGATCGCGCCAGGACCAGCACTTCCTCGCGCTGCTGCTCGACGCATGGTCGAACCGCCGCCCGGTCGGCCCGTTCGGCTTCGCGGTCAGTGTCGCCACGGGGATCGGCGCCGGGGCGACGGGTATCGCGCTGCAAATGGCCCTGCGCGGGCCGGCGAGCGCGCCGTTCAGCGTGCAGGTCGCCGTCGGCGCGACGGCGGGCGCCATCGCGATGATCGCGACGCGCCAGCGCTTCGCCGCGCAAAAGGCGCGACAGGCGGCAACCACGGCGCTCGCCAGTTCGTTTCTCGATGCAAGCCGTGATTGCGTCAAGCTGCTCGACTTGCAAGGGCACATGCTGCGCATCAACGACTACGGCGCGACGCTGATGGAAGCGGCGTCGCCCGTGCAACTGGCGGGCGCGGACTGGCTCGGCTTCTGGAAAGGCGACGACAGTGACGCCGCGACGGCCGCTTTCAGGAGCGCGCTGAACGGCATGCCCGCCTCTTTTCGCGGCAGTTGCACGACGACCACAGGCCAGCCGAAGTGGTGGGATTCGCAACTCATTCCCGTGAAAGACCACGCCGGCAAGGTCGTCGCCGTGGTCTGCGCATCGCTCGATATTACGAGCCAGACGCAACTGCTCCAGCAACTGCGCGCGAAAAGCGAGCTGATGTCGGAGATGGAAGCGCACGTCAAGCTCGTGTTCTTCTCGTACAGCGCGAACTTCGAATATTTTCATTACATCACGGCGGGTTCGTCCAACGTGTTCGGCGTCGAGCCGGAAGAGTTCATGCGCAACCCGCACGTCTGGCGCGACATGGTCGTGCCGGAAGACCGCGCCGCGCTGCACGCGGAAATGGCGCGCATCATGGCCGAATCGTCGGAAGGCCGCGCGGAGTATCGGATCAGAAAAGCCGACGGCTCGGTGCGCTGGCTGCGCAGCACCGGCTACCCGGTGCTCGACGACAAAGGCAATGTTCTGCGCATCGTCGGCATTACGGAAGACGTCACCGTCGAGCAGGAGCGCATCGCCGAACTGGACCGGCTCGCGTACACCGATTCGCTCACGGGCCTCGCGAACCGCGCTGCGCTGCTGCGTGAAATCGAAAGCCGCTGTGCAGCGGGCAGGCCGTTCGGCCTGATGTTCGTCGACCTCGACCGCTTCAAGGTCCTTAACGACACGCTCGGCCATCTCGCCGCCGACCATCTGCTGCGCAACGTCGGCGGCATCATTCGCCGCTCGCTGCCGGGCGATGCGTATGTCGCGCGTCTGGGCGGCGACGAGTTCGCGGTGCTGATCGGCAGTGTGGTCGACAAGGCGGGGCTCGAAACACAGGCGAAGGCGCTGCTCGGCGGGCTGTCGGAAAACCGGCTGCAGGACAGCGCGGGCGCGTTCATCACGGCGTCGATCGGCATTTCGATTTACCCGGAGCATGGCAGCGGCCACGATGCGCTGCTGTCGAGCGCCGATGTCGCGATGTACGCCGCGAAGAAAACCGGCCGCAACGGGTATCAGTTCGCGGGCGAGGAGGCGGCGCGGACCATCGGCGACTTCGAACTCGAGCGCGACGTGCCCGAGGCGCTGAAGACCAATCAGTTCTTCCTGCACTTCCAGACCATTCACGAGCCGCATTCGCTCGCGGTGCATAGCGCGGAAGCGCTGATCCGCTGGCAGCACCCCAGGCGAGGCAAGATTTCACCGGGGGATTTCATTCCCCTGCTCGAAGAAACCGGCTTCGTCGAGGACGTCGGCGTCTGGGTGCTCGACAACGCGCTGCGCCAGCTCGCCGCGTGGCGTCAGGCGGGCTCGATGAACCTCGGCGTGTCGGTGAACGTGTCGGCGCGGCAACTGGGCAGCGAGCAGATCGTGCGCGAGGTGGACCGCGCGCTCAAACAGTTCGGCATTCCGCCCGGCAAGCTCGAAATCGAGCTGACGGAAACCGCGCTGATGAAAAACCCGAAGCAGGCGCAAAAGTCGATCGTCGAACTGAAGCGGCTCGGCGTGCATATCGCCATCGACGATTTCGGCACCGGCTATTCGAGCCTCATGTATCTCGCCGATTTCGAGCCGCACACGGTGAAGATCGACCGGCATTTCACGTCGAAAATCGAGCACGATCCGACGACGCAAACCATCGTCGAAGGCGTCATTGGCCTTGCGCACAAGCTGGGTATCGAGGTGATCGCGGAAGGCGTCGAGGAGAAGGCGCAGCTCGAAATTCTGCGCCAGGTGAACTGCGACTATGTGCAGGGCTATCTGCTCAGCATGCCGCAGGCGCCCGAAGGACTGATCACCCCGTCGTGAACTGGGCGTCTGTCAGAACCTGTGCCGCAGGCCCGCGCCGATCAGCACCTGATTGTGGCTCGATGAAGGATCGGTCGTATTGATGACGGCCGGCGCGCCCGACGACGAGCGCTGATAGATCGCCTCCAGATACGTGTCCGTGCGCTTCGAAAATTGATAGTCCGCCTGCACGCCGCCGTTGTGCCAGTGCGAGGCCGATCCCTTCGTGTACGTGTACGAGCCGGCAAGTGCAACGGTCGGCGTCAACTGGTAGATGCCGTTGACCTCATAGTTGGAAAAACCAACCGACGGCGCCACGCCGCCCGTATCGATCACGGTCACCCCAGTGAAGGTTGAGCGCGACCACGCCGCTGCCATCGTGAAGTCGCCGATCGCGTAGCTGATGCCGACGCCGTAGGTGTTCTGCGTCTGCACGGCGGCATCGAAGACGCCGGTGGCGCTGGGCAGCACGACGGCCTCATAGGCGCCCGTCGACGAATTCCCGCGTCCGTTCGCATGCAGATACGCGGCGCCCGCATTCAGCGCGCCCGCCTGATAGTTCATGCCGAAGCTGTACGCACGGTTGTTCGCAAACTGCCCGGCCGTGTTCGAAAAAGCGTACATGCCGCCGAGCGTCAAACCGCCGAACGACGGGCTCGCATACTTGACCGAGTTCGCCGCGAGATAGGTGTTGTTCGCGTTGTCGTTGTCGAACGGATGGGCGAACGCGGTGCCACCTGCGCCGCCCGTCAGCGTGTACGGCGCGAAATAGTCGTGAACGAGGTCGTATTGATGGCCGAGCGTCAGCGTCCCCGCCTGCTCGTTGCCGAGTCCGACGTAATACGGGTGGTCGTTGAACATCTCGCCCGAGGTCACCGAAAAGCCCCGTTCGAGCCGGAAGATCGCGCGATAACCGCCGCCCAGATCCTCGATGCCCTGCAAGCCCCAATAGCTGCCGTCGACGAGACCCGACGTCGCCTTCCACTGAGAATGCCCGCCGGCGTTGCTGATATACGCGAGGCCCGTGTCGAGCTCGCCGTACATCGTGACGCTGCTTTGTGCGTGCGCGCCCGTGCCGAGCGCGAGGAGCGCGGCGCTCACGGCCGCTGCGGCTTTCTTGTTGATCTTGTTCGCGGACATGCTTGGCTTCCCTGAGTTGAGTCGATTCGACTTTGGAAGGCGACTTTTTATAGGAACAACAGCCACACGCACAAGGGGAGCGCGTCAAAACATGCGCAACGTGCCCCGTAATCTAGCTTACGAAATGCAAGTAAATCCCATTATCAGATTCGCGAGAAACGGAAGTAAAGCGAAAACAGTGCGCCGCGCCGCAGTCTGCGCGGGGGATCGCACCAAGGCCCACCAGGACGGGCCAGTCTCGAAAGCGTACGCCCAATATCCGGCGAAAGGCGTTGTTTTCATGCGACGCCAGACGCTCGCAATCGACGCGACAGCGCCGGTTTTGAAGGCAGCGGCGCAGCACTCTCTCTTATCGGCGCGAGCGCGATTTACCTGAGTCAAATACCAGGAAAACCCTAAAGCATCTGGGGTCAATGCCGTTAAGCCTTACAGAACCATTCGGATGCGGAGGCATCCGGCAGTCCAAGGAACGTCATGCGCAACAATCAGCCTGTCACCCAGAACGAGTACGACTACCCGTCTTCGCAGATGCTCGTTTCCGCAACCGACCTCAAGGGCAAGATCCAGTACTGCAATCCCGCCTTCATCGCTGTGTCCGGCTACAGCCGCGACGAACTGATCGGCCAGCCGCACAACCTGATCCGCCATCCCGACATGCCGGCCGAAGCCTTCGCCGACATGTGGGCGACGATCCGCGCCGGCCGCCCATGGTCGGCGTTCGTCAAGAACCGCCGCAAGAACGGCGACCATTACTGGGTGCGCGCGAGCGTCACGCCCGTCGTCGAGAACGGCACGCCCGTCGGCTATCTGAGCGTGCGCGTGAAGCCGGATCGCAACCAGGTGCGCGCGGCGGAGGCACTCTACGCAAAAATCCGCGCGGGCGCGGCGCGCGGCGTGCGGCTGCATCAGGGCGTGGTCGTGCGCACGGGGCTGGTCGGCAAGCTGCACGCGTTGATGCGTCTGCCCGTCGCGATGCGCGCGACGATCGGCTACATGGTCGCGCCCGTCGCGCTGCTTGCGGCGGGCCTCGCAGCTTGGGGCGGCACGCCGCCGCTGCCGTTCTGGATCGCGTTCGGCGTGACGGCCGCAGTCAGCGCCGCTGCCGCGCAGTTGCTGTCGCGCCATCTCGGTCAGCCGGTCGATGCGATGGCGTCGTTCGCCACACGCATGGCGGCAGGCGACCTGACCGCCGATCTCGCCATCGCGCGTCACGACGATCTCGGCGACGTGCTGCAGGCGCTCAACCAGCTCAAGGCGAATCTCGCCGCCATCGTGTCCGACGTGCGTGCGCAGATCGGCGGGATGCTCGACGCTGCGCACGAGATTTCGACCGGCAATCTGGATCTCGCGCGCCGCACGGAAATGCAGGCGGCGTCGCTGGAAGAAACGGCGGCGACGATGGAGCAACTGACGACCACCGTGCAAGCCAACGCCGACGCCACCGTGCGCGCGCTCGATCTCGTCAGGGACGCGCAATCGGCAGCGGCGACGGGCGGCAAGGTCGCGCTGCAGGTCGAGCAGACGATGGCGGGCATCACCGAGGCATCGAAGCGCATCGCCGACATCACGGGCGTGATCGACGGCATCGCGTTCCAGACCAACATCCTCGCGCTCAATGCCGCCGTCGAAGCGGCGCGCGCGGGCGAGGCGGGCCGCTCGTTCGCCGTCGTCGCGAGCGAAGTGCGCATGCTGGCGCAGCGTTGCGCGGCGTCCGCCAAGGAAATCAAGCAGGTGGTCGATACGACGGTCAACGAGGTGGCGCAAGGCACCGAACTGGTCGCGCGGACGACGGCGCAGATGGGCGTGATCGATCAGGCCGTGGCACGCGTATCGTCGCTGATCGTCGAAGTGGCGAACGCGAGCAGCGAACAGGCCGACGGCATCGGCCAGGTCAATCAGGCCGTATCGCATCTGGACAGCGCGACGCAGCAGAACGCCGCGATGGTCGAGCAGGCTGCGGCGACGGCGCAACGTCTCGCGGAACAGGCCGACGTGCTCGACGAAGCGGTGCGCCTGTTCACGGTCGCGGGCGCGCAGGAGGCGGGTGGCGCGGCCAGCAAAGCCGCGCGCCCGGCGGCCAGGGCGTTGCGCAACCCGGCCGCGCCGGTTCACGTCGCTCGCGCTGCCGTCGACGAAGACGCTTTGGTCTGATGGATCATCGTTACTACCATCTCGACAGCGCGCTATTGTCCGATAAAGATACGTCGGTCAGCGCCCAGGATTGTGTACGGGCCGGCTGACCCGAGTAACAACGGCGTTTACGCGGCCCGCCCTCTTTTGGACGGGCTATTTTTTTGGCGCGGCTCATTCACGCTTTACGTGCATGAAGAGGCGCCGCGAGTCGCGTTCAACCGAACGCGAGCAATTCCAGCTGTTGCGGCGCTTTCGACATCGGCCGCTCCAGCGTCAGCAGCGCTTCCTTCCGATGCAGTCCGCCCGCGTAGCCGGTCAGGTCGCCCGCGCTCGAGATCACGCGGTGACACGGCACGATGATCGATACGGGATTGCGCCCGTTGGCCGCGCCGACCGCGCGCGACGCAGACAGCGGCAAGCCGAGCCGCCGCGCGATGCTGCCGTAGCTCGCGGTCTCCCCATACGGAATCTGCACGAGCTGGTCCCACACGTCGCGCTGGAACGCGCTGCCCAGCATCCTTAAAGGCACAGTGAACGCATGGCGCTCGCCCGCGAAGTATTCGTCGAGCTGCTCGCGCGCCTGATGCAGTACGCGTGACGCGTTCGCAGCGGCGAGCGCGCCATCGGCAGCCGGAAAATACTTCTGTCCGACGAAGTACACGCCCGTCAGCGCGTCGTCTTCGGCGCGCAGCAATATATCGCCCAGTGGGCTTGGCATCGACATGCATTGCTTCATGACTTCCTCCTGCATGATCGGGAAGGCCCGCTGCAAAGTCGTGCGCGGCCTTCTGAATGCGTCCACTGTATCGCACCGGCAAGCGGCGCTGCTTCCCGGATCTTGCTGACTGAAGCCCATCACACGCACGCGTCATCGCCATGACAACGGGCAAACGTACGTCGCAACCATGCACTGAACCCGTGCCCGATGCGTCCCGAAACGCGTGTGACGCGCCTGCCCGCTGCCATGCAAAAAAATCGCGGCACCCCGCCAGGAGCCGCGCCGGCCTTATATTTGCGTGCACCGCAGCGTCCCTTCGATGCATCGCGCACGCCTCGCCCGCATAATCCGGAGAGTGTGAGCGCCACGCGACAGACGGCGCGCGGCACTGCCCTTACAATGCCTGTTCGGCAACGTTGTTCAATCACGCAAGAGGGAATTTTCGATGCGCACCACCGGGTCTTCCGGGGCAATGGCCCTGCTCACCGAGCACGACGACGCAACGGGTCGCGAACTACGCTCGCTGCGCCTCGAATCGACAGAAGACGGGAAAGGCATACTTCTGATCGAAGTCGATGAACGCAAGCCGGGCATTCACCGTGAAGTGCGTTATGAAATCACGCCTGCGGAACTGATCGCAGCCATCCGCGCGCATGGCGCCGAACTGCCGGGCGAGCAGCATAACCACCGTCAATAATTCACAGCAGTCGTCAATAATTCACAGCAGTCGTCAATAGCCATACGAAGAGTGCGCGGCGCAGGTTGAATCAGGCGCCGCGCCTCTTGTTTTTTGCGCAGTCACCATCATCTTTGACACCTCGACGAACGTCGCATGACGTTCACCGGGCGTACCAAAGCCTTTCCGCCGAAGACCGAGGCGACAGGCGCGTTTCCCGCATGTCGGCAATATCCGGACGCAAAACGCACCTCTCTTGCACGCGTTGAAAATGCGTCCATAATCTTTTAGTTACTTCCAGTCGTCTTCGAGGCCGAAACGGTCACGAAAGTAAGCCGATGCTACATGATCTCGTCGAGCAGTACGGGCCTGCCATCGTATTCGTCAATGTGCTCGCCGCATCCATCGGGCTGCCCGTGCCCGCGATGCCTTCCCTCGTGCTGTTCGGCGCGATGGCGGCGATGCATCCCGGTTCGGTCGGCACGCAAGTGCTGCCCGTGCTGGTGCTCGCGGTGTTCGCCACGCTGATCGGCGACAGCGCGTGGTTCGCGGCGGGCCGCATCTACGGCGGCAACACGCTGAAAACGCTCTGCAAACTGTCGCTGTCGCGCGATACCTGCGTGAAGAAGACCGAGCGCTTCTTTGGCCGCTGGGGCGTGCGCGTACTGGCCGTCGCGAAGTTCGTGCCGGGCCTGTCGATCGTCTCCATTCCGATGGCGGGCGCGATGGGCACGCCGTACCGCATGTTCCTCGCGTACGACAGCATCGGCGCGACGCTCTGGTCGGGCCTCGGCCTCGGGCTCGGCGTCGTGTTCGCACAGCAGATCGACATGCTGTTCGCCGGCGCGAGCCGTCTGGGCAAGATGACGGCCGTGGTCGTCGTGGTGCTCCTGGCCATCTACTGCGCGTACCGCTGGTATCGGCGCCGTCAGCTGATCAAGAAGCTCGCAACAGCGCGCATGGACGTCGACGAACTCTACGACCTGATGCTCGACAAGCGCACGCCCGTGCTGTTCGACATCCGCTCGGAGGAAAAGCGCGCGCTCGATCCGTTCGTGATTCCCGGCTCGGTCTTCGCGGATGAGCGCCAGCTCGACGAAATCGTCGCCAAGTATCCGCACGACCAGAAGCTCGTGATCTATTGCTCGTGCCCGAACGAGGTATCGGCGGCGTGGATGGCGAAGCAATTGGCGGATGCCGGCTTCAAGGACGTGATTCCGTTGCGCGGCGGGCTCGATGCGTGGCGCGACGCGGGCCGCCAGCTCGAACCGCTAGCCGAAGAGCCGGAGCCGACGATGGATATCGGCATCACGCCGAAGACAGTCTGAACCGACATTGGCTGCATGCCGCCTCCGGCGCGCGGCAAAGCAAGGAGCAAAATCGATGGGTGTAACGCGAGAGGGTGAAGACGCTCAACGCGCCGCCGTCAACGAGGCGCCGTTCTCGACGCTTTCGACGCGGCGTCACCAGATGTTTCCCATACTCCAGCCCGAAGAAATCAAGCGGCTGTGCAAATTCGGCGAAAGGCGGAATTTCGAAGCGGGCGAGATGCTGTTCCTTACGGGCACCACCGGTCCTGGCATGGTCGTGGTGCTGAAAGGCTCCGTCAAGGTGTTTCAGCGCGACGGTCTCGGGCGCGAACTGCTCGTCAACGAACACCATCAAGGTTCGTTCCTCGCCGAAGTCGGCCAGTTGTCGGGCAAGCCGGCGCTCGTCGACGGTATGGCGCTGGAGCACGTCGAAGCCCTGCTGATCTCGCCGGAGCGGCTGCGCGCGCTGATCGTCGCGGAGGCCGAACTCGGCGAGCGCATCATGCGCGCGCTGATTCTGCGCCGCGTCGGGCTGATCGAGCGCGGCGCGGGCGGGCCGATCATCGTTGGCCAGAGCAACGACCGGCGGCTGGTGTCGCTGCAAGGTTTCCTGTCGCGCAATGGTCATCCGCATACCGTGCTCGACGAACGCGATGAAGACGGGCTGCGCGTCATCGAACAGTTCGCGGCAGGTCCCGAGGACATGCCGCTCGTGATCTGCCCGGACGGCTCGGTGTTGCGCCATCCCAGCGACCCGGAACTGGCAACCTGCCTCGGCCTGATCCCCGATCTCGATTCCGAGCACGTGTACGACGTGGCGATCGTCGGCGCGGGTCCGGCGGGGCTGGCGACAGCCGTGTACGCGGCATCGGAAGGTCTGTCGGTGATCGTGCTCGACAGCCGCGCGCCGGGTGGGCAGGCGGGCGCCAGTTCGCGCATCGAAAACTATCTCGGCTTTCCGACGGGCATTTCGGGCCAGGCGCTCGCGGGCCGCGCGTTCGTGCAGGCGCAGAAGTTCGGCGCGCACGTCGCGATTCCCGTCAGGGTCAAGCATCTGCACTGCGAGGAGCGTCCGTACCGCCTCGAACTGCAATGCCAGGGCAGCATCCGCGCGCAGACGATCGTGATCGCCAGCGGCGCGGTGTACCGTCGGCCCGAGATCGACGGGCTCGACCGCTTCGACGGCCGTGGCATCTACTACTGGGCGTCGCCTGTCGAGGCGAAGCTGTGCAAGCGCGAGGAAATCGTGCTGGTCGGCGGCGGGAATTCGGCGGGCCAGGGCATCGTTTATCTCGCTTCGCATGCAAAGCACATTCACGTGCTGATCCGCCGCAGTGGCTTCGAGGCGACGATGTCGCGCTATCTGATCGACCGGATCGCGTCACTGCCAAACGTCACCGTGTATCCGGATACGGAGATCGGCTGGCTCGAAGGCGGCGAAGGCGGGCTCGAGCAGATCGGCTTGAAAAACCCGTGCGCCGATGGACGCGACTGCTTCGATTCGCGGCATCTTTTCCTGTTCACGGGCGCCGATCCGAATACGGACTGGCTGCGCAGCTGCGGCGTCGAACTGGACAAGAAGGGCTTCGTGATTACGGGCGCGAACTCGGCGTGCGACCTGAACACGTCTGTCGAAGGCGTGTACGCGATCGGCGACGCGCGCGCGGGATCGACGAAGCGTGTCGCGGCTGCCGTCGGCGAAGGCGCACAGGTCGTCGCGCAAATCCATCAGATGCTCGCCCAGCTCGCGGGCGAAACGACCGTCGCGCTCGGCGCCTGATCCTTCCGTCTTGCACCGGCCTGCGCGCTTCGCCGCGCAGGCCGGTCGCTTCTTCTTTTCCCCGCTCGTCAGCCTGCTTACTGGTTGTTACATAAGCCACCGTCTGCTTGCACCTGTGATGCTTTCTACTTCGTAAGATCAAGTCAGGTTTCAGTTAGCAATCGGCTTGGGACGGAAGGAGAACAGCATGATCAAACGTGCGATGGTATTAATGGCAATCGGACTTGCCGCGGCATGTGTATCGACGGCTGCATCGGCGCAGGTCGGCGTCGGGGTGTATCTGGGCGCGCCTGTCTATGCGGCACCGCCTGTCGTGTATGCGCCGCCCCCTGTGGTCTACGCACCGCCGCCGCCCGTCTACTACGGCGGATATGGTGGCTACGGCTATGGACCTCGCTATTGGGGCGGCGGTCCGCGCTGGCACGATCACGGCCGTCATCGCGGCTGGGAAGGACGTCACCACCACGGGCGCTGGTAAAAGGAAAAGGCGACGCACTGCGACGGCAAATGCCATCTGACGGTGCGTTTCCGCCGATCACGCTACAGTAGCGACAAGTCCGGCATGGCACCACACCATGCCGCCCCTGGAACGGCGCGATTCGGGTTTCGCTCGACTGGTTGCCGTCCGGATCGCTGCAACGCCGCCACGACGCCGACCGCGTGATTACACTGCCCCTGCCCGCCGCCCGCACCTTGCATCTGGCCGCTCAAGGCCTGCTCTCAACACCGCGCCGCAAGGCGACCAAAGCCGATGTGCTCGACACCATCCGGCAAATGGCGCAATTGCAGATCGATACGATCCACGTCGTCGCGCGCAGTCCTTATCTCGTGCTGTTCAGCCGTCTTGGACCGTATCAGCCGCAATGGCTCGACGAGCATCTCGCCGAAGGCAAGCTGTTCGAATACTGGGCGCACGAAGCATGTTTTCTCCCCATCGAAGACTACGGCCTGATGCGCCACCGGATGCTCGATCCGGGCGACATGGGCTGGAAATACGCCGCCGACTGGCATGCGCAGTACCGCACCGAAATCGACGATCTGCTCGCGCACATCCGCGCGACGGGACCCGTGCGCTCGGCGGATTTCGCGCGCGAAGCGGGCAAGAGCAATGGCTGGTGGGACTGGAAACCGCAGAAGCGGCATCTGGAAGTGCTGTTCGCGATCGGCGAATTGATGGTCGCGGAGCGGCGCAATTTTCAGCGTGTCTACGACGTGACCGAGCGTGTGTTGCCGCATTGGAACGACAAGCGCCATCTGCAGCCCGTCGATGCCGTCGCAAAAGAACTGCTGCGGCGCAGTTGCCGCGCGCTGGGCGTCGTGCGTTCGGACTGGGTCGCGGATTACTACCGGATGCCGCGCCGCCCCTACGCCGACGCGCTCCATCAACTGGCGGACGAAGGCGAGCTGACGCCTGTGCTGGTCGAAGGATGGAAGCAGCCGACCTTCGTGCATCGCGACTTCGCGCCGATGATCGACGACGCTGCGAACGGCAAGATTGCATCGACGGTCACGACGCTGCTTTCGCCGTTCGATCCCGTCGTCTGGGACCGCAAGCGCGCCGCCGCGCTGTTCGACTTCGACTATGTGATCGAGTGCTACGTGCCCGCGCCAAAACGCAAATACGGTTACTACGTGCTGCCCATCCTGAATCGCGGCAAGCTGATCGGCCGTGTCGACGCAAAAGCGCACCGCGCGAGCGGCGTGTTCGAACTGAAGGCGCTGCATCTGGAACCGGGCGTGCGCGTGAGCGGCCGGCTGACATCCGATTTGCGCCGCGCGTTGCAGCGTTGCGCCGACTGGCACGGCACGCCGCAATTGCAGATCACCTCGGCGCCCGACGAACTCAGAGCCGCGCTCGCCACCGATGACGACTGAGCGCCACCTACGCGTTCAGTGCAATGCGGCCCACGCGAGCGACAACGAAAACATCCCAAGCACGATCGACGCCGCGCGCTGCATCTTCACCGGGTCGAGCCATGTGAGCTTGCCGCTGCCGAGCGCCGCGCCGAACGAAATCCACGCCAACGCGATGGGCGCGAGCAGACACGCGAACAGCGACATCGCAAAGCCATAGCTTGCGAAGTTCTCGAACGCGATCGACGGAAAGATCGTGCCCGCGAACAGCAATGCCTTCGGATTGAGCAGCGTAGCGACGAACAGCGCGCGCGGCCCGTTCGCCGGTTGCGCCGAGTCGGGCAGCGCCACGGCTGCACGCCACATGTCGACGGCCAGATAGGCGATGTACAGTCCGCTCGCGATGCGCAGCACGGAAGGCAGCCACGGCAGCGTATGCGCCGCGTGTGCGAGAAAACGGCCCCACGCGGAAATCGACACGAGATAGCCGGCCAGCTCCGCGCCGATCAGCGGCAACGAGCGGCGCGCACCCTGGCGCAGGCCAGCGGCGGCCAACAGCGTGTTGGTCGGGCCAGGCGTGATCAGCACGACGATGATGCCGAGCGCGAGCAGCGCCGTATCGGAAGGAGAAAGCATCAGGTGAAAATGGGCGGGTCGGAACGAGCGCCCTTTGTATCACAGTCGCGCGAAAGTGCCGAATTCTGTCAAGAAAACAAAGCGCGAGCACGCGGTGCGCGCGAAAAGCGCCACCGCATGCTGCGCGACACGCGCACCCTAGCGATCGAGTTTGACCCGCAGTTCGCGCGCCGTTTCGAGCAGACCTTCGTAGCCGGAACGCGCATGCTCCGGCAAGTCCGGGTCGCCGACCAGCGCGCCGAGCGTCTCGATCAGGCTATAGAGAATGCCGCGGGCCGCACTCGCCGCGATGTTGCCCGACGACACCATTTCGTGCACATGCGATACGGCTGCGTCGAGATGTTCGAGGTCCGGCTGACCGCCAGTTTGCTGCTTGTCCGGATCGTCGGGCGTCATGATGAATCGTCGCTCCTGTTACGGTTCGTCAACAAAGGGTTCTGTCGTTATATATATACCGATCGTGTGCAGCCGTCCATTCGCACAGACGGCAGGCACTGACGGCATTTCCCATTCGACTGACGACGATCAAGCCGGGTTCACACGGCGTTCAGGGCGTCCATCGATACATCAGGATTTTCGCGCGCGCATCGTCTTCGAGCAGCACGACATATTCGCCGTTCTCGCGCCGCACCGCGCTGATGCCGAGATACACGTCGACCCATCCCGTCGTGTTGCCGACCGCGGCGCCCGGCGTCATATACCCGACCATTTGCCCCGAGCGCGCGTCGTACACGTCGACCTTCGGCGTGTACAACTCGGCGACGAAGATATAGTTGCCCGCGACGGCGACGCCGACGGGCGTGACCTGCGGATTGCTGCTCGCATTCCATGGCAACGCGATCGAATAAACGGGTGTGGGCGAGCCTGAACTCCAGTTGTCGTATCGCACGAGAATGCGGCCCGCCTCCTTCCAGTGGGTCGCGTCCCACGGCAGGCTGGTCGTGTAGCCGGACACATACATCGTGTCCGTTTCAGCGATATAGACGATGCGCGCAATGCGATTGAACGGCGCAGGCATCGGGAACGTCGTCGCGCTTGCGTAGGTATAGATCGGGTTGCCCACGCTATCGAAGCCCTGCAACGGCGTTTCGCGAATGCCGCTCGCAGGCGTCGCGAGCCACACGTTGCCCGGCGTATCGACCCACCAGAAGCCGTTGCCAACGGTACTGCCCGTCGACGGATTGCCGGTGATCTCGCTTGCGTCGACATGGCCGTCGCCGTTCGTATCGCGCCACATCCATTCACCGTACGTCGGCTGGCCGGCAGGCCAGTCGCCCGGCAGCGGATTCTGCGCGAACAGGCCCGATGGAATCGCCACTTCGTCATGCGCGGCGTCGAAGCGATAGACGTTCAGGTAATGCGCGCCCGGATCGAGTGTGTACAGATACGGCTTGCCGTTGATCCGCCGCACCATCGGCTCGCCGCGTACGCCGCGTGGCTGGTGGAACGTCGGGTCATCGGGGAAATCGAAACGGTCGAGTGTGAAAGCCGCGTACTTCCATTCGCGACCGGACGGCTGCGCATAGTCCATCGTGAAGCGCTTGGAGCCGGTGTAGACGATGTTCGGCTTCGCGGGATCGAAGGCCGCGCCGTCGACGAAAGTCAGCCCTTGCAGCCGCCAGTTGAAGCCGCGCGTCGCGTAGCGATAGCTTTCCAGCACCGCGCCCTGCCCGACTGTCGCCGATGCGAGCGGACGCGGCCCTTCGCCGTTCTGCGCGACGTAGAAGTTGCCCGCCTGATCGAAGCCGATGCCCGTGATGCCGTTGAAGCGCCAGTTGCCGGGCGTGCCCTTCGGTTCGTGGAAGATGCCGTATAGCGTGCCGAGCGCGCCCGCGAGTCGGGTCGCGCCGCTTGCCGCTCTGTCGTAGACGAGGACCTGCTGCTTCGGGCTGTTATCAGCGATGAAAATTTGTCCCGCGGGCGAAATGGCGAGGTCCGTCGGCACGGTGCCGGCGGGCAACGCGAGCGTGCCCGCCAATGGCGCGCCCGTCGACGAATAGTGAAGCACGCTCACGCTGCCCGTGCCGAAGCCGCTCATCACCCAGATGGTCGAGTCGGTATCAAGCGCGATGCGTCCCGGTGCAGCGACATTCCACGAGCGCAGACGTCGCATCGTGTTCGCGTCGAACACGACGATCTGGTTGCCGTAGGTATCCGACGCATACAGTTCGGTGTCCGTCGCCGCGAGGCCGCGAATGCCCGCGTCCGTGCCTGTCGCCACCGCGTTCACGCGCAGAAAGCTGTTCTTCGTCGCGTTTGCGCTGTTGCCGATGCCGCTGTCGAACGGCGCACCGACCGCGATGTTCGCAAGCGAGCGGCGCGTGATGCCGAACCATGTCTGCCCGCTCGGCGGATAATCCGCGCCGATCAGCCCATTGTTCTGATTGCCGATCGACATCGCCGCGTACACGTATGCGTGATTCGACGCAATCGCGTCGCCGCCTGCCGCGCCCCAGCCGTGTGTCGCGCCGGCAACTGCAATTTTGTCGCCATTTTTATAGGCGGCAATTTCGCTTCCGCTTTCGTCCCATGGCGAATTGGTGAATACGGTGCCATCCGGTGCAACGTTAATTGCCTGAATGTCCTGCTGCATCCATTTGCCATCGCCGAATCCGAAACTATTGCCTATCCACGACGTGGTGTAGGTCAATTGCGATTGCGCAGCAGCGCCGAGGGGAATCAGGCCGCCGAGCGCGAAAAGCGCGGCAGCGAGGCGGGTGGAGACTTTCACGGTCGTGTCCTTGCGAGAAGCAAAACGTTAGCAAATGCAGATAAAGCGTTTTATCGATGTGCTTATCGATGCGCATTTGCCATTCCGTACGAATTAATATCCAATTCGCATGGAATAAATTTATTGCGCTTGCTATCTTCTCAAATCAGAACGCGACCGTTTTTCCTTAAATAATTCGTTTAGCGATTTTTTCCGCTTTTATTCGAATCGAATTGGCATTAGCTTGAAGCATCAGGCAGCGCGCGCACGTCGCACGAACAGCCGCTGTGTGACGCCGAACGCGACGAGATTGCCCGCCACCACCAATACGAGTCCGACGACAGCAAGCGCCGACCATCGATAGCCTTCGAACACCGTCGACACCGCCAACGCGACGAACGGAAACAGCACCGTGCAATACGCGGCGCGCTCCGGCCCAATGCGCCCGACCAGCATCAGATACGCGGTGAAACCGATCACCGAGCCAGGCACGGCGAGATAAACGAGCGCGCCGAGATAACGCGCGTCAGTCTCCAGCGCGAACGGCAGACCGGCGGCGAGACTGCCGACCGTCAGCACGCTCGCGCCGATCAGCATCGCCCAGCTGTTGGTGACGATGGGATGCAGACCCATCGACTGCATGCGGCTAGACAGCAGATTGCCCGCCGAGAAGCACATCGTCCCCGCGAACGCGACGGCAAGGCCGAGCCACGCCGCGTGATCGCCGAGATGCCCGGCCATCTGCTGCAACGACAGACACACGATGCCCGCCAGTCCGAGCACCGCGCCGACAATGGCCGTCGGCTGCAACGGGCGGCCCATGAAAAGGCGACCGTTGAGCGAGTTCAGAAGCGGCGCAGTAGAAAACACGACGGCCACCAGACCGCTAGGCACGACGCTTTCCGCATAATAGAAGCACAGGAAGTTCACGCAGAACAGCGCGAGACCCTGAGCGGCGAGAAAACGCCACGCGGCGCGCGGCGGCCACATCGGGCGACGCATGATTTTCAGCAGCGCGAACAGCACGATGGCGGCGAGCCAGAAGCGGCACGCAATCGAGACGGACATCGGCACGGCGCCGAGCTGCCACTTGATCGCGATCCAGGTCGTGCCCCAGATGAGCACGGTCACAACATAAAGAAACAGGTTCATTGCAATAGGGCCACACAATACGAGTTGGCCCCGACTATGCGCCAGCGCACGTCCGTTCGATTGTCCAGAATTGCGCACTTTTGGCATATCGCAGGGAGCGAAATGCGTGCTGGCCGTATACTCCATGCAAGCATTTAGTCTCTGCGCCCCCTTTTCGTTTCGCCACATTCACGTGAACACACCGCTCATCCCCACGACCGACCCAGCCGATCCGCCGTTCGGCCTGCATTCGGTCTGCAAGACGCTGAGCGACTCCAATGCGACCCTTGAACGCTTCGCGTCGCTGGGCGATCAGCTCGCCGTCGCGATCTGGACGCGCGAAACGAAGGAAGCCGAGACGATCTACGCACAGCCTGGCCATCACACGCTGTCGTGCTATCTGGACGGCGGCTATCGCACCGAGCGCCAGAAGCTGCCGGGGCGCTATGGCGCGCCGAGCCGCCTGTGCGCGCTGCCCGGCGATCACGAATCGCGCTGGTGGGTACGCGGCCACATGCATTTCATGCATCTGTATTTCCTGCCTGAGCATTTCACGCATCGCGCGATCCGCGAACTGGACCGCGAGCCGCGCGAACTGACGCTTGCCGACCGCACGTACTTCGAGGACGAGCACATTGCGTCGCTCTGCCAGTCGCTCGCGAACGACGCGTGGGACGACGCCGACGGCCGGCTGCGTGCGAACGAAACCTCGCATGAAATCCTGAGCCTGCTGCTGCGCTCTCAGGGCGTGAACCGCGCGGACGCGGTGCTCAAGGGCGGGCTGGCCGTGGCGACACGCCGCCGGTTGCGCGAGTACATCGACCAGAACCTGACGCAGCCGTTGACGCTCGGCGAACTGGCCGCCGTCGCGAATCTCTCCGAATTCCATCTTGCGCGGATGTTCCGTGCATCGTTCGGCTTGCCGCCGCATGCATGGATTGCGCAGCAGCGACTCGAACGCGCGCGCACGCTGCTGCGCACGACAGCGTTGCCGCTAGTCGATATCGCGACGCAATGCGGCTACGCGAACGCGAGCCACTTCAGCCACCGGTTCCGTCAGGGCGTCGGTGAGTCGCCCGCCGCCTGGCGCCAGGCGTTGCGCGCCGGCTGACATTTCGCGTCTGCGTTGCGTCCGGTTCGGGCGTACGCTGTTCTCCCATTCTCCATGTGCTGTCGCGACGCGGATTTCCGCGTGAACGCGTTCGCCATCGCTTTGTCTCGTCATGGACTTCGTTTGTCTATTTGAGACAAATAGTCTACACTCGACAGCAATCAACCTGCGCCGCGAACGTCTGACCAGCCGCGCCCTAGCCACTGCTTTCACACGAGGACAGAACTCATGCAAATCAGGGAATTTGGAGTCGAACGCTGGATGGATCTCTACGAGAACCAATGCGAGTTGAACCTTGCGGAGACGTGCGTCGAATCGCTGACGGTTGGCGAACTGCTGAAGATCGCGGGGAAGGAAGACGCGCTGCTCGGCGAGATTCTGCCGATGAAGCTGACGTATGGCGCGATCGACGGCACAGAGCGTTTGCGCAGCAATGTTGCGTCGCTGTATGAGAAGCAGGGCGTGCCGAATGTGCTGATTACGCACGGCGCGATCAGTGCGAATGCGCTGGTTTATGAAACGCTCGTCGAACCTGGCGATCATGTGATTTCGGTGCTGCCCACGTATCAGCAGCATTATTCGATTCCCGAGAGTTACGGCGCGAAGGTCGACATTTTGCGTTTGCGCGAGGAAAACGGCTTTCTCCCTGATCTGGATGAATTGAGGCGGATGGTCACGCCGACCACGCGCGTCATTGCGATCAACAATCCGAATAACCCGACTGGGTCGCTGATGGATCGCGAGTTTCTCGTGGAGATTGCGGCGATTGCGCGCTCTTGTGGCGCTTATGTGCTGAATGATGAGGTGTATCGCGGTACGGATCAGGAAGGGACCGGTTTTACCGCGTCGATTGCGGATGTGTATGAGAAGGGTATCAGCACGGGCAGCATGTCGAAGACGTGGTCGTTGGCGGGTTTGCGGGTGGGCTGGATCGTTGCGCCTGTTGAGTTGCTTCAGCGCGTCAGGACGCATCGTGACTACAACACGATTAGTGTTGGGATGTTGAATGATCTGCTGGCTTCCATCGCGCTGGAAAATCGCAAGGCGATTCTGGAACGTAATCACGGGATTTTGCGGACTAATCTTGCTGTGCTGGATGCGTGGATTGCTAAGGAGCCTTTGCTTTCTTATGTGAAGCCGAAGTCTGGGACTACTGCTCTTGTGAAGGTTAATGTTGATATGACTTCAAGGGAGTTTTGTGTTTCTTTGCTTGAGAAGACGGGGGTGATGTTTACGCCTGGCAGTGCGCTCGATGTTGAGGGGTATGTCCGGATTGGGTATACGAATAATCGTGATGTGCTTGTTGCGGGGCTCGCTAAGGTGTCGGAGTTTTTGCGCGTTCGCGCAGGGTGATTTTTTGTCTGCGACGCTTTGAGTGGTTTGCTTTGCCTTTGCGCTGGCATTCGCGGTTTGCCTGCGGCGCTGGAGTGGTTTGCCTGTGCTTTTTCGCTGGCATCCGCGCTTTGCCTTCGTGCTTCGAGCGTCGCCCCGCACAGGGGCAACGCTTGAAGCAAGCTAACAAATCGCGGATGCCAGCGCAAAAGACAAAACACCAAAACGGCCTACGCAGCAACCACCCCTACTTCAAAGCCCGCACCAAAACCCGCGCGACATGCATCGCGCTCACTCCTGCTCCATCATGAATCTGATGCCGACAACTAGTCCCATCGGCAACCATCAAAGTATGCGCATCGATCCCACGCGCCGCGGGCAACAATGACAACTCACCCATGGCCATCGAAGCCTCATAGTGCTCCGCCTCATATCCAAAACTCCCTGCCATCCCGCAGCACGACGATTCAACGGTCGACACCTTCAGCTCGGGAATCCACTTCAACACCGTCTGCACGGGCGAAAACGCATCAAAAGCTTTCTGATGACAATGCCCATGCACTAACGCCTGGCTCGTGTCATCGAGCGGCTTCAACTCGAGCTTCAACCGACCAGCCTTGTGCTCACGCACAAGAAACTCTTCAAAGAGCATCGCGAGTTTAGACAGACGCTCTGCCTCTTCCCCAAAACCATATTGAAGAAACTCATCCCGCAACGACAGCAAACAGGAAGGCTCCAGCCCAACAACCGGCACACTCCGCTCGACAAAAGGCCTGAACGCATCGAGCATCCGGCGCGCCTCCTGCTTCGCTTCATCCACGAGTCCTGCTGCGAGAAATGTTCTCCCACAGCAAAGCGGACGCTCGCCCTCAAGCGTATTGAAATGCACGGTATACCCCGCCGCTTCTAGCACCTGTTGAGCAGCGCGTGCATTCTCCGGCTCGATGCTGTTATTAAACGTATCGACGAATAACAGCACTTCTTTTTGCGCACCCTGCGCACTCACCGAAGCACGCTTCACATATCCACTACTCAAAAAAGGCTTCACAAACCGCGGCAACGACCTCTGCGGTGCAAATCCCAACGCGCGCTTGAACCATGGCATATCAGCCGCGACCGAAAACACCCCGGGCAAACGCGCCGCCAACGCCGCGTAACGCGGCATGTACGCGATCATCTTTTCCCGCAAGCGCAAGCCATTCTTCTTCGCCCACGCAGCGCGCGCCTCGATCTTGAACTTCGCCATATCGATGCCCGTCGGGCAGTCGCGCTTGCAGCCCTTGCACGAGACACATAGATCAAGCGTGTCCTTCACGTCCTGGCCAGCAAGCCCCTCATCACCCAGTTGCCCCGACAGCGCAAGCCGCAACGTATTCGCCCGTCCGCGCGTCACGTGCTGCTCGTCCTTCGTCACGCGATAGCTCGGACACATCGTTCCCGCATCGAACTTGCGGCAGTGACCGTTGTTGTTGCACATCTCGACAGCCTTCGCGAGACCACCCGCCAGATCGTTGCCCGTGCCACGTGCAGTCTCCACGCCCGTCATCGGATCGCGCTCCACATTCCACATCGACCAGTCGAGCGCAGGCGTCAACGACTGGACCTTGTAGCCGGGCGCGAAGCGAAAGTTACTCGCGTCGTCCATCTTCGGCGGACGCACGATCTTGTCCGGGTTCATCCGGTTGTTCGGATCGAACAGCGCCTTGATCTCGCTGAACGCCCGGTTGATACGCGGACCATACTGCCACGCCACCCATTCGCCGCGACACAAGCCGTCGCCATGTTCACCGGAATACGCGCCCTTGTATTCGCGCACCAACGCCGCCGCTTCTTCGGCGATCGCGCGCATCTTCGTCGCGCCGTCGCGGCGCATGTCGAGAATCGGCCGAACGTGCAGCGTGCCAACGCTCGCATGCGCGTACCACGTCCCTTCCGTACCGTTGCGATGAAATACTTCGGTCAACCGGCTCGTGTATTCAGCAAGATGTTCGAGCGGCACCGCGCAGTCTTCGATGAACGATACGGGCTTGCCGTCGCCCTTCATGCTCATCATGATGTTCAGGCCCGCCTTGCGCACTTCCCACAGCGCCTTCTGCTCGCCTGCGTCAGGCATCTGCACGACCGAGTCAGGCAGACCGAGATCGCCCATCAGTTCGGTGAGTTGCTCGAGCGACGTGAATTGTTCGTCGCGGTTCTCGCCTGCGAACTCGACGAGCAGAATCGCTTCGGGCCTCCCGACCAGCGCCTTCTCGATCACCGGCCGGAACGCGGGATTGCTCATCGCGAGATCGATCATCGTGCGGTCGACGAGTTCGACGGCAACGGGCTTGAGCTTGACGATGTGCTGCGTGAGGTCCATCGCCTGCCAGAACGTCGGAAAGTTCACGACGCCCAGCGTCTTGTGCGCAGGCAGCGGCGCGAGCTTCAGCGTCAACTGCCGGCTGAACGCAAGCGTGCCTTCGGAGCCGACCAGCAGATGTGCGAGATTGGCAAAGCCATCATCGGTATAGGCGCGCGGATTCTGACAATCGAACAGATCGATGTTGTAGCCCGCCACGCGACGCAACACTTTCGGCACCTGCGCGACGATCTCATCGTGCTCGCGCAGCGCAATCGTCTTCACGTCTTCGACAATTTGCTGCAGGCGCGCGCCCTGCGGCGCATCGCGCAGCGAAGCGAAATGCGCTTGCGTGCCGTCTGCGAGAATCGCGTCGATCGCGTCGACGTTGTGCACCATGTTGCCGTATTCGATCGAACGCGAGCCGCACGAATTGTTGCCTGCCATCCCGCCGATCGTGCATTGCGCCGCCGTCGATACATCGACGGGGAACCACAAACCATGCGGCTTCAGCCACGCGTTCAGATGATCGAGCACGATACCAGGCTCGACCGTTACGGTGCGCTTTTCCTTGTCGAACGCGATGACCTGATTCAGCCATTTACTGGTATCGATCACGAGCGCTTCGCCGACCGTCTGCCCGCACTGGCTCGAACCCGCGCCGCGCGCGAGCAGCGGCACGCGTTCGCTGCGCGCAACGTCGAGCGCGACGAGCAGATCATCCTGATCGCGCGGCACGACCACGCCGATGGGCATGATCTGATAGATCGACGCATCCGTCGAATAGCGTCCACGGCTTGCGGCATCGAACAGTACATCGCCGCGCAATTCCTTGCGCAGGCGGTTCGCAAGTGGCGTGCTCAGGCGCGCCGATGACGGCACGAGATGAATCGGCTTGACCAGCAGAGAATCGGCGTTCGACATGTGCTTCGGCCTATAAAAAGCGAGGCGGGTAGTACGAAACTATTCGAGCGTGACGCTGACGGGCGCAAGCCCGTCGATCTGCCCACGCGCAGTGCCCGCATGCTGCGGAAAGAACATGCCCGTGTACGAACCGGTCGTGACGATCATATCGGGCGTCACCGCAATGCGATGATGCTGCGTGCAGTGATTGACGAGCCACGCCAGCAGGCGCCGCGGATCGCCGCAGGGGTTCGAAGGCGTGGCCTTCACCACGTCCTGTCCTTCGAACGTGAAGCCGAGCGCGGGCGCAACGAACGGAAAATCGCGCCGGTACTTCGAGAACTCGCCGACGATCAACGCACCGTGATTCTGCAAGTCCGCGAGTTGCGCGAGCTTGTCGACATTCGGCCACTGCGCAAAGCGGCTCGCGACGATTTCAATGGTCGCAGCCATCGAATCGATTGCATCGAGTACTTCGACTTCGTGATACGCGTTGGCGGAGGGCTCGAAATGCCGCCCGAAGCGAAACGCAATTTCGAGTTCGAGGCCCAGCGACGTGAAATGCGCACGAGGCAGACGCGCGCCGTCGGCGTGCAAATCGGTAGAAGGCAGTGGTGCGCCCTGAATCGCGCCTTCGGCGGATTTAGCGCCGATCTTCCAGCCGCCGATCCGCGCGCCGCGCAACGCCAGCAACTCGTGCTGGATCGCGTAGGCGGCGCTCATGTCGGCGGGAATCAGTTCGGGCGAGAGCGACGCGAGCGTCGTGTGATCGGCGCGTGCGTCGGCAAGTTGTTGAGTCAGCATGGTCATTCAAACGTTTAGCGAGGCTCACGCGTTAAAGCGCGTGGCGGGTTGTGCACTCGGCTCTGCGCCGGTTTCGAAACGGCTTTCGGGTTGCATGCGGAACGCGAGCACCACGCCGATCGCCATCAGCAGCATGCTGCCCGCGAACGGCAACTCCCAGCTGCCGAATGTATCGATCAGATAGCCCGACAGCACAGGCGAAATGATCGCCGCGAGCGCCGAACCCGTGTTCATCATGCCGCTTGCGGTGCCCGAGTATTCGGGCGCGATATCCATCGGGATCGCCCACATCGGGCCGATCGTCATTTCGGCGAAGAAGAAGCCCGCCGACAGACACACCATCGATACATACAGGTTGTGCGTGAGCATCAGCGGCACGAGCGACGCAAGCGTGAGCAGCATGCAGATCGACACCATCCAGCTGCGCGCGCGCCTGAGGTTGCCCGTGCGCTCGAAGACCTTGTCAGTCACGATGCCGCCCAGCGTATCGCCGATCACGCCCGCGAAGAACACCGCCGAAGCGAATATCGCCGACTTCTTCAGGTCGAGTTGATAGCTATGCAGAAAGTACTGCGGAATCCAGCTCAGGAACAGCCACAACGTCCAGCCATAGCAGAAGTACACGATGGTCACGGGCGTCATACGTTTGAAAAGCGCTTTCCACGGCACGTTCGCCATCTTCGCTTTGGGCGGCGGCAAGAAGTCGAGCTCCTCCTGCGTGATGCGGCGATGCTCTTTCGGATACTCGGTGAACGTCAGCGCCCACACGACGACCCAAAGCAGACTGAACGCGCCGCAGATATAGAACGACTCGCGCCAGCCCCATGTCGTCATCACCAGCACGATCACGCCGGGCGCAACGGCATTGCCGATGCGCGCCGCCGCGTGCGTGATGCCTTGCGCGAAACCGCGCTTTTCTTTCGCGACCCAGCGCGACATCGCGGCCGTCGCAGCCGGAAAGGTCGCGCCTTCGCCGAAGCCGAGCAGCACACGCGCAAAGAGCAGCGAAACGAGGCCGCCTGCGAAGCCCGTCAGCAGCGTCGCGAGCGCCCAGATCGCGCCGCACGCAATCAGCGTGCGCTTCGCGCCGAAACGGTCGCTCACCCAGCCGCCGATGATCTGAAACACCAGATACGGATACGCAAAGGCCGAGAAAACAAGGCCGATTTCCGTATGCGAAAGATGAAACTCCTTGCCGAAGCCCGCAGCCGCCGTGCTGACGTTCACGCGGTCAAGGTAGGTGATGAAGTACATGATGCATAGCAT
Organism: Paraburkholderia sp. PGU19; assembly: GCF_013426915.1. Lineage (GTDB taxonomy): Bacteria > Pseudomonadota > Gammaproteobacteria > Burkholderiales > Burkholderiaceae > Paraburkholderia. The sequence continues at coordinate 1,982,024 of NZ_AP023180.1, forward strand.
CAGTAGAACGATACTGGTCGCACTGGTTACACGAAACCGCTTCATCGTCTGTCTCCGTTGCTGGCGGACGGGGCATTCGCACGGCGTGTTCGGCCTTCATGCCGCGCGAGCCTCCATCCGCAGGGTCTGCCGTTGGCGTTGGTCGCGTTTGTGGGTCGTTTGCGTCTTTGTCTTTCTGCTCGCTGCTGTGCGTCGCGCTGGCCGGGCGCGTGGGTGCTTCGAGGATTGCGTCCGAGATGAAGGAAGCAACGTGTCGCCGTTTGCGCTTCCTTCGCGGTATGGCTATCGACTGCTCATGTGGCTGCTTAAGCGGCTGCTTTGAGCTTCGGTGCGTTCGGCTGCGACATCAGGAATTCCATCGCAGCGGGCAGGCCGCTCGCCGCGACGGGCACGCCCGCGATCTGGAGGCCCATTTCGACGCCGGCAAGCGTGGCCATCAGCGTGAGGTCGTTGCAGTCGCCAAGATGGCCGATGCGGAACATGCGCCCTTTCATCTTGCCGAGGCCCGTGCCGAGCGACATATCGAAGCGTTCGTAAATGACCTTGCGCACGGCATCGGCATCGATACCTTCGGGCATCATCACGCCCGTCAGCACCGGGCTATACACGGACGGATCGGCGCATTGAATCTCGAGGCCCCATGCGCGCACCGCGCGGCGGCAGGCTTCGGCGAGACGGTCGTGCCGCGCGAACACGTTGTCGAGCCCTTCGCCGAGAATCATGTCGAGCGCCTCGTACAACCCATACAGCAGGTTCGTATTGGGCGTGTACGGCCAGTAGCCGCTCTTGTTCATTTCGATGATTTCGGTCCAGTCCCAGAACGCGCGCGGCAGCTTCGCCTGCTTGCCCGCTTCGATCGCCTTCTGCGACACGGCGTTGAAGCTGATGCCGGGCGGCAGCATCAAGCCCTTCTGCGAACCCGACACGGTGACGTCGACGCCCCATTCGTCATGACGATAATCGGCGCACGCAAGGCCTGAGATCGTATCGACGAGCAGCAGCGCCGGATGGCCCGCTGCATCGATCGCGCGGCGCACGGCCGCGATGTCGGACGTCACGCCCGTCGAGGTTTCGTTATGCACGACGCACACGGCCTTGATCGCGTGCTGCGTGTCCTCGCGCAGCCGCGCCTCGATCATTTGCGGCTGCACGCCGCGCCGCCAGCCTTCGATACCCGGCAAGCCCAGAAACTCCGGCTTCAGACCGAGGTTCTCGGCCATCTTCTTCCACAGCGTGGCGAAGTGGCCCGTCTCGAACATCAGCACGTGATCGCCGGGACTCAGCGTGTTCGACAGCGCGGCTTCCCATGCGCCCGTGCCGGACGCCGGGTAGATCACGACGGGCTGCTGCGTCTTGAAGATCTTCTTGATGCCGTCCAGCACTTTCAGGCCCAGCGCGCCGAATTCCGGGCCGCGATGGTCGATGGTCGGATAGCTCATCGCCCGCAAGATGCGGTCGGGCACCGGGCTCGGACCCGGAATCTGCAAAAAGTGGCGGCCTGCGGGATGAAAGTCGAGTTTCAGCATCGGTCGATCTCCTCGATTGAATTTTGCATGCAAAAAACTATAACAAACGATTCGTGACAATCCCAAGGCGGTGTTTACCCTCGCAGCCAGCTAGAGGGTTGGATGCTTTAAAATCGGTGCAAATCGTGCTTGAGGATTTTTGTATGCAAAATTCGGACATTGATGCAGGCCTGACACCGCCTCCCCTGATGCCGAAGGTCGAACGCCAGCGTTTGCACGACACGGTGGTCGAACACATCCGGCGCTTCATCGTCGAAGGCACGCTGGAGCCGGGCAAGAAACTGAACGAACGCGAACTGTGCGAAACGCTCGGCATTTCGCGCACGCCGTTACGTGAGGCGCTGAAAGTGCTCGCGGCGGAAGGGCTGATCGATATCGAGCCGAATCGCGGCGCGTCGGTGTCGAAGATGTCGGAAGCGGAACTGCGCGAGACGTTCGAGTTGATGAGCGGGCTCGAAGCGTTTTCCGGCGAGCTTGCGGCGGAGCGGATGACAGCCGCCGAACTGACTGAAATCAAGGCGCTGCATTACGCGATGCTCGCGTGCCGTACGCAGAACGATCTGGCCGGTTACTACAGCCGCAATCAGGCGATTCACGACAAGATCAACGAGGCCGCGCGCAACTCGGCGCTGCGTCAGACGTATATCGCAGTGAACCGCCGTTTGCAGGCGCTGCGCTTTCGTTCGAACTTCCAGATTCCGAAGTGGGACAGCGCGATCCACGATCACGACGAGATGCTCAAAGCGCTGGAGGCACGCGACGGCAAGCGTCTAAGCGCGATCTTGCGGCAGCACTTGCTCGACAAGCGCGATGCCGTGTTGCAGGTGCAGTCGCGCGAAGATGCGGCGGCTGCGAAACTGAAGGCCTGAAAGCAAAACGCACGGCTCGATGCCGTGCGTTTTTTCTATTCATTCACCAACGCCTCAAGCAGCGCGCCCCGTGTGATCCTTCTGACGCAGCGATTGCGGCAGGCCATACAGAATGATCAACGCGCAGAGCAAACTCAACGCGCCGATCACATACAGCGCAGGCGTCGTGCTACCCGTCACGTCGCGCACGCGGCCCACCATCACCGGGCTGACGATACCGCCCAACTGACCCAGCGTATTGATCAGCGCGATACCGCCCGCAGCGCCCGCGCCCGTGACGAGCTTCGGCGGCAGCGCCCAGAACGCGGGAATCGAAGCGATCACGCCTGCGCCGAGCACTGCAAGTGCGACGACGAGCATCACCGTCTGCTTGTCGAAGAAGCCCGCAGCAAAGAAACCGACCGCCGCCATCACGAGCAGCCCGCTCACGAACTTGCGGCGCTCGCCCGATGCATCCGACAAACGTCCCACGATCACCATGCAGATCGCGCCGCAGATATAAGGCACGGCCGTCAGCAGACCGATGATGGTCGGGCTTTGCGTACCCGCGACGCGGATCAGATGCGGTGCCCAGAAATTCAGGCCATAAGACGCGATCTGAATCAGGAAGTAGATCAAGCCGAGTGTGAGGAAACCGGGCGTGCGGATCGCGCCGAGCAGCGAGTGGCCCTGCGTGGTCGGCTGCGCTTGCTGCGCGATCTGGCTCGACAGATACGTCTTCTCGGCAGGCGACAGCCAGCCCGCGTCTTCGATACGATCCTTCAGCACCTTGAGCACGAGAATGCCGAGCACGATGCATGGCAGGCCGCCGAGCATGAAGAGCCAATGCCAGCCGCGAATGCCGAACACGCCGTCCATCTGACCGAGCACCAGACCCGAGAGCGGCGCACCGACAAGACCCGAGAACGCCGATGCGAGAAACAGCAGCGACGTCACGCGTCCGCGATAGCTCGCCGGAAACCACAGCGTCAGATAGTAGAGCACGCCGGGCGCGAAGCCCGCTTCCATTGCGCCGATCACGAAACGCAGACCGTAGAACTGCCATTCGTTCTGGACGAACACCATCGCGGCCGTCGCGAGACCCCACGAAATCATGATCCGCGCAATCCATCTGCGCGCGCCGACCTTGTACAGCAGCATGTTGCTGGGCACTTCGAACAGCACGTAGCCGATCACGAACAGACTCGCGCCGAGGCCGTATGCCGTATCCGAAAAGCCGAGGTCGCTTTGCAGCTGGAACTTCGCGAAGCTGATGTTGATACGGTCGAAGAACGCGAACAGATAGCAGATCATGATGAGCGGCATGAGCCGCCATGTGACCTTTTTGATGATGTCGGCCGTGGCCGTTAGTTTGTCGTCACGGCTGCCCGCCGCGACTGCGCCTGGTGTGCTCATGGTTGTCTCCTTGTAGGCCGGATTCGTCGTCCGGTCATCGGTGTTGTTCAGTGGGTGATGTTCAGATGGCGCGCACGTAGTCCGGCACGGGATGCACGTCGCAATTGCGGCCCGCTTTCATCAGTTGGCCTGGCACGTCATGGCCGAGCAAGGCAGGCAGCGTGCGCGACAGCGCGATCAGCTTCGGCAGATCGATGCCTGTCGGAATGCCGATCTCGTCGCACAGGTTGACGAGGTCTTCCGTGCAGATGTTGCCCGACGCGCCCGGCGCAAACGGGCAGCCGCCCAGGCCGCCGAGCGCTGCATCGAAACGGCGTGCGCCCACTTCATACGCGGCCAGCACGTTCGCGAGGCCGAGGCCGCGCGTGTTGTGGAAGTGCAGCGTGAGCGCGTCGGCGGGCACGCGTTGCAGCACGCGCTTGACGAGCCGCGCGACCTGGCGCGGATTCGCCATGCCCGTCGTATCAGCGAGCGTGATGCCGTCGATGCCCATTTCACGGTACGTATCGACAATCGACACCACACGGTCTTCGTCGATCTTGCCTTCGAACGGGCAACCGAACGCCGTCGCCACCGTCGCATTCAGCGACACGGGGAAATGCTTCGCGAGCCGCACGATATCGCCGAATGCGACCAGCGACGCTTCGCAACTCATCCGCATGTTCGCGCGGTTGTGCGTCTGGCTCGCGGACATCACGAGGTTCAGTTCATCCGCATGTGCATTCAGCGCGCGCTCGGCGCCCTTCACGTTCGGCACCAGCGCAACGAAGATCACGCCTGCGCGGCGCTCAATCTGCGTGAACACCGCTTCGCCGTCACGCAACGCGGGGATCGCTTTCGGCGAGACGAACGAGCCGGCCTCGATGCGCGTAAAGCCCGCTGTCGACAGTTGATCGATCAGCGCGATCTTGTCGGTCGTTTCGACCCACGTCGGTTCGATCTGCAAGCCGTCGCGCGGCGCGACTTCCTGCACGATCAGCTTGTCGCATGTTTCGCGTTCGAAGTTCATTGCACAGCTCCTTCGCGGCGCAGCCGCTCGATTTCGCCTTGCTCATAGCCGAGATCAGAGAGCACGCTCGACGTATGCTCGCCGAGCGCCGGACCTTGCCAGTGCACTTCGCCCGGCGTCTCCGACAGTTTCGGCACGATGCCCGGCATCTTCACCGACGCGCCGCCCGGCAAATCGGCCTTCAGCAACATCTCGCGCGCCTGATAATGCGGATCGGCGACAATGTCGGCCACCGAATAGATGCGGCCCGACGGCACTTCGGCGCGTTCGAGCGCGGCCAGCACGTCGTCGATCGATTGATGGGAGGTCCACGCGGTGATCGCGGCATCGAGCATCGCGCTTTGCGCGACGCGGCCGTCGTTGCGAGCGAGCGCGGGATCGTCGGCGAGATCGGCGCGGCCGATCACCTGCATCAGGCGCTTGAAGATCGGATCGCTATTGCCCGCGATCACGACAAAGCCGCCATCTTCCGTGCGATACGTGTTCGACGGCGCGATGCCCGGCAGCGCGCCACCGCTGCGCTCGCGTACATGGCCGAGCAGATCGTATTCGGGCACGAGGCTTTCCATCAGGTTGAAGACGCTTTCGACGAGCGACACGTCCACGACCTGTCCATCGCCCTGCCCCGTCTTCACGCGCAGCAGCGACATCAGCGCGCCGATCACGCCGTGCAGCGACGCGAGCGAATCGCCGAGGCTGACGCCGACGCGAGCGGGCGCGCCCTCGACTTCACCCGTCGTATAGCGGATGCCGCCCATTGCTTCGCCGATCGCGCCGAAGCCCGGACGATCGCGATACGGGCCCGTCTGGCCATAGCCGGAGATGCGGACCATCGTCAGCTTGGGGTTGATCGCGTGCAGCACGTCCCAGCCGAGGCCGAGCTTTTCGAGCGCGCCGGGGCGCAGGTTTTCGATGACGACGTCGGCGTCGGCGGCCAGACGTTTGACGACGTCGGCGCCTTCTTGCGACTTGAGATTTACGCAGATCGACTTCTTGTTGCGCGATTGCAGATACCACCAGAGCGAGGTGCCTTCATGCAGCTTGCGCCATTTGCGCAGCGGGTCGCCCGTTTCGGGTGCTTCGATCTTGATGACTTCGGCGCCGAACTCGGCGAGCAGGCGCGCGGCGAACGGCGCCGCGATCAGCGTGCCGATCTCGACGACGCGAATACCCTGTAACGGACCACTCATGATGCTGTCTCCAATCTTGTTTCAGGTTGGAGACAAGGTTAGAAGGGGCGCCGCCAGAGCGTCCAACCGCATTTCGCCAAGGACCGTTCGCGATCCGCGAACGCTCGGCGCTAAGCCTTGCCGGATAAGGCTTCGACGGAACTCAGATGGTCGAACAGCAGCCGCGCGACGGGCGACAGACGCGCCGAATCGCGCGTCACGATGATGAGGCTGCGCTCCGACCATTCGTCTTCGAGCGCAACCGACACGAGGCCCAGCGGCCGCCCCATGATGCGATACACGTTGACGGGGAGCACGCCGACGCCCATGCCCGCCTGCACCATCCGGCACACGGCGTCGAAGCCCGGCACATGGATGCGCAGCTTCAGCGCCTTGCCCGCCTGGCGCGCGGCCATGTGCGTGCGCGCGTTGATCGAACTGGCCGAATGCAGGCCGACGTGATCGCTGTCGAGCGTCTCTTCGAACGCGACGCTCGTTCGGCCGGCCAGCGGATGGTCGTCGCGCATCACGACGCACAGCCGGTCGTGCCGGTAATGCGTGACTTCGAGACCGCGCGCGTCGGCTTCGCCGGAACAGATGCCGAGGTCGGCGAGACTGTCGGCTACGGCCTCGACCACGCCGCCGCTTGGGCGCTCTTCGAGATCGATCTTCACGCGGTCGTTGACGGCGAGAAAGGCGCGCAGATCTTCGGGCAAGAACTCGACGATCGCGGACAGGTTCGCCATCATCCGCACATAGCCACGCACGCCGCTCGCGTGGCCCGCGAGTTCGATACCGATGTTCTCGATGCCGCGCATCACGCGGCGCGCGTGATGCAGCAGCGTTTCGCCGGCAGGCGTAAGCGTCATGCCGCGCGCGTTGCGCTGAAACAGCGTCGCGCCAACGGCCTGCTCCAGTTCGAGCAGCCGCTTGCTCGCTGCGGAGACGGCGATGGCCTCGCGTTCCGCGGCGCGCGTCAGCGTGCCTTCCTCATAAACGGCGATGAACAGTTGCAGCGTGGTGAGGTCGAGGCGGCGAAGCAGGTTCTTCAGGACCATGGCAGACAATTAGCGCATTGGGTTGCGTGATATTGTGCCGCGAGCTAGCCGCGAACGCTCGAAGTCAATCGAAACACATCGGTGTGATCGGGTCGCTCGCGGGGAAAGTGTCCATCAGCGCTTCGTCCATCAGTTGCTCGTCGTGCGCGTCGCGGACCTCGGCCTCGGCTTTGTAAGCAGATTTGCTATGCTGTTCCATCCTCGGTTCCTCCGGTGCTTCAGGGTTGTCGATGGCTTCAGTATTGGTTTTGAGGCCGCTCCTTCAACCTGCGCACACCGCCGTAACCTGCCAACCACACGTCGTCCGCTGCCGTTTTCCATCACGCGTTGTCTGCGAGGTCACTGAATGCCGAGCGTTGCCATAGCGATCTTTCCGGGCGTCCAGGCGCTGGATGTCGCCGGTCCTCTCGATGTGTTCGCCGAGGCGAATCTGTTCATCGACGGCAAGGACCGCTATGAAGTGGCGCTGCTCGCCGCGGACGGCGAACCGTTGCGCGCGTCGAACGGCATCCGGCTCGTCGCCGATGAAACCTTCGATCAGCAGCGCAGCATGTTCGATCTCGCGTTGATCGCAGGCGGTCCCGCCTTGCCGGAGAGCACGCCCGACGCGCGTCTCACGCACTGGCTCGCGGCCGTCGCGTCGCAATGTGAACGTTACGGCTCGATCTGCACGGGCGCGTTCGCGTTGGGCCATGCTGGCTTGCTCGACGATCGCAACGTCACGACGCACTGGCAGCACGCGCAGCAGCTCGCGGCGCAGTTTCCGAAAGCGCGCGTCGATTTTGACCGCATCTATCTGCGCGACGAACGGCTCGTGACGTCGGCGGGCGTGACGGCGGGCATCGACCTCGCGCTGGCGCTCGTAACCGAAGATCACGGCCCGCAGACGGCGTTGAAGGTCGCGAAACGCCTCGTGGTGTTTTCGCAGCGCCAGGGCGGGCAGTCGCAATTCAGCCCTTACCTCACTGCGCCCGCCGACGAAACGTCGCCTGTTGCGAAGATCCAGGCGCATGTGATGGCGAACATCCGTGACAACTTCACGGTCAGGCAACTCGCCGATGTGGCGGGCATGAGCGCGCGCAATTTCGCGCGCATCTTCGTGCAGGAAACGGGCGTGACGCCGCATGAGTTCGTCGAGCGGGCGCGGATGGACGCGGCGCGCAAGCTGCTCGAAAGCAGCGGCGCGGCGCTCAAGACGATCGCCTACGATTGCGGCTTCGGCACGGCTGACCGCATGCGCATCGTGTTCACGAAGCGCATCGGCGCGACGCCGAAACAGTACCGCGAGCGCTTTCGGCACGAATGAGCGAAGCGCCTGCGCGCGTCGAATGCGCGTGAGAAAATGGTGGGCTGATCGACGGTCTTATTCCACATCCAGCAAATCGGGCACATCGACATGAACGCTACTACTTCCGTTCGCGCCATCGTTACCGGCCATACGCGCGGTCTCGGCGAGGCGCTCGCGCAACGCCTGCTTGCACAAGGCATCGCCGTGCTCGGCATTTCGCGCTCGCGCAACGAAGCGCTCGCGAATCAGGCGGGCTTCGAGCAGATCGCGGTCGATCTGGCGGATGCTGAACACCTGACACAATTTCTCGCTGGCGACACGTTGCGCAACTTTCTGAAAGGCGCACAAACCGTGTTGCTGTTCAACAATGCGGGCACGGTGCAGCCGATCGGCCCTATCGAAGCGCAAGACGTTGCCGCGATTGCGCAAGCCGTGACGCTCAACGTGTCGGCGCCATTGATGCTGGCGAGCGCGTTCGCCACGGCGAGCCCGGATGCGGGCGACCGGCGCATCGTGCATATTTCCAGCGGCGCGGCGCGCCATCCGTATTCGGGCTGGAGTATTTACTGCGCGACGAAGGCCGCGCTCGATCATCATGCGCGCTCCGTCGCGCTCGACCAGAACCGCGCACTGCGCATTTGCAGTGTCGCGCCGGGTGTCGTCGATACGAACATGCAGGCGGAGATTCGCTCGACAGGCCTGGAGAAATTCCCGATGCGCGAGAAGTTCGAAGAACTGAAGCGCAGCGGGAAGCTGGCGACGCCGGAAGAGTCTGCGGGCAAGCTGGTCGATTACGTGTTGAGCGATACGTTTGGGGCAGTGGCGACGGCGGATGTGAGGGAGTTGCCGCAGGGGTGAATGGTAGTGCGACTTGCTTCGCGTCTCGGGCTTTCGATCCGAAGCGGAGCGTTCACGTGACGACGATCAAACTTCAGGATCGCGAGCACGTCAATTCAATCTCCTGAAAACCCTCACCTTTGGGTCGCATTGGAGGATCACCCGTCTCAAGAAGAGCAGGTCGCTGCCTCCCGACTGCAGCCAAAAGCGCGGAATCTCGCGGAAAACCGGGCTTTTTCGGCCCCGTGATCACCACGGAACACGCAAGCGGTGAGTGAAAATCATCTCACTCACCTCACTCCCGAAAACCCTCACCTCAAAGCAATTCGGGCCACGACACGCAATCCCCCGCGCATCGTGGCCCGACTTTCAACCCATCAAGAGAAGCTTAAGCCTCCAGTTGCTCCAGCACCTTCCCCTTCGTCTCGATCCCAAGAAACTTCACGACCAGCGCCGCGCAAAACGGCACAACAGCCAGCAAATAAAACGCCATATCGAGATTCCCACCGACCATCGTCTTCGACACCAGCGTCGGCGCAAAGATCGCCGCAAGCTTCAGCCACGCGCCGCCGACGCCGCACCCAAACGCGCGGATACTCGTCGGATACAACTCAGGCGTGTACACATAAGCCGTGATGAACCCACACGCCAGCCAGCCGAGCGCGAACGCACAGCACGTCGCGACCACATAAACGGAAGCGTCATGGAACACGCCCGCCAGCACCAGCGACAACGCGCACAACATGAATGACCAGTTGATGATCGGCTTACGTCCGACCTTATCGACGAGCATCGCGCACAGCAGCGAACCGAGCACGCCGAGCACGGAAGCGGCAACAGCCAGATTCAGCGCGAGCTGCAACGGCGCGTGATACACCGTGCGATAAATCGTCGGCAGCCACGTCGACAGACCATACTGGATCACGCCACACGTCATCCACAGCATCGCGACCGCCGCCGAGCGCTTCCAGTACGCCTTGCCGAACAGATCGCTCATCTTGCGCTTCGGGTGACGCGCAGCCATCGCTTCGAAACCGGCGGGATCTTCCATCGGCGGCAACGCGGTTTTGGCAGTACGTTCGAACGCGTGCACGGCATCGGCGGCTTCGTTCATGCGGCCACGTTCAGCAAGCCAGCGCGGCGATTCGGGTACCAGCTTGCGCAACACGAAGAACAGAATCAACGGCATGCCGCCGATAAAGTACATCGTCTCCCAGCCGAAGCGCGGCACGATCCACGCGCCCAATGCATTCGAAGCAAGCAGGCCGACCGGGAACACGATCTCGTACAACAGCACGAAGCGCCCGCGCCCATGCGCCCGGCAGATTTCATTGATGTATGTCGCGGCCACGGGCAACTCGCCGCCAAGCCCGATGCCCTGCACGATGCGCAACACGAAGAACACGGCGAACGTCGGCGCGAAGCCGCACGCAATACTCGTCACGCCGATCACGCCCGAACTCAGTGCAATCGCCTTCACGCGGCCATGACGCTCCGCATACCACGGAAACAGAAACGCACCGATCAGCTGACCAACCGAGCTCGCGCCGATCATCAGGCCCACGTCCCACGGCGTCAGATGCCATTTGCCGATCAGGATCGGCAGCGTCGCGGCGATCGCGATGACGTCGAAGCCGTCGAAGAACGTCGCGAGACCGATCAGTATGCGCGCGCGCACCAGCATTGCGTTCGCGGGCAATCGTTCGAGCCGCGCAATGATCGAGCCGCGCGTCGCGGGATGGGAGACACCGGCGCTGCTGTGTGCCTCAAACGTATTGTCGATAGTGCTCATGCGTCGTTTCTCCGCCCCGTACTGTGGTTAGGCAAGCGCTTTGTCGGCGTCGGCCAGAGCCGCGACATCGACCGTGCGCCCCTGGGTCATCCATTTGCGCGCGAGCTTCAGGTCGCGCGGCGTGTTGATCGCGATCACGCCGCGCACGCCCCCGTCCGCGACATGAAAGAGCGTCGCGCGGCGCGCGCTGACATCGCCGCGCACGACGAGTTCGGCATCGGCGGGAATGTCGCCTAGAATCTGCAGGTTCACGTCGTATTGATCCGACCAGAACCACGGAATCTCCGCATACGGTTCGAACTGGCCGAGTGCGGCTTTCGCGGCGACGATCGCCTGGTTCTGCGCATTCGCCCACGATTCGAGCCGCACGCGCCGCTTCAACCACGCGCTCGGATGATTCGCGACATCGCCGCAAGCGAAGATGCGCGGGTCGTTCGTCATGCCGTGTTCGTCGACGACGATGCCGTCGTTCACAGGCAAACCCGCCGCTTCGGCAATCGATGTATGCGGTGTGAGCCCGATGCCCGCCACGGCGAAATCGGCATCGATGCATGTGCCGTCCGCGAGCGTCGCGCGCACTTTGCTTGCGTCTTCAGGATGCGTATCGAGCGAAGTCAATGCAGCTGACAAACGCACATCGACGCCATTCGAGCGATGCAGATCGAGCAGGAAGTCCGACGCGAAAGGCGGCACCGAACGCGCACACAGACGCGGCGCTCCTTCTACCACCGTCGCCGCCACACCGAGCTTGCGCGCGGTCGCCGCGACTTCGAGACCGATCCAGCCGCCGCCGATCACGAGCACATGCTTGCTCGCGCGCAAACGCTCGCCGAGCGCGGACGCTTCGTCCAACGTGCGCAGATACGCGATGTGATCCGTCTTCACCAACGATGCTGGCAACTTGCGCGCCGCGCCGCCCGTTGCGATCACGAGCCGGTCGTACTGCACTTCGCGGCCCGATTGCGTGCGCACGACGCGTTGCGCGCGGTCGATCTGCGTCGCAACGTCCGGTTGCCAGGCTTCGACATTGAGCGAAGCGAAATCGTCGCTTGCGAAGAGGCGCACCGTGTCGATATTGGCATCACCCGACAGCACCGCTTTCGACAACGGCGGCCGCTCGTACGGCAGATGGATTTCATCCGCGATCATCACGAGACGGCCTTCGAAGCCCGTCTTGCGCAGCGTCTTCACGACCCAGCCCGCAGCCTGGCCGCCGCCGATCACGACGATCGTTTGCGGTGCGTCCGCGTTGCTGGCAACGTTTGAAATGGCAGCGTCAGTCATGTTTGCGCTCCGTCATGAACTTGCCTTCCGGCGCCTTCGCGTCCTTCTGACGGCGTGTGTTGCCGTCGATGCCGCCGTCGATCGCCCATTCGGCGAACACGGTCGGACCCGGTTCAAAATCGCGCGGCTGCCATTCAGGTGTGAGTTGATCTTCGTCGGCGTAGTACTCGATCAGGCCGCCCGCCGGATTCTGGAAGTACCAGAAGTACGCGGACGAAACGGGGTGACGTCCCGGCCCGAGTTGCGTGTCCCAGCCGCAACGGCTGACGTGCATGCCGCCGCCGAATACTTCGTGTATGTCGCGCACGGTAAACGCGACGTGATTCAGCCCGCGCTTGCCTGTCGGCAGTTGCAGCAAAAAGATGTCGTGATGGCCGCCGTGCGGCGCGCAGCGCATGAACGCGCCACGGCCTGGATATCGGTCCGACATTTCGAATCCGAGTCGTTCCTGATAGAACTTCTCCTGCTCCGCGAGGCAGTTCGTGAAGAACACGACGTGGCCCACTTCGACGGGTTCCGCGCGCTCGTAGATGGGACTCGGGGTATCGACGCGCAGCGTCTGGCCCCACACGTTCGACGGCGAACCGTGCACGTCGACGGCACGCTTGCGCGTCACTTCGATGCGGATCGCCATCCCGTTCGGATCAATGCAGCCGACGGCGCCGTCGTTCGAGTAATAGCCCTGCGCGCCTTTCAGGCTCACGCGGTATGTATCGAGATCGGAAGGCGTCGCGACACCCCACGTCACTTCACGCAGCGTCGGACCTTCTTCGAATGCGGGCGGCAGCGACGGATCGTTCGCCAGCATCGCGAGCACCGTGCAGCCGTTCAACGTTTCGAAGCGCGCGCGCGTTTCGTCGTGCGCGGTTTCCTTCATGCCCCAGTCGGCGAAAAAGCGCCGACAGGTATCCAGATCCGTCACGCCGTACGTGATCTGTTCAATGCCGAGAATGCTCATGTTGCGTGCCTCTTCAGTTCGCCCACGCCAGCGGGGCGTCGTTCAAGCCCCAGTAGAGGCTCTTTTGCTGCATGTACTCACGAATGCCCAGGCGGCCTTTCTCGCGGCCCATGCCGCTTTCTTTCCAGCCTGAGAACGGCGTCGAAATCGAGAACAGCTTGTACGTGTTGATCCAGACCGTGCCCGCTTCGAGCGCGCGCGCGACGCGCCATGCGCGCTTGTAGTCGCGCGTCCAGATGCCGGCGGCGAGACCGAATACGCTGTCGTTCGCTTCTTTCAGCAGCGACGCTTCGTCGTCGAATGGCATCGCGACGAGCACGGGGCCGAAGATTTCCTCCTGGCAAATGCGCGCGTTGTTCGACAGACCTTCGAGAATCGTCGGTTGATAGAAGAAGCCTTGCTCGCGGCTATTGCCTACAGGCCGCTCGCCGCCGCACAGCAAACGTCCGCCTTCTTCGAGGCCGAGCGCCACATAACGCTCAACCGACTCGCGATGCTTCGCGGAAATCAGCGGACCCATCTGCGTGTTCTCGCTCGTGGGATCACCGACGCGCAATTCGCGCGCTTTCGCGGTGAGCCGCTTCATGAACTCGGGATAGATCGAGCGCTGCACGAACAGGCGCGAGCCCGCAATACACGCCTCACCCGACGAGCTGAAGATGCCGTACAGCACGCCGTTTACCGCATGATCGAGATCGGCGTCGTCGAAGACCATCGTCGGCGATTTGCCGCCGAGTTCGAGCGACACGGGCATCAGCTTGTCGGCGGCGATGCGGGCGATGCCGCGTCCCACTTCGGTGCCGCCCGTGAACGACACTTTCTTCACGAGCGGATGGCGCACCAGCACATCGCCGATCACCGAGCCCTTGCCCGGCAGCACGCTCAGCACGCCCTTCGGCACGCCCGCTTCCTCGCAGATACGTGCAAGCGCGAGCGACACGAGCGGCGTTATTTCAGCGGGCTTCAACACGACGGCGTTCCCGGCTGCAAGCGCAGGCGCGAGCTTTTGCGCGTCGGAAGCGATGGGCGAATTCCACGGCGTAATCGCCGCGATCACGCCGATCGGCTCATGCACGCTCATCGTCAGATAGTCGCCGCGCGAGGGCGTCACTTCTTCGTCGAGCGTTTCGAGGCACGCCGCGAAGTAGCGGAACGTGTTCGCTGCGCTCGCGACCAGCACGCGCGTCTCGCCAATCGGCTTGCCGTTGTCGCGGCGTTGCAGCTGCGCGAGCGCTTCGTGCTTCGCCATGATCAGATCGGCGATGCGATACAGGATCAGCGCGCGCTGATGCGGCTTCAGACCGGACCAGTTCGGCTTGCGCCACGCGATGTCGGCGGCTTCGACGGCTTCGCGCGCATCGTCGGCATCGGCCGTCGTGATCTCGGTGTTCACCGAGCCGTCGGCGGGATAGATGCTCGCGTACAGCGCGCCGCGGCCACGCTTCCATTCGCCGCCGACGAAGATATCGGCGGAAGGCACGAGGCTCGAAATGATGTCGGTGTGGGGCATGTCGTACTTCCTTTGACTGTCAGATCAGATCACGCAGCGGGCCGCGCGATTACGCAGCGCGCGGATCGCGCTGAACGCGGTCAATGCAGAGGTCTTCGGATTGTCGGGCAGCGGCTTGCCGCTCATTTCAAGCGACATCTCGCCGAACGCGCCGCGCGCGACGATGCGATGCACGTTGCGCGTCACAGCGGGATCGGCGATGAGACGCACCATCGTCTGATCGAGGCCGAGTCCCGCGAGCGCGACAGTTGCCGCGACGTTCGCGTTCTTCGGATACAGGCGCGCCGCTTCTCGCGCGCTGCCTTCGAAAATCACGCGCGCTTCCGTCAGCGCTTGCAGATCGCAGAGTTGTTCGGCGGGCGTGCCGAGCCAGCCCGTCGGCGGCTTGCGACCGATGTACTGCACTTCGTCGAGGCCGCCGAGCTTCGCCGCCGCGAGCGCATCGATGCCGCCGATGGCACCTGACAACAGCGTCACCGTTGCATGGCCTTCATCGGCGGCGGCGTTCAGCGCTTCGAGCAGACTAAGATCCGACAGCGCGCCGATCGAAGCAACGGCGCAATCCGTGCCCGCTTTCAGCAGCGGCACGACATGGCTCACCAGCGCGCCGTGCCCGGCACATTCGAGCGCGAACTGCGGACGCGACTTCAACGCATCGACGGACCACACGACATCCACATCCGGCCCGACCTGCTCTCGCACAGCGTTGGCCTGATGCTCGGGCACGATCACATGCGACACATGCACTTGCGGATCGGTGGCAACGGCGTGGTACACGGTCTGACCGATCGCGCCGAAGCCGATCATCGCGATGTCGAGCGGCGTGTGATGATTGATGCCCGCAACGTTAGGCATGTTCAGGCTCCTGTTTGCGCACGGGCGGGCCGGCGAAGGCCGTGGCGAATGAACCGACCGACAGCATGTCCACTTCGACCAGCACCGGCCCGTTCTTCGCGATGCCTTCGCGGATAATGTCGTCAGCCTGATCCAGCGACGAAATGCGGTAGTGCGTGAGACCAAAGCTCGCGCAGAATTGCGCGAAATCGGGTTGATGCAGTTGCACGTAGCAGCGGCGGCCGCCGTAGTGCGCGTCCTGAATGTTGCGGATCACGCCGTAGCATTGATCGTTCATCAGCACGATCATCACGTTCGCGTTTTCCTGCACGGCTGTGACCAGTTCCCCGACGTTGACCATCAGGCCGCCATCGCCGACGAGGCATACAGTCTTCGCCGCCGCATCCGCGAGCGCCGCACCGATCGCCATCTGAATGCCCTGGCCGATGCCGCCGCCCAGTGCATGCACGCCCGCGCGCGGCTGGAAGATCTTCAGCATGCGGTTGCCCCACGTGCTGTTCGAGATCGTCACGTCGCGCACCCAGTTATAGTCGCGGCCCACGGCATGTTGCAGCACGTCGACGAGGCGCTTGTACGGTCCAAGTCCCTTGCCCGTCTCAGCGACAGCGACTTCGCGCGTCGCAGCGAGATCGCCTGCAAATGCAGGGTCGATCTTCATGCGGCCTTCGAGCAGCGTCGCGAGTTGATCGAGCACGGCGACTGCGTCGCCATGAACGAACAGTTCGTTGCGGTAGCCACGGTTGTCGGCGAGTGCGTCGGCGTCGACGCGGAACAGCGGCTGCGGCAGCGCGAGCTTGTACTTGAGCGTCTCGTTGCCGCGCAGACGCGAGCCGACTACGAGCAACGCATCGCAGGTCTTGTAGAATTTCTCAACCGTCGGCTGCACGTTGAATGCGCCGAGCGTCGCGGGATGATCTTCGGGCAGCACGCCACGGCCCTGCACGCTAGTGACGACGCCGAAGCCGAGCTTCACGAGGCGCTCGACCTGCGCACGCGCATGACGCGTGCCGCCGCCGAGCCACAGCAACGGGCGCTTTGCTTTCGCGAGTTCGTCGGCGAGTTGCTCGACGCGCTTCGTGTCGTGCGTCAGCGTGTTGACGTGCGGCGCGGCCATGTCGACGGGCCATTCGATTTCGGCGGCCTGAATGTCGATAGGAATCTCGACACTGACGGGGCCGCTCGGCGCGGTTTGCGCGACGCGCACGGCTTCGCGAATCGTCGCGAGTGCGGTCTCGACGGAACGCACGCGGTATGCGGCCTTCGAAATCGACGAGAGCATCGCCAGTTGATCAGGCGCTTCGTGGATGTACGCGAGGTCCTGATCCAGATACGTCGATTCGATCTGACCGGTGATATGCACGAGTGCCGTGCCTGCCGTCAGCGCCTCGACCATCGCGCCCGCTGCATTGCCCGCAGCCGTGCCCGTGCTCGTGAACGCGACGCCGAGGCCGCCCGACACGCGCGCCAGACCATCGGCCATGTTCAGCGCGCCCGCTTCGCCGCGTGCGCCGACATAGCGGATGTTGCCGCGCGTGTTGATCGCGTCGAGGATCGGCATGTTGTGGATCGAGATCACGCCGAATGCGGTTTTGACGCCGCATTGCTCGAGAAAAGCGGCGATCAGCTCGCCGACGGTGGTTTTGTTAGACATGACGTGCAACGCCTCCGGAGACATCGATATGGCTTCCCGTCGTGTACGACGACAGGGGTGTAGCGAGATAAAAGAGCGCTTGTGCGGCCTCTTCAGGACGGCCGAAGCGGCCGAGCGGAATGTGCTTGGTGCGCGCGAGTTCGCCGGTCCAGTCTTCCCAGCTTTGACCCGGCTTTGCCTGCGTCTGATAGCGGCGGCGCCATTGGCCAGACTCGACGATGCCGATCAGAATCGAGTTCACGCGAATGTCCTGCGGCGCGAGTTCGACGGCCAGCGACTTGATCAGGTTCTGCACGCCCGCGCGCGCCGACGAGGTTGCGACCATATGCGGCTCGGGCTGCAATGCGAGTAGCGAATTCACGCAGACGATCGAGCCGTTGCCTTGCTGCGCGGCTTGCGTGAGCATCGGCAGAAATTCGCGGGTCGGTCGGATGACGCTGAAATACTTGAGGTCCAGTTCTTCGCGCCATGCTTCGTCGCTCGTGTCCGCGAAGGTCGATACGCGGCCCTGGCCTGCGTTGTTCACGAGCATGTCAGCGCGGCCGAAGCATTGCTGTACATCGTTTGCGAATTTCGTGACTTCGTCAGCATCCAGTACGTTGCAGCGCGCGGCCAGCAATTGCGCTTGCGGAAACCGGGCGCGTAGCGAAGCTTCGGCGCTCGCGAGCCGGTCGGTATCGCGCCCGCAGATCGCTACCGATGCGCCGGCGCGCAAAAAGAGTTCGGCCGTTGCGAGACCGATGCCGGACGAACCGCCCGTCACGACTGCAACCTGTCCTGTGAGATCGATTTGAATCAT
Source organism: Paraburkholderia sp. PGU19 (assembly GCF_013426915.1). GTDB lineage: Bacteria > Pseudomonadota > Gammaproteobacteria > Burkholderiales > Burkholderiaceae > Paraburkholderia. The sequence goes on from NZ_AP023180.1 coordinate 2,000,024, forward strand.
CAGAGCCCCAATGCCTTCATGTATCTGCTTTCCGCCGACGGCCGATAGTTCAGCCGCAGCGACAGTTGCTCCGCCGCGCTGCGCACCTTGTCGATCAGGCCGCCGTCCAGCAGCGCCGCGTCGATCTGCGGACGCGGAATCGTCGTCGTGATCACAGCGGCGATACGGCCCGTGTCGTTGCGCACGGGCGCGCTGATGACGGAAATGCCGTTTTCAAAGGACGATTCGCTGATCGCGAAGCCGCGCAATGCGTCGTCCTTCACGCGCTCGTACAGTTCGTCGACGGTGGCGGGCGTGTGTTTCGTGAAGCGTTCAAGCGTCTTCTCCGGATACAGCGCGCGCAGTTCGTCGAGCGTGAGATCGCCCATCAGGACATGGCCATGCGTGGTCGCATGCGCGGGCAACCGCGTGCCGACGTTCACCTTCACCGAGCTGAACACGGGCGCGTGACTCTGCGCCTTCGCGACGAACACCACGTCGCGGCCGTCGCGGATCACGATGTGCGTGGTCAGTCCCGTCGCGTCGCGCAATCCTTCGATCAACGGCAAGCCGAGATCGGTGAGTTCAAGCGAGCTGAGATATTCGAAGCCGAGGCGCAGCACCGCGACGCCCAGGCGATAGTTGCGGTCGCGATCCGCGCGCTCCAGAAAGCCGAGCGATTCGAGCGTCTGCAGCAGACGGAAAACCGTCGTGCGCGGAATGCCGAGGCGCTTCGACAACTCGGGCGCGCCGAGCACCGGCTCGCGCGGCGAAAATTCCGTGAGAATGCGCAGGCCGCGTTCGAGTCCGGGCACGCGGTAATTCGCGTCGTTGCGGTCGTCTTCTGCTTCAGGCGCAGTGCCCGTCAATTCGGGGGTCATGCTTTACTCCAGTAACCGTCGCTCACGCGGCAGAAGGCGTCGATGAGCGCGGTGTATTCATTGCCCGCTTCGATATAGCCCGCGTGACCCGCGCGCGGGATGATCTGCAGGCGCGTGCGCGCCGCCTGCGCGATCCGCTCGCATGACGACGGCGGTGTGATCGTGTCTTCCGCGCCGACCGCGACGGCGATACGGCCGTTGATCTTCGCGACATCGCTGGCGAGGTCGGCGTTGGCGAGCAGATGCGTCGCCTGCGCGTAACCGGTCGACACGATGCGCGACATGTTCCAGCGCACCCAGTTACGCGATGCGTCGTCGGCATACGGCGACAGCATGTTGGCGCTGCGTTGGTCCGCGAGTCCTTGCGGGCCGAGTTCGGCAAGCATCGCGAGGCGGCTGTCGCGCTTCGACGCGCGCACTTCTTCGGATGCCGCGCCGTAGCCCGCTGCGGGCGAAATCAGCAGCAGCCCCGCGACACGTTCCGCATGCGACGCTGCGAACGAGCCCGCGATGATCGCGCCGAGCGAATGCCCGATCAGTACGCAACGTTCTATCTTGAGCACATTGAGCCATTGCTCGAGCGCGCTCGAGTATTCGTTCGCGGTAGGCGAAGCCGACGCAACGGGTGTCGATTCGCCGTAGCCCGGCGCGTCCCACGCGAACACGCGGCGCGTCGTGCCGAGCGATTCGAACTGTTGCACCCACGAAGCCGCGCCCGAGCCGATGCCGTGCAACAGTACGAGCGGCAACGCATCAGCGTGTGCGGCACCCGCTGCGCGATAACCGATCGCGCGTTGCGACGCAATCGCGATCCGCTGCGCCGGGAAGTGCGAGAGGCGCGTTTCCAGCGTGGCGTTTCGATCGGCAATGACGGGCAAGGCTGCGGACATGGGCTTCGCTTCTCGAATGATGTGCGTTGATTTACTTCGCGAGATCGCGCTTGATCTTCGCCAGCGGCGAATCGGGCGGATACGTCGGTGTGATCGGCTTCGACGAACCGAGCATCACGCACATCAGCGCGTCTTCTTCACCGATGTTGATTTCCGTGCGATAAACGCCGGGCGGCACCGAAATCAGATCGCGTTCGCCGAGCACGGCTTCCCACGTTTCGCCGTCGCGCTCGCAGACCACTTTCATCTTGCCGCGCAACACGAAGAAGATCTCTTCGACGTCGGTATGAATGTGGCTAGGGCCGATGTTGCCGGCGGGAATCACCATCGTCGAGAACGTGAAGTTGCCGGCGGGCACCGTGTTCATGTCTTTGGCGACACCCGTGCCGCCCGTGCCGACATAGCGCATTTGCGCCCGACGGTACTTCGGGTCGTAGTCGGCCTGGAACTTCAGCGCGTCCCAGTCGTAGCGGCGCGTTTCGAACCGCGCGACGCGCGTGTCCATCCATTGTTCGAAACTTGCGTCGGCGGGTTGATCCCACGATTTGCGTTCGAGATCGGCGTCGGCCATTGTTTTCTCCATGTGGTTTGCTGGTTCGAGCAAGGTCAATTCATCACGAAGCCGCCGTTCACGGGCAGCAACTGGCCCGTCACGAAGCGGGCGGCATCCGTCAGCAGGAAAAGCACGGGGCCCGTTACGTCGTCGGGCACCTGAGCACGCGTCAAGGCGCGGCCCTTCAGGTAATACTCGTGGCGTTCGGCGGGCACGTAGGCCGTCGCTTCGACTTCCGTGAGGCCGGGTGCAATCGCATTCACCGTGATGCCGTGCGCGCCGAATTCGCGTGCGAGCGAACGCGTCATTGCGATGACCGCGCCCTTGCTCGCAACGTATGCGAGCAGCTTCGGCGCGCCCCACATCGCCGTGTCAGAAGCGATATTGACGATCGCGCCGCGCTTCGAGTCGCGCAGATGCGGCAACGCTGCCGTACACATCAGCCACGTGCCGCGCACGTTGACGTTCATCACGGCGTCCCACGTTTGCGTGGTCAGCTCTTCTGCGAAGCGTCCGCCTGAGTTGGTGATGGCGGCGTTGTTGATCAGCGCGTCGATGCCGCCCATCTTTTGCGCGGCCTGTGCGACGAACGCATCGATGCTGTCGGGACTCGCGAGATCGAGCGGAACGAAGTGCACATTCGCGCCGAGCTTTTCCGCGAGCGCGTGGCCTTCCGCGTCGAGCACATCGCCGAACACGACACGCGCGTCGGCTTTAGCAAGCGCTTCGATGAACGCCGCGCCGAGCCCACGCGCGCCGCCTGTCACGACGACACGCCGTCCGCTCAGGCTGGAGACCGTGACATCAGGCATGAGCGTGCCCCGTCGACGCTTGCGCGCCCGCTTCCGCCTGCTTCGCGTTTAGCGCTTCGAGATCGGCGAAATGCTGTTGCGCACGTTGACGCAGCATGCGGCGCACGCGCGTCATGCCGACATCGTGCTGATAGAGGAATTCGTGAGCACGCGCGTTCGGTGCGAGGCTTTCGAGCACATAGCGGTCTTGTTCGAGCACCGCCCAGTGCAGCCCTTCAAGACGATTGCGATACAGGAAGCGCCATGCGTCGCGCTGCCAGCCGCTCACCTTGCGCGTACGCCAGAAGTAGACCTGGCAGTTGTCGTTATCGACGGGCACCGCAAAGCCGACGATGCCGAAGCTGCCGCCAGGGCCGAACTTCTTCTTATAGGGAATCGCGAGTCGCATCCACAGGCAACCCGTTTCGCCGAGTTCGACCCAGTCGAAATTCACATCGCGCTGGCCGACCTTCTCGAACATGAGGCCAGTCTCGGTTTTACGCACGCGCATGTCGGCCTGCTTGTCGCCTTCTGCCATCGAATGCGACGTCGCGTGCAGATACGCGCCATGCATCGGGTCCATCACGTTGTCGATCGCGTACTGATAGTTGCACTTCCAGTTCGATACGCACAAGAACTGCGAGTACTCCGCGCCGACCAGTTCTTCGGGCAGTGCGAGCGGCGTCGGCTCCTTGTGCGCGTCGTCGCCGAACCACAGGAAGATCGCGCCCGCATGTTCCTCAACGGGATACGACTTCACGCACTTCTGTCCTTCGAGCGGACAGGCCGACACGGCAGGCACGGCCTGCACGGTGCCCGAGCCGTCGACTTCGATGCCGTGATACCAGCATGCGACGCGATTGCCGAGATTCCAGCCGAGCGACAGGCGCGCGCCGCGATGCGGGCAACGGTCTTCGAGCGCGTGGACTTTGCCGTCCTGATCGCGCCACAGCACGATCTGCTCGCTGAGTCGCGTGAGGCCGATGGGCGCATTGCCTACCTGCCAGCTCGGCGCGACGGGATACCAGTAGTTCTTGATGCCGCGATCGAGGTACGCCTGAATCGGATCGGCTGCGGGGCTCGTTGTATTGAGGGACGTCATGGGGAAACTCCGTGTTCGCTTGATCGAGTGTTCGCGTGGCGCTTATTCCGCGAGCAGCCGCAGTTCCGCGGCGAGACGCTCTTCGCTCCACTGCGCGCCTTCCGGCGTGCGGAATCCGACGCCGTTCAGGCCCGCCACCACTTCATGCAACTCGACGGCACCTGCTTCGAACACCTGTTCCAGCGCGTTGCCGAAGTCGTTCTCGTATTGCGTCGGCTCCGCCTTACGCGTCTGCCAGATCATGTTCTCGGTTTCGCCCGGCTTTTCGATCACGCCCTTGCCGGCGACGTTGTTCGGCTGCGGCGCGAGCCACGGCTTCAGGAAAGGATTGAAGTTCACGACGGCTTCTTTCATGTCATTCCACCTTGATCTGGATTTCTTCACCCGCGAGGCGCACCGCGTACACCTTCAGGTCGCGGCCGCCCGGCTCTTTCAGACACTTGCCCGTCGGGATGTGAAAAACGGCTTCGTGCAGCGGACATTCGACCGTGTCGCCGTCGACGAAGCCTTGTGTCAGCAGCGCATACGCATGCGGGCAGACGTTCTCGAGCGCGTAGACCTCATCGCCCACCTTGTAGATGCCGATTTCCTTGCCGTCGCCGAGCTTGAACTCGACGGGCGCGTCTTCGGATAACGCGCCGGCGTGTCCGGCGCAAAGCCACTGTTCACTCATTTCTCACCTTCTCCGACCAACCGGTTCCGATCGTTTGATGTTCCACCTAAGGAACAACAGTTTATGTATGGTCATTATAGAAACATGTTTGGGCGAACAAAATAAAAATTCTGCGCTTCCAGGGAAAACACCAACAGCAGCTTTTTTGCAACGTAAGAAGCGCGTAAACCGGGCCAAATCAATGGGTTGCTGCGCATAAAGAGCGCGCGCGTACGGCATCCGAAGTGATCGGATGAATGAGGGTTTTCACTGTCGCAAAAACTTTTTTGATCGCGCTATTGACTCTCTATACTTTCCATAGGCGATACACATTCCCATAGGTGGAACAAAGTACGGATAGCCGATGTGGCAGGCGACCAGAAGGCCATCCAGAGAGATGACAGGCAAAGGAAGAGAAACCGGCGCGTCCGGCTCTCGACTACACGATCAGGAGTACCAAGGGTGAAACGCATCATCGCTGCCGGCGCGGCAGGACTTGTGGTGACATCGACGGCATGGGCGCAAAGCAGCGTCACGCTGTACGGCAGCCTCGATGCCGGCATTGCTTACGTGAGCAACGTCGGCGGGCATACGAAGTGGATGGAGGAACAGGGCAACATGCAGCCGGACCGCTGGGGCCTGCGCGGCGTCGAAGACCTGGGCGGCGGTCTGCACACGATCTTCCAGCTGGAAAACGGCTTCTATACGAACACCGGCAACTTCGCGAAAGCGGGCACGCTGTTCAACCGGCAGGCGTACGTGGGCATCAGTTCCGACCAGTTCGGGCAGATCACGCTCGGCCATCAGACGCCGTTCAACTTCGACATGCTCGGTCCGCTCAGCACCGGGTACCTCGCGGCGAGCTGGTTTGCGTTCCACCCCGGCAACATCGACGAACTGGCCGACACGGGCGTCGTACCGTTCGACAACTCCGTGAAGTTCAAGTCGATCAGCTACGCGGGCTTTACGGTCGGCGCGATGATGGGCCTCGGCAACACGACGAACTTCTCGACGGGCAAGACGCTGAGTTTCGGCGTGAACTATGCGAACGGCCCGTTCAAGGCGGCGGCTGTCTACTCGAACGAGCACAACCGCACGCCTTCGATCATCACGACGGGCATCAACACATTCCAGGGCGTGCCGGCGGCAACCTACTCCGCCGACAAGGTCGAAAACATGGGCGCGGGCCTGTCGTACCAGCTCGGCAAGCTGCTCGTGCATGCGTTGTACACGCGCGTGAAGTTGCAGTCGAACGGATTCTCGGACACGTATCAGAGCTGGGACGCGGGTGCGAACTATCAGTTCACGCCGGCCAACACGCTCGCGGGCGGCGCCGCGACGACGACGCTGTCCGGCCGCCGCTGGACGCAGTTCGAAATCGGCGATATCTATGCGCTGTCCAAGCGCACGCAGGTCTATGTGAACGTGCTCTACGAGCATGCGAACGAGAATGCGAACGCTGCGTTCTTCACGGCGGGCGTGTCGGGCGGCCGCAATCAGGCGATTGTACTGACGGGCATTCACCACTCGTTCTGAGCGACGGTTTGAGGCCTTTTTTAAGGCCCGAAATGAAACAGGCGGCCCATCAAGGCCGCCTGTTTTCGTTCTTCTGCCGCGCTATTGCGACGCGAAAGCGATGGCGCTTCTAGCGACGCGTTTGCGCGAGCGTCGGATCGTCGGGGGACGGACGATAGTTCAGACGCGCCGACAGATCAAGCGCCGCGCCGCACACCTTCGCGACGAGCGGCGCGCGTTCATCGTCACCGATATCGGAACGCGGCACTGTCGTCGTCATCGCCGCGACGATCTTGCCCGTCTGGTCGCGCACGGGCGCGCTGACCACGGATATCCCGCGCTCGAACGATGCCTCGCTGATCGCATAGCCCTGCGCGGCCGTTTCGCGGATTCGTTCGTACAATTCGTCGACGGTGGCGGGCGTGCGGTCGGTGAAGCGTTCGAGCTGCTGCTCGGGGTAAAGCTGGCGCAACTGCATCAGCGAGAGATCGCCCATCAGCACCTGGCCGTGGACGGTCGCGTGCGCGGGGAGCCGCGTGCCGACATGCACCTTCACTGAGCTGAACATCGGATCATGCGTCTGCGCCTTCGCGACGAACACGACATCGCGCTCGTCGCGTATCAGCAGATGCGTGCTCAAGCCCGTCTGATCGCGCAGCCGTTCGAGGATCGGCGTGCCGAAGTCGGTCAGTTCGAGCGAACTCAGATACTCGAAGCCGAGGCGCAGCACCGCGACGCCAAGACGAAAATGCCGGTCGCCATTCGCGCGTTCGAGAAAACCGAGTGCTTCGAGCGTTTGCAGCAAACGGAATGTGGTCGTGCGCGGGATGCCGATGCGCTTGGACAGCTCGGGCGCGCCGAGCACGGGTTCGCGCGCCGAGAACTCGGCAAGAATGCGCAAGCCGCGTTCGAGGCCGGGGACGAGATACGTCGAGCCGCCGCCCGTTTCCTCTTCGGCGGATTCCGCGATATCCGTGCTGCGCGCGGTGTCCTCGTCGGCCGATCCGTGCGCCGCCTGCGGTCCCGCAGTCCGGTGTCCCACTCCTGTCGTGTTTTCTCTTGCCATGTCCGGCTGTGTCGTTGAACCGTGGAAGATAGAGATGATAGCGCGAAGGGGTGGGTGGGGCGGCGAGAGTCAATACCGGTCGATATCCCGGTTCAACATCTTCAGCCGGGTGCAGCCGTCCGGCGTGAAGTGCGTGCCGAATCGCACGAGCCCTTGCGTGTGCAGATGGCACGACATCGTGAAACTCAGCAGCATGCCTGCCTCGGTCTCGTCGATCGTGATATCGATGCGAGCCAGGCGCGGTTCATATTCGAGCAGCGTCATCTCGATCTCGCGGCGGAGTTTGTGCGCCGACGCCGGCAAATGCCGGTAAATCTCCGATAGATCCGCGAGGCCATAATCCGGCAGATGCACGAGTCCGTCGCGGCGACTGTTCAGAATGCGATGTATGTTGTCCTGCACCGACAGAAACGTCTGTGTCTGGGCGTCGAACTCGTCGACGGCCGCGCCGTTCGCAAAGTGCCCGGTCACCATTTCGAAAAGTCCGGGGCCGCCTCCCGTCACGCGGCGGCCTCATCGTGAAGCCTCGCTTCTTCGAAATCCACGATCACGCCTTCCGTCTCGCTCACCGACAACCGTATCGTGGCCGGCAACTTGCCTTTCGCCGAGCGCACCAGCAACTCACGCGACAGCACGGGCAGGATCTGTTGATCGAGCAAGCTGTCGATATTCCGTGCGCCCGAATCCGGCGTCTGACAGGCAAGGACAATTTCATCGATTAGCGTGTCGTCGCAGATCAGCGCGACTTCGAAACGCTTTGCGATCCGGTGCGCGACCTTATCGAGCTTCATGCGCACGATAGTCCCAAGCGCCGCAGCCGCAAGCGGCCGATAGATCACCGATTGAAACCGCGCGAGCAGGGCCGGTTGGAAGTGCTCGACGAGCACGGGACGAACACGCTCCATCAGCAGCGCGTCACTGACAGGCACATGGTCGGGAGCGTTCTGCGCAACGTCGCTCGCGGCTTCATTTGCGGTGTCGAATGCGGTCACGATTTGCTCGCTGGCCAGATTCGACGTCATCAGAATCACCGTGTTGCGGAAGTCGATGATGCGCCCCTCGCCGTCGCGCATGAAGCCACGGTCGAACACCTGATAGAACAGGTTCAACACATCCCGATGCGCCTTCTCGACCTCATCCAGCAAGATCACGCTATACGGCCGCTGACGCACCGCTTCTGTCAGCACCCCGCCCTGGCCGTAGCCGACATAGCCAGGCGGCGAGCCTTTGAGTTGCGATACGGTGTGCGCTTCCTGGTGCTCGGAAAGATTGATCGTGATGAGCGCACGTTCGCCGCCGAACATCAGATCGGCCAGCGCGCGCGCCGTCTCCGTCTTGCCGACGCCCGACGGCCCCACCAGCAGGAATACGCCAAGCGGCGCCTCTTCGGACTTGAGTCCTGCTTTCGCCGTGCGCAGGCTCTTGCCAAGCGCGGCGAGCGCGTCGTCCTGACCGACGACGACGCGCGCGAGCCGCGTTTCGAGTTCCACGAGCGTCGCGAGTTCGTCTTCAAGCAGACTGCCGGCGGGCACGCCTGTCCAGTCGGCGATCACGGACGCGATCGCGGCTTCGTCGACTTCCGCGTGAACAAGCGGCTCGGCGCCGCGCTGCGTCAGCGCCGCATGGGCCTCTCGGATGGACTGCTGCAGCGTGCCGCGCACTGTTTCGTCAGCTGTTGCCCGCCATTGCTCGCGCAATCCGACGACCCGCGCCGCCGCTTCCTTTTGCGCGGCAAAAGCGGATTCCAGTTCGTGCAACCCGGCGCGTAGTTCATCAAGCCGAGCGTCGATGGCATTCACGCGGTCGCGAACGTCCGCGGATGCCGCCGCCTGATCCTCGATCAATGCATGGCGCTCGACTTCGAGCGACGCTTTCTCTGCTTCGCGCGTGGAAATGGCCAAAGGCGTCGCCTCGCAGCTCATGCGCACGCGGGCGGCGGCCGTATCAAGAAGATCGACGGCCTTGTCCGGCAACTGGCGCCCCGTCAGATATCGACGCGACAGCTTCACGGCGGACGCCACGGCCGCGTCGGTGATATGCACGCGATGATGTTGCGCGTAACGCGCTTTCAACCCACGCAACATCAGGCACGCATTGTCGTCGTCGGGCTCATCGACCTTGACCATCTGAAAACGCCGCTCCAGTGCCGCATCGCGCTCGAAATACTGCTTGTACTCCGACCATGTGGTCGCAGCAATCGTGCGCAACTCGCCGCGCGCGAGTGCCGGCTTGAGCAGGTTCGCAGCGTCGGCGCCGCCTGCGGAATTGCCCGCTCCGATCAGCGTGTGGGCTTCGTCGATGAACAGCAGAACGGGCACAGGCGATTGCTGCACGGCCTCGATGACGTTTTTCAGGCGCTGCTCGAATTCGCCCTTCACACCCGCGCCCGCCTGCAGCAGACCCAGGTCGAGCGTCAGCACGCTGACGTCGCGAATTGCCAGAGGGACATCGCCTTGCGCGATTTTCAACGACAGACCTTCCACCAGCGCCGTCTTGCCGACACCGGGGTCACCCACCAGAATCGGATTGTTCTTGCGCCGCCGCGCAAGAATGTCGACCATCTGGCGAATCTCCACGTCGCGGCCGAACACCGGGTCGATACGCCCTTCGCGCGCCTTCTGCGTGATATCGATGGTGAAGCGCGAAAGCGCGTCGTTCGAGTGCTGGCGACCCGATGCGTGAGCGCTTCCGTCTCTGGGCACCGTGTCCGGCGTCACTTCGGCGTGTGATTGCGCAGCCGCGTTCGCGTCGGCGCGCGGCGCTTCGATAGAAATCCGGTCGAGTTCCGGCATCACCCGCTCGATCTGCGCAGGCGATACCGACAGCAATGCCCACGCATCCGGCGCGCGAAGCAACGACGGCGTATCGGCTAATGCAGCCAGTAGATGCGCCGAGCGAATGACGGTACTGCCCGTTCCAGACGAGTCCAGCGAAGCGCGCATCCACGCCGCTTCGAGCAACTGTCCGAGGCGGTTCGACAACCCAGGCTTGCCGCGCAGCTCATGCGGCAGCCGGTCGATCGCACTCAGCAAGCCGTTCCAGATTGCGTCGGCGTCCAGTTCATAGCGCCGCATGAGCGCCACGAGGTCACCGTCTCCGAGTTCAAGCAGCTTGATGAGCCAATGCTCGACCTCGATGTCGCGATGGGCGCGGGTTTCGCACAGGCTCGCCGCGTCGGCGAGGGCTTGTGCGCAATGCTCGTTCAGGCGGCGCAGGAACAGGGAGAAATCTCTGGCGATCATGGCGGAAGAAAGACGGGGCACAAGCCGGTCCGCGCAAGCGGACCGGAGACGATGACGATCCCTCAAGGCGTGTTGCCAGACAGGACCGTCACGCTTGAACGCTTACGAACGCTCGTTCCACGTATCGCCGTGGATGATGTTGCCATCCTTGTACGACCACGTGATCTTTTCGTAGCGCAGTTCGATTTCTTCGAGATGGTTGTGCTTCTCGAATTCGGGGATCTTGATGTCGAGCATCTTCGGACGCACGGCCACGACCTTCACATTGTCGAGCTTGGTGTTGAAGTATTCCTTTTCCTTGCCGGCGTCGTCGATCTTGTACCACTTGATTTCGACCGACCTCAGCGTCTGGCCGCTCGTCACGGCCTTGTACAGATACGGCGTCGACGCGTCGGTTTCCTTCGTGAACGTGATCGGCGCGTGCACGCGTGTGCCCGTCAGCTTGCCGGTATTGCCGTCGGTCGGAATGTGGATGCCGTGATCGAACCGAACCACTTCCACGCTGCCTTCGCGATCGTGAACGGTGACCGAGCCCTTGATGTCGGCGCCGCCATCATCCTTGAGCCACATATATGCGGGAATTGCCATTTCTTCTTCTCCTTATGAGCAGGCCGGATGGCCATGTGTAAAACCGTCGCCGCGATCGACACGGCAGTCGGGTACTAGCGTGATCTCGACGCGCCTGTTCGCCGCTCGTCCTGCCTCACCGTCATTCGGCGCTTTGGGACGCGTGTCGCCGTAACCCTGTATCGCGAAGCGCGTGACCGACAGGCCGGACGCATCCGCTAGCCAGTCGCGGACGGCGGCGGCCCGGGCCTCGGACAACGCCAGGTTGCTGCCCGTGCTACCAACGGAATCCGTATGGCCGGCAATCAACACCCGCTTGTCCGGGTGCGCCTTGATCATTTCGAGCGCGCCGATCAACGCGCGGTTTGAACCGGACTTGAGCTTCGAACTGCCGCTGTCGAAGAGCGACATGCTGTCGAGTTCGATCGTCGACGGCGCGGGGGCGGGCGGCTGATAACCGGCAATCAGTCGATTGACGACGGGCAGCAACGGCGCGCCGCGATACAACCCGAGACCGAGCCGCGGCGGCACGCCTGCGCTCGCGTATTGCTCCAACTGGTCGCGATCGCGCTTGAGCGCCGTGAGCGCGTCCACGCGCGCGGCATCCTGTGCCGGCGGGATGGCCTCGTAGCGCGCCATATGAGCTAGCACGCCGGAAACGAGCGCGCGGTTCTGCCACGCGGAAGCCACCGCTGCCGCGCAAAACCATACGGAAAGCCACGCGAACGCATGAGCGAGCGCGATGGGCAAAGCCCGACGAACCGGCTGTGGCGCAATGCCACGAATCAGTGGTATCGGCAATGGATAACGCTGCGTGATGCCTGCGGCGGCGGGCAGATCGAGCGCCGTTGTTGCGGCGACGAACTGTCCATACAGCGAATCGGGAAGCATCGGGCCAGCCACGACCGTCACGCCAAAAGCGTTCAGCGTCAACGCCTGCATGCCACGCTGCGTATCCAGCAACGGTGGCAAAACGGCTTCAAAAGCACAACGTGCGAATGCGTCCAGTTGTGTCGCAATGAACGCTCGCGGCTGGCGGTCCTCCGGCATCGCCCTTTCGGCGAAGGCGCCAAGCGACGCCGAAAGCTGCTTCGCCGTCGCGGGCAAGTCCAACGGAGCCGGAGCGGAAACGCCGAACCAGGGGCAATCGAGCGGCCTGTCCCGGGTTTCTGTCGCGTACAACGCGATGCATACCGGCAACCTGTATCCCACCGCGCGACTCGCTTCGTTGATCGCGACTCGCCAGCGCTTGAGCGTCGCCTGCAAGGCGACGGCGCTCGCCGGGTCGTCGGACGTCATCAGCCACGCGACGGCGTCGGGACCCTGGCCGCCACGCCAACGCTTCAGTGCATCCGCGAGGTGCATCAGCTTCGACGGATCATCATGACGCACCCATATCGCTGTATCCGTGACGATGACGGCGTTTTTGTCGAAGACACGCGAGAGCACGCTGCCCGGTTCGCCAACCGTCAGCACGAGTGGCGTATTGCGTTTGATGTCTGCGGGCAACGATGCGAGCGCTGCATCGATGGAACGCAGTACGTGCTGCGTCGATGCGCGCCGTGCCCGCATGCGGCGGGTTGCGGTCGCGATGCAAACCAATGCCGCCAGCAATACGAGCGCGGCGCACGACCCGTTCCAGTCGCGCGTCAACGGTGAGAACAACGCCAGCCACGTCAACGCGAGCAGCGCAATCCAGACGAAGGTGGACCGCCAGGGATATCCGCCGACGGGCGACCGCTTCCAGTGGCGCGTGCTGTCGCATCTCGCACCGAACTACCTGTCGCTGCTGAATGCTGAAATCCTGCGCGGCAGTCTCGCGCTCTACGACTGGACGGACGGCGAGTTGAACCGTCGGCGCATCGACGCCATCACCGATGTCCAGCATCGGCTCGTGCAGAAACTGATGCGCGGCGGTGTGCAACGCGGTGTCGAGATTGTCGTGACGATCGACAGCGGCCGTTTTGCGGGCGACGGCGATCTCGAACTGTTCGGCGGCATGTTGAACCGGTTCCTCGGGCTGTACGCGTCGCTCAATCTTTATACGAAGCTCGTGATCGTCTCGCAACCCACAGGCCGTCGTATCGAATGGCCCGACACCAAGAGTGAAGGAGCACCGTTTTGAACGGCCTGAATTCCATGCGTTCGCGATCCGTCCATCACGAGGCAAACGACGCCACCAAGGCCGACCATCCGTTGCTGCCCGCGCTGCTCGATCACGCGATGCAGATGAATTTCTTCCGCTTCTGCCAGCTCATCGAACTGGCCGCGCCGGATCGCGCGCCCATCGGCACAACGGATTCGCCAACCGACGAACCGGTCCGCTTTCGTTCGCGCGCACGTCTGGGGTTTCCGCGTCGTGAGATCGATGCGATCGAAAGCGATCCCGACGATCCGCTGAAACCGCCGGCTATCGTGACGACCTTTCTTGGTCTCTATGGCGTGGATGCGCGCATGCCATCGTACTTCGCCGACGAAGTCGCACAGAGCCGCGAAGGCGCGGAACCGCTCGCCGCGTTTCTCGATCTCTTCCATCACCGCATCGTCACGCAGTACTACCGCGTATGGCGCAAGTATCGCTATCCGGCGGGTTTCAAAAACGACGGCACCGACGAGGTTTCGCGCTATCTGCTCAGCTATGCCGGACTCGGCATCGGCACACCTGACGTGGCGCGCGAAGTCGGCACCAGAAAGCTGCTGTCGATGCTCGGTCTCGCAGGTCAAAAGACGCGCACGGCCGAAGGGCTTGCGGGCGTTCTCCGGCACGCCGTGCCCGATACGGATGTCGACGTCGACGAATTTCATCCCGTCTGGATCAACGCGGACGGCGATCAAGGTGCGGCGCTCGGCGAATCCTGCCTGCTCGGCCGCGGCTTCTACGACAGGAGCAACAGCGTGCGCATCGTGCTCACGCCGAACACGCGCGAAGCCGTGCTTGCGCTGCTGCCCGGTCACACCGCGCATCGCGAGGTGATGACGCTGCTGCGCTTTTACCTTGGCTACGAAGCACAAGCGAACCTGGAAATGCAGGTCGCGCCCGACCTGATGCCGCCACAGAAGCTTAACGCGGAAGAAGTGCGGCTCGGCTTCACGACAAGGCTGGCCGGCGCAGGCATGTCAAGCCGCAATAGCGCGCGAACGCGCGTGCAACTGGGCGTATGGACGGGCAGCAGCGGCGATCGCACGCCGATGCATTGATCGACAGAACACCTCAAACGAAGTCGAAAACATGAACAGGAAAATAAACGCGCCGGGCATGAGCGCATTGCTGTTGACTGCGCTGACACTGGCAGGATGCGGACTCACTCAGGCAGTGTCCGATAACACGGTGGATGCCGCGAAATGGGTTTTCACGACTCAGGTCAAGACCATGAGCGTCGATCTCGTCAGCCGCGCTTCACTGAACGAGAACGCCGCCGGGCAATCGCTTTCGACGGTCGTACGGCTGTACCAGTTGAAGGATGCGCAGAACTTCCAGCAACTTGAGTACGCGCAATTGCAGACCAACGATCTCGACGCGCTGAAGGCCGATCTGCTGGCAACCCGAGACGTCGTGCTGCGCCCCAACGCCAGCGCGAACATCAACGAGCCGATGAAAGAAGATGCCCAATACGTAGGGGTCGTCGCATTCTTTCGCAATCCCGACCGCGACTCGACGTGGAAACTGCTGGTCCCGAAGAAGCAGTGGAAAAAAACCGATCCCGTGAAGATCGTCGTGCGCGGCAACGTGATGGAACTCGTCGATGCAAAGCCGGAGCCGGTGAAGCACGACGCGCCACAGCAGAGCGCGCCTAATGCCGCCAGCGCACCGGCTGCTGCAACGCCGAAAGCGAAAGCCGCTGCGTCGATCACAACGGGTTCAATCACGGTGCTTCAGCCTCTCGAAGGCTAACCGCCCTTTGGCCGTCGACGCACGCGCGCATCGACGGTCGATTTGCCTTCAATGCGGCATTGCTTATCGGCGAGGCCGCTTCTCACGCTGCCGTTGCGCAGCACCTCTTTCGTCTCACTGCCGCTCAAGCGGCGGTGCGCCATCCCCAAGCCTGATCTGAACGATCCCCTGTCGGCAATCGACGGGCGCTGCGAAAGCACTCAGCACCTCTCCCTCCGTACAAACCCCCGTCTGAGCGAAAAAATATTTTCACAAGATAAATTTCATGTAAATTCACTTTCATTCCAGTCAGACCGACAGATCCGCTCCGACACTCATGTCCCGCCAACGTCAGAACCCACCCACCGCCGCCGAGCCCGCCATCGCCGCCCGCATCACGGCCGCGATGCCGATCCTCACGCCTGTCCACCGGCGCATGGGCGAGTTCGTGCTGGCCAACCAGTTCCGCGCCGCGACCATGCGGATCGACGAACTGGCAACGGCCGTCGGCGCGTCCATCGCGACGGCGAACCGCTTTGCGCGCGCGCTCGGCTTCGACGGCTATCCGGCGTTTCGCGAGGCGCTGGTGCGCGGCTTCGAAGCGACGCTCGCGCCCGTCGAGCGCCTCCGCACCGCGCAGGAATCGCAGACCAACGGCGACGAACTGTTCAGCGCGTCACTCGAACAGGCCTCGACCAATCTCGGCACGACGCGCAGCACGATCGACGGCACAGCCGCCGAAGCCGCCGTCGACGCGATCATCGCCGCACGACGCGTGTTCATCCTCGGCTCCGGCGCGAGCGCGTTTCTTGCGAGCCTGATGGAGCACAACCTTTTGCCGTATCACGACAACGTGCAGTCGCTCGCCTTGATTGGCGGACCGACGCACGCGGCGCGCCGCCTGTTCAACGCGTGCAAGGGCGATCTGGTGATCGCCATCGCGTTTCCTCGCTATGTCGACGACACGCTCGAGCTCGCGCGCCGCGCCGCCAGCCTCGGCGCAGACGTGCTCGCGTTGACGGACGGCCCGACGTCGCCGCTCGCCACGCTCGCCACACGCTCGCTCTTCATCCGCGCCGAACGGCGTCTCGCCGCGACATCGGAAGCGACCGTGCTCGCCGTGATCGAAGCGCTGTGCGACGCCGTCGCGTTCCGCGCGAAGCGCTCCGCGCAGGCTGCCGCCAACATGACCGAGTTCGTGTTGCCGTGGCTCACCGACACATCCACGCTGTCAGCCCATTCGAAGACCGCCACGCGGCCCACTCCTAAACAGGCAAAGAACAAGCAATGACCACCAAGGCAGTAATCGCGATTCATGGCGGCGCGGGCACGATCGTGCGCGCGTCGATGGCCTCCGATGCGGAAGCCCGCTATCACGCCGAATTGCGCGCCGTGCTCGTCGCCGCGCAACGCGTGCTCGCCGACGGCGGCAGCGCGCTCGACGCCGTCACGCAAGCCGTGCGGCTGCTCGAAGAGTGTCCGCTATTCAACGCGGGGCACGGTTCGGTTTTTACATCGGCGGGCACGCACGAACTCGATGCGTCGATCATGGACGGCCGCACGCTGGAAGCAGGCGCGGTGTCGTGCGTGAAGCGAGTTCGCAACCCCATCGTCGCGGCGCGCCACGTGCTCGAGTACAGCGAGCACGTGATGTTCACGGCCGAAGGCGCCGAAGCGTTCGCACAGGCGCAAGGTCTGGAGTTCGTCGATCCGTCGTACTTCCACACGGATGCACGCTATCGCCAGTGGCAACTCGCGCGCGAGCAGCAGCGCGCGATGCTCGACCATGACGGCGCAACACTTGCCGCGCAAGAAGCATCGTCCGCAAACAACGAAGCGCTGCCTCACGAACCCATCGACCCGAACAAAAAGTTCGGCACGGTCGGCGCAGTCGCCGTGGATCTGTACGGCCACGTCGCGGCCGCGACCTCGACGGGCGGCATCACGAACAAGCAGTTGGGCCGTGTCGGCGATGCGCCGTTGATCGGTGCGGGCTGCTATGCCGACGACGCAACCTGCGCCGTCTCGACCACGGGCTCCGGCGAAATGTTCATGCGCATGGTCGCCGCCTACGACGTCGCCGCGCAAATGGCCTATCGCGGCGCCTCGCTCGAAGAGGCTGCGAACGACGTCGTGATGAACCGCTTGCCGCGCATCGACGGACGCGGCGGCCTGATCGCCGTCGACGCGCACGGCAACGTCGTGCTGCCCTTCAACACCGAGGGCATGTATCGCGGTTATGCGCGCGTCGGCGAAGCGCCCGTCACGGCGATCTATCGCTAGTCCGCCGCCACGCTTTCGCAAATCCCCTGTTTCAGATGCCGGGAGACATCATCGTGCCGAACACGCCGAACACGCACCACCCGCGACGCCCGCTCGACAGCCTGCCGCCGCAACGCGTCGTCGATATCGACCGCCTCACGGTCGCATTCCGTCGCGGCGAGTCCACGTTCAACGCGGTGCGCGACCTGTCGCTCACCGTCGATCGCGGTGAGACGCTCGCCATCGTCGGCGAATCGGGCTCGGGCAAATCGGTGACGTCGCTCGCGTTGATGCGCCTCGTCGAACACGGCGGCGGAAGCATTGCGAACGGCAGCATCGCGTTTCGCCGGCGCAACGGCAACGTGCTCGATCTTGCGCGGGCATCGCAATCCACCATGCGTTCCGTTCGCGGCGCGGATATCGCGATGATCTTCCAGGAGCCGATGACGTCGCTCAACCCCGTCTTCACGGTCGGCGATCAGATCAGCGAAGCGATCGCGCTGCATCAGAACATGAGCCGCAGTCAGGCACATGCTGAAACGCTGCGTCTGCTCGATCTCGTCCGCATTCCCGAAGCACGCCGCGTCTCTGCGCGCTATCCGCACCAGTTGTCGGGCGGCATGCGGCAACGGGTGATGATCGCGATGGCGCTGTCGTGCAAGCCGTCTCTGCTGATCGCCGACGAGCCGACCACCGCGCTCGACGTGACGATACAGGCGCAGATCCTGCAACTGATACGGGGCCTGCAAGACGAGATGAACATGGGCGTGATCTTCATCACGCACGACATGGGCGTCGTCGCGGAAGTGGCGGATCGCGTGCTGGTGATGTATCGCGGTGACAAGGTCGAAGAAGGCGAGTCGTCGCAGCTGTTCGCGGCGCCCACGCATCCTTATACGAAAGCGCTGCTCGCGGCCGTGCCGAAGCTCGGTTCGATGCAAGGCACGGACGCGCCCGCGAAGTTTTCGTTGCTCACGCTCGACGGCGCACATGCGCAGCAGCCGCCTGCCGAAAGCGAAAGCGAGTCGGCATCGCAAGCATCAGAGCAGGCTCAGCCGATTCTCCGCGTACGCGATCTCGTCACGCGTTTCCCTGTGCGCAGCGGCCTGTTCGGCAAGCTCACGGGCCGCGTGCATGCCGTCGAGCGCGTCAGCTTCGATCTGCACGCCGGCGAAACGCTCGCGCTGGTCGGTGAATCCGGTTGCGGCAAATCGACGACGGGGCGCTCGCTGTTGAGGCTCGTGGAAAGCCAGAGCGGCAGCATCGAGTTCGACGGCAAGGACATCAGTTCGCTCACCGGCCCTTCGCTGCAGGCTTTGCGCCGCGATATCCAGTTCATTTTCCAGGACCCGTTCGCGTCGCTCAATCCGCGTCTGACGGTCGGCTTCTCGATCATGGAGCCGCTGCTCGTGCACAACGTCGCGAGCGGTAAGGAAGCGCAGGAGCGCGTCGCGTGGCTGCTCGACAAGGTCGGCCTGCCCGCCGACGCCGCGCGCCGCTATCCGCATGAATTCTCGGGCGGCCAGCGTCAGCGCATCGCGATTGCGCGTGCGCTCGCGCTCAATCCGAAGGTCGTGATCGCGGACGAATCGGTGTCGGCGCTCGACGTCTCCGTGCAGGCGCAGATCGTCAATCTGATGCTGGACCTGCAGCGCGAGTTGGGTGTGGCGTATCTGTTCATCTCGCACGACATGGCCGTCGTCGAGCGTATCAGTCATCGCGTCGCGGTGATGTATCTCGGCCAGATCGTCGAGATCGGACCGCGTCGCGCGGTGTTCGAATCGCCGCAGCACCCGTACACGAAGAAGCTGATGGGCGCCGTGCCCGTCGCCGATCCGGCGCGCCGCCACGCGAAGCGCATGCTCGCCGCCGACGAATTACCCAGCCCGATTCGCGCGCTCGACAATGAGCCCGTCGTCGCGCCGCTCGTCGCTGTAGGCCCGGATCATTTCGTGGCCGCGCATCGAATTGGCGGCGCTTACTAGCAACTCGGCACATCACGCATTACCGGCAACAACCCCTTAGCCGCGCAGACCAGCGGCATAACTACAGGCAGTTCCCTCGCTCAGTGGAGTTCTGAAACGATGACTACGCTTCTCTTCTCTCAACCGTTGCGCCTGCGTTCGCTCGTGACGAGCGGCGCGCTGGTCTTTGCGATGCTCGCGTCGGGCGCCGCGCACGCGGCAACGACGGCCGTGATGGCCGTCGATTCGACGTTCACGACGCTCGACCCGTACGACGCCAACGACACCCTTTCTCAAGCCGTGTCGAAGTCGTTCTATCAAGGTCTGTTCGGCTTCGACAAGGACATGAAGCTGGTCAACGTGCTCGCGACGAGCTACGAGGCGAGCCCCGATGCACGCGTCTACACGTTCAAGCTGCGCCAGGGCGTGAAGTTCCAGGACGGTACCGACTTCAACGCCGCAGCCGTCAAAGCGACGTTCGACCGCGTGACGGACCCGGCGAACAAGCTGAAGCGCTACAACATGTTCAGCCGCATCGAGAAGACGGAAGTGGTCGATCCGTACACGGTGAAGGTCACGCTGAAGGCGCCGTTCTCGGCGTTCATCAACGTGCTCGCGCATCCGTCGGCCGTGATGATCTCGCCCGCCGCGATGAAGAAGTACGGCAAGGATCTCGCATTTCACCCGGTCGGTACGGGCCCGTTCGAACTCGTGAAGTGGGACCCGGCGGGCGATCTGACCGTGAAGAAGTTCGACGGTTACTGGAAGAAGGGTTATCCGAAGATCGATGAAATCGACTGGAAGCCCGTGGTCGACAACAACACGCGCGCCGCGCTCGTGCGCACGGGCGAAGCGGACTTCGCGTTCCGCATTCCGTTCGAGCAGGCCGCCGCGCTGCAATCGGAACCGAAAGTCGACATCATCGCCACGCCGTCGATCATCAACCGCTACGTCAGCCTGAACACGACGAAGAAGCCGTTCGACAACCCGAAGGTGCGCGAAGCGCTGAACTACGCGATCAACAAGGAAGCGC
Organism: Paraburkholderia sp. PGU19; assembly: GCF_013426915.1. GTDB lineage: Bacteria > Pseudomonadota > Gammaproteobacteria > Burkholderiales > Burkholderiaceae > Paraburkholderia. The sequence goes on from NZ_AP023180.1 coordinate 2,020,392, forward strand.
TTGCGAAGGTCGCGTTCTCGGGTTACGCCGTGCCCGCCGATGGCGTGATCCCCGAAGGCGTCGATTACGCGACGAAGCTCGGCCCCTGGCCATACGACCCCGCGAAAGCACGCGCGCTGCTGAAGGAAGCGGGTTATCCGAACGGCTTCGAGACGACGCTCTGGTCGGCGTACAACAACTCGACTTCGCAGAAAGCGATTCAGTTCGTGCAGCAGCAACTGGCGCAAGTGGGCGTGAAGGCAAGCGTCGAAGCACTCGAAGCCGGCCAGCGCGTCGCGAAGGTCGAAAGCGCGCAAGACCCGGCGACGGCGCCCGTGCGCATGTACTACATCGGCTGGTCGTCGTCGACGGGTGAAGCGGACTGGGGCATCACGCCGCTGCTCGCGTCGTCGTCGATCCCGCCGAAGCTTGTGAACACCGCGTACTACAAGAACGATACCGTCGACAGCGATCTCACCAAGGCGCTCGAAACCACAGACCGCACGCAGAAGGCCGCGCTGTATGGCGACGCGCAAAAGCGCATCTGGGCCGACGCGCCGTGGCTCTTCCTCGTCAAGGAGAAGGTCGTGTACGCGCGCAGCAAGCGGCTTGCGGGCGCGTACGTCGCGCCGGACGGCTCGTTCAATTTCGATGAAATCGCGCTGAAGTAATCGCTCGCACAGCGCTGGCCTCGATGTTCTTGCGTTAAGGCCAGCGCGCTCGCTTCATGTCGCCCACGTTTTTCGATAGCGGATCGCTCTCATGCTGAATTTTCTCGTCAAACGTCTGCTGGGCCTGCTGCCGACGCTCGTGATCGTCGCCGGCCTCGTGTTCCTGTTCGTGCACATGCTGCCCGGCGACCCGGCACGGCTCGCAGCCGGCCCCGAAGCCGACGATGCAACCGTCGCGCTCGTGCGCGCCGATCTCGGCCTCGACAAGCCTATGCCGCAGCAGTTCGTGAACTTCTTCATGCGCACCGCGCATGGCGACTTTGGCATCTCGACGCGCAGCAAGCGCCCTGTCTCCGCGGAGATCGGCGAGCGCTTCATGCCGACGCTGATGCTCACGCTCGTCAGCATGGTGTGGGCCGTGATCTTCGGCATGACGATCGGCATCGTGTCGGCCGTGTGGCGCAACAAGTGGCCCGACCGGCTCGGCATGACGATCGCCGTGTCGGGCATCTCGTTTCCCGCATTCGCGTTCGGCATGCTGCTGATGGAAGTGTTCTCGGTGAAGCTCGGCTGGCTGCCGATTGTCGGCGACGGCTCGTGGCGCAGCTACGTGCTGCCGTCCATCACGCTCGGCGCGGCTGTCGCGGCCGTGATGGCGCGCTTCACGCGAGCTTCGTTCGTCGAGGTGCTGAACGAGGACTTCGTGCGCACTGCGCGAGCGAAAGGCGTCGCGGAGCAATGGGTCGTCATCAAGCACTGCCTGCGCAACGCGATGATTCCCGTCGTCACGATGATGGGTTTGCAGTTCGGTTTTCTGCTCGGCGGTTCGATCGTCGTCGAAGTGGTGTTCAACTGGCCGGGCATGGGACGCCTGCTGGTGGATGCCGTTGCGATGCGCGATTACCCCGTGATTCAGGCTGAAGTGCTGCTGTTCTCGCTGGAATTCATCGTCATCAATCTGGTCGTCGACGTGCTGTACGCCGTCATCAATCCGACCATCCGTTTCAAGTGAGGCCCGCATGAGCACGACCGCCGACAACAGCCGCGCCGTCTCGTCCACCCGCGACGAAAGCGCGATCCGCACGCCATGGACCGAGTTCTGGCGCAAGTTCCGCAAGCAGCATGTCGCCCTCGCAGCGGGTGTGTTCGTGTTGCTGCTGATCGTCGTATCGATCGTGGGCCCGCATATCGTTCCGTTCGACCCTGAAAACTATTTCGACTACGACGCGCTGAATGCGGGGCCATCGGCTGCGCACTGGTTCGGTGTCGATTCGCTGGGCCGCGATATCTTCAGCCGCATCGTCGCGGGCACGCGCATTTCGCTTGCGGCGGGCTTCGTGTCGGTGGCGATCGGTGCGATCGTCGGCACGTTCTTCGGTTTGCTCGCAGGCTATTACGAAGGCTGGTGGGACCGCATCACGATGCGCGTCGCCGACGTGCTGTTCGCGTTCCCCGGCATTCTGCTCGCCATCGGCATCGTCGCGATTCTCGGCAACGGCATGATCAACGTGATCGCCGCCGTCGCCGTGTTTAGCATCCCGGCGTTCGCGCGGCTCGTGCGCGGCAACACGCTGATGCTGAAGCAGCTGACGTATATCGAAGCCGCGCGCAGCATCGGTGCGTCGGACTGGACCATCATCATGCGGCATATTCTGCCGGGCACGATTTCGTCGGTAGTCGTGTATCTGACGATGCGCATCGGCACGTCGATCATCACGGCCGCGAGCCTGTCGTTTCTCGGCCTCGGCGCGCAGCCGCCAACGCCCGAGTGGGGCGCGATGCTTAACGAAGCGCGAGCCGACATGGTGACGGCGCCGCATATCGCGCTGTTTCCAAGCCTTGCGATCTTCCTGACCGTGCTCGCGTTCAATCTGCTCGGCGACGGCTTGCGCGATGCGCTCGACCCGAAGCTGGACCGGCCATGACTGAGCTTGCGATGCCGCAGGTCGGCGTGTTGCCGGCGGGCGCGTTGGGCACGATTGCGGATGTGTCCGGCGTGACAGTCGGGCATTGCACGCTCGCCGATGGCCCGATACAGACGGGCGTGACCGTGGTCCGTGCGCATCCGGACGATCCATATCGTCACAAGGTGCCTGCGGCTGCGAGCGTGATCAACGGCTTCGGCAAGAGCATCGGACTCGTGCAGGTCGAAGAACTCGGCGTGCTCGAAACGCCGATTGCGTTGACCAATACGTTCGGCGTCGCGACTGTCGCGCAGGCGCAGATTCGCGCCGCCATTGCCAGCAATCCGCAGATCGGGCGCAAGTGGCCGACCGTCAATCCGCTCGTGTTCGAATGCAACGACGGTTACCTCAACGATATTCAGGCGCTTGCCGTTGAAGACAAGCACTACGTCGCGGCGCTCGATGCGGCGGCATCCGGATTCCAACGTGGCTCCGTCGGCGCGGGGCGCGGCATGTCGTGCTTCGATTTGAAAGGCGGCATCGGCTCGGCTTCGCGCGTGGCGAATGTGGCAGGCAAGGGTTTCACTGTCGGTGCGCTGGTGCTCGCGAACTTCGGACGGCTGCCGATGCTGACGATCGATGGCATTCCGCTTGGGCGCGAACTGTTTGCCCGCAAGCAGCCAGCATCAACAGCAAAACCCGAGCAAGGCTCGATCATCATGATCGTCGCCACCGATGCGCCTCTCGATTCACGCCAGCTCAAGCGCCTCTCGATGCGCGCCGCCGCGGGTCTCGCGCGCACGGGTTCGGTTTATGGTCATGGTAGCGGCGATATCGCGCTAGCGTTCTCGACGGCATGGACAATCCCGCATGAAGGCGATTTCATCGCAACGCCGCCGTTGCTCAGCGATGCGCGTCTCGATCCGCTGTTTCATGCATGCGCGGATAGCGTCGAGCAGGCAATCATCGATGCATTGTGGTCAGCCACCTCGGTCACGGGGCGCGACGCGCACACACGTCTTTCGTTGCGTGAAGCCGCGCGCGATCTCGAACACCTGTTGAAACGGCACACAACATGAAAGTACTGATTTCCGTCGATATCGAAGGCGTGGCAGGCGTCGTGAATTCCGAGCAGGTTCGAGCGGGCAATGGCGAATACGAACGCGCGCGACGCTGGATGACGCTCGAAGCAAACGCGGCGATTGAAGGCGCATTCGCGGGCGGCGCAACGGACGTCTGGGTCAACGACTCGCACGGCGGCTTTCGTAATCTGTTACCCGACATGCTCGACGCGCGCGCCAATGTGATACTCGGCAAGCCGCGAACGCTCGGCATGATGGCGGGCCTCGAATACGGGCCGCAACTCGTGTTCATGATCGGCTATCACGCAATGGCGCAAAGCCGCGGCATTCTTGCGCATACGATCAACAGCTTTGCCTTCACGCGCATAACGATGAACGGCCGCGATGTAGGTGAAGCGGGGATTTATGGCGCGCTGGCTCGCGAGTATGGCGCGAGCGTCGTGCTGCTTTCGGGCGACGATGTGTTTGCCGACGAAACGCGGCCCATATTTCCCGATGCGACGTTCGTGGTCACCAAGAACGCGATGGGTTTTGGAAGCGGCGCGACGCAGACGCCGGAGCGTGCGTGTGCTGCGATCAGAGAATCAGCGCGGGATGTTGTCGCGAAGTTCGAAGGGCTGGCCGTTGCGCCACGACTCCAGTCCCAACCCGTCGATATCGAACTGCGCGTGCAAACTACCGCGCTCGCCGATCTGTTTGCGCAGATGCCTTCGCTGGAACGCGTGGACGGCGTGACGCTGCGCTTTTCTACGCCGTCAGTCGAGCATGCGGTGCGTACGCTGAATTGCCTGTCGGCGATGTCCTTCATGTTGCGCTGACCTGTCTGTGCAGATCAGCGCAACCTCAAGCAAGCGGCAACCTCATACCCGCCGCTTGCTCCGCCGGAACTGATCGAACAGCACCGCCAGCAGCAGAATCCCGCCGCGAATCAGATACTGATAAAACGTCGGCACATTCAACAGGCTCATCGCGTCCTGCACCGAGCCCATAATCAGCACGCCGACCAGCACGCCGGAAATCGTCGCGACACCGCCCGTCAGCGATACACCGCCAAGCACGCAAGCCGAAATCACGCCCAGTTCGAGGCCGACAGAAGTCTTCGGATCGCCGAGACTCATCCGCGACGCGAGCATCACACCCGCGAAACCCGTCACCAGCCCTTGCAGCACGAACACGGTGATCTTGATACGCGTAACGGGCAGACCCGCCAGCAACGCGGCCTCGCTATTGCCGCCGACAGCCAGCACGTTCTTGCCGAACACCGTCTTGCGCAACAAAAAGCCAAACAGCACGAAGCCGACGATGTTGCTCCAGATCGGAAACGAAATGCCGAGGAATGAACCGCCGCCGAGATCGAAGAAGCTCTCTTCCGAGATCATCACCGCATCGCCGTTCGACGTGATGAACGCGAGACCGCGCACCACTTCCATCATGGCGAGCGTGACGATCAGCGAATTGATCTTGTAACGCGCAATCAGCACGCCGTTCACCATCCCGACCGCGCCGCCCGCCAGCACGCCCGCGGTGACGCCGAGCATCACACTATGCGTCGCCGTAATCAGCGTCGATGCAACGACGCCCGAAAACGCGACGATCGACGCCACCGACAAATCCACTTCGCCAAGCGCCAACACGAACATCATCGTCACGGAGATCGAACCGATCAGCGTGACGGACAGCAACAGGCCCTGCATGTTGCGGGTCGTCAGAAAGTCGGGCACCGCGAACGACAGCACCGCGAACAGAATGACGAACACCATCACGATGCCCGACTTGTTGATCAGGTCCCACGTGCGCGCCGCGTGCGCGGCCGCGCCGGGCGAGGCGGCGTGATTGGCTGCCGGCTCGGTCGCCGGACGTGTGCTCGGTGTTTGCATGGTCTTCCAGTTCCGTGGTCTACGTGGTGCGTTGTTGCGCGCGCTGCATTACTGCGGCAAAGCGAGTTTGATCAGTTGATCGGGCGTGGCCTGCGCTTTCGGCAGATCGCCGACGATGCGCCCTTCCTTCATCACGAGCACGCGGTCCGCAATGCCGATCACTTCCGCCAGATCGCTCGATACGACGATCACCGTGCGCCCCGCTTCGGCGAGGTCGTACAGCAGGTCGTAAATTTCCGCGCGCGCGCCGACGTCGATGCCGCGAGTCGGTTCGTCGAGCAGAAACACGTCGATGCGTTCAGCGAGCCAGCGCGACAGGATCACCTTCTGTTGGTTGCCGCCCGACAACGTGCCGATCACGGTTTCCGTGTTGCGTGTCTTGATCGACAGCTTGTCGATGTATTCGCGCGTCAGGTCGCGTTCGCGCTTGCCGTTCAGCAAAAAGCTCAACGGGCTGAAATGCCGGCGCGCGCTGATATTGAGGTTGTCGGCCACGGAAGCAATCGCGACGATGCCTTCCTGCTTGCGATCTTCCGGGCACAGCGCGATACCTGCGCGCACTGCGTCGCGCGGCGTCGCAAACGACACGCGCTTGCCGTTCAGTTCGACATGGCCGCTTGCCGGCCGCGTCGCGCCATAGAGCAGCTTCATCAACTCGGAGCGCCCCGCGCCCACCAGCCCGAAGAAGCCGACGATCTCACCCTTACGCGCAGTGAAGGAGACCGGAGCGGAAAGCCCCGGCCCCATCAACTGCTTCGCTTCAAGCTGTACCTCGCCCGCCTGGCGCGGACGATACCCATACACATCGCGGATCGAGCGGCCCACCATGCAGCTGATCAACCGGTCGCGATCCAGGTCCGCGACGGAATCGAATGTCTCGATCCGACGGCCGTCGCGGAACACGGTGACGCGGTCGCACAGTTCGTACACCTCGTCCATCCGGTGCGTGACGTAAATCACTGCGCGCCCCTGCGCGCGCAATGCATTGATGATCTTGAAGAGCCGTTCTGTCTCACGCGCGGACAGTGAACTGGTCGGTTCGTCGAAGGCGATCACGCGCGCGTCGCGCATCAGCGCCTTGCCGATTTCGATCATCTGCCGCTGGCCGATCGACAGGCTCTTCACCTGCGTGTTCGGATCGATCGATTCACCTAGCCGCTCCAGTTCCGTCATCGCGCGTTTGACGAGCGCTTTCTCGTCGAGCACGCCGAAGCGGTTCGGCAACTGCCCGAGCATCAGGTTCTCAGCGACCGTCAGCTCGGGCACGAGATGCAGTTCCTGATAGATGATTGCGATGCCCGCCTCGATCGCGGCTTTCGTCGTCGTGAACTTGTGTTCGACACCGGCGAGGCGCAACGCGCCCGCCTGCGTCTGGTTCACGCCCGACAACACCTTCAGCAGCGTCGACTTGCCCGCGCCGTTCTCGCCCATCAGGCCGTGCACTTCACCGCCGCGCACGTCGAAAGACACATTGTCGAGCGCCACCACGCCCGGAAACGCGACCGTAATGCCGTCGAGTTGGAGATGCGTGGCGGACGCCGTCAACGGCTGTTCCGAAGGAGCAACGTAAGTGGCATTAGTGGCGCTGGCGGCGTCATTCGCGTTCATCGTGTTTTGCATCCGTTCTACCGCATCAGATTCCGAGTTCCGTGCGCACGTCCTTCCAGTTGTCGCGCGTCATCAGCTTGCCCGTGGTCTGCGTGTCAGCAGGCGGCTGCTTGCCCGACTTGATCCAGTCGACGAGGTTCTGCGTGCTCTGCTTGCCGTGGTTCGTCGAGCTGACGGCGATCGTGCCGTAGAAGCCCGTCGGTTCCTTCTTCTGGAACTCGGCGAACGCTTCGCCCGCGCCGTTGATGCCCACGCCGATCACGTCCGAACCGGGAATGTGCAGTTGCTCGGTGGCACGCACGCCGCCCAGCACGCTCTCTTCGTTCAGCGCGAAAATCACCCACTTCTTGATGTTCGGATGCTTCGACAGCACGGGCGACGCTGCGTTGAAGCCGCCTTCGTCGTCGGTGGTCTTTTGCGGCGCGTCGAAGATGTTGTCCTTCTTGAAGCCGTTGGCGAGCAGCGACTCCGTTGCGCCATCGGTGCGCAGCTTGGCCGTCGGCAGTTCGTAATCGGTGATGCGGATCGCGCCCACTTCTTCCGGCTTCCAGCCGCGCTTCTTCATTTCGTCGGTGATCGCCGTGCCAACCTGATTGCCGATCTTGAACGCCGACATGCCCAGATGCGGCACGCCTGCGAGCGGCTTGCCCGTCGAGTCGACCAGTTGATCGTCGACGGTCACGAACTTCATGTTGTAGCGCTTGGCGCGCGCCTGAATCGCCGGTCCAAGACGCACGTCGGGCGGGCAGATCACGAAGCCCTGCGCGCCTTGTGCGCCGAGGTTGTCGATCGCGGCGAGCACTTTCTCGCCGTCGGGCGCGCCGATGTTCACGACCGAGAAGCCTTCCTTCTGGCCCAAAGCCGCCGCCGCTTTCTGCTCGTTGATGAACCATGCCTGTTCGGGCATTTTCACGAGCACGCCGATTTTCAGCGGCGCGTCCGCGTGCGCGGTCATCTGCATGGCGAACGGCGCTGCGAGCAGCGCGGCGGCCATCGCGGACAAAGTGAGGCGTCTAAGCTTACGGGTCATGCTTGTCTCCTTGGATCAGGTCGTTGCTTGTGGTTGTTCGAATGACGCAAAACAGGTCTAAAGGGACGACCAGGCCCGCGTTCTCTCAGGCTCTAGTCGTGAAACGGCTCGACCTCGTGACGACGGCCAAGCAGGAATGCATCGGCCACCAGCCGCAGCGGGCGCACGTCCACGTCGTGCTCGCCATGCGTGATCAGCCAGTGGAACCGCTCATACAGCGACGGATACTCGCGCTCGGGTCCGACTTCGACCGGCTTGCCCGCGATCGACAGCTTCTTACCGCCTTCGCTCAGATGCAGCACGCCGTCCGTCGTCTTCACTTCGATTTCCCATTGCTCGACGGGACCATGACGCCAGTCGAATTCGGCGCGCACGGGCACGCCCGCTTCGTCGATGAAATCGAGCTCGGCGGCAATCGGCGTCTGCACGTTCGCGGGTACCGAGAGCGTCGCCTCGCGCAGAATCACTTCGCGCGGCAGCATGTGCGTGATGATCGACAGCGCATTGATGCCGGGATCGAACACACCGAGTCCACCCGGCGTCCAGATCCACGCCTGACCCGGATGCCAGCGGCGCACGTCTTCCTTCCAGCGCACCTGCACTTCCTGCAGCGTGCGCGAGGCGAGCCATTCACGCGCTGTTTCGACAGCAGGCGCGTAACGCGAATGCCATGTCGCGAACAACGTGCGGCCCGCGTTGCGCGCCATCGCACGCAGTACGTCCACTTCATGCACGCTCGCGCCAGGCGGCTTTTCGAGCATCACGTGCTTGCCGGCTTCGAGCGCGACGCGCGCCTGATCGAAGCGCACCTGCGGCGTCGCGCACAACGACACGGCGTCGAGTTGCGGCTCGTTAGCCAGCATCTCTTCGATGGTCCTGTAGTTGCGCACGCCGTCGACCTGCGCATTGCGGCTCGCACACGCGACGAGTTCGAAGCCGTCGAGCGCGGCGATAGCGGGAAGATGCTGGTCACGCGCGATCTTGCCAACGCCGACGATGCCAATGGAAAGTCTGTTGTTCATATAGTGAGCTTCGAGGGACTAACGGATTGTTAGCGGCCTCAGCGTAACGCAAGCGTATTCAACGCGCGCACGAGTTCGTATGAATCGACGCGCGCGGCATTCGACATCGAGTCGACCTGCGGAGCGAGTCGCACAACGTGGGATTCGAAGAAGCGTTTGCCCGACATTGCCACTATTTGAGACTCCTCATTTTCATCACGCTGCCGACTCGCCTTTCAACATGCCGCCGACGAATTAGCCAAACTATATGCGTGGAGTCGAACCGTTGTGATTGGTGTTTTCCCCCATGCACAACACCCAAAAGTCATTCTATTTATCAACTTCAGCAGCGTGCATGACGTATTACGGCGCACAACGTACCCGCTATTTAAGACATTCCGCCGACAATAGATTTTTCAAAAGTTTGCTTGTAAGCCCTAATGGACATCGAAGCAAGCCGCGCATATAGTCTTACTATATTTGAACAATACCGAACGAGACACCATGACCGACCAACCCCGCAAACTGCGCTCCGCCGCCTGGTTCGGCACCGCCGACAAGAACGGCTTCATGTACCGCAGCTGGATGAAGAATCAGGGCATCCCCGATCACGAATTCGCTGGCAAGCCGATCATCGGCATCTGCAATACGTGGTCCGAGCTGACGCCGTGCAACGCGCATTTCCGCAAGCTCGCCGAACACGTGAAACGCGGCGTGTATGAAGTGGGTGGTTTCCCCGTCGAGTTCCCGGTGTTCTCGAACGGCGAGTCGAACCTGCGGCCCACTGCCATGTTCACGCGCAATCTCGCGAGCATGGATGTCGAGGAATCGATTCGCGGCAATCCCATCGACGCCGTCGTGCTGCTCGCCGGCTGCGACAAGACCACGCCCGCGCTGCTGATGGGCGCGGCCAGTTGCGACGTGCCCGCTATCGTCGTGAGCGG